>NZ_NOYR01000031.1:0-605 GCF_002258885.1 Rhodococcus sp. 06-1474-1B | reverse complement strand
GACCTCCGGTATCGGTGTGGTTACCACAACTGCACCGACAACCGAGAGGTCCTCGTGTCACACGCTAATGCCTTGCTCACCCCGAAGGGGCGATTGAAACTCGCGACATCGATCGTCGACGACGGATGGTCGATCCGCCGAGCGGCCGAACGATTCCAGGTTTCACCGACCACAGCCAAGAAATGGGCCGATCGATACCGCACCGGCGGCCCACCGGCAATGGCCGACCGCTCGAGCAGACCCCACCACAACCCGAACCGGACACCGACCCGCACCGAACGCCGAATCATCAACCTGCGCTTCCTCCGCCGGTGGGGACCACACCGCATCGGCTACCACCTGCACATGCCGCACAGCACCGTCTCAGCAGTCCTACGCCGCTACAAAATGCCGCTGCTTCGTCACCTCGACCAGAACACCGGACTTGCTGTACGACGCCCGCAGCCGCATCGCTACGAGCATCCCGCTCCCGGGGATCTGATCCACATCGACATCAAAAAGCTCGGCCGAATCCCCGACGGCGGCGGACATCGCAAGCTCGGCCGCGCGATCGGAAAGCGGCACAACAAGAAACAGGGCCGCGGTTACTCCTACGTCCATCACGC
>NZ_NOYR01000001.1:0-56078 GCF_002258885.1 Rhodococcus sp. 06-1474-1B | reverse complement strand
GGGCAGGACCGGCGCGGTGCCGGCCGTGGTCGTCGCGGTCAGCGGGGCGACCGAGGCGACGGCCAGACCGGGGGCGTAGCCCTCGAGCACCTTCTGGTACTCGGAGCGCGTCACCGGGATGACCGTGCCGTGGCGCGGCTTGCCGCCGTCGGCGTTCTGCGGCAGGCCCGTGCGGAGCTTCGCTCCGAGCGGCTGCCAGGAGTCGCCGTTCGCGAGGTCTTCGGTGACGAACGGGATGTATTCGGTGGCTCCGGCGCTGGTCGCGGCCGTGACGAGTCCTGCGGGGACGAGGCCTGCCAGAGCAATCACCGAGTTCCGTCGAACCTTGGAATTCGATGCTTTTCTGTGACGACCCACGCGCGCTGTACCTCCTGATTTCCCCGGATGATTTCCGGGGCCCGACCTGATGACCGGGATCGAGGGTACCTGATTCGAGACTGTTCCGTTATCGGGCCGTTACCAGGCGCGGAGGGGTGCGCGGTTTATTGCGGGTCGGTCTCGCCCGACGCGTCGTCGGCCAGGCGTGCGGCCGCTTTCTTGCGCGCCTTCTTCGGTGCGTTGGCGGGTTGACCCGTCGCTTGTTCCAGCAACGCCCTGATGTCGTCGAGTTCGCGGCGCAGATAGTCACGGGTGGCGACTTCACCGACGGCGATACGCAGAGCTGCGAGCTCCCGCGCGAGGAACTCGGTGTCGGCCTTGGTCTGCTGAGCCCGCGACCGATCCTCTTCGAGAGAGACGCGGTCGCGATCGTCCTGCCGATTCTGGGCGAGCAGGATCAACGGCGCGGCGTACGCGGCCTGCGTCGAGAAGGCGAGGTTGAGCAGGATGAAGGGATACGGGTCCCACTGCAGATTGACGGCCACGACGTTGAGGAAGATCCAGACGATGACGATGCCGGTCTGAATCGCCAGATAGCGTCCGGTGCCCAAGAACCTGGCGGCTTTCTCACCCGACTTGCCGAGATCGAAGTCGAAGTTGACGTTGAACAGCCGCGAACCGCGTGGCGTGTCCATTCTTTGGCGTGCTGTTTCTTTCACTGTCCGGCCACTTCCTGATCTCGCCAGTCCTCGGGCAGCAGGTGATCGAGGACGTCGTCCACGGTCACGGCCCCGACCAGGTGGTCCTCGTCGTCGACCACCGGGCCGCAGACGAGGTTGTACGTCGCGAAGTACCGCGTCACCGCGGTCAGGCTGTCCTCGGGGGACAACCGCGGGAGTGCGCTGTCCACGACTCCGCCCACCAGACTCGCCGGGGGTTCTCGCAACAGTTGCTGCAGGTGAACACAGCCCAGATATGGGCCGGTCGGTGTTGCGGTCGGCGGCCGCACCACGAACACCAATGAGGCCAGCGCAGGCGTCAGGTCGGGGTTGCGTACCCGAGCGAGGGCCTCGGCCACCGTCGTCGACGCGGTGAGGATCACGGGCTCGGGCGTCATCAGACCGCCGGCGGTGTCGGGGGAGTGTTCGAGCAGGCGGCGGACCGGCGCGGAGTCCTCTGGATCCATCAGTCGCAGAAGCGATTCCGCTTCGGTCTCGGGTAGCTCGCCGAGGAGGTCGGCGGCGTCGTCGGGGTCCATGGCCTCGAGCACGTCGGCACCGCGGTCGACTCCGAGGTAGTGCATCAGCTCCACCTGATCGTCGTCGGGCAATTCCTGGACGACGTCGGCGAGGCGCTCGTCGTCCAACGCCCGCGCAACTTCCATGCGGCGCTTGACGGGCAGCTCGCGCATCGCATTCGCCACGTCGGCGGCGCGCAGGTCCTCGAACTGCATCAACAGCTGCGCCACACCCTGGTCGGGCATCGACAGTTCGTTCTGCGTGAGCCCCTGCACGTGCTGCCAGTCGACGACGTGGATGGCACCGCGTCGCGCAAGGCGTTGGCGCTGCTTACGCACCGCCACGCGTGCGACCTTCCAGTCTCGAGTTCGGGTGAGCTCGATGCCGAGATCGACGACGACGGAATCGGTGTCGTGCAATTCGTCGAGCTCGGGATCGTCGACGCGGACCTTGGAGTCGAGTATCTGCGCGAACACCAGAATCTCGTTCGCGCGCTGAGTGAATCGGCGCAGACTGACGTTTCCGGTGGTGAGCTGAACGGAGTTGGGCTCGATGCTGGTCACCCGCAGCATCGGCACGAAGATTCTTCGGCGCGTTGCCAATTCGACCACGAGCCCTAGGACTCGCGGCTGTGCCCTGCCCACGCGCATGGAGACCACCACGTCGCGCACTCGCCCGATCGATTCGCCGTCGGGGCCCAGGACGCCGAGGCCGGCGAGCCTGGCCGCGAATACCTTGCTCAGTGCTGCCATGATGGCAAGGTTAGAGGCAGGGCAATACAGCGGGTGAATCAGACAGGGGTAGTGCTTTCGATGGGTGCTTCGGGGTTGCGTCGATCGGTACTGGCCGTTCCGGGCAGTTCGGACAAGATGATCGCCAAGGCCAAGGGCCTGCCTGCCGACGCGATCTTCCTCGATCTCGAGGATGCCGTCGCGCCGATCGCCAAGGTCGAGGCCCGCGCACGCATCGTCGACGCGTTGAACTCCGACGGGTGGGGCGATCAGCTCAAGGTCGTGCGCGTGAACGACTGGACGACGCAGTGGACGTACGGCGACGTCATCGACGTCGTTTCCGGGGCGGGTGGAAATCTCGACGCCATCCTGTTGCCGAAGGTCGAGTGCGCGGCGCACGTGCAGGCATTGGATCTTCTTCTCACTCAACTCGAGAAGGAGCACGGTCTCGACGTCGGGGCCATCGGCATCGAACCGCAGATCGAGAGCGCACGCAGCCTGCGCAACATCGACGAGATCGCAACCGCGAGCCCCCGGGTGCAGACGTTGGTGTTCGGGCCGGCCGACCTGATGGCGAGCGTCAACATGCGCACCCTCGTCGTCGGGGAACAGCCGGTGGGATACGACACCGGCGACGCCTATCACCACATTCTGATGACGATCCTGCTGGCGGCTCGGACGCACGGATTGCAGGCAATCGACGGACCGTACCTGCAGATACGCGATCTCGATGCGTTTCGCCGGGCCGCGGGACGGACGGCCGGCCTCGGGTTCGACGGCAAGTGGGTGCTGCATCCGACGCAGATCGAGGCGGCCAACGAGATCTTCGCGCCACGACAGGACGATTACGACAAGGCCGAGCTGATTCTCGACGCGTACGAGTTCCACACCTCGGCGGCGGGCGGCGCTCGCGGTGCGGTGATGCTCGGCGACGAGATGATCGACGAGGCGAGCCGCAAGATGGCGCTGGTCGTCTCGGCGAAGGGCCGCGCGGCCGGTCTGACACGCACGACGACGTTCGAGCCGCCCACCTCCTGATCCACGCAGTGTTCGCGGGACAGAACAATGGGTGTGACGGTGCCGGAGCGGAGCCTGCAGAAGCGACCGGAAAAGTCCGTTTCGGGGCACAATGGAGTCATGACCAATCCCCTCTCACAGCCGGGCCGCCCAGGGCAAGGACTGCCGACGCCGCCGTCCGGTTGGCCCATCGGTTCCTACCCCACCTACGCCGAGGCGCAGCGCGCCGTCGACTTCCTCTCCGACGAGGAATTCTCGGTACAGGACGTCACCATCGTCGGCGTCGATCTGATGCAGGTCGAACGCGTCCTCGGCCGCCTCACCTGGCCCAAAGTTATTGGTGGAGGCATTGTTTCGGGAGCGTGGCTCGGGGTTTTCCTCGGCCTGGTCCTCGGCATCTTCAGCGAGAACATCTTCGGAGCTCTGCTCATCGGCGTCGGCGGCGGCATCATCTTCGGTTTGATCTCGGCGTCCATTCCGTACGCGGCCACCAAGGGGCAGCGCGATTTCGCGTCGAGCATGCAGTTGGTCGCCGGACGTTACGACGTCATCTGCGAGCCTCGGACGGCGGAGAAAGCGCGGGACCTGCTCGCCAAACTGTCGATTTGATCACAACGGTTGGACGACCAGGCAACCGACAGGTAACGGAATAGCCCCAAATCGCCCTCGAGGCCAGTGAGTTCGGTTACGTTTCTCTCGTGCACGGCAGTGCCGACACAAGGGCTGCGCGAGTAACCGAACGTACGGAGGCGGGACAGTGCCGAGACATCGTGGTCGTAGGCGTGGAAAAGCAACGAGGATAGGGGTGTTGGCGGCAGCGGCTCTGGTGACGAGTCCGTTGCTCGCAGCGTGTGGTTCGTCGGACAGTTCGGTTCCGGTTCTGAGTTTCTACACTGCCGCAGACGGCGCAGAGCAATACGCCGCTGCGGCACAGGTGTGTTCGGACGCCTCCAACGGCCGGTATCGAGTGGAGCAGCGGACACTGCCCAAGAGTGCCAACGATCAGCGCCTGCAGCTCGCGAGGCGTCTCGCCGGAAACGACAAGACGTTGGATTTGATGACGCTCGACGTCGTCTGGACCGCCGAATTCGCCGAGGCCGGATGGGCATTGCCCGTTCCGGACGACCTGTCGGCGAAGCTGCGCGACGGTTCCACTCTGGAAGGCCCGCTCGCCACTGCGGAATGGCAGGACCAGCTCTACGCCGTTCCGCTCAACTCCAATACTCAGTTGCTCTGGTACCGGCCCGACGAGGTGCCGGGCGGCACCCCGCCGCAGACGTGGGATCAGCTGATCGACGTGGCCGAGGCCAACGCGGCCGCCGGTAAGCCCGCTCAGATCGGTGTGCAGGCCAAGCAGTACGAGGGCTTCATGGTCTGGTTCAACTCGCTGCTCGAGAGCGCGGGTGGGTCGGTGGTCGCCGAAGACGGAACGACGGTGACCCTCAACGACACTCCCGAGCACCGCGCCGCCACCGAGAAGGCCCTCGAGATCATCAAGCGGGTGGCCACGGCCGACGGCCGCGATCCATCGGTCTCGCAGAGCGACGAGGCGACAGCTCGACTCGGCATGGAGTCGGGACGGATGGCCTTCCAGGTCAACTACCCGTTCGTGCTTCCCGGCCTGAAGGAGAACGCCGTCGCCGGGGCAGTGTCGTTCCTCGATCTGGCGAATGTGCCTGCCGATCAGCAGGATGCACGCATCGCCGAGGTCTTCCGCAGTGCTCCGTACCCCGAGGTGAACGCGGGGGAGCCCGCCAAGGTCACCATCGGCGGCTTCAACATCGGCGTCGCGAAGACCACTCAGCACGAGGACCTCGCCTGGGAAGCCGTCGAGTGCCTCACCAACCAGGAGAATCAGCGCAACAACGCCGTCAACGGCGGCGTGCCCCCGGTGCTGAAGTCGCTGTACTCCGATCCGGAGTTCCAGGCCGTCTATCCCGCATGGGAAGGGGTGCTCGGTTCCATCGAGTCCGCGGCAGTGCGGCCCGTTTCGCCTGCCTACCAGAGCATTTCGATTCTGTTGACCGATGCCCTCAACCCGCCGCAGAACATCGATCCGGTTGCCGACGTGGACAAGCTCGCAGAACTGGTCAGCAAGGCCGTCAATTCCGAAGGGTTGATTCCATGAGCGATCCCACCGAATCGCAGCCGCAGCCCGCCGATCGGCAGGCGGCTCTGAAGAACATCTCCGACGGTAAGAAAGCCGAACGACGCCTGGGATTGCTCCTCGTCGCACCCGCGGCGATCCTGATGCTCGCGGTCACCGGCTACCCGATCGTGTACGCCTTCTGGCTCAGTCTGCAGAAGTACAACCTCGCGTTCCCCGAGGATCGCCAATTCGTCGGCATCTCCAACTACGTGACCGTGCTGTCCGACGGCTACTGGTGGACGGCATTCGGCGTCACCGCCGGCATCACGATCATCTCGGTGATCATCGAGTTCATCCTCGGTCTGGCAGTGGCTCTGGTCATGCACCGCACCATCTTCGGCCGCGGACTCGTCCGCACCGTGGTGCTCATTCCGTACGGCATCGTGACCGTCGCCGCCGCGTACAGCTGGTACTACGCCTGGACCCCGGGCACCGGTTATCTCGCCAACCTGTTGCCCGACGGCAGCGCGCCGCTCACCGAGCAGTTCCCGTCGCTCGCGATCGTGGTTCTGGCCGAGGTGTGGAAGACGACCCCGTTCATGGCTCTGCTGCTGCTGGCAGGCCTGGCTCTGGTGCCCGACGATCTGCTCAAGGCCGCCGAGGTGGACGGAGCGGGTGGCTGGACGCGCCTGATGCGGATCACCATTCCGTTGATGAAGCCGGCAATTCTCGTCGCGGTGCTCTTCCGCACGCTCGACGCGTTCCGCATCTTCGACAACATCTACGTCCTCACCCGAGGGAGCAACGAGACAGGATCGGTGTCGATTCTCGGTTACAACAACCTGTTCGGCGCGTTCAACCTCGGACTCGGGTCGGCGATCAGCATCCTGATCTTCTTCTGCGTCGCGATCATCGCGTTCGTGTTCATCAAGTTGTTCGGTGCCTCGGCACCGGGATCCGACGACGGAGGCCGCAAGTAATGACCACTGTTACGCCTCGCAAGAAGGTCGGTTGGACGGTCGTCAACGTCCTCGTCCTCCTCTACGCGCTCGTTCCGTTGGCGTGGATCATCAGCCTGTCGTTCAAATCGACGGCCACGATCGCCGACGGAAAGTTCATCCCGCAGTCGTTCACTCTGGAGAACTACAAGGGCATCTTCTCCACCAACCAGTTCACCTCGGCGCTGGTGAACTCCATCGGAATCGGGTTGATCACCACGGTGATCGCCGTCGTGATCGGCACCATGGCCGCGTATGCCGTTGCCCGGCTGGACTTTCCGGGCAAGAAGCTCCTGGTCGGTGCGGCTCTGCTGATCGCGATGTTCCCCCAGATCTCGCTGGTGACACCGTTGTTCGACATCTCGCGCTCGCTCGGTCTGTTCGACACCTGGCCGGGTCTGATCATCCCGTACATCACCTTCGCGTTGCCGTTGGCGATCTACACGCTCTCGGCCTTCTTCCGCGAGATTCCGTGGGAGCTCGAAAAGGCAGCGAAGATGGACGGAGCAACGCCTGCACAGGCTTTCCGCAAGGTCATCGCCCCGCTGGCAGCGCCGGGCATCGTCACCGCATCGATCCTGGTCTTCATCTTCGCCTGGAACGACCTCCTGCTCGCCATCTCGCTGACGGCGACGGAACGTTCGGTCACCGTCCCGGCGGCCATCTCGCAGTTCACCGGTAGCTCTCAGTTCGAGGAGCCCACGGGATCGATCGCGGCAGCCGCCGTCGTCATCACCATCCCGATCATCATTTTTGTGCTCTTCTTCCAACGACGTATCGTGGCGGGCTTGACGTCCGGCGCAGTGAAGGGATAACCGTCATGGCCGAAATCGTTCTCGACAAAGTCACCAAGCTCTACCCGGACGGCGCCGCTGCCGTCAGCGACGTCGACATCACCATCGCCGACGGCGAATTCATCATCCTCGTCGGACCGTCCGGCTGCGGAAAGTCCACCACGCTCAACATGATCGCCGGGCTGGAGGACATCTCGTCGGGTGAGCTGCGGATCGCGGGGGAGCGCGTCAACGAGAAGGCACCGAAGGATCGCGACATCGCGATGGTGTTCCAGTCCTACGCGCTGTACCCGCACATGACGGTCCGGCAGAACATTGCCTTCCCGCTGACGCTCGCCAAGCTCTCGAAGACCGAGATCAACAACAAGGTCGAAGAGGCTGCCAAGATCCTCGATCTCAGTCAGCACCTCGACCGGAAGCCCGCCAACCTCTCCGGTGGTCAGCGACAGCGAGTTGCCATGGGCCGCGCCATCGTTCGCACCCCCAAGGCCTTCCTGATGGACGAGCCGCTGTCCAACCTCGACGCCAAGCTGCGAGTCCAGACGCGCGCCGAGATCTCGCGGCTGCAGAAGCGCCTGGGCACCACCACCGTCTACGTCACGCACGATCAGACCGAGGCCATGACCCTCGGCGACCGCGTCGTGGTGTTGCGCGGCGGGCTGGTGCAGCAGATCGGTTCTCCGCAGGAGCTCTACGACAAGCCGCGAAACCTGTTCGTGGGCGGCTTCATCGGATCGCCCTCGATGAATTTCGTTCCGGGACAGCTCACCTCGAACGGAGTGTCCACGGCCCTCGGCGACATCGAGATCCCGCTCGAGCGAATGGACGCGATCAAGGCCAAGAACCCGGGCCGCGAGGTGGTCGTCGGTATCCGTCCCGAGCACTTCGAGGACGCGGCACTGATCGACGGCTACCAGAAGATGAGCGGTGCCACCTTCACCGCAACCGTCGACGTGCTCGAGTCCATGGGCAGCGACAAGTACGTCTACTTCACGCTGAAGGGTGCCAAGGTCGAGTCCAGCGAACTCCAGGAGCTGGCCGCCGATGCCGGCATCGCCGATCTCGGTGGCGCACAGGTGGTTGCGCGTCTGGCAGCCGAATCCAAGGCCGCCGAGGGTGGTCAGGTGGAACTGTGGTTCGACCCGGGCAAGATCTCGGTGTTCGACCAGGCGTCGGGTGCGAACCTGACAATCTGAGCGGCTGCGCCGCATGTGAGCGGAACTTCGTAGCCTACTACGAAGTTCCACTCACATGCCGCAGGCTCTACAGTGGCACGTTCGACGTGGTGTTCGGTTCGGACTCGGCAACCCGCACCGATTGCCGCGCTGCCGGGGTGCTTCTGATGGCCAGGGCTGCCGCGGCGACGACGGCGCAGGCCACGGCACCGGCGACGAAGGCTGCGGTGTACGCGCTCTCGCGGGCCACGTTTGTGCCGTCGATGGTGAACATCGCCAGCACGGTGGACAATGACGCACTCGCGATCGACGTGCCGACGGTGCGCACGATCGAGTTGACGCTGTTGGCCACGCCGGTGTCCGCCGCGCTGACCTCGGCCATGAGCAGGTTGGGCAGGGCCGCGAACGCGAGGCTGACGAACGTGTTGATGACGATGCCCGCGGTGATGAGCTGCCAGGTGTGATCGTGGGCCACCGCGACGAACGCAAATCCGAGAACGCCGACCACCGCACCGCCGACGAGGACTCGGCGCGGCCCGAACGATCCGATGAGGCGACCGCTGATCACCGCGGCCACCACTCCTACCGCAGCACCGGGCAGCAGGTACACGACACTCGCTTCGAGAACGTTGGCGGTGAATCCGTAGCCGGCGACGGCACGTGGGGTCTGCACGAAGTAGGAGCAGGCCAGGAAGTTGGCGAACATTCCGACGCCGACGAACAGGGTGGCGACGTTGGTGGCCAGCAGTGGCCCGTGAGTGAGCATGCGGGGTGCGACGAGCGGGGCATCGATGCGTTTCTCGAAGATCCACCAGACTGTTCCCAGCAGCACGCCCGCGACAGCGCATCCGATGGTGGCCACCGAACCCCAGCCCCACGTGCGGCCCTGGGTGAGGGCCAGGAACAGCAGCAGGAGTGTGCCCGCCAGAAGCACGGCACCCCACCAGTCGACCGACCCGCTGCCGCTACGCGGTCGGGCCGGGACACCGAACCACGCGATGCCGAGTGCAACCACGACGATGGCGACGGTGAGCCAGAAGACGCGGTGGTAGTCGGCACCGTTGGCCGTGAGCAGCCCCGTCAGCACCAATCCGAAGCCGCCGCCCACGCCGAGAGTGCCGGACAGGATCGACATCGAGCCGACGAGTGCGCGCGGTGGCATCTCGTCGCGCAACACCGCCAGGGCGATGGGGAACAGGGCGTACGAGACACCCTGCAGAATGCGGCCGACCAGCAGCCAGGTCAGTGAATCGGTCAACGCTGCCAGCAGCGACCCCGCCAGCACGACGGTCAGGACGCCGATGAGCACGGGGCGTTTGCCGTGCAGGTCGGCGAGTCGGCCGATGACGGGGGTGGCGATGACCGCGGCCAACAGGTTCGCCGTCAGCACCCACCCGGCAGCGGTGGTGCTGACGCCCAGTTGGGTGCCGATGGTGCCCACGATGGGAACGACCATCGTCTGCAGGACGGCGAGGGTCATGACGATGAAACAGAGTCCTGGCAGCAGCGTGCGGCGGGTGGACATGGAAGAGCTACCTCGTTACCTATGACAACCGATAATACGAACCGATCGAACTAAAATGTTGAACGCATCTAATTAATTATCGGGTACCGGTTTCCCCGGTGTGAGCCGAGGTGCCTCGGAGGAGCTACTGCGTCCGGTTGGGCTTCCCCAGGGCCTTCTGCCGGAGTTCACTGACGATCTCGTCGTTCCAGACGTGCTCGCGCACCAGCCGATAGCGCTCACGGCTCATCCACAGATAGGCCTCGGCATCGGTGCGGTCTTCGAGAATCTCGGCCGCCCGGACCATGCGGACCACCGGCAGGTACTCCTCACCGAACCAGCGTCGTGCGACCGTTCCGCGGTCGACGAACTCCCCGAGTTCCTGCATCAGCCGAAATCCCCAGGCCTCCACCGACTCGCTCAGTTGCGCGTAATCGAACGGGTCGGTGACCTGTACCGCCTCGCGTGCGCGTCCCACCAGGGGCACCCGACTCAGGAAGATGCGGCGATGATCCTTGATCAACAGATCGCCGCGCCGGGTGATGCCCTCGGGGGAGATACGCGTGATGATCTCGGTGACGACGGCGTCGATCGTCGTGCGATGCATCGCGAACGCAATCGACACCCGGTGATGCCCGTCGACGACGAAGTGCATGCCGCCGATGCGGTACACCTGGATCGGCGGCATCGCTTCACCGCGGCGCTGCGCCGCCGCCAACCGCTGCCAGCGTTCCCTGATCCGCGCCGAGGTCGGCCTGAAGAACCTGTCGAAGTCCCGGGTGCGGTCGACACTTCCGACGATGGTCTCGACGCGAATGACCTGCAGACCCAGGTGCCGTTCACCGACCTTGCCGAGGGCAGCGACCACCTCGTCGAACGGCAGGATGGTGTTGACGTCGTCGGGTTGACGCCGCAGCCACCCGACGAGTCTCGCCACGTCGGCGCGTCGACGCTGGCGGGTGAAGTCGTTCTCCGCGTCGGCGGCCGGAAATCCGGTGTCACGTGCCATGTCTGCGCCTCACGATCCTCGGTGCTTCGACGTGCTGTCGCTGCCCACCCGGTTCGACGTCGAGCAGGGTGTATCCGACGGTGTTGATCACCGCCGCCCCGTGCAGGGCCAGATCGTCCGGGGTGTGGCCGTGTGGATGAATGTGGCCGTGCAACAACAACTGTGGGGAGAGCCGACGCGTCACCTCGTCCAGGCAGTCGAAGCCGACGTGTGCCGGGTCGGTGTCGTCGCCGACTCCCAGGGGTGGGCTGTGAGTGAGCAGAATGTCCACCGGCCGTACGTCCTTGCGGACGTTGCGATTCCACGCGAATGTTCGAGTGAGGGTGCGTGAGCGTCTGCGCTGCTGACGTTGCGTCCATTGATTGGGGCCACCGTTGTAGCGGATCGACCCGCCGAGACCGGCGATACGCAGACCGGCAGCGGACACGATCCGCCGGTCGACGTTGATCGCACCCACCGGCCCCGGCCAGGTGGCAGGCAGCCCGGCGCGCATCCAGCCGGCCTTCCCGGCCGAATAACCCGTCAGGTCCGCGTCGTGATTGCCGGGCACGAACACGCACGGAGCGTTCAACGCGTCGGTCAGATACTCGAGGTAATCGAACGGAAGGTCACCCGCGCCGAGAATCAGATCGACGCCGAGCGACTTCACCTGCGGACTCCACAGAGATTCGATCGTTTCGTCGGACACAGCGAGAACGGATACCACGGGTACGACGGTACCCACCTCGTCCGCGGTGGCACCTCCGAACGGACTTCTCGGGCACCGGTGGTGTTGGATGGGTCTCGTGAGCGAGAGTGTCATTACCGCGGTACGCGCACACCTGGTGACCGAGATCGGCGACGACAACCCGTCGTCCGCGTCCGTGACGTTCCTCGGCCTGGAGTCACTGGACGTGCTGCGATTCGGAGCGGACTCCGAGGTGGTGCGGTACGTCAGCCTCGGCTGCTCGCGTCATCCCATGGCAGACCCGAACGACATGGTCGCCGATCCGTCCCGTGGCCCTCGCGCCGAACTGGTACTGACCCTTCGCGGTGGCGCAGGCGTGGCGTCGGGCGTCCACAAGAGCTTGGCCGTGCTCGCGGCCTCGCCTGCGGTGGAGGGCGTCGTGCTGGTGGAGGACGCCCTGCTCGATCTCGGTGAGCCGCTGTGGACAAATGCCCCGTTCACGGCCGTGCTGCTCGGGCCGAGCGACATCGCGGACCTGCCGCTGCCGGAGCCTTTCGATCCGGTTCATTTTTTCGCCGCGGTGCCGTTGACCGGAACCGAGGCCGCCTGGGTGCGGTTACGCGGGGCGGATGCGTTGCGCGAGGCCTGGAAGGAAGCGGGGATCGACGTTCGAGACCCCAACCGGTCCGCAGCCAGTCTCTGATCGGGCGCTCCTGCGCACAGGGTGTCGACTTCCGGTGGCTACCCGCTTCTGTCGGAGTTCGTCCCTGGCTGTAGATCTCAGGCGCAGGATCTACAGCCAGTTGTTCTTGTGGAACGTTCGCCACAGACCGACGCACACGCAGGCGACGATCGCGACGATCGTGTGATACCCATAGGTCCAGTGCAGCTCGGGCATGTTGTCGAAGTTCATGCCGTAGATGCCGGCAACCATGGTCGGCACCGCCGCGATCGCCACCCAGGACGAGATCTTGCGCATGTCGAGGTTCTGCTGCATCGTCACCCGAGCCAGGGCGGCGTCGACGAGCGAGCTGAGTACCTCGTCGTATTCGGAGATACGTTCGGCGACGGTGGTGTGATGGTCCTGCACGTCACGGAGGTACCGCCGGACGGACTTCGGAACACTGGGCTCCTGGACCAGCCGTGCGAGCGGCGTCGACAGTGGTGTCACCGACCGGCGTAGTTCCACGACCTCTCGCTTGAGCAGATAGATGTTCTCGATCGGCACGTGGTGATGCGGAGAGAAGACTTCCTCCTCCATGCCGTCGACGTCCCTCTCGATCGAGTCGGTGACGGCCAGGTACTCGTCGACGACGTGGTCGGCCACGGCGTGCAGCACCGCCGACGGGCCGAGTGCGAGCTGCTCCGGATTGTCCTCGAGGCGCTGGCGCACGCCGGCCAATCCGGAGTGTTCGCCGTGTCGGACGGTGATCACGAAATCTCGACCGACCATCACCATGATCTCGCCGCTCTCGACGATCTCGTTCGCCGTCGTCACCGACTCGTGTTCGACGTACTTGACCGTGCGCAGGACGAGGAATGCGACGTCGTCGTATCGCTCGAGCTTGGGCCGCTGATGCGCGTGCACGGTGTCCTCGACCATCAACTCGTGCAGGTCGTAACACTGAGCGATCGCGTTCATCTGACGGTCGTCCGGCGCATGCAGGCCCACCCAGACGAACCCCTCGCCGCGGGCTCGTACTTCGGCGATCGCCGACGTGTGAGTGAACCGGCCGGGTAGTCGGGAGCCGTCGACGTAGACAGCGCAGTCGACGATGGCGCGCGCCGTCGGCACCGGTATTCGTGGACTCGAATCGGGAACGGTCTTGTTTCCTCGTCGGTGCAGCGAGGGCAGTGAGGGACGCGGTGGAAGGGACGGCATGGCGGGCAATCGTACGCCAGGAAAACGACAGAACAGTGGGCCCGGAACATCACGGCGGTACGCCTGGGACACTGTTCTGGTGCTCATCGATCTCCACACCCACTCGACAGCGTCCGACGGTACCGACAGCCCGGCCGAGCTGGTTCGCGCTGCGTCGGCAGCGGGCCTGTCGGTGGTGGCGCTCACCGATCACGACACCACGGCGGGATGGGACGAGGCCGCTGCCGCATCGCCCGCCGGCCTGACGCTCGTGCGCGGCATGGAACTGTCGTGCACCGGTCGTGGGGAGGACGGCACGCCCGTCCCGGTGCACCTGCTGGCGTACCTGTTCGACCCCGAGAACGAGGCATTCGCCGCCGAGCGTGCACGACTGCGCGGTGAGCGGGTGACCCGGCTGCGGGCCATTGCCGAGAACATGGCCGCGGACGGCCTACCCATCGATCCCGACGCGGTTCTCGCCTCGGCCGGGGAGGCCGCCGGTCGTCCCCATTTGGGCCAGGCTCTGATCGAGGCCGGCTACGTCTCGGACATGGACGCGGCGTTCGCCGGTCCGCTGGCAACGGGTGGCAAGTATTACGTGGGCAAGGTCGACACTCCACTCGACGTCGCCGTCGAGATGATCGCCGCCGCAGGCGGCGTCAGCGTGCTCGCGCATGCCCGGGCCCGCAAGCGCGGACGCATCCTGGATCTGGACCACATCCGAGAACTCACCCCGCTCGGGCTCGGCGGTGTGGAAGTCCACCACATGGACCACTCGCCGGAGGACACCGTGGTGATGGCCGAGTTGGCCGCGGAGTTGGACCTCATCGTCACCGGGTCCTCGGATTATCACGGCACCAACAAGACCGTGAAGCTGGGCGAGTACACCACCGACCCGGAGCAGTACGACCGACTGATCGCGGCGGCCCGGTCATGAACTTCGACGTGACGCTGTACCTGACGGTTCTGATCACGCTGTTCGTGATCATGGATCCACCGGGCGCGATTCCGGTGTTCTTGTCCCTGGTGGGACGCAAGAGCAAGGAAGTGCGCAACAAGGCCGCATGGCAGGCACCCGCGGTCTCGCTCACCGTCATCTCGGTGTTCGCGATCGGCGGCCAGGCCATTCTGAGCTACCTGCACATCGGCATTCCGGCACTGCAGGGCGCGGGTGGACTTCTGCTCCTGCTCATCGCGCTGTCGTTGCTCACCGGTAAGGGCGCGGGCGGCGACGCGGCGGCCGAGGACGTCAACGTCGCACTCGTGCCGCTGGGAACGCCGTTGATGGCGGGCCCCGGAGCCATCGCCGCGGTGATCGTCTACGTCAGTCAGGCCGACGGCAACGCGAGCTCGTTGCTCGCAATTGCCTTGGGCATCATCACGATTCACGTCCTGTTCTTCGTGATTCTACGATTCTCCACCGTCCTCATCCGGCTGCTCGGCGAAGGCGGCATTTCGCTGCTGGCGCGCATCGCAGGCCTGTTGCTCGCCGCCATCGCAGTGCAGTTGATCGCGGACTCCGTCCGCGGATTCGTGGCCGGAGCATGAGCGGGGCCGGAGCGGGCGCCGGACTGCGCTTCCTGCGCGGGCTCAGCGGCATCGTCACCGCCGGACTGCTGGTGCTGGCGATCGGCGTCGGCGTCACCCAATATCTCGGTCAGTCCCGCGGCTACCCGGGACCGGGCGCGCTGTCGGTCACCGTGCACATCGTTGCCGCTGTCGTCGCCATCGCAGCGCAGCGGATCGCCGATCACCGACGCGGATTCACCGCATTCCTCGGAGCGATCGTGGTCTTCGTGGTCACCGGTCTCGTCCTGTGGACCCAATGGTGGCAGTAGTTCACGCTGGTTTCTGACTCTGTGGTCAGGTCGGTGGGCGGTATGGCACACTTGGGCCGTTACAGCGATGCGGCTACAGCCCATCGTTGACTGTGCAGGCACACCCGCCGCACGTGCGAGACGCGCTTTTCGGCAGTCGGCAGCCAGTACTGGCGCCCTCCGGTAGTCCGCGACCCTTTCGAGCATCAATCACTTCGTAGACACGTGTTGCCTCGTCGAGGCCGACAGTGCGAGGAGCTTTCACCGTGACGGCAGTCGAAGACACCACAGGAACACCATCGGCAGTTGCGGCCGCGATCACCGACGACGAGATCTTCGCCGGGCATCTCGGCGGCAAGCTTTCGGTCCAGTTGGCCGCGCCGCTCGAGACCCAGCGCGATCTCTCGATCGCGTACACCCCGGGAGTGGCCCAGGTCAGCCGTGCCATCGCCGCCGACCCGGCGCTGGCCAAGCGCTACACCTGGACCGACCGGCTGGTCGCCGTCATCTCCGACGGTTCCGCGGTGCTCGGCCTGGGCGATATCGGTCCGCGCGCGTCGTTGCCGGTGATGGAGGGCAAGGCGGCGCTGTTCAAGAAGTTCGCCGGCCTCGATTCCATCCCGATCGTGCTCGATACCCACGATGTCGACGAGATCGTCGAGACGATCGTGCGGATGCGACACAGTTTCGGAGCCGTCAACCTCGAAGACATCTCCGCCCCGCGGTGTTTCGAGGTGGAACGACGCGTCGTCGAGGCACTGGACTGCCCCGTGATGCACGACGACCAACACGGCACGGCCATCGTCGTCCTTGCGGCGCTGACGGGTGCTGCACGGGTACAGGGCCGGGACCTGGCCGGGCTCCGAGTGGTCGTCTCGGGCGCAGGCGCTGCAGGCGTTGCGTGCGCGAACATGCTGCTCGCCGCCGGCATCTCCGACGTCGTGGTCCTCGACTCCAAGGGCGTCGTCTCGGCCGATCGCGGTGACCTCACCGGCGTCAAGGCCGACCTCGCTGCGCGAACCAACCCTCGTGGACTGAGCGGGGGACCGGGCGATGCGCTGGCCGGAGCCGACGTGTTCCTCGGACTGTCCGCAGGCAAGGTGGACGAGAACGTCATCGCCTCGATGGCCCCCGAGTCCATCGTGTTCGCGCTCTCGAACCCGGATCCGGAGATCCACCCCGAGGTGGCCAGGAAGTACGCGGCCATCGTCGCGACCGGACGCAGCGATTTCCCCAATCAGATCAACAACGTTCTGGCCTTCCCCGGTGTGTTCAAGGGCGCGCTCGACGCCGGCGCACGCCGCATCACCGAAGGCATGAAGCTCGCCGCTGCCGAGGCAATCCTCTCGGTTCTCGGCGACGAGTTGGCCGCGGACAGAATCGTCCCGAGCCCGCTCGATCCTCGCGTCGCCCCGGCCGTTGCGGACGCAGTTGCGGCAGCAGCGCGAGCCGAGGGCGTCGCGTAGGAAAACAGAAAAAGCACCCCGAACCCCGCCCTATCCGGGCCGGTGGTTCGGGGTGCTTTTAGTTTGCGTGAGTCGTCGTCAGACTTTTGCCAGTCCGGTCGGCATGCGCCGGAGGCGACCGGTTCCCGGCACCGACGTCCACACCGCTAGGGCGAGAAGGCCGTCGACGACGAGTGTGAGCAGCGCGACGAGGATCGCCCCGACCAGAACCCGGCCGTAGTCGTAGAGCGCGAGACCGTCGAAGATGTAGCGACCCAGCCCGCCCAGGTTGACGTACGCCGCAACGGTCGCGGTCGCGATGATCTGCAGGGTGGTGTTCCGTAGTCCGCCGAGGATCAGTGGCAGTGCATTGGGGATCTCTACCCGCAGCAGCACCTGTGATTCGGTCATTCCCATTGCCCGGGCGGCGTCGACCACGTGAGCATCGACGTTGGCTATTCCCGAGTAGGTGCCCGCCAGCAGCGGTGGTATCCCGAGCAGGACCAGCGCGATGATCGGCGGGATCAGACCCAACCCGATCACCAGGACCAGGAACACCAACACACCCAGAGTCGGCAGTGAGCGCAGAGCGTTGACCAGTCCGACGACCACCGCTTCGCCGCGGCGCAGGTGACCGATGATCAGTCCGATGGGAATCGCGACAGCGGCCGAAAGCACAACGGCCAACAGCGAATACCACATGTGCTCGAGCAGTCGAGCACCGATTCCCGTCGGCCCGGCCCAGTTGGCACCGTCGAGGATGTACGAGAACGCTTCGGAGAACAGATTCATGCGCGCGCCTTCCTCGTCGACGAGCTGCCCTGCCGGGTCCAGGGCGTGAGTCGACGGCCCACCAGGTACAGGGCGGCGTCGAAGATCAACGCCAAGAACACGATCGAGATGATGCCGGCGAAGATCTGATCGGGATAGTCACGTTGGTAGCCCTGGGTGAACAGCTGGCCGAGACCACCGATACCGATCACCGAACCCACCGAGACCAACGAGATGTTGGTGACCGTGACAACTCGAATATTGGCGATGAGCACCGGCAAGGACAGCGGTAGCTCGACGGTCACCGCCCGCCGTAACGACGAAAACCCCATGGCCTGAGCCGAATCGACGACGGCGAACGGAACCGAATCGAGTGCCTCCGGAACCGCGCGAACGAGCAGAGCCGTGGAGTACACCGTCAGTGCGATCACCACGTTCAGCGGATCGAGCACAGGCAGTCCCACGACAGCAGGAATGGTGACGAACAGTGCCAGTGACGGCAACGTGAACGCAATGCTGGCCACCGTCAACGTGATTCGGCGGACCCACCGCGTGTTGCGAATCAGGGTGCCGACCGGAACCGCGATGAGCAGTCCGATGAGCAGCGGCACGAGCGAAAGATACAGATGTGTCTTCGTGTACCCGAGTACGACGCCGAAGTTGTCGAACAGCCAGGTCACTGTGCGTCGTTCCCGGTCGCGCCGAAGTGGTGGCGATTGCGCTCCTCGTCCTCCGACTTGCGCTGTACGGCCAGGTTTTCGAGAATCTCCGCACCGTCGACGCTACCCACGGCGGCACCGGTCGAATCGACGGCGACGCCGATTCCCGACGGAGACGAGATCGCCGAGTCGAGCGCCTGCCGTAGATCCCCGCCCTCGAGGAACAGCGACCCACCGGCCGCGGTGCTCTCGTCCAGGCTGCCGCCGCCGCGTACCTTCTCGACGCCGGTGGCGTCGATCCAGCCGAGGGGACGACGCTGGGAGTCCACGACCAGAACCCACTGCCCCTGGTCGAGTCTCAGGGTACTCATCTCGTCCTCGGTCGCGGTATGGATCGGATGCATCGTCACCGACTGCGCGGAGCGGAAAGACAGGCCTCGGTAGCCGCGGTCGCGGCCGACGAACGACGCCACGAACGACGTCGCCGGTGCCGCGAGCACGGTCTCGGGCTTGTCGTATTGCTGCAGGCGACCCTGCGGTCCGAAGACCGCGATGTGGTCGCCCAGCCGCACGGCCTCGTCGATGTCGTGCGTGACGAACACGATCGTCTTCTTCAGATCGGCCTGCAGCCTGAGCATCTCGGTCTGCAGATCCTCACGCACCACCGGATCGACGGCGCTGAAGGGTTCGTCCATCAACAGAATCGGTGGGTCCGCGGCGAGCGCGCGGGCAACCCCGACGCGCTGTTGCTGACCGCCGGACAGTTGCGCCGGGTAGCGGGACGCGAGAGCGGGATCCAGGCCCACTCGTTCCAGTACCTCGAGCGCCGCCTTGCGGGCCGCGCGCCGGGATTGACCGTTGAGGACCGGAACCGTCGCGACATTGTCGACGACGGAACGGTGGGGCAGCAGCCCGGCACTCTGGATGACGTAACCGATTCCCCGGCGCAGCTTCACCGCGTCGGTGTCGGCGATGTTGCGGCCGTCGACCGTGATGACACCCGAGGTGGGCGCGATCATCCGGTTGATCATCCGCATCGACGTCGTCTTGCCGCAGCCGGACGGCCCCACGAACACGGTGAACGAGTGTGGCTGGATCACCAGGTCCAACGAGTCGACTGCCGTGGTGCCGTCCGGGTACGTCTTGGTGATGTTCTCGAAGGTGATCATCAGCTGACCGGCTGGTCCAGACCCTTGTCCTTGACCCACGCCGTTGCCGCCGCAGCCGGTTCGACCTTCTGGTCGCCGGACACCGAGGTGTTCAGTGCGATGAGCTCTTCGGTGGTGATCTGCGCCGAGACGGCGTCGAGAACCTGAGTGAGCTTGTCGGACTGCTTGGACGTCCGCAGCACCGGGATGACGTTCTGAGCGGCGAAATTGTTCTCCGGGTCTTCGAGAACCACGAGATCGTTCTGCGCGATGGCAGGCGAGGTGGTGAAGATGTCCGCCGCGACGACCTGGCCCGACACGAGTGCCTCGACCGTGGCCGGTCCGCCGCCGTCGGAGATGGGCACGTAGTTACCGGGGGAGATGTCCAGGCCGTACTTCGCTTTCAGGCCCGGCAGTCCGCCGACGCGCTCCTGGAATTCCGGCGTGCCTGCGAACGTCACCTCCGAGGAGAACGGTGCGAGATCCCCGACGGTCTTCAGATTGCGCTCGGTTGCGGTCGCGCGGGTGACGACGACGGCATCCTTGTCCTCGCCGGGTGCCTGGGCCGTCACCGAGAGGTCGTCGCCGAGTGCAGCGGGCAGTGCCGCCAGCACGTCCTCGGACGAGGTGGCCGTGGCAGATTCGTCCAAGTACTGGAGCAGGTTGCCCGTGTAATCGGGAATCAGGTCGATCGAGCCGTCGCGGACGGCGGGAATGTACGCCTCGCGGCTACCGATGTTGAGCTTGGTGCTCACCTCGAAACCGTTGGCGCGCAATGCTTCTGCGTAGATGTTCGCGACGGTCTCGGACTCCGGGAAGTTGGCCGAGCCGACGATGATCGAGTTCGTGTCGTCGTTGCTCTCGCCGCCTCCGCTCGAGAGCGGATCCGAATTTCCGCCGCAGGCGGTCAGTGCGGTGACCGACAGGGCGAGCGCGGCAACGGCCGCCACTGCCTTCGGGGCGGAGAACGCGCGCGTGATTCGGGAGGTGGTCATGGTGTCCTTCCATCGGTTCGGGCACAGACGAAGCCCCAACTCCGACGGGTGCCGCCCGATCACCGGGGACACCGCCGAACCAGGACTCGGGCTGCTCGGGATGGTAGTCGACGTCGCCGTGCCCATAAGGTTGGTTCGACTACCCTCTCGTTCGCATCTGTGCCCCGCGGTCGGGATCGGTAAACCCCACGGGCAGTGAACAGGAGAAAATGAGAGTGCGTTCGTCGATTCTGGCAGCGGCCCTCGCGGTCACTATTGCAGGTTCCGTCGGTGGGTGCAGTGCGGCCGACCGGGCCGTACCCGGGCACATGCCCGTCGTCGTCGGAGCCGGGAATTCCGACCTCTCCCGGTTGCTCGCACAGATCTACGCGGGAGGACTCCGGTCGACGGGAGCCGAGGTCTCCGTCGCCGAGAACCTGGGGGATCGGACGGCGTACCTCGCGGCGCTGGACCGCGGCGAGGTATCGATGATTCCCGACCTGACCGGGGACCTGTTGCGCACCTTCGACGCCCTGGCCGGGGCAACCGAAGCAGAGGACGTGTTCACCGAACTGAACCGATCGCTGCCCGCCGGACTGTCGGTGGGAGACTACGCAACCGCCGAGGATCGATTGGCCCTTGCTCTCGCTCCAGACGCGACCTCGGACGAGGGCACGACAGTCACAGAATTTCTTCGTCGGGACGATGTGACAGTCGGCACGGTCGATGGCCAAGTCGACCCGATGGACGTCATGAATGCGCCGCGGACGGCTCCGGCCCTCACCAGGGCCCGTTTCTCCGAGTTCATGGTCTACCCGGATGCGCAGTTCGCCGTCGACGACCTGAATTCCGGCGCGGTGGATGCTCTCGCGATTCGGACTGCATCGTTCGGTCCGCTGGCCAAGGATCTGACGACTCTGCCCGACGACGATCACGTGTATCCGGCGCAGAACGTCGTTCCGCTGTACCGCACCGGTGTGTTGGACGAGAGTGCGGTGAAGTCGTTCTCGGTGGTGGCGGGGGAGCTGACGACAGCGGACCTCGCCGACATGATCGGCGAGGTCCGTGGCGGTGCTGCGTCAGGCGATGTCGCCGGCCGCTGGCTCGGCGAGCACAGCCTCTGACCCGTCGGACTTCTGCTCTGCTCTGAGCATGCGGCCCAGGTACGAGCCCATGTGATGGACGGCTTCGGCTGCTTCACGCAGGATCGACGCCTGCAGGTGCGCCACGTGCCAGAGCTTCTTGTACTCGATGTACTCGAGTTCGACGCCGGACAGGCGCAGCTTGTCCGCGAACGCGGTGATCTGCGGATAGAGCACCTCGTCCGTCCCGACGTGCATGACGACCGGTGGCAGCTCGTCCAGGTTGCCCTGGAGCGGCGCGAAGCCCTGATCCAGCGGGTCACCCGCCCCCAGATACGCGTCGGCCGAGGAGTTCGACCACCCGGTGTTGACGACCAGGTCGCGCGGCTTGACCGCGTCGCGTGCGCCCGGATCGACCCACGGTGAGATCAATCCGAGAGCTGCGGGCCTCGCGCCGTCGTCCACCAGCCGCCTCGCCGTCGCGACGGTCAGTCCGCCGCCGGCCGAATCACCGGCGATGGCGATGCGATCCGGGGTGAAGCCGTGCAACCGCACGAGTTCCCGGAACGCCGCCACGGCGTCGTCGAGCGCGGCCGGGTACGGGTTCTCCGGAGCCAGTCGGTAATCGAGCACGTACACCGCGCTGGCCGACTCACGTGCGAGATGGGCGGCAAGAGAACGGTGGGTGTTGATCGAACCGATCGTGAACGCGCCCCCGTGGAGGTACAGGATCGCGGTGTCGCGTTCGGTGGCTCCCACGGTGATGCGCTCGGCCCGCCTGCCCGCAAGCGTCAACTTCTGTGCGACGGTCCCGTGCGGGAGCGTCTGCACCGGAGCCGCAGCCTCGAGAACGGCTCGCTGCGCCCGGAAGGACAGGCGCGGATTCAGCGCGAGGCGGTAAAACGGTTTGAGCGCCGCCGCGACGATCGGCAGGGGAACGTAGAAGGCTTTCACGACGCGACCCGTCTACTTCTTGGTGCGCGGCAGCGCACGCTTGGACACTGCAGCGATGAGGCCCTGGTACCGCGAACCGGTGATGCGTTGCAGCAGATCGAGGGCGATGGCGTCGGAGCCGATGAGCACGCGGCCCCTGCCCTTCTCGACGCCCTTGAGAATGGTCTTGGCCGCGTCGATCGGGGTGGTCTTCGCCAACTTGCTGTCGAAGAACTTCGCGACGTCGGCCTGGTTGAAATTCTCGGCGACGGTGGCGTTGCGGGCGATGGCGGTCTTGATGCCGCCGGGGTGCACCACGGTGACCTTCACCGGTGCCTTGGAGATCAACATCTCCATGCGCAGCGACTCGCTGAACCCGCGGACGGCGAACTTCGCCGCGTTGTACGCGGACTGCGACGGCATGGCCAACAGGCCGAACAGACTGGAGATGTTGATGATGTGGCCATCGCCGGAGGCCTGGATGTGCGGAAGAAATGCCTTGGTGCCGTTGACGACGCCCCAGAAATCGACGTCGACGATGCGTTCGATGTCCTTGAACGAGGACTTCTCCACGTCACCGTGGTAAGCGATGCCTGCGTTGTTGTAGATCTGGTTGACCTTGCCGAAATGCGCGACGACGGCCTCGGCGTAGTCGAGCACGGTCTCGCGCTGCGAGACGTCGAGGAAATCGGATTTCACCTCGGCTCCGAGTGCTTCGACGCGGCGCACCGTCTCGTCGAGTCCGGCGGTGTCGACGTCGGACAGCGCGAGCTTGGCTCCGCGTCCGGCCAGCTCGAGGGCCAGGGCCCGGCCGATTCCCGAACCCGCGCCGGTGACGACGGCTACCTTGCCTGTGAATGTGCTCATCGTGCGGACACCTTGTCTGTGTTGTTGCCGGCGGCCGTGCTCGCCGACGCAGCGGAGGTCAGATCTGCAGTTGCGACGCTACGGTACGCATCGAGATCGAAATGCTTGGTCTGGCGACGGAACTCGAACGTGAACCCGGGCCACAGGGTGGTGTTGTTTCCGTGCTTGTCCAGATACCAGCTGGCGCAGCCGCCGTTCATCCAGACGCTCTTGGCGAGCTGGTCCTGCAGGGTCACGTTGTACTCGTCCTGCACGTCCTTGCGCACTTCGATGGTGCCGATGTCGTGCTTGTCGATGGTGTTCAAGGCGTCGACCAGGTAGTTGATCTGCGACTCGATCATGAACACCATCGAGGTGTGCCCGAGGCCGGTGTTGGGGCCGACGAGGAAGAACATGTTCGGGAAGTTCGCAACCGCAGCGCCCTTGTAGCCCTGCTGTCCGCCGTCGTCGAACGTCTGCGCCAGCGTACGGCCGTCCTTGCCGACGATGCCCTGGTATGCAGGCGAATCGGTGACGTGGAAGCCGGTGGCGACGACGAGTGCGTCGATCGCGCGCTCGGTGCCGTCCTTGGTGACGATCGATCCCTTGCGGATCTCGGCGATGCCGTCGGTCACGAGGTCGACGTTGCTCTGCGCGAGAGCGGGGTAGTACGCGTTGGAGATCAACATGCGCTTGCAGCCGATGCGGAAGTTCGGGGTCACCTTCGCGCGCAGCGCCTTGTCCTTGATCTGCGTACGCAGATGGTTTTCCGACGCCCACTGCAGCGGCTTCATGAACGCGGGGTTCTTCGCCAGTCCGACGACCTGGGTCTCACGCATCGCATAGATGCCGGCGCGGGCGAGGCGCTGGAAGCCGGGCACGTGCTTGAAGGCGAAGCGCTCGAGCTTGGTGTACGGGCGATCGGCGCGAGGCAGGATCCACGGCGCGGTGCGCTGGTAGACGTCGAGGTGCTCCACCTGACCTGCGATGGCGGGGACGATCTGGATCGCCGACGCGCCGGTCCCGATGACGGCGACGCGCTTACCGGCGAGCGAGACGTCGTGGTTCCACTGAGCGGAGTGGAAGACGTCGCCCTCGAAATCGTGAATTCCCTTGATATCGGGCAGGTTCGGCTCACACAGTGCGCCGACGGCCGAGACGACGATCTTGGCGGTGTAGTTGCCGGTGGTCGTCTCGACGTCCCAGCGGCTGGTGGAGGCGTTCCATCGCGCCGACGTCACGTCCGTGCCGAAGACGTGCTTGTCCATGACGCCGTACTTGCGCGCAACTCCGGCGATGTACTTCTGGATCTCGGGCTGGGTGGAGAACGAACGAGTCCACTCCGGGTTCAGCGCGAACGAGTACGAGTACAGATGCGAGGGCACGTCGCAGGCTGCACCGGGGTAGGTGTTGTCGCGCCAGGTACCGCCCACATCGTGGCCGCGTTCGACGACGACGAAATTCTTCTTGCCTGCCTTGGTCAGCTTGATCGCTGCTCCGAGCCCGGCGAAACCACTGCCGATGATCAGCGTATCGACGTGACGCGGCGACGTTGCGCGGTCCGAAGTATCTGTTACGGGAAGACTCATGTAGAGCAGACTAGAAGCTTACTGAGTGTGAGTCAATAGTTATTGACTACTATTCAATAGGATGATTGCATGGCGGATGTGAACCGCGCTGGAGTATCGACGACGAAAAGGACCAGACTCAGTCCGCAGCAACGACGAGCGCAGCTGATCGAGCTCGGCACCGAGATGCTCGCCGATCGGCCACTCGAACAGATCTCCGTCGAGGACATCGCCGATCAGGCCGGAGTCTCCCGAGGTCTACTGTTCCACTACTTCGCGTCCAAGCAGGACTTTCACCTCGAAATAGTCCGCGAGGCGTCGCGGTCGATGATCGAACGGACCGCACCCGACCCCGACCTCGAACCCTTCGAGATTCTGCGCGACTCCATCGCCAACTACGTCGACTACGTCAGCGAGAAACGCGACACCTTCATCTCCCTGCTCCGCGGCACGGCAAGCGGAGACCCCCAGATGCGCGAGGTGTTCGAGCAGACCCGCACCACCATGGCCGATCGCACTCTCGTCCAACTCGCTCAACTCGACGTCGATGTCACCCCCACCATCGACCTCGCCGTGCGCGGGTGGATCGCCTTCGTCGAAGAAGCCACCATCACCTGGCTCAGAAATCCACAGATCACCCGCGACGAGTTGATCGACCTGAACGTCAACGCCCTACCTGCTGTCGCCCTGGCCCCGGGAATGATCTCCGCGCTGCTGGGAGCCGACGCCGACGCCGACGCCTGAGCCCCGCCCCAGTGTGCGTCCCCCCGGTTGGACGTCCTCCCCGGTTGCAGGTCCTCCCCAGTTGCAGGTCCTCCCCAGTTGCAGGTCCTCCCCAGTTGCAGGTCCTCCCCAGTTGGGATCAATGTCCCTTTGTTGCAGTCTGACCGACTGAATCCCGCATTCATCCGAAGTGCGGCCGAGGCCACAGCCGAATGAATGCGGCTCTGTTGCAGTCTGACCGACTGAATCCCACATTGATCCCAACCCGGGTGCGCACAGAAACGACGAAAGCGGCCCACCCCCGAAGGAGTGGGCCGCTTGTCGCTGTCGGAGATTCTAGTCTTCGCCGACCTTGTTGAAGGCCTCGTCGATGATTTCGAGTTGCTCGACGGCGTGCACCTTGCTCGATCCCGAGGACGGTGCGGACATGGCGCGACGGGAAATGCGCTTGATGCCGACCAGCTTTTCGGGCATGAGTTCGGGCAGTGCGAGACCGAAGAACGGCCAGGCACCCTGGTTCGCAGGCTCTTCCTGAACCCAGCGGAATTCCGTTGCGTTCGGGTAGCTCTCGAGTGCTTCCCGGATTCGACGCGTCGGCACGGGGTAGAGCTGCTCGATTCGGACGATGGCGACGTCGTCGCGGTTGTCCTTCTGCTTGCGAGCGAGGAGCTCGTAGTAGAGCTTGCCGCTGACCATCAGCACGCGCTTGACCTTGCTGCGGTCGCCGGTGCCGGTGTCGTAGGTGGGCTCGTCGAACACCGAGTGGAACTTGCCGTCGGTGAAGTCCTCGATGTTGCTCACTGCTGCCTTGTTGCGCAGCATCGACTTCGGGGTGAAGACGATCAGCGGGCGACGGATTCCGTCACGCGCATGCCTACGCAGCAGGTGGAAGTAGTTCGCGGGGGTCGAGGGGAGTGCGACGGTCATAGATCCTTCGGCGCACAGCGTCAGGAAGCGTTCGATGCGTCCGGACGTGTGGTCCGGGCCCTGACCCTCGTGGCCGTGCGGGAGCAGCAGCACGACGTCGGAGAGCTGTCCCCACTTGGCTTCACCGGACGAGATGAACTCGTCGATGATGGACTGGGCACCGTTGACGAAGTCGCCGAACTGCGCTTCCCACATCACCAGTGCGTCCGGGTTGCCCACGGAGTAGCCGTACTCGAAGCCGACGGCCGCGAACTCGCTCAGTGCGGAGTCGTAGACCATGAACTTGCCGGGATTGTCGCTGCCGATGTTCTGCAGCGGCGTGTACTCGGAACCGGTCTTGCGGTCGATGATCACCGAGTGCCGCTGCGTGAACGTGCCGCGGCGGGTGTCCTGGCCCGAGAAACGAATGTTGCGTCCCTCGTCCACGAGCGAGCCGAGTGCGAGCAGTTCGCCGAAGGCCCAGTCGACCTTGCCCTCGTACGCCATTTCCCGACGCTTCTCGAGCACCGGCTTGACGCGGGGGTGCACGTTGAATCCCTCGGGAATGTCGAGGTGCGCATCACCGATGCGGTGCAGGACGGCCTTGTCGACGGCGGTGGTGAGCTTGGTCGGCAACTGCTGGTCGAGTTCGACCGATTCGCTGGGCTCCGGGGTGTACTTCTCGAGTTCGCGTACCTCGTTGAAGACGCGTTCGAGCTGACCCTGGTAGTCGCGGAGCGCGTCCTCGGCTTCCTTGAGCGAGATGTCGCCACGGCCGATGAGCGATTCGGTGTAGCTCTTGCGGACGCTGCGCTTGGTGTCGATGACGTCGTACATCGCCGGCTGGGTCATCGAGGGGTCGTCGCCCTCGTTGTGTCCGCGACGGCGGTAGCAGATCATGTCGATGACGACGTCTTTGTGGAACTTCTGACGGAAGTCCACTGCCAGCTGAGCCACCCAGGCACATGCCTCGGGGTCGTCGCCGTTGACGTGGAAGATCGGCGCGGCGATCATCTTGGCCACGTCGGTGCAGTACTCGGACGAGCGCGAGAACTCCGGCGAGGTGGTGAAGCCGACCTGGTTGTTGACGACGATGTGCACGGTTCCGCCGGTGCGGTAGCCACGCAGATCGGACAGGTTCAGCGTTTCCGCGACGACGCCCTGGCCTGCGAAGGCCGCATCGCCGTGCAGCATCAGCGGCAGCACGGAGTAACCGCCCTGGCCGGTGCCCTTGTCAAGCAGGTCCTGCTTGGCCCGGACGAGGCCTTCGAGGACGGGGTCGACGGCTTCGAGGTGCGACGGGTTCGCCGTGAGCGAGACCTTGATGTCGTTGTCGCCGAACATCTGGATGTACGTGCCCTCGGCGCCGAGGTGGTACTTCACGTCACCGGAGCCGTGTGCGGCAGCCGGGTTCATGTTGCCCTCGAACTCGGTGAAGATCTTCGAGTACGGCTTGCCGACGATGTTGGCCAGCACGTTCAGGCGGCCGCGGTGCGGCATGCCGATGACGACCTCGTCGAGGGCGTACTCGGCGCTCTGGTCGATGACGGAGTCCATCATCGGGATGACCGACTCGGCACCTTCGAGCGAGAAGCGCTTCTGTCCGACGTACTTGGTCTGCAGGAACGTCTCGAAGGCCTCGGCTGCGTTGAGCTTGCTGAGGATGTACTTCTGTTGCGCCACAGTCGGTTTGACGTGCTTGGCTTCGACGCGTTCCTGCAGCCACGAGACCTGCTCGGTCTCGAGGATGTGGGTGTACTCGACGCCGACGTGGCGGCAGTACGAGTCGCGCAGGACGCTGAGCACGTCGCGCAGCTTCATCTTGTCCTTGCCGTGGAATCCGCCGACCTTGAACTCGCGGTCGAGATCCCACAGCGTCAGGTCGTGGCTGATCACGTCGAGGTCCGGATGCATCCGGAACTTGTCCTTGGTGAACTGCAACGGGTCGGTGTCGGCCATCAGGTGACCGCGGTTGCGGTACGCCGCGATGAGCTCGAGCACGCGGGTGTTCTTGTCGACGGTGCCCTCGGGCAGATCCTTGCGCCAGCGGATCGGCTCGTACGGGATCTTGAGCGAATGGAACAGCTCGTCGTAGAACTCGTCGCTGATCAGCAGATTGTGGATCGTCTTGAGGAAGTCGCCCGACTCCGCACCCTGAATGATGCGGTGGTCGTACGTCGAGGTCAGCGTCATGAGCTTGCCGACGCCGAACTCGGCGAGACGCTCGTCGCTGGCACCCTGGAATTCCGCCGGGTACTCCATGGCACCGGCACCGATGATGGCACCCTGGCCGTTCATCAGGCGCGGGACGGAGTGGACGGTGCCGATTCCGCCGGGGTTGGTCAGCGAGATCGTGACGCCCTGGAAGTCCTCGCCGGTGAGCTTGCCGTCGCGGGCACGCCGGACGATGTCCTCGTACGCGTTGTAGAACTGCGTGAACGTGAAGTCCTGCGTGTTCTTGATGGCCGCGACGACGAGGGAACGGTTGCCGTCCTTGCCGGGAAGGTCGATCGCCAGACCGAGGTTGATCGACGCCGGAGTGACGGCGTTGGGCTTGCCGTCGACCTCGGCGAAGTGGCGGTTCATGTTCGGGAACGCCTTGACGGCCTGCACGATGGCGTAGCCGAGCAGGTGCGTGAACGAGATCTTGCCGCCGCGGGTACGCGCGAGGTGGTTGTTGATGACGAGGCGATTGTCGACCATGAGCTTGGCCGGGATGGCTCGCACGCTGGTAGCTGTCGGAATCTGCAGCGAAGCGGACATGTTCTTGGCAACCGCTGCAGCTGCGCCGCGCAGAATCTTGCTCGACTCTTCACCGAATTCGGCAGCGGCGGGCTTGGCCGGGGCTGGCTTCTTCTCGGCCGGCTTGGCCGGGGCCGACTTCGCCGGAGCAGGCTTGGTTTCAGCAGCCTTGGGAGCTGCGGCCTTCGCGGGGGCTTCGGTCTTCTTGGGAGCTTCGGTTTTCGGGGCTTCGGTCTTCGCGGCCGAGGCGGCGGGCTTCGTAGGAGGCGCGGGTGCTGCGGGAGGAGCGGACTTGGCCGAGCTGCCGTTCGAGGCCGAGCCGTTGGAACCGGACTTACCGTTGGAGATGGGGTTCTCGTCGATCACGGCTTCGGGGTCGTAATCGGTGAGGAACTCGTGCCAGCTCGCGTCGACGGAGGACGGGTCCTGCTTGAACCGCTGGTACATCTCGTCGACCAGCCATTGATTTTGTCCGAATTGGGTAGTAGAGCTGCTGCTCACGGCAGTAGTTCGCCTCGTTTCTGTCTTCGTTCCCGATCAGCGCGCGTACGACTCCAGGCTAGACCTCCGGTCGAGATCGCGTGCGTCCGGGACGTAGCTGTGATATGTACTCACCGGTAACCATCGGCCTCGTTGTCGATGACCCCGTTGACTATCGAATTATTCCCCCGGTTCGTTTCGGCTGCAGCCCACAATGTGGCGTAGAAGCCGTCCCGTTTGCGAAGTTCGGAATGTCGTCCGACTTCCACGATACGACCACCGTCGACGACCACGATCAAATCCGCTCGTGCGGCGGTGGCCAATCGGTGCGCGACGACCACTGCGGTGCGGGTTCGCGCAACGGCGTTGCTGGCTTCGAGGACCTTGCGTTCGGTGGCCGGATCGAGGGTCGCGGTCGCTTCGTCGAGCAGGAGTAGATCGGGATCCACCAGTTCGGCGCGGGCCAGTGCGATCAGCTGTCGCTGGCCGGCCGACAACCCTTGGCCGCGTTCGCCGACAGGTTGCTGCATACCGCCGCGAAGTGCAGCGATGGTGTCGAGGGCCCCGACCGAGCGTGCCGCGTTCTCGATGTCGGCCCGGCTGGCGTCGGGCCTGCCGTACGCGATGTTCGACGCGATGGTTCCGGTGAACAGGTGGGCTTCCTGCGGTACGACGCCCAGCCGGTGGCGGTAGTCGGACAACCGGTAGTCGCGGAGGTCGTGGCCACCTACGCGTACCGATCCCGAGGTCGGGTCGTAGAACCGAGCGAGCAGCTTCACGACGGTGGATTTGCCTGCTCCGGTGCGGCCGACCAATGCGACGGTGGTGCCGGCCGGGATGCTGAGAGATACCTCACTGAGCGCGTCGGAGTGAGCTCCGGCATACCGAAAGCTGACGTCGACGAGGTCGATGTCGGCGTGCAGGCGATCGCCGACGACTGCACCGGACCCGGTCGCTGTCGCTGTTTCGATCGAACTCGTCGTGCGTAAGAGGTCTCCGATTCGGCCGACGCCGACGCGGGCCTGCTGGTAGCCGTCGAATACTTGCGAGAGTTGCTGGATCGGGCCGAAGAGGAGTCCGAGGTACAACACGAACGCCACCAGGGTGCCCGCGGTGGCGGTGCCCGTGGCGATCTGATGCGCACCGACGAAGACGACGACGGCCAACGCGACATCCGAGAGCAGTGTGATGAACGGGAAGAACACCGAGATCGCGGTCTGCGATCGCATGCGGCTCGCTCGGTAGCGGTTGCTGCGTTCGGCGAAGCGGGAGGCTGCGTACTCCTCACGTCGGTATGCCTGCGCTGCGCGCAGTCCGGTGACGTTCTCCTGGAAATCGGCGTTGACGATGGAGATGCGTTCGCGCGAGGTCGAGTACGCAGCCGAGGAGATGCGTCGGAAGACGACGGTTGCGACGGCGAGCGGCGGCACGACCGCCAGGGCGACCAGCCCGAGTGTCGTATCCGTGACGAGCAGTGCGATCGCGATGCCGACGACGGTCAGCACGCTGACCACGGCCGTGGACGCGCCGGTCTGGATGAACGACGACAGCGCATCGACGTCGGTGGTCATTCGCGTCATGATGCGCCCGGACAGCTCGCGCTCGTAGTAGTCCAGCCCGAGTCTCTGAATGTGCGCGTAGCTGCGTACTCGCAATCCGAACAGCACCCGCTCGCCGGCTCGTGCGGTGAGCACGGTCGTCGCGCAGACCACGAACCAGCTGGCAGCAGCCAGGGCGACGCCTATCGATGTTGCGATCCACAGGGTGGCGGAGTCCCCGCGGGCCACGCCGCTGTCCACCGCGTACCGAACGAGTGAAGGGAAGGCGATGGAGGCGATCGAGTCGAGCGCCAGCAGCACCACGACACCTGCCAGCAGCAGCCGGACAGGACTCAGCAGTCGTGAGAGCCGGAATTCCGGGTCGGGTCGACGCAACTGTTGTCCCGATCCGCCTGGTTCCTCCGTTGCCGGTGGCAGGGCTGCCACCGCGTCGGAGATGGCCTGCGTCGGTGCCAACGAGCCGAATGCGCCGGCCATCGCTGCGCCGTGGGTGCCTCCGCCTCCGGCACCTGCGGGCGGCATCGCGCCACCGGGGTTCGATGCGGCTTCCAGACCATCGTCCGGCCAGAGCATCGCCGCCGACGGTTCCGTGCGCGCTTCTGGTGCGGCGTCGCTGTGTTCGTTCTCGTCTCCGCCGGCGAGGAGAGCGCGGAACAATGGGCAGCGCTCGTCGAGTTCGTCGACTGTGCCGGTGTCGATGATGCGTCCACCGTCGAGGACGGCTACTCGGTCGGCCAACGTCAGTGTCGATCGGCGGTGTGCGAGGACGAGGGTCGCCCGGGTACGCACGCCGCGCAGTGCGTCGAAGATGGCGGCCTCGGTCTCGGCGTCGACGGCGGAGGTGGCGTCGTCGAGGACGAGAATCCGCGGCTTGACCAACAGGGCGCGAGCCAGGGCGATGCGTTGGCGTTGCCCGCCCGAGAGGGTGAGGCCGCGTTCGCCGACGAGACTGTCGTAGCCCTCGGGCAGAGCGTCGATGAAGGTCGAGGCCTGAGCCAGCCGAGCCGCGTGTTCGATCTCCTCCGCGCTTGCTTCGGGCCTGCCGAGCGCGATGTTGGCGGCGATGGTGTCGGAGAACAGAAACGGCTCGTCGAAGACCAACGACACCGCTTCGCGCAGTGACGCGGAATCCAGGTCGTCGATGTCGATGGACGTGTCCCCGGAGGTCACCGCGATCCGGCCGCGAGTAGGGCGATAGAAGCGGGGGAGCAGCAGGGAGAGCGCGGTCTTTCCCGAGCCCGCGTGTCCCACGACGGCCACCGTCTCGCCGGGGGCGATGCTCAGGTCGAGGCCGTCGAGGACGGTGCGCTCTGCCTCGAATCCGAACGTGACGCCGGTGAGGTGGACGCCGAGGGGGCCGTCGGGCAGTGCGATGGGGTGCGCCGGTTCCGGTGCGGTCGGCTCGGTGTCGACCACCTCGTAGACGCGCTCGACGGCCGCGCGGGAGAGCTGCGCCATGATCACCACCGACGACACGGTTCGGGTGACGGCGGACAGCGTGGCCACGTAGGTGGCGAAGGCGAGAAAGGTGCCGATGGTGATGTGGCCGTGCAGTGCCAACCAGCCGCCGAGAGCGATGACGCCGACCAGTCCGAGCTGAGGAATGGTTGCCATGGTCGGTGCGAACCGTGAATTGATGCGGGCCGAGCGCATGCGTTCGGCGAACAGCCTGCGCCCGAGAGCTTCGATGCGATCCACCGCACGCGCTTCCTGCCCGAAGCCCTTGACCACCCGGACTCCGGTGACGGTCTCCTCCACGTGCTGGGCCAGATCGGCGGCGCGCTGTTGTGCGGACCAGGTGGCAGCGAAGAGGGTGGGTCGCATTCGGTAGACGACGACGCTGACCGCGGGAACGATGACGACCGCGACAAGGGTGAGCAGCGGTGAGAGGTAGGCCATCACGACCAGGGCCAGGACGAACTGCAGAATTGCCCCGGCCGACAGCGGCACCATGGCGAGCAGACCCTGCACCAACTGCAGGTCGGTGATCGATCTCGACACGACCTGGCCGGTTCGGATTTCGTCCTGCTTGCGACCGTCGAGCCGCTGCAGCGATGCCAGCAGGTCCATCCGCAGATCGTGTTGAACATCGATCGACAGGCGACCGGCGAGCATGCGCCGACCGAACTGGCAGGCGAATCGCAGAGCACCCAGCAGTGCGATGGCTATCGCGACTCCGGCGATCACGTCGTTCTTGCCTGCGCTGGCGTCGTCGATCGCGAGGCGCGTCAGCAGCGGAAACGAGATGTCGATGAGGGCGGCGATCATCGTCACGCCCAGTGCGCCGAGTGCCGTCCGCCGGTGCAACATGCACTGCGCGAGCAGACGTCTGATCCAGCCACGCCGTGTGATCGACGACGCGGTGATCGACGACGCGGTGGTCGGCCGGGAGTCGGTGGGTACGCCGGACGAGCCGGGGTCGGTTTCCAGCAGACGGGTACTGCCCGTATTGCTGCCCGACCCTGCTCGATCCTTCACGTATTCGCTGTGTGCCATCGATTCACACGGTAGACCCGGCTACCGACAGCAGGATCGGGCGAACATCCCCACCGATGCGGTGGTCAGTCGATGTCCCGGGTACGGGCGAGGAACCAACCGCCACCGGTGAGGATCACGGCCCACAGGGCAAGTCCGAGCGGAGCCCACGGCCACGACGCGAGGTCGCCCGCATCGTCCAATTGTGTCGCTGCCATCGTCGGCAATGTCAGGTTCGACGGCAGCGCGGTTGCCACCGGTCCGAAACCGACTCCGAACAGAATCAGGGACAGCAGTCCTTCACCGAACGGCAGCCAGGCGACGAGCACGATGGCGGCCCAGGTCGGGGATTTGAGCAGCAACCCCAGCCCGGCTCCGATGAGCGACCACAGCACCACGGCGAGCAAGCACGACGCGACGACGCCGATGAAAGCGCCGTCGAGGACGATTGTTCGTTGGCTGAAGATCAGCAGACACACCAGGCTCGCCAGGAGCACGACGAGGCCGTACCCCAGGCCGAACAGGGCGGTGACGATGAGTTTGGCGGCAATGACGCCGTCCCTGCCGCGGGCCGTCAGGAAGCTGGTGGTGATGGTCTTGTGTCGAAACTCGGTTCCGGCGTTGACCGCGCCGAAGATGCCGGCGAACAGGATGGCGGCACCCGCGGCGACGTACAGGCCGATGGAGGCGACACCGCCGGCGATCTGAAGATCTTCCTCGAACTCGCCCAGCTGGTTCGCGATCACCGAGGTGATGACGGACGCGAACACGCCGACAACGATCGGTGCGATCGCCAGCGCCCACCAGAACTTCAGTGTGGTGACCTTGCGGATCTCTGATGTCAACAGCGCGTTCATCGCGAACCCCCGGTCCAGTTCTGCGGTGGTCCGTAGTTCTGTGGCGGCGGTGAGTACCCCTGGTTGTGACCAGGCGGCGGCCCGTATCCAGGCGGTGGTCCGTATCCCGGCGGCGGTCCGTACACAGTGGGTTGGACGGGTGCTGCGGTGTACTGACCGGCGGTCATCGACAGGAACACCTGCTCGAGGTCGACGTGTTCGCTGGTGGTGCCGAAGACCGTGACCCCAGCGTCGGCCGCGATGCGCGTGACGGTGGCAGCGTCGGCACCCGCGACGCCGATGCGGCCGTCGGGCAGCAGTTGGGTGTCGGTGAGTCCGGTGGACGCCAATGCCAGGGCTAGTTTCGCCGGGTCGGACGCGGCGACGAGCACGCGGCTCGGGCGGGTGGATCGCAGCTGAGCGATGGATCCCTGGTACATCAGGGTGCCGGCGCTGACGATGACGAGAGTGTCGACGGTCTGCTCGATCTCGCGCAGGATGTGGCTCGATACCAGGACGGTTCTCCCCGATGCCGCGAACGCTTTGAGGAAGTCTCGAAGCCAGGCGATCCCCTCGGGATCGAGGCCGTTCGCGGGTTCGTCGAGTACGAGGATCTCGGGATCGCCGAGTAGAGCTGTTGCCAAGGTCAGTCGCTGACGCATGCCGAGAGAGAACCCGCCTGCTGCGCGGTGTGCGGCGTCGCCCAGACCGACGAGGTTCAGGACGTCGAGGGCGCGGCTGTCGGGTACCCCGATCGCCGCGGTGTAGATCTTCAGGTGGTGCTCGGCGCTGCGTTTGGGGTGCAAACTCAGCGAGTCGAGAACGGCCCCGACGGTACGGGCCGGGTGGGTCGCCGTACGAAACGGAACGCCGTTGACGAGGCCGACGCCCGAGGTCGGGGCGACGAGGCCGAGCAGCATCCGCAGTGTAGTGGACTTGCCGGAGCCGTTCGGCCCGAGAAAGCCGGTGACGGTTCCGCGTGGAACGACGAAGCTCAGGTCCGAGACCGCGCGAACGGTACCGAATTGTTTCGTCAGAGCCTGCGCTTCCAGCGCCGGAGCCGAGTAGCTGGTCATCTGTGCGGTGTCCCCCTGGCCGTCGGTGCACCTCGTGTGCCGGTTGCTTGGCGGCAACCGGTACACGAGGTTACGGGGTGGAACCGACGGGCGGGATGACCCCGGTTTCAGCGATGCAACGCCGCAGCGATCTCCCGGTACGTCTCGAGCGGGTCGGCGTCGTCGGGCAGCGCGTGCAGCGTCACGTGCGACGCGCCGGCGGTGAGGTGTTCGTCGAGTCGAGCAGCGATGGCGTCGGCATCGCCGTGTGCGACGAGCGCGTCGATCAGTCGGTCACTGCCGCCGTCGCCGATTTCCTCGTCCGAGTAGCCGAGCCGGTTCAGATTGTTGGTGTAGTTGCGCAGATGCAGGTAGGGATTGTTCACCGGTGGCCGACCGATCGCGCGTGCCTTCTCCGGATCGGTCTCGAGCACCACCTTGTGCTCGGGAGCGAGAATCTTGTTCGGCCCCACTGCTTCTCGGGCTTCACGGGTGTGTTCGGGAGTGGTCAGATAGGGGTGCGCGCCTGCGGTACGGCTCGCGGCCAGCGCGAGCACCTTGGGGCCGAGCGCGGCGAGGACCCGACGCTTCATCGGGACTCCGGCCTCGTCGAGGTCGTCGAGGTAGCTCACCAATGCGTCGTACGGCTTCTGATACTCCTGGGTGGCCTCGGGGTGACCGGCACCGATGCCCAGGACGAACCGTCCGGGGTGCTTGCTCTCGATGCGGTGATACGACGCGGCGACGTCGGCGGCTGCATCGGACCAGATGTTGACGATGCCGGTGGCGACGACGATGGTGTCGGTGGCGTCGAGGATCTCCTCGGTGGTCGTCAGGTCTGCGGGCGGGGATCCGCCGAGCCAGATGGTCCCGTAGCCGAAGGACTCGATGGCGCGGGACAACTCCGGCGTGAACGCCGAGTGCAGTCGCCAGACGCCGTACTTGCCGAGTTCAGGTGTGGAAGTCATGTTCGAAGTCAACGCAGCAGCCTCTCGAAGATTCCGAACATTCTCATTCGTCCGGTTCGATGATGCGATTTTCCGGGAACCGTGCGGGCGGCGGGCCGAAGGCGTCACGGGCGTTCTTGATGACGCCTTTGCCGACCACTCGGTTGCCCGCGCCGCCGATCGCCGCGCCGATTCCGGCGGGAAGCATCTTGCCGACCAGCAGTGCGCTGCGCTTGGCCAGGTATTTGGTGACGAACTTCTTCACCAGCGATTTGTTCATGCTGGCCATCGAGCCGCCCGGAATGCGTGAGGTGATGAGCGGGCCCCAGTTCTTGGCTGTCTTGCCCACTGTTCGTTGAACGATCTGCATGCCCGATTCGCCCAGTGCCACCGAGAGCACCAGCGCGCGTCGCTGCTGGTGATTCTCGACGGGAATGCCGTGCACGGACGCGACCGACAGCGTCAGCAGAGCCGACGACTCGATGAAGAACGCGGTCTCGGCACCGACGGCGGCGAGCGATGCGACCGTACCGATTCCGGGGACCGCCGCTGCGCCTCCCACTGCCGATCCGCTGCCGGTGACCGCCAGCAGGAATCGCTTCTCGAGCCGTTCGATGATCTGGGCCGGGGTGTCGTACGGGTGTGCTCGACGCACGTGCGCGACGTATTTGTCGACGGCGGGTCCCTGTAGGCGGCTGGCGTTGTCCAGGATGTTGACCAGGGCCCGTTCGAGCTTGCCTCCGCTCGAGATCTCGACCTGAGCGTCGTCCTTCTTGCCTGCCATCGATACCTCTTTCGGTTGCGAGCGTCGGTGACGCTGGTCGGGGGAGTTACCCGCGAATTCCTCGTTGCACACGTTCGGGGCAATTTAGACTGGTGGCGTGCAGATTCCTCCGAGCGAGGTGGTGTCCGGTGGCGCGCGCCGCGTCGGGGTGCGGGCATGTTCGAGACTCTGTCGAGCGGCGTTGCCGGTGACGGTCCGCGCGTCCGACGAGGAAGGTATGACGTCATGACGACACACGTTTGGCCCACTCTGAAGTACGAGAACGCACGCGACGCAATTCGGTTCATCGTCGACGTGTTGGGATTCGAGGAGTGCGCGGTTCACGGCGAAGGCGACCGCGTCGATCATGCGGAACTGCGCTGGCCGGACGGTGGCGGGGTGATGCTGGGCAGTGTTCGCGACGGGAGTGCCATCGGCGAACTGCCGCCGGGTGTCGGGTCGATCTACATCGTCACCGACGACCCCGACGGCATCCACGATCGCGTCGTCGCGGCGGGCGGCACCGTCACGCAGGGCCTGCGCGAGGAGGACTACGGCAGCCGCGGCTTCACCTGCCGCGACGCCGAGGGGGTCTACTGGAGCTTCGGTACCTACGCCGGGGCATAGCCGTACCTGTCGGACCCAGTGGTTGTCAGACCCAGTGCTCGGGCGGGACCAGTTCGTCCGGCTTCGGCGGCTGCGGCGCGGTGCCGTCGCCGAAGGGCGATCCGCCGAGTGATTCACGTCCGTGCGGTTCGAGCCAGCCGGCCAGATCGGGCCCGTTCGGCACGATGCCCGACGGATTGATGTCGGTGTGCACCTCGTAGTAGTGCCGCTTGATGTGATCGAAGTCGACGGTGTCACCGAATCCGGGAGTCTGGAACAGGTCGCGTGCGTAGTTCCACAGCACTGGCATCTCGGTGAGCTTGCTGCGGTTGCACTTGAAGTGGCCGTGATAGACGGGATCGAAACGGACGAGGGTGGTGAACAGTCGCACGTCGGCCTCGGTGATGTGCTCGCCGACGAGATACCGCCGGGTGGACAGCCGTTCGACGAGCCAGTCGAGGCGAGCGAACAGGCGGTCGTACGCCTTCTCGTAGGCCTCTTGCGAGCCGGCGAATCCGCAGCGGTAGACGCCGTTGTTCACATCCTTGAACACCAGATCGGCCACCTCGTCGATCTCGCCGCGGAGCGCCTCCGGGTACAGATCGGGCGCGCCCTCGCGGTGGTACTGCGTCCACTCGGTGCTGAGGTCGAGGGTGATCTGTGGGTAGTCGTTGGTGACGACCTGGCCGGTGGGAACATCGACGATCGCCGGCACGGTGATGCCTCGTTCGTAGTCCGGGAACCGTGCGAAGTATGCGTCCTGCAGCCGAGGGATCTGTAGAACCGAGTCGACGCCGCCCGGCTCTTCCTGGAAGTTCCAGCTGCGCGGGTCGTGGGTCGGACCCGGAATGCCAAGGGACAGAACATCTTCGAGTCCGAGGAGTCGACGCACGATGATGGATCGATGGGCCCACGGGCAGGCCCGCGCCGCGATCAACCGGTAACGCCCGGGCTCCACCGGGTATCCGTCCCGGCCGTCGGCGGTGATGCGCGTCGGGATGTAGTTGGTATCGCGCTTGAATTCCTCGCCCGGCTTCACGTAGGTGGCGTCCTCGGCCATGATCGAACTCCTCACATCGGTCGGTCTCACGAAACGCTACCCAGTCCGGACCGGATTCAAGCGCCTAGGTTCGACGCACGGCGGTGTGGCAGGCGCCGATCTCCACGTAGTCGAGCCGGGCGGCAAGGCGTCGAGCGGTCGTGTTCTCCGGTCGCGCTCGCCACTGCGGTATCAGGCCGTCGTCGATGGCATCGTTGGTCGCGAGCCGCCCGACGACCGAGGCGTGTCCGTGTCGTCGGTGGTCCGGGTCGGTGAGAACGCGCATGTCGGCCAGGATCATATTTTCTTCCGAGTACCCGGCCGAGGCCAGGGATCGCGCCGAATCCGCGGGTCGGTCGTCTCCGAGCAAAGTGAACCAGTGCCGCGACACCGGCTCGCCGAATGCCTCCGTCACGTCGGCCTCGCTGCAGTGCTCCGCCAGAGCGCGGGCGTGCTCTGCGTGGTGGGAGATCAGCGGATCGTGGACGTCGATGGTGTGGCCGATCTCGGATCCGTAGGCCAGCGTGTGGGAGTCGATATCGTACTGCTCGACGCGATCGCCCAGCAGCGTCGACAACCACGTCCGACCGGTGTCTGCCTGGCCCTCGATGCCGCGTGCGGCGTCCACGGCCCAGGACGGCCCGACGATCAGAGTGGTCTGCGCCAGTCGGAGTACGACGATGTTCTCGGTGTCGGTCCGATGTTCGACGCGGTCCGCGGTGGTATCGAGGGCACGGTCGTCCAACGACAGCCGTCGGCACCAGGCGAGTCGGACGATGTCGAGTCGGTGGGGATCGAATCGGTCGGCATCGTAGGCAGGCAATTCCACGGTTCGACAGTAGCGACGGCACCGGAACCGACGGGCTGCGGCAGCTGTGGCGGCATTTCTGTTTCACCGTCCCAAAGCAATCTTTCGAACTTTTTCGCCCCCGGTGTTTCGCTCAGCGCCAATAGATGGCAGACTCGGTTTTGAGATTAGAGCTTCGACGTGAAGATCTAGCTCGCTTACAGAAGGTTTACAGAATGACGCAGGGCAGTGTGAAGTGGTTCAACGGCGAAAAGGGCTTCGGCTTCATCGAGCAGGATGGTGGCGGACCGGACGTTTTCGTTCATTACTCGGAGATTCAGGGTAGCGGCTTCAAGTCGCTCGACGAGGGCCAGCGCGTGGAGTTCGAGGTGGGCCAGGGTCAGAAGGGCCCCCAGGCTACCGGCGTCCGCGCCATCTGATTCAAGCTTCGTAACCCGATTTCTCCTGGTGGACTGAAACTCTAGACTTTTTCAGCACCAGAAACTCGGTGACAAGGCCGGATACACGGAAGTAATTCCGAGTATCCGGCCTTCGTCTGTTCGGTGAGGGCATCGACCGCGGTCGGTGCCCATTCTGCGTCGAAAGACGCCTTTGTCCTCTGGTGGGCGCATTGTCCGGGTTGCTCCGAGGCTACCGCCGGCCCTATATTCCAGTTGGAATAATTCGCGCGGGATAGGTGACAGGGGGATCGATGCGAGCTGGAACCGTCAATCCGCTGGGCGTCTCGATTCTGGCTCTGCTCTCGGAGGGCCCGATGCATCCCTACGAGATGTATCAATTGCTGCTCTCCCGCAAGGAAGATCGAATCGTCAAGATTCGCCCGGGTTCGCTCTATCACGCGGTCGCACGTCTGCACGAGCAGGAACTGGTCGACGAGGTCGGAACCGACCGGGGTGGCAACCGTCCGGAGCGCACCACCTATCGGATCACCTCGGCCGGACGGCACGTGCTGACCGATCGGCTGACCGAAATTCTGAGAACCCCGGTGCGTGAATACCCGCAGTTCGTCCTCGGCCTGTCCGAAATGCACAACCTACCCGCATCCGACGCGACCGCCCTGTTGCGGGAGCGAATCGTGGACCTGACCGCGGACATCGACGAACTGTCGGGCTATCAACAGCTCGCAGCAGATCGCCAGATATCCGAAATCTATTGGGCCGGAATTGATTACATTCACCACATGCTGCGCGCAGAAGTGCAGTGGCTGACGCGCTACCTCGATCGGATCGACAGCGGCGAGCTCGACTGGCCGCATCACATCTCCGCACATCACACGAACCCGACTTCGGGGATAGGGAGCGCTACATGAATTCCGTCGAGACTGCCCCGTCGCAGCACGAGATCAGACCGTGGCCGGCGCTGTGGGCACTGTGCTTGGGCTTCTTCATGATCCTGGTGGACACGACGATCGTCGCGGTCGCGCAACCTGCGATCCTCACCGGGCTGAACACCGACATCAACAACGTCATCTGGGTCACCAGCGCGTATCTCCTCGCCTACGCCGTTCCACTGCTGGTCACGGGCCGATTGGGTGACAAGTTCGGTCCGCGGAATCTGTACATCGCCGGCCTGGTGCTGTTCACTCTCGCATCGGTGTGGTGTGGACTGTCGGGATCGATCGAGATGCTCATCGCGGCGCGCGCGGTTCAAGGTCTCGGCGCGGCGATGATCACCCCGCAGACGATGGCGGTGATCACTCGTGTGTTCCCGGCGGAGAAGCGTGGAACGGCAATGGGGGCATGGGGCGCCGTCGCAGGCGTCGCTACGCTCGTCGGGCCGATTCTCGGCGGTGTGCTGGTCGACTCGCTCGGCTGGGAATGGATCTTCTTCATCAACGTGCCGGTGGGCATTCTCGCAATTGCGTTGGCGCTGAAGTTCGTTCCGGTGCTGCCGACCCACGATCACAAGTTCGATCTGCTGGGCGTTGCGCTCAGCGCTGTCGGACTCTTCTGCATCGTCTTCGGTATCCAGGAAGGTCAGAAGTACGACTGGGGTACCGGCGTGTGGATCCTCATCGGTGTCGGTCTGCTGGTCTTCGCGGGGTTCGTCTACTGGCAGTCCGTGAATACCAGCGAGCCGCTGGTGCCCTTGGCCCTGTTCCGCGACCGCAACTTCTCGCTGTCCAATATCGGTATCGCCGCAATGGGTTTCGCGATGTCCGGCATGATGCTGCCGATCATGTTCTACGCGCAGAGCGTCACCGGTCTGACGCCCACCCGGTCGGCACTGCTGTTCGTTCCGATGGCGCTGCTGACCGGACTGCTCGCACCCAATATCGGCAAGCTCGTCGACAAGACGCATCCGCGGTACATCGCCGGATCGGGACTGTTCATCCTCGCCGCGTCGCTGCTGTGGTTCGCATACGAGATGACGCCCACGACGGCCATCTGGAAGTTGCTGCTCCCCGTCGCTGCAATGGGTGTGGCGAATGCGTTGATCTGGTCTCCGTTGGCAGCGACGGCCACTCGCAATCTTCCGATGAGCCAGGCGGGTGCAGGTTCGGGAATTTACAACACCACCCGCATGATCGGGTCCGTGCTCGGCAGCGCGGGCATCGGCGCGCTCATTCAATCGCGCTTGGCCGCCGAACTACCTACCGGTGGATCGGCTTCGGGGGCAAACGAATTCGCCGGCCGAGTGCCCGAGATGCTGCGTGACGACTTCACCACCGCGATGGCGCAGTCGCTGATCCTCCCCGCCGTCGTGCTCCTGGTCGGCATGATCGCGGTCTGCTTCTACGCCCGGCCCGCGTTCGAGAAACCCATGTGAGTGGAACCTCGACCCCTGCTACGAAGTTCCACTCACATGCGGCGAAGCCGCTCTCATATGGAGGTCGGCCTGTCAACGACGGCATGGTGAAGCGGTGGCACGCACCGTCGTGTGTGCCACCGCTTCCTGTTGCCGGGATGGTGATCGATGCGAGTGGGAGGTGAGCGTGTCGTAGTGTTCGACGCGTCGTCAACTCTCATATACGCGGGTTGGTTACCGCAGGACGGACTGTTTCGGCTGGAGTGGATCGCAAGTCTATGAGTCGAGCGTGATCCCAACGCGCAGTTGAGGATTGCTCATAGGCGGCTAGCGGGTCACTCCCAGACGCTCGGCCACATCCCACGTCGTCGTCGACCGTTCATTCCGGACATCTATCCCGACGCAGATCGCTACTTCGGCGTCGGAGCTTCAGTCATTCCTCGAGCGTGGCCAACGACCAGCACCAGCCGGCCAGCTCTCGTGCGATCCCGGCATTGGCGACCACCGCACGTTTACCGCGTTCGTCGAAATGTTCCCACCGTGCGTGCAGGCACCGGTTCGCTTGATGCCCTCGCGCTTTGGCTTTGGGAGTCGACGCCTTCCACCGTGCCACCAGTTCACGCCCCGGCCGATACGGCTTGCGATGATGCCAGGCAGCCTCGACCAGCAGTCGGCGTACGTGAGCATTGCCGGTTTTGCTGACACCGCCCTGCGACCGGGATTCACCGGAAGAATGCTCGGTCGGGATCAACCCGACGAACGCACCGATCGAGCGGCCGGTCAACCGGTCCCACTCACCGATCTCCGTCGCCAGACCGAACGCTGTCAACGTCGCCACCCCACGAAGGCACCCCAGCCGGGTCACCACCGGAGTGAACGACGAATGCGCAGCCATGTCCGATGGCGGTATCGAGACGATTCCGGCGTTCGGTGGTGGCGATGACGGTGTCGTAGGTGATCTGCAGTGCACGTGAATCAAACCGCTGGCGACGTAACCACAGATCGTGGGCTGCGGTCCAGGGTTTGCCGCCGCTGTAGATGATCCCTTGACGCAGCAGCACATGTGTCAGGCGATGCTGTGCGGACACCAGATCGCCGCGGCAGTCCTCCCTCGCTCGCACCAGATCACGAGCGGACTCCTGCTCGGTACTCGGAATCAGAACCGGCACAATAGAACTTAAATGAAGCAACCGGGCCAAATGCCGGGCATCACGGGCATCGGTCTTGATGCGGTCACCAGGGGGACGCTGAATTCTCGACGGTGCCGCCACCACACAATCGACACCGGCGGCCAACAGAAAACGGGCCAGACCGAAACCGGTCGGGCCCGCCTCGTAGACGACATGCACCAATCCTGGCAGCGAACGAATCCACTCCAGGATTTCTTTGTGATCAGGCGACATGCGACGCTCGAACAACTCGCCCGTCTCGCCATCCAAACCGCACGCCACCACCGATCGTGCGTGCACATCCAAACCAACACTCGTACGATGATTCTTCACTGGGGCCTCCCACATCTGTGGCTCTACCGGCCAGGACCCACTCCTGTCGGCAACCCACGCTTACATGCGGAGGGGCCCCAGCCAAGACCTCCATACCGTCTACAGCCCCAGATCCCGGCCGATCAGTTCCTTCATGATTTCGTTCGATCCGGCCCAGATCTTGGTCACGCGAGCGTCTTTCCACGCGCGGGCGGCGCGGTATTCGTTCATGAAGCCGTAGCCGCCGTGCAGCTGGACGCAGTGGTCGAGGATTTCGTTCTGCACCTGCGAGCTCCACCACTTGGCCTTGGCTGCATCGATGGCCGTCAGCTCGCCCTGGCCGTGGGCGACGATGCAGTTGTCGATGTATGCCTGTGCCACATCGAGTTTGGTGACGAGCTCGGCGAGCAGAAACTTGTTCCACTGCAGCGAGCCGATCTGCTGACCGAATGCCTTGCGGTCCTTGGCGTACTGCAGCGTCTCTTCGAGAATGGGCCGTACGTGTCCGAGGTTGGCCACCGAGCAGCTGATGCGTTCCTGGGGGAGCAGCTGCATCATGTGGATGAAGCCGCCGTCGAATTCGCCGATCATGTTGGCGCTGGGTACTCGCACGTTCTCGAAGAACAGTTCCGCGGTGTCGGATTCGGGCTGGCCGACCTTGTCGAGTTTGCGGCCGCGGGTGAATCCTTCGGTTCCGTTCTCGACGGCGAACAGCGTGATGCCCTTCGCCTTCTTCTCGGGCGTGGTGCGCGTGGCGACGATGACGAGGTCGGCGGAATTACCGTTGGTGATGAACGTCTTCGAGCCGTTGATGATGAAGTCGTCGCCGTCCTTGACGGCGGTGGTCTTCAGCGCGGCGAGGTCCGAGCCGCCGGAAGGTTCCGTCATGGCGATGGCGGTGAGGATCTCGCCGCTGCAGAACCCGGGCAGCCAGCGCTTCTTCTGCTCCTCGGTGGTGAGCTTGACGAGGTAGGGCGCGACGATGTCGACGTGGATACCGAAGCACGACGCCACCGCGGCACTCGAGCGAGCGAGTTCCTCACCGAGGACGGCGTTGAATCGGTAGTCCTCGGCTCCGCTGCCGCCGTATTCCTCGGGTACTTCGAGGCCGAGGAATCCGTTGCGTCCTGCTTCGAGCCAGATTTCACGGTCGATGTATCGCTGTTCGACCAGCTTCTCCTCCACCGGCGTGATGGTCCTGGTGACGAACTCGCGTACCGATGCGCGGAAGTCGTCGTGGTCGGACTCGAACAGGCTGCGCTTCACTTACTTGTTCCTCTCGGTAACGGCTAATACGCGAACAATACTCGTTGGTAACAACGCCCCGGAACGCGTGTGGCACTATGCGAGGATGGCTGACGCACCTACCTCGCTCGTTCGATCGACCACTGCGGCCGGTGCCGAGGTCGCTGTCCTGACCTTCGATCACGGCCCCCTCAACCTGTTCGATCAGGCGATGTTCGACGCGGTGGCCGCGAATGTCGCCGATCTGGCCGCGAATCCGCCGCGTGCGGTGCTGCTGCGTGCCGAGGGCAAGGTCAACTCCGCGGGCGTCGACGTGCACGTGTTCGAGGGATTGTCTGCGGCCGAAGGCGCCGATCTGTGGCGTGGTTTGTTCGCCGGCATCATTCATCCGCTCGAGGCGTTGCCGTGCCCGGTGATCTACGCCGCGCACGGTTTGACGCTCACCGCGGCGTTCGAGATCTCGCTGGCCTGCGACATCGTTCTCGCCGGGCCCAAGGCCAAGTTCGGTCTGGTCGAGACCGTGGTCGGATTGACGCCGTCGATGGGCGGACCGCAGCGTTTGGCCGAGCGGGCAGGGTCGGGTCGGGCACGTGAATTCGTCATGACCGGTGATCTGTACGACGCCCAGACGTTGAAAGAGTGGGGCGTGGTCAATCAAATCCACGACGACGTCGATGCCGCGGCGCTCGCGTTGACTCACCGACTGGCCGACGGCCCTACCGTCGCCCATGCGGCGACGAAACAGATTGTGGCGGCGTGGCGTTCGGGCGGGGTGGCGCATGCGGACGAGATCACGTCGGAGGTGTCGGGCGCATTGTTCGAGACCGAGGATCTGCGCGGTGCGGTGACGAGCTTCCTCGAGGTCGGCCCGGGTAAGGCGACGTACACCGGCAAGTAGAATCGTATGAGTGAGTAACGATCAACTGGCCGAACTGCACCTGCACATCGAAGGGTCGCTCGAACCGCCGCTGATCTTCGATCTCGCCGAGCGCAACGCAATCACGCTGCCGTACAACGATATCGACGAACTGCAGGCGAAGTACGAGTTCACCGACCTGCAGTCCTTCCTCGATCTGTACTACGCGAACATGGCCGTGTTACGCACCGCCGAGGACTTCGCTGATCTGGCGCGCGCGTACTTCCGCCGCACCGCGCAGGCCGGGGTGACGCATGCGGAGATCTTTTTCGATCCACAGGCGCACACCGAGCGCGGTGTACCGCTCCAGGCCGTCGTCGAGGGATTGGCCGACGCCTGCGCGACCAGTGAGCGCGAATTCGGCGTCACCAGCGGGTTGATCGCGTCGATCCTGCGAGACAAGCCGGTGCTGCACGCCAACCAATTGCTCGACGACCTGTTGGCGATGAAGGCACCGATCATCGGCCTCGGTCTCGACTCCGCCGAGGTCGGCTACCCGCCGTCGCTGTTCGTCGACGTGTTCGCCAAGGCACGCGCCGAGGGCCTGCACGTGGTCGCCCACGCCGGTGAGGAAGGCCCGCCCGACTACATCTGGCAGGCACTGGATCTGCTGAAGGTGGAGCGCATCGATCACGGCGTCCGGTGCCTGGAAGACGAGGCGCTGGTGAACCGACTTGTCGAGGAACAGATTCCGCTCACCGTCTGCCCGTTGTCCAACGTTCGGCTCAAGGTGATCGACGACGTCGCGCAGTTGCCGCTACGGCAGATGCTCGAACGTGGGTTGTCGGTGTCGATCAATTCCGACGACCCCGCTTATTTCGGCGGGTACGTCGACGACAACTTCGTCGCGCTGGAAGAGGGCATGGGTCTGACCGCGGACGAGCGGAAGCAGTTGGCGGAGAACTCGGTTCGCGCCAGCTTTCTTTGCGACAACCTGAATCAGTTCGCCGTCACCGAGATCTTCGGGTAGCCGGTTGCTCCGTCGGGGACGGTGTCTGCAGTCTTGTTGGTCTGCAGCTCCCCGGCGGAGTTGGTAGCCCGGGCGCGGATCGCGTGCTGTCCCGTCGGCAGGTCGAGCTCGATCATCCACTGCCTCCACGTGTCCTTGGAGTACTCCTCGGACAGGGTTGCCGGCACCCAATCGCCCTCGTCCACTTGTACTTCGACGGCTTCGATGCCGGTGTGCTGATCCCAGGCGACGCCCGCGAACACGGTCTTTCCCGCGGACACGGAGCTGCCCGAGCGCGGGGTGTCGATGCGGGCAGCGGTCTTGATCGGACCGAGTACGCCCCAGCCGCGGTCGGTCCAGTATGCCGTCACCTTGTCGAATCGGGTGATCTCGATGTCGGTGACCCACTTGGTGGCCGAGACGTATCCGTACAGACCGGGGACGACGAGCCGGGCCGGGTAACCGTGCTCCACGGGTAGCGGGTCGCCGTTCATCCCGACGGCCAACAGTGCGTCCCGGCCGTCGAGCAGTACCTCGAGGGGAGTGCCTGCGGTGAAGGCGTCGCTGCTAGACGACAGGGCCATGTCGGCGTCGGGGGAGATCCCCGCTTCTTCGAGGATGTCCTTCAGTGGGTAGCCGATCCACGTCGCGTTGCCGACGAGGTCGCCGCCGACGATGTTGGACACGCACGTCAACGTGACTGTTTTCTCCACCGCCTGACGCTGCGCCAGATCGGCGAACGTCAACTCGATCTCGCGGTCCACCATGCCGTGGATCCGCAGCGACCACGTATCCGACGCCACGCGTGGCACGACCAACGCGGTGTCGATGCGGTAGAAGTCCTCGTTCGGGGTGATGTACGACGCGAGGCCGTCGATCTTCAGGTCCGCCCCCGCCGGTATCGGCGTTTGTGGCGTCGGGGTCGGGAGCATGAAGCCGAGTCGATCGGCGGTGACCGCTCGCGCCGAGGTGAGCATTCGTCCGGCGGTCCCTGCGACGACTCCGAGTACTGCGGCACCGGCGGCGAGGGTCAGAAAACTGCGTCGGTTCATCCCGTCGGTCGCCGGGGTGGCGGATCCGATGAGGGCGTGCAGCACGACGATGCCGACGATGACGCCGCCGATGGTCGGGACTGCATAGAACACCGTCGCGTCGGGTCGGGTCACCGCGGCGAGGACGCCGATTACGCCCAAGGCGGCGAACACCGCGGCCCCGATCGGTTTGCGAGCGATTCCTGCCGCGGCGGCGATAGCACCGATGACCACGGCCATACCGATGAACAGGGCGAGCTTGTCGGAGGTGCCGAACGTGTCGATGGCCCATTCACGGACCGGCGCCGGACTGTTGTCGACCGCCGAGGAGCCGACGGCGGTCAGTGGTGACGAGTTCGGTCCGATGGGGACGGCGATCAATTCGCCGACGCCGAGGACGACTCCGGCGGCGATGATGCCGGACAGCGCGCGTTTTCCTGTGCTCACCGAGTCCAATGTAAGCGAACTCGTCGTGCGCGGTATTTCGTAGCAGGGTACGAGATACCGCTCACGACAGCAGGTGGTCCAGGTAGTCGTTGCGGAACAGCTGCGTCGGGTCGAGGGAATCGCGGATGCGCAGGAAGTCGTCGAAGTGCTCGTAGGAATCACGCAGCTCGGCGCTGCCGAGAGAGTGCAGTTTGCCCCAGTGCGGCCGACCCCCGACGCTGCGGCAGATGGCTTCGACAGCGTCGAAGTACTCGCGGTGATCACGCCGGTGGTACTGGTGTACGGCGATGTAGGCCGTCGGGCGTCCATAGGCCGTGGAGAGCCAGATGTCGTCGGCGGCGGCAAATCGTACTTCGACGGGGAACGCGATGGATATCGAAGACTGCTCGAGCCAGCGATCCACCTCGCGGAGCACCCAGGCGATCTCGGAGACGGGCACGGCGTATTCCATCTCGACGAACTTGACCGTCCGCGACGACGCGAACACCCGGTACGAGCGGTCGGTGTACTCGCGAGCCGACAGCGCTCGGGCCGAGACCGCGTTCACCCTGGGAATCAACGCAGGCACTCGCGTCACCAGTCGGTTGAGGCCCTCGAAGACCGTGTTGGACAGCAGTTCGTCGTCGAGATACGAGCGCACCTTGCCCAGCGGACGCAGATCGGTGTCACCGGGCAGGCGGGTGTTGCGTTTGGTGAGCACACGATCGGTGTGCGGAAACCAATAGAACTCGAAATGGTCGACGCCGGCGACGGTGGCATCGAGGTCGCGCAGCGTCGCCGTCAGCGTCGACGGCGTCTCGACGGCCTGCAGCGCGAACGCCGCGACGCAGTTCAACGTCACACGCGTGATGACGCCGAGAGCGCCGAGACCGATGCGGGCCGCGTCGAACAGTTCGGTGTTCTCGTCTCGGGAGCACTGCACCGACTGTCCGTCCGCGGTCATCAGCTCCAGCGCGTGCACCTGGGTGGCGATGCCGCCGAACCGGGCACCGGTTCCGTGAGTGCCCGTCGAGATGGCCCCGGCGACGGACTGCTCGTCGATGTCGCCCAGATTGGTCATCGCCAGACCGAGCTCCCACAACCGCGCCGACAACTCTCGGAGTCGGATGCCGGCCAGTACCGTCACCTGGGCAGATCCGTCGTCGTCGCGTTCGACGGATTCGATACCGCTCAGCGCATCCAAGCCGATCTGGATACCGTCGGTGACGGCAATGGGAGTGAAGGAATGCCCTGCCCCGACGCAGCGCACCGGCAGAGACCGTTCGGCGGCATCGCGCAGAATCGCACGCAGCTCCTCGACCGACGAGGGCTCGGCTCGACGCGCCGGGAATGCATGTTGATTTCCCGCCCAGTTCTGCCACGACCGCTCGATCATCGAATCACTATCTCGCAGCGCGCTCCCCTGGGGCAATCCAAGGCACAGATGTCGACCGCGACCTAGTATCGGGTCATGCAATCGAGGCTGCCCGCCGACGTGCGCCGCGCACAACTGGTGCAGTCGGCAATCGACGTCGCCGAGCGGGTCGGTATCGAGTCGCTCACCGTTCGGGCGCTGTCGGAATATGCCGACGTCACCAAAGGCATCGTGCAATACCACTTCGAGACCAAGCAGGATCTGGTGATCGCGATGGGCGAGCACCTCATCGTCGACGTCACCGAGATACTGCACGCCGCGTTGGACAGCGCGGTCGGAACACACGAACTACCCGGTGTTCGGGGGCTGCGCGAGCTGGTGCACAGCGGGCTGAGCGCGGTGTGGCTGCTGATCGAGAAATCGCATGGTCGGCAGCTGTTGGCGTACGAGATCAAGACGTATCTGTTGCGGCATCGCGCACTGGGTTCGGCCACGGCCGCCGAGATCGCCAGCGGGCAGTATCGAATCCGGGATTCCGAGGCGCAGCTGTTCTTCGAGAATTGTTCCGACCACACCGGCACGCGGTGGCTCGAACCAGTGGAGTCGATCGCCCGCTTCGGGATGGCGACTCTCGACGGTTTGGTCCTGCGGTGGTTGGTCGACGGCGACGATCTCGAAGTGTTGGCCCAGATCGACGACCTGTCCGGGCTGATCGCCGCGAAGGCAGAAGATCGCTGAGTGGAAAACCGCTCGACGGGACTTCTCGGCTGCGGAGTGTTTGACTGTGTCGGCCCGGCAACGACGACGAAGGAATGTGCCGAATGAGTTCGATCGCCGGTGACACCACCACCGCTACGACCCCGCTGTCCCGCATTGTCGCAGCCACCGAGGGTCTCGAATCTCCTTCGGCAGCAGTCGATCTGACAGCTCTCGATGCCAATGCTGCAGCACTGCGCGCACGCGCGAACGGTGTACCGATCAGGATCGCCAGCAAGTCGGTGCGGTGCCGAGCCGTGTTGAATCGGGTCCTCGCGGCGCAGGGTGTATCCGGAGTGATGGCCTATTCGCTGCGCGAAGCGATCTGGTTGGCGCAGTCCGGCGTCGACGACATTCTGATGGGGTACCCGACGGTCGATCGAACAGCACTCGCCGAGGTGGTCAACGACCGCGTGCTGTCGGGACGCATCACGTTGATGGTCGACGACGTCGCGCAACTGGACCTCGTCCGAGACGCCGCTCGGAGCGACCTGCTCAAGCCCCGCATCTGTATCGACGTGGACGCATCGTTGCGGGTGGGGCCGCTGCACATCGGGGTCAGGCGCTCTCCGCTTCGGGATCCCGAGCAGGTAGCGCAGTTCGCCCGTCAGGCTCGCTCGCGGGGGTTCCGGGTGGTGGGGTTGATGTTCTACGAGGCGCAGATCGCCGGTGTTCCCGACGCCAACATCGCAGTCGAGCTGATGAAGTCGCTGTCGTCTCGCGAGATCGGTGCGCGGAGAACAGCAGTGGTGGACGCCGTGACCGCGGCGATCGGGCCGCTCGAGATCGTCAACAGCGGTGGTACCGGGTCGATCGATTTCTCTGCCGCGGATCCGGCCGTCACCGAGGTCACCGCGGGCTCCGGTCTGTTCGCGCCGACCCTGTTCGATCGGTATCGCGCGTTCTCGGCAGAACCCTCGCTGTTCTTCGCACTGCCGGTGGTGCGCAAGCCGACTCCGCGGATCGCCACCGCGTTCGGCGGCGGCTACATCGCGTCGGGCCCGGCATCCTGGTCGCGGTCACCCCGACCTGTCGGCTGGTCCAGAAGGGCAGCGGGCGTTGTCACGTCGGGCCTGAAACTGCTGCGCAACGAGGGCGCGGGGGAGGTGCAGACCCCGGTGAGCGGGGCCGAGGAGGTACGCATCGGCGATCGAATCTGGTTCCGCCACGCCAAGGCCGGGGAGTTGTGCGAGCGGTTCGACACTCTGGCTCTGGTGCATTCCGACGGATCGGTCGACGCCGTTCCCACCTACCGCGGCGAGGGTATGGCGTTCGGCTGACGTGCGTTCTCGCACAGCCGCATGAACGTGCCGAGCGTGACGAGTCCGTCCGGGGTCGACGGCAGATAGTGGGTCAGCGCGCGCGAGCGCACCAGGATCGCGGCCCACTGGCCGCGGGAGATGGCGACGTTGAGTCTGTTGCGCGACAACAGGAATCCCATTCCGCGGGGCACGTCCTCGATGGCCGACGCTGCCATGGAGATGAGGACCACGGGCGCTTGACGGCCCTGGAATTTGTCGACGGTTCCCACCGACACCTCGTCGAGCCCGGCGGCTGCGAGTTGCTCGACGATGACGGCGACCTGCGCGTTGTAGGCCGCGACCACCAGAAAGTCGGACTGCTGCATCGGGCGCGGGTCGCTGCCGTGTGCGGGGTCCACCCACGGCCGACCGAGCAACGACCGGACCCGCGTGACGATCTCGTCGGCTTCCTCGATCGAGTCGGTGGAATTGCCGTGGTGGTCCAGAAGGGCGACGTGCAGGCCCGGTTCCAGACCCGACAGCGAACGTGACTGTGTCACATCCTTGTTCGATTCGAGCTTGCCCTCGTACGACAGCGTCGACACCGGCGCGCACAGATCCGGATGCATCCGCCACGTCGTCGCCAGGAAGTAGCCGCAGTCGGCGGGCAGGGTGGCGTGCCCGGTCGTCAGCCATCCGAGGGCCGATTCGTCGACGGGCTCGGGGTGGGTGCCCTGACTGACCTGGGGGAGCTGCGCCGGGTCGCCGAGAAGCAGCAGATTGCGCGCCGATACCGAGACGGCGATGGTGTTGGCGAGGGAGAACTGACCGGCCTCGTCGACGACGAGTAGATCGAGGGAGCCGGGTGGAATTCGGCCGGGGTTGGAGAAATCCCAGGCGGTGCCGCCGATGACGCAGCCCTCGTCGGCCTCGGTGACGAAGTGCGAGTATCCGGTGATGTCCACGACGGTGTGTGCGGTCGGGGCCTTCTTGCCCACCTTCGAGGCGTCGACCCCGGCCCCGACGATGGTGTCGAGAAGGTTGTTCACCACGTGATGCGACTGGCCGACCACTCCGATCCGCCAATGATGTGTGTTCACCAGGTGTTCGATGACGCGCGCCGCCGTGTAGGTCTTCCCGGTGCCGGGCGGGCCCTGCACCGCCACGTACGAATTGTCGAGATCGAGCAGCGCGGCCGTGATCGCATGTGCGTAGTCGTTGTCGTGGACCACGGGAAGGCCGGCACCGGAACGGGTTCGAGGCGTCGAGCGCGTCAGCAGATCGGCGACGGCCGTACGCGGTAGTTCCGGCAACCCGCCGAGAACCTCGGTCGCGACGGAGACGATCGCCTGCTCGAGATGCTTGGTGTTCGGGGGCGGCTCGGGCGCGGTGGCAACCGGGAAATCGGTGTACTCCTCCACGCCCTTGCGTAGATTCTCCTGTACGACAACCACATCCAGGGTTCCCTCGTACCCGGTCTGCACGATCTCGACCGATGTGGTGGCCCGATGCGTCGGTTGCTGCTTCGTCAACCCCTCCGGCGCCGGGTTCTCGTACAGCAGCTTCACCTTCGAGCCGGACAGCACGCCGTTGCTCAGGTGCCCGACCAGTTTGACCTGACGACGCAGCACCCGTTGTCCGGGTGCAGTTTTCATCCAGTCGTGCACCAGCTCGGCGCGCTCGACCTTCAATACGTCCGCGGCGTCGGCCCATTCGTCGAGCGGATGGGTCAGGCGGTCGTAGTGGCCCCACCAGAACGGCTTGTTCTCTCGTCGGTGATATCCGATGGCACCGGCGAACAATCCGAGCGCGTGCTGCGTCGGCGTGCGATCCCACGGCAGTCCGGCGTGCTCGGCCAGTTCGAGTTCGAGTGGGGTCGCGGTGCGGTCGACGACGTCCTCGAGGTCCAGCTGCTGCGGGGACCGCGGTGCCACCCCGGCGTCCGATGCCCGATCGAGCAGCCAATCACGCAGTCGCAGTGTCGATTCGCAGTCGGTGCGGTTGTACTCGGCAATGTCGGCGAGCAGAGCTGCCGCCTCGGCGTCCTTGCCTCGGTCGCGCAGTTCGCACCAGTGCGCGTATTCGACGATCGACGCCGCCGCGTCGGTGACGTCTCCGTCACGGGCCGCGGGCATGTACAACGGTTCGAGTTTCTTGATGCTGTACGAGCGGGCACCGATCCGAACAGCCGACCGTACGACGGGGTAGAGATCCACGAGAACGTTCTCCCGCAGCAGATCGTCGACGGCGTCCTCGCCCACTCCGTACCGGCCGGCCAGCCGCAGCAGAGCCGTCTTCTCGTACGGCGCATAGTGATACACGTGCATCTTCGGATACTCGACTCGGCGGGCGGCGACGTAGTCGAGGAAGTCGATGAGCGCACGACGTTCCTGCGCGCGGTCGTGTGCCCAGAACGGCAGGAAGTCGCCGTCCGCGGTGTAGACGCCGAACAGGTACTCGAGACCCCAGTCGGACGAACCGCATTCCGCGTACAGCGGATCTCCCTCGAAGTCGAAGAAGATGTCCCCGTCGTCGGGCTCGGGAATCACCCCCAGTGCCTCGGCGTCGAAGATCTCGAATTCGGCTGCCCCGCTGCGCTCTTGGCGTACCTGCAAGGCCGCCTGCGACCGCAGGTTCTCCAGTGTCCGGGAGGACATGCCGTCCACCGGGGTACTCGACTCGGCGAGCTCGTCGATCGATGAAATACCTGCGTCCAGTAGGCGGTCCCTGGTGCTGCCGCGCATGCCGGCGACGAGCACCAGATCGCGATGCTGCTCCACCTCGGCGGTGCAGGCATCGCATTGCCCGCATCCCGAATACCGCGGATCGAACCACTCGACGACGGAGCCCTCGGCGTGATGCTCGTCGAGAATGTGCTGCAGGTGTGCTCTCGACTGCCGGTAGACCGGAAGAATGTCGGCCAGCGCGTGCGCGGAGTCGCTGCCGTCGCCGAGCATCAGATGCACCTGTTCGCTCGGAGTGATACCCCCGGCCTGCAGCGCGTCGGCGTACGCGGCCAACTGCAGCAGCGCCGGCACCTTTGCATGTCTCGACAGTTTCGTGTCGTAGACGGTGTAACGAGAACCGTCGGCTACCAAGAAGTCGCAGAAACCGAGAAATCGTCCGTCGAAGAAGGTGGCCTGATAGAGCACCGGCGTGCGTGAGGTCAGGGCGGTGAAGGTCGCCCACGCCGCGTCCGCCAGTTCCTGTGCGGTGCGGCCCGGTCGGTCCATGGTCAGGACGCCACCGGGAAAACGCTGCTCGAACGCCTCGAGTTGGCGTCGTTCGTGCTCGAATCCGAGCGTGGACGTGCGGTCGAGCATCGGATCGGCTGCGACGCTCTGCCGGGGGATCAGGCCGGATACAGCGTCCAGTCGTCGGAGCAGGCCGAATTCGCAGGACGCCGCCGCGGCGAGGTCGCTGGCGCTGTAGACGACCTGATCGCCGAGGAGGAACACAAGCGTCCACCCTAGCGACCCACGACAGCGGCACCGGTCACGTTGCGCGCGGAAGCCGGCGGGAACAGGCAAAATGATTCAATGCCTTTTTTCGACGGAGCCACCGGTGCTGTCCACTATCGAACCTGGACCGTCGCCGACGCTCGATTCGGTCTCGTTTTCCTGCACGGTCTCGGCCAGAACAGCGCCCATTACCACCGCTTCGCGCGGCTGCTGAACGAGCGTGGGGTGGACGTGTGGGCGGTCGATCACGTGGGGCACGGCCTGACCGAGGGTGAACTGACCGACGCAGCGCAGATCCCCGGTCTCGCACAGAACGCGCTGCAGTTGATCGACATCGCCGAGGCCGAGCACCCCGAACTGTCGTTCGCCCTGATGGGCCACTCGCTCGGTGCCGCGACGGCCATCGCAGCGCTGGGCGCGCATCCCGAGGCCGTCCGATGCGCAATCCTGTGCGGCACGCCCAAGTCCGTGACCGGTTCTGCCGACGACCTGTCCGACAACGTCATCCCGTTGCTGGCCGTGCACGGGGTCGACGATCGTCTGGCACCGGTCGATGCCGTGCGTGAATGGATCGGACGCGTTCCGCAGGCGAGCCTGCGCGAGTTCGAGGACGGCGGACACGATCTGCTGCACGAAAAGATTCACCAGGCCGTGACCACGGTGGTCGCCGAATTCCTCGACGACCACATGCACTGACGATGACATGCACTGACGATCACATGCACTGACGATCACATGCTGTACGACGAAGGGCCCGGCGCGATTGCGGCGGATTCTAGGGGTCCTCGCAACACCTGATGGTCAGATGCCTGTCAGTAGATCACGTAAACGCTCGGCTGGAGTTTTCCAGCCGAGCGTTTTGCGTG
>NZ_NOYR01000013.1:0-59848 GCF_002258885.1 Rhodococcus sp. 06-1474-1B | reverse complement strand
AAAACCCCGTCACCGCCCACAAAGCAGGCACCATCACCGGCCTGAGCGTCACCGCAGGCGACGCCATCACCCAAGGCACCGTCCTCGCAGAAATCAAGTAGGGGAGTACCTTTCGATGACTGCCCTCGCTGAATCGTTCGACGGCGACACCTCTCCGGCGCATTCCACCGAGTTCGAGATCGTGTCCACGGTATTGCGGATGGCCTCGGCCGCCCGGGTGCGGTTGGCGGAGGCGCTCGATGCCCAGGGACTGAGCTGGGCACGGTACGAGGTACTCGAATTGGTTTGTCGGAGAGGGCCGTTGTCGTACAGCGCGCTCTCACGTGAATTGGTGCGACACCGAACCAGCATCACTGCGACAACTGCCAGTCTCGTCGACGCGGGCCTGTTGGTGCGCAGTGTCAATCCGCGAAATCGACAGCAGTACTTGGTCGACGCCACCGACTCGGGGTATCGCGCGGTGACACGTGCCGAACGTGCGCTCGAACGGGCTCGGTCGCGGATGGCGGTCGATGCAGATTCCGAACAGACACTCGAAGTGCTGCGCGGCATCGAGAAGCAGTGGAACAGGCGGCGCTGACCGACACGTCCTGGTTGTGATCCGCCGACGGTGATGCAAGTACCCCTGGGGTGATACCCCCAGGGGTACTTGCATACCCCCTTGGGTATGTGCAATGGTGGGCACGTTCGATTGCTCGGGGTTTCGTCCGCCTCGATCGATACCCCCACCCGTATAGGAGAACCATGTCGCTGCGCGATGCCGAAATCCTTCGCCCACCTGACGACCTGCCCGCGAGAGGGCCGGGACTACTCGGCCGTGCGGGTGCGTCGATGGTGACCCACCGTCGTTGGGTGTTCGGCGCATGGCTCATCGCGCTGATCGGCCTCGGTTCGTTCGCGCCCTCGGTCTTCACCTCTCTGGCGGGAGCCGGGTGGCAGGCGAACGGATCCGAATCCGTACAGGTTCGAGAACTGGCCCAGCAGCATTTCGGTGGCAATTCGTCCGCAGCGGTGCAGGTGGTCGTTCACTCCGACGCAGCATCCATCACGGACCCCGCTGTTCGGGCAGTGATCGACGACGTGACCGAGGTGTTCTCCGGTGACTCCCGATTCGGAGACGTCGTTGCGCCGCAACCGAATATGACGATCAGCCCGGACGGCCGCACCGGCATCGTCATCGCCGGGGCGAACGGCACGACCGACGAGATGGTGAAGGCCGTCGACGATGTGAAGGAGCGGTTGACTGCGCTCTCGACCGACGGAATCGAGGTGTATCCCACCGGTTCGTCGGCCCTGTGGTCGGACTTCAACAAGGCGAACCACGACGCCATGATCCAAGCCGAACTGTTCTCGTGGCCGGTCACCTTGGCGATCATGGTGCTTGCCTTCGGTTCCCTCGTCGCGGCCGGTTTGCCGCTGCTGCTCACCGTCGCGGGGCTCGTTGCCTCCGCTGGTGGTCTGGTTCTGCTCAACGGTGTCACGCCGATCTCGGTGTGGGCCATGAACTTTGCAATGATGTTCGCCCTCGCGCTGGGAATCGACTACGCCCTGTTCATCGTCGCTCGATTCCGCGACGCGCTGCGGAACACCGACCCTCGGGCTGCCGTCGCCGCCACCATGGACACCGCAGGTAAGGCCGTCGTGTTGTCCGGGCTGACGGTGCTGGTGAGTCTGTCCGCAGTGCTGCTGGTCCCCGCGCCGGCGGTGCGCACGATGGCCGTCGGGATCATGTTGGCTGTCGCCTTCGTGTTGCTGGCAACGATGACTCTGCTGCCTGCGGCATTGGGTGCGCTCGGACCCAAGGTCAACGCCGCTTCGTTGCCGTACGCCAAGCGTCAAGTGCATCGATCCCCAAGGTTCGCGGCATGGGGGGAGTTGCTGCACAAGCACCCGTGGCCGTTCGCGGTCGTGTCGGTGGGGATTCTGATTGCGCTCGCCCTGCCGGTGCTCGGGCTGAAGGTGGCAATGCCGTCGATAGCAGTGGTGCCCGAGGATGCCCCCGTGCGGCAGGGTTACGAGCTCGTTCAGGACCGGTTCGGACCGGGCGCACCGGGTTCGCTGCAGATCGTGGTTCCCGAAGTGGATGCTGCCGAGACCGCAACCGTCGCTGCGCGGGTCGACGGGATCTCGATGGTGACGCCGCCGCAGAGTGCTGCTGACGATTCGGGATATGCACTGCTGCAGGCAATTCCGTCGGTGGATCCGTCCGACGAAGCGATGGGCTCCGTTCTCGCCGAGCTGCGATCGACATTGCCCGATTCGGCACTCGTCGGCGGAGCACCGGCCGAGAACCTGGACCTGCAGCAGGCTTTGAACGACTACCTGCCGATTGTCGTCGGGATCATCCTGGTTCTCGGATTCGTGCTGCTGCTGGTGGCGCTTCAGGCTCCGCTCATCGCGTTGCTCGGTACCGCGGTGAGCCTGCTGTCCACCGCGGCGGCGTTCGGCGTCGCCAAGCTGATCTTCCAGGACGGACACGGATCCTCGCTGCTGGGCTTCACGCCGCAGAAATTTCTCGACGGTTGGGGCCCGGTCTTCTTCTTCGCGATGATCTTCGCCATCGCCATGGACTACACGGTGTTCCTCCTGGCTACCGCCAAGGAACATTACGAGCGCTCCGGTGATTCCAAGGTTGCCCAGGTCGACGGGTTGGCCCACTCGGGACGAGTCATCTTTGCCGCAGCAGCGGTGATGGTGGCAGTGTTCTTCACATTCGCACTGTCGGATCCGTTGCCCCCGAAAGAGATGGGCATCATCCTGGGTGTTGCGGTACTGCTCGACGCGTTCCTGGTTCGACTCGTCCTGCTTCCGGTCCTGCTACGGCTGACCGGACACGGCGCGTGGTGGTCGCCGGCATGGCTACGTGCCGTCCTGCCCTCCATCCGCTTTTCACACTGAATCGACAGCTCACACTGACACAACAATTTTCGAGGAGACATCATGAACATCGCACTGTCCACCACCCTGACCGACACCGATTTCGCCGACGCGATCGAGAGCACGAGAAAGGCGTTGTCGGAGCAGGGATTCGGAGTTCTCACCGAAATCGACATGCAGGCCACGTTGAAGGCCAAGCTCGACGAGGACATGGAGCGCTACGTGATCCTGGGCGCGTGCAACCCGGGACTGGCTCACCGCGCAGTGGGGGTGATGAAGCAGATCGGTCTGCTGTTGCCGTGCAATGTGGTCGTACGTGAGAACCCGGCGGCGGCGCGGTCCGTCGTCGTCGAGGCCATGAACCCGGCCATCATGGTCGAGGTCACCGGTGAGCCGCGGTTGGGTGCGGTCGCCGCCGAGGCCACGGCGAAACTGCAGGCGGCAATCGCGGCCCTCGGCGGTACCGGTACCGCGCCGCAATGATGCCCCCGGGGGTACCCTGGGCTTCACTGCTACCACCATCGAAGGAATCGACATGATCGGCGACGAAGACAGCATTGCACTGGTACTCAACCGGCTCAAGCGTGCGCACGGCCAACTTGCGGGTGTCATCGGGATGATCGAGAACGGTCGTGATTGCAAGGACGTCGTCACCCAGCTCGCTGCCGTGTCGCGGGCGCTCGACCGTGCCGGGTTCAAGATCGTGGCAACCGGCCTACGGGAGTGCATGACGGGGGATGCTGCTGACGGTAGGGAACCGATGACCGAGGCCGAGCTCGAAAAGTTGTTCCTGGCTCTGGCCTGAGCCGCCGGCCGAACTCCGGACGAACGGCATGTGTCGGGTTGCCGTCGATACCGAGTTGCAGTCGACAAGCAGCGGATTCGACTGCATACTTGACTTGGTCCAGAAAACCGGAGGATACTGACGCTGTGATGCCGATCTCACCCTATGCGGAGCAATTACGCACCGCCGATTTGCGCGTGACCCGTCCGCGGGTCACCGTGCTCGAGGTCGTCGAAACCAACCCGCATGCGGACACCGACACGATTCTCGGACTCGTCCGATCGGTGCTCCCCGAGGTATCACGCCAGACGGTGTACGACGTTCTCAATGCCCTGACCGCTGCGCGCCTGGTGCGTCGCATCGAGCCCGCGGGATCTCCCGCACGATACGAATCTCGGGTCGGGGACAACCATCACCACGCTGTGTGCCGCAACTGCGGCGCGATCGCAGACGTGGATTGCGCGGTGGGCGAGACGCCGTGTCTCACCGCATCGGACTCCGTCGGTTTCACGATCGACGAGGCAGAGGTCATCTACTGGGGCTTCTGCGCACAGTGTTCGGCTGCTCGCGAGCAGCCGGCAGTTCCCGTTCAGTTCCCTCCCCGGTCTCGAACACAGCAGAGTTCGTGACCACCGATCACAGCCCGATCGTCACACCTTGGAAGGAAGCACGTGTCTGAAGATCACGTAACACGCGAAAAAGAGATGAACGAGGATCAGCCGCAGGAGAGCGGTGGCAAGTGTCCGGTCATGCACGACGCGATGCCCACGCCTGTCGAAGGCGGCGGCAACCGCGAGTGGTGGCCCAAGGCGCTCAATCTCAAGATCCTCAAGAAGAACCCGGCCGTGGGCGATCCGATGGGTGCGGATTACGACTACGCCGCCGAGTTCAATTCTCTCGATCTCGCCGAGGTCAAGCGTGACATCGAAGCCGTGATGACGAACTCGCAGCCGTGGTGGCCTGCGGACTTCGGGCACTACGGTCCGTTCTTCATCCGCATGGCGTGGCACGCGGCGGGCACGTACCGCAAGCAGGACGGCCGCGGCGGTGCCGGAGCGGGTATGCAGCGCTTCGCACCACTCAACAGCTGGCCCGACAACGCGTCGCTCGACAAGGCCCGCCGTCTGATCTGGCCGATCAAGCAGAAGTACGGCCGCAAGCTCTCGTGGGCCGACCTGATCGTGCTCACCGGAAACGTCGCCATCGAGTCCATGGGGCTGCCGACCTACGGCTACGCCGGCGGACGCGTCGACGCCTGGGAGCCGGACGAGGACGTCTACTGGGGCCCCGAGCAGACCTGGTTGGGCGACGAGCGCTACCACGGTGACCGCACGAGCCTCGAGAACCCGCTGGCCGCAGTGCAGATGGGCTTGATCTACGTCAATCCCGAAGGCCCCAACGGCAATCCGGATCCCGTGCAGTCCGCACTCGACATCCGCGAGACCTTCGGCCGCATGGCCATGAACGACATCGAGACCGCGGCACTTGCGGTCGGTGGACACACCTTCGGCAAGACCCACGGCGCAGCCGACCCCGATGCCCACATCGGACCGGAGCCCGAGGGCGCGCCCATCGAGCAGATGGGCCTGGGCTGGAAGAACAGCTTCGGCACCGGCTCGGGCGCCGACGCGATCACCAGCGGACTCGAGGTCATCTGGACCCCGACGCCGACCCAGTGGGACAACTCGTTCCTCGAGACCCTCTACGGCTTCGAGTGGGAGCTCTACAAGAGCCCGGGTGGCGCACACCAGTGGCGTCCGAAGAACGGAGAAGGCGCGGATCTCGTTCCCGACCCGGCGGATCCGTCCAAGCGTCGCCACCCGTCGATGCTGACCTCCGACATCGCGATGCGCGTCGATCCGATCTACGAGCAGATCACCCGTCGTTGGCTCGATCATCCCGAAGAGCTCGCAGAAGAGTTCCAGAAGGCATGGTTCAAGCTCACCCACCGCGACATGGGACCGGTCTCGCGTTACCTCGGCCCCGAGGTTCCGGCGGAGCCCCTGCTCTGGCAGGACCCGATTCCGGCCGTCGATCACGAGCTGATCGGTGACGCACAGATCGCCGAGCTCAAGCAGGCCATCCTCGGTTCCGAACTGAGCCAGGATCAGCTGATCTCGGCTGCATGGGCGGCGGCATCGTCGTTCCGCGTCAGCGACAAGCGCGGCGGTGCCAACGGTGGCCGTCTGCGCCTGCAGCCGCAGGCCGGCTGGGAGGTCAACGAGCCCGACGAGATCGCACAGGTCATCCGCGTTCTCGAAGGCATTCAGCAGTCGTTCTCCGGAACGGTGTCGTTCGCGGATCTCGTCGTCCTCGGCGGCGTCGCAGCCGTCGAGCAGGCCGCCAAGAATGCAGGCGTCGACATCACAGTTCCGTTCACCCCGGGCCGCATGGATGCGACGCAGGAGAAGACGGACGTCGACTCGTTCTCCGATCTCGAGCCCAAGGTGGACGGCTTCCGCAACTTCCTGGGCAAGGGCCAGAAGCTGCCCGCCGAGTTCAACCTGGTCGATCGGGCCAACCTGCTCTCGCTCAGTGCACCGGAGATGACCGTGCTGGTCGGCGGTCTGCGTGTACTCGGCGCGAACTACAAGGGGTCGACGCACGGCGTCCTCACCGACAAGGTCGGCACGCTCACCAACGACTTCTTCGTCAACCTCCTCGACATGGGCACCGAATGGGTTCCCACCGCGGAGGACGGCATCTACGAGGCCAAGGACGCCGCTACCGGCGAGAAGAAGTGGACCGGAACCCGTAACGATCTGGTCTTCGGCTCGAACTCCGAATTGCGCGCTCTCGCAGAGGTTTACGCTTGCGATGACGCCAAGGAGAAGTTCGTGCGGGACTTCGTCGCGGCCTGGGACAAGGTCATGATGCTCGATCGCTTCGAGCTCGCCTAGTACTCACCGGCGCTGATGCGCCACCCGAACTCGAAGTTGTGGATGGAATACGAGCTGGATCCATCCACAGCTTCGAGTTCGTCGTTACCGGGCTGTTATCTTTCGATGCCGATTCGTGACTTTGCACCTGGATTTGTCGCAATGTCCGATTGTCATGCTGGTTGCATGACACAACAGGACGTATCCGCAGGCTCTGCGGACAACAACAGAGACGAAACACGTCAGAGTGCATCCGGTTTCGGGTCGTTCCTCGAGATGTTCCAGGACGCGTCGACCGACAAGTCGGACATCGAGCGCGGAATCCGATAGGACTCAGCGAGCGCCGATGGTGTTGGTGACGGAGCCGATTCGTTCGATATCGAGTTCGACGCGGTCGCCCGGAGCAATCCACCGGTCGAGTTCGAGCCCGCAACCGCGAGGCAGAGTGCCCGACGTCAGGAGCTCGCCGGGGTGGATGCTCTCGCCGCGACTCGCATACGCCAGAGATTCACCCATGGAATAGCGCATGCCGGCAGTGCTGGTGGTGGACCAGAGCTCGCCGTTGACCCGGACGGTCGCGGCCAGCGAATCTATATGCGCCGCAACCTCATCGGGGGTGACGATGTCTGCGCCCATCGAACTGGCGAACGTCTTGGTCTTGACGACCGGACCGAACGGAGTCCGGCGCTGCTCTTCCCACTGCGTGTCCCGCGCGCTGATGTCGTCGAAGACGACGTAACCGCCTATCGAAGCCTCGGCCTCCCGCTCGGATGCATCTCGGATCGGTCGGGTGACGACGGCACCGAATTCGAGCTCGAAATCGAGAACTCGGCTGTACGACGGCCACTCGACATCGGCCCCGTCGGCGACGACGGTCAGGTGGTTACCGGTGTAGTAGATCGGATGGTCGTCGAACCCCGGACCGGGACGCAGGGCCGGGAATGTTCGACGCGTCAGCATCTCGAATCCACGGATGAACGGGACGGCACGCGGTAGATTTCGCCGAACGAGGTTGTGTGCGGCCAGGTCCCAGTGCTCGTCCCAGCCCAGGAAGCAGCGCAGTGACGCCGGAACGACCGGAAGGGTCGGTGCCGGTCGGTCCATCGTCGCGATGCCCTCGTCGGCCGCCCGCCGCGCCACCGTCGTTGCGGCTTCACGTGCGGGTTCACCTGCATCGAGGAACCGAAGCATGGACCCGGTGAGCGGGCGCAGGATCTCGGGGGCACCCAGAGTCGAGACCGCAGCCTCGAGATCGATCCACGTGGTCGTGTCGGGCACGTGGACGGCAAGGCGGTCGGCGGAATCGGTGGAGGTCAAGCGTCGCAATCGCACGGGCGCGTCCGATCTGTGCGGAGCGATGCTCCACAACGGTTGAGGAACCCGGAGTGTAAACGGTGCCACGGTCGGCGTGTCAAGACCCGACGGTTAGCGTGGGGTGATGAGATCACCGGTGCCCGAGTATCTTCAGTCCGTCCTGACGGAGTGCCGACACCTCGACGATGGGGAAATGTCGAGCGGCAACCCTGAATTGGCGGCGGCTGATCCCGACACGTTCGCGGTTGCGCTCGCCACCGTCGGTGGGTCGCACTACGGGGCGGGCGATACCGACACCGAATTCTCCATCCAGTCGATCGCCAAAGCCGTGGCCTATGCGCTGGCCATCGAGGACAACGGGCTCGCAGCGGTGCTCGAGGCCGTCGACGTCGAACCGTCGGGTGATTCGTTCAACGAGATCTCGTTGGAGGCGCGGACCGGTCGACCTCGCAACCCTCTGATCAATGCCGGTGCGCTGGCGGTACATTCGATGATCGCGGGCAGTGACGGCGAAGAACGAGCGGGGCGGCTCATCGAGCTACTCGGAGCCATGGCCGGCCGCGAACTCCACATCGATCGGGCGGTGTACGAGGCCGAACTGGAATCCGACGATCGAAATACCGCGATCGCGCACCTGCTGAAGTCGGTCGGCCACCTCGGTGCGGAACCCGCGGTCGTCGTCGACGGGTATGCGCGCCAGTGCGCGGTGACGGTGACGTGCAACGATCTGGCCGTGATCGCCTCGGTGATGGCGAACGGCGGAACCGATCCGGCCACCGGCCGACAGGTCGTCGACCCCGCGGTCAACCGTCACGTTCTCGCTGTCATGGCAACCTGTGGGATGTACGACGGCAGCGGCAGTTGGATTGCGACAGTGGGCATTCCGGCCAAGAGTGGAGTCGCGGGAGCCATCATGGGCGTGCTCCCCGGTCAGGTGGGCGTTGCCGTGATCTCGCCCCGGTTGAACGAGCACGGAAACAGCGTCCGCGGGGTTGCGGTGTTCGAGAGGTTGTCACGCGACCTCGGTCTGCACATGATGCACGTCCCTCCCAGCGGCGAATCCGCCATTCGCACGCTGAGCGAATCCGACGGCGTCACCACCGTCGAACTGCAGGGCGAGCTGAGGTTCGCCGGTGCGGAATCCGTCGTCGCCCGTCTTGCGGCCGGCGTCCCGGACTGCGAGGAGATAGTCGTCGATTTCACCGAAGTGCGCGCCGTCGACGGCGCTGCACAGCGCCTCCTTCGAGAGGCTGTGAGCGGACTGGAAGACGACGGCTACCGCGTCGTCGTCGAGGATCCCGACGGGCTGATGAACGCCTCCCGGGACAGCTGACACACCTCGAACCAGACGGTCGGTGTCACAGTCTCCCGGCGAGAATCATGTGCCAGTAGGACTGCGGTAGGCCGTATCGGTCGAACGCCCACGCGGACCGTCTGGGTTTGAGGGGATCGAGAAACGAGGGTAGCGACGAGACCAGTGCACCGGTGCGGTCGAACTCGGCAGCAATCAGAGTGTGTGCTTCGACAGCGATGGGTGCGACGGTGTACCCGTCGTAATTCGACATCGCTCCGCCGCTCCTGGATGCGACGAGATTGTCGACGAGAACCGAAATCTGTTGGCGTAGAGCGCCACCCGACGAGTCGGTGTCGATCGCTGCACCGTCGCCCGCAGCCCACACCTCGGGGTGGCGTCGGTGCCGCATCGTGCGGGAGTCGATGTCGACGACACCGTGCTGCTGCTCTCCGGCCAGACCGGACTCCTGTACCCACAGTGGTCCGCGATACGGCGGGACCAGGTGCAGCATGTCGTAGTCGATTCGCTCGTCGACCCCGGCGTGATCGGTGACGGTGATGCGCTTGCTCTCCGGCTCGAGCGCCGTGACCGATGTATCCATCAGGACGCGCACACCCAGGTCTCGGAGGTGGCCGGCGAGCCGGGGGTCCAGGTCAGGGACACCGAGCAGACTCTCACGATCTACGACCAACGTGATGTCGACGGTCGGTAGTCGTCCTGTGCGTTTCCAATGGGCCGCCGCGAGAAACAGCGGCTTGACGGTTGTCCCGGTACACCCGACGGGCGGACGCGGCACGGTGAACACGGCGTGGCTGTGTGCAGGCAGGTCACGGACCAGCCGCCATGTGCGCTCGGCCCGGTCGAGGTAATTGCTGGCGACATCGGGAAAACGAAGTGCCGCGTGCACACCCGGCAGAGCGGCTTCGTCGGCGATCAGGCCTTGCCCCAGCACGAGATCGCGGTAGCCGTACTCGATTCCCGACGCGCAGCGAACCGATCGTTCTGCCGGATCCACCGACACGACCGAATCTTCGAGCCACACACAGCCCTCGGGGGTCACCGAGCGTTGGGTCCGTTCGGCCTCGGTCAGCGGTGCCTGACCGGCACCGACGTACGACAACAGGGGCTTGTACGTGTGCACCTGCTTGGGCTCGATCACGGCGACGTCGGACACGCCCTTCTTCAGCAGTCGTGCGGCCGCGCTGATACCGGCATTGCCTCCACCGATGATCAGCACGTCGTACATGGTGCGGCTCACCGTGAATCGGCCGCCTGCGCTGTGACGTCGGTGCGGGCACCGGTTTCGGTGCGGGCTTCGGCGAGCGTGCGGTAGACGAAGACGCGGTCCAAGACGCCGCTCGGGTCTGCGCCGTCGGGAAGCACGACGGAGAGTTGCTGCTGCCAGCGACTTTGGCGAATAGCGGTGGCGTCGAGCACGGAGCGAACTCCCGCCGCGACGAACGTGACGCGAGACAGATCGAGAATGAGAGCCCGGCCGCGCTCGGCGGCTTCCCCCAACGTCTCGGCCAGCACCGGAACGTCGACGTCGGTGATGGTGCCGGCAATGCGCACCTCGATGTCGTCGCCCGCGCTCTCGTCGACCGACACCGTCATCTCGGCCTCCGGGAGAGAGGAGCGGGTACTCGAGGCACGGTCGCCGGTGGTGGAGAGCGATGGAACCACACCGGCGAGCGGAGTTCGAATGGACGGAACGACGATCATGGACAACTCCTCTGGAGCCGAACTCCTGAACCCGTGCAGGGGGAGTGCGGCAGTCGACTGCCGAGACTGCGGGCTGCTCCTCAACCACACACGTCCTAGCACTACCCCGAAGTGCGTGTCGGTAAGCCTGTTCCGAACAACCGGTTTGCGGGGCTCGGACACGGGAATACGAATCCGACAATCCACGCTGGGAGGAATGTCCATGACGACAGCCGAATTCGATTCCGTCCGTTCGCTGGCACGAGTGCACGCCGATCCCGGAGTGTACGAGCCTCAGGAGGATTCACTTCTGCTGTGCGACGTCGCCGCAGATTCGGGGCTCGTGCCTGGAGCCCGTGTACTCGACATGTGTACCGGTAGCGGCGCAGTGGCCATCACCGCAGCACTGCTCGGTGCCCGCGAGGTGGTGGCCTTCGACATCTCTCCGCGTGCGGTTGCCTGTGCGCAGCGCAATGCCCGGTCGGTCGGAGTCGATGTGGATGTGCGGCTGGGGTCGTTCTCGGAGGCAGCCGAGCTGGAGCCGTTCGACATTCTGCTGTGCAACCCTCCGTACGTTCCGTCGGAGACCGCGCCCACCGGCATGGGTTTGCACCGCGCCTGGGATGCGGGTGAGGACGGGCGAGTGGTGCTCGACCCTCTGTGCACGCGAGGCGCGGAACTGCTGGCACCCGGTGGTGTGCTGCTGGTGGTCCACTCGGAATTCTCGGGTCCGCAGCGAACACGGGAGATGCTGAATACTCACGGTTTCGGTGCATCGGAGGCGGCGTGCCGCACAATCGACTTCGGGCCCGTCATGACGGCTCGTGCCGAGTGGCTCGAGGCCAAGGGCGTGCTCGAATCAGGCCGCAGAACGGAAGAATTGGTGGTGTTGCGTGGCGACAAGCGATGAGTCGACGGGTGGTGACGCTGCACCTGCGCGCACTCGGGTGAGACTGGTCCGGGGCGGACCGATGCTGATCGACGGGCCGGTCGAGATCGAACTCGACGACGGCTCCGTCGTCACCTCGGATCGTTTCGTCGTCGCGCTGTGCACGTGCAAGCGCAGCAAGACGTACCCGCTGTGCGACACGAGCCATCGCGCGAAGCGACGAGCGAGTCAGTCCAGCGACGACTGACCGGCGGACCACCGCTGCATCACGTGGTCCGCGAGCTCGTTCTCGACGAAATCCAGTGCGCGCATGCCGAATACGATGTCGGCTTCGATGTGCGGTTCCTGTCCGATCAGGTTCTCCACCACGTCGTGGCGCAGGACCTGCTCGTGGACGGCGTCGGCCTCGACGTGCTCCGCGTAGAACGCGATGCATGCAGCCGGCGCTGACAGCCTGCGAAGGCCCTGCACGAACCGCTGTGAACCCGGCGAGGACGTGATCTCCGTGGCGGCGAAATGGCCCACGGTGGCACCTCGGCGGCTGCGGTGCAATCCGAACAACGACATGAGGTTGACCCACGCGAGTGTCTGGGCGGGGACGCGATCCACGTACCCGAGGTAGGACGCATCGAGGTCTGCTGCCGTCATGGATTCGGCCCACAGATGCTGGTGGACACGCTCACCCCTGCCACCGCCGTACTCGTCGAATTCGACGGCGACATACGAGGCCTTGACCTGGCCGACCAGCCTCGGGATCGCCCACGCATGGGGATCCGCTTCCTTGAGGTGGTAGATGGACCGATGTACGAAGTACTCGCGCATCTGCTCCCACGATCCTTCGTCCCGCAGGAACCACGACGGGCCGGTACCGGACGACGCCTCGACCGACAGTCGCTTCATTTCGGCGACGACGTCGTCGCCGGGTTCGACATTCGAGCGCACGTAGTTCAGAAACGCGGATTCGAGTGCTGCTCTGAACTGCAGCAGTGCTGGATCCCACTCCAGTTCGTCGTCCACGCCCTCGAACCCGCGGTAGTGCAGTTCGTAGCTGATGAGCAACGCCAGTTGCATATCACGCGACGTCGGATCGGCATCCGACGCGCTGGGCAGTGCGGCACCGCCGCCGGTGGAGAGATACCGGATCACGGCGTCCGAGAGTGGACCACACGGCACCGGCAACCGAGGCGACACGAGGGTGGGGGCGATGGAAGGGGTCACAACACTCATTGTTCACGCCTACCCGCTGCCGGTCACGGTCAATCGTGTGGGTCCGATGCGTTTGCACGCATACGAAGCAGGTAATCCGCTTCGTGCGATTCCGAGTTTCGGGGTCGAGTAACAGAGAGGAGCCTCCATGCGCGCAGTGACATGGCAGGGCAAGAGGAACGTCAGCGTCGATTCGGTGCCCGATCCCCGCATCGAAGCGCCGACGGACGCAATTGTGAAGATCACGACCACCAATATCTGCGGATCGGACCTACACCTGTACGAGACGCTCGGTGCCTTCATGGACCAGGGCGATATTCTGGGTCACGAGCCCATGGGCATCGTGGAGGAAGTCGGTTCGGAGACAGGCGATCTCGCCGTCGGAGACCGTGTGGTCATCCCGTTCCAGATTTCGTGTGGACATTGCTACATGTGCAATTCGAGTCTGTACACCCAGTGCGAGACCACCCAGGTTCGTGAGCAGGGCATGGGTGCAGCGTTGTTCGGCTTCTCCAAGCTGTACGGCCAAGTGCCCGGTGGGCAAGCGGAGTACCTCCGTGTTCCGCAGGCGCAGTTCACGCACATCAAGGTCCCCGAGGCCGGACCCGATTCGCGATTCGTCTACCTCTCCGACGTATTGCCTACCGCGTGGCAGTCGGTGGAGTACGCGTCGATACCTGCAGGCGGGTCGGTGACGGTGCTCGGACTCGGTCCCATCGGAGACATGGCCGCCCGCATCGCCCAGCACAAGGGTGCTCGGGTCATTGCTGTCGACCTCGTACCCGAGCGCCTGGCGCGAGCTGCGGCACGGGGAATCGAAACGGTGAATCTGGCCGAACACAGCGGGGGCGTCGGCGACGTCATTCGTGACATGACCGACGGCCGAGGAACGGACGCGGTGATCGATGCCGTCGGAATGGAGGCGCACGGCTCACCGGTCGGCAAGCTGGCCCAGCAGATCGTCGGAATGCTGCCCGACGCCGTGGCTGCGCCGATGATGCAGAAGGCCGGCGTGGACCGGCTGGGTGCGCTGTACTCGGCAATCGACATCGTTCGACGCGGCGGAACCATCTCGATCATCGGTGTGTACGGAGGTATGGCCGATCCGCTACCGTTGATGACCTTGTTCGACAAGCAAATTCAGCTGCGGATGGGCCAGGCGAACGTCAAGCGATGGGTCGACGACATCATGCCGCTTCTCGGCGACGACGATCCGTTGGGCGTCGATTCGTTCGCTACTCACGAGCTTTCGCTCGAAGAAGCGCCGCATGCGTACGACATCTTCCAGAAGAAGCAGGACGGTGCGATCAAGGTTCTGTTGAAGCCCTGAACCTTTCGAATACAGCGATGCGGCCCGGAACTTCACGGGCCGCATCGGTATTCGCAGAAGGAACGATCGATCGTCGTCAGTCGACGGAGATGACGTCCTTGGCGATTGCTGCCAGGCGAGTCTGTCCTGCAGACACGACTCCGTGGCGGTTCTTGTGTGCCTCCTCGTACGCCACGACAGTGCGTACGTCGGCGGGTGTGGTCAGTTCCTTGATGGCGGCCACCGCGTCCGAGACGTTGAGGTCGTCGTAATCCGCTACGGGAAGCTCGTCGGCACCGAGAGTTCCACCGGCGGACCGCGCGGTGTGAATGGCGTCGGCGACAGAATCGACACCTTCGCTACGGGTGACATCCTCGGCGGCTTCGAGTGCTGCATCGCGGCTGGCGGTCAACGTTCTGACGGCGACGTCGCCTGCGTGTGCACCGCGGCCCAGCAGAGCGCTCAGTCGATCCGGGGTGGCGCGAGCGGCGTCCAGTGCGCGGTCGAGACCGCGGGCCGACCAGTTGGCCGGTGCGTTGACGATCTTGACTGCGGTGCCGGCAGCTGCCTGAAAAGGCGTCCGGCGCAGTGCGGCGGGTCCACCCAGGGCGTCTTCGGCGAGGACGGTCTCGAGCCATTCGACCGTGGCGGCATGCGCGGTGGCCAAGCGGCCGGCCAGTGCCACGACGGACGGTTCCTCGGCTGCTGTCGCCAGAGCCTTGATGTACTTCGCTCGACCCAACAGTTGCTGCTCGAGGGCGAGATCGCCCAGCAGTGCCTCGTCGAACGGCTGCGCCTGCTCGGCGACTGCCTTCACCGCTGCGAAGGTGCGTCCGATGAACGGTGCCACTACCTCGGGTAGCCCGCCGAGGTTGCGCAGTGCTTCCTCGATGGCGGCGGCGCGGTCACGTCCGTTGGCGGCGTTCTGCGTCAGTTCCCGACGAACCGCTTCGGTGCGCGCCTGCACGACGCGGGTTTCCGCGACCTGGATTTCGGTGTGTGTCAGCTGCAGTGCAATCCGCAACTGAGCGATCAAAGTCGATGTGCTCATGGTGCTCCCCTTTCGGTGGGTGGGTACATGGATCCGGCCGATGCCTGTGGGTCACAGCGTGATGCTCGGCCCTGTTCGGGTGTTACCCGCCGGTAAGTTTTGCCAAACGGCTGTACCGCAGGTGTGAACAGCGACACGTCCGAACCGCTACTCGTGTCGGCGGGATTCAACGGTTTCGATCGGCAGCGGAATGGACATCCGACACCGATGACTACCGAGCTGTACACAGCAACCGTCTCTGCAACTGCGACCGGCGTGACCTCCGACGACGGAGTGCTGTCGTTGAGTGTGCGAGAACCGGCCGAACTCGGTGGCCCGGGCGAGGCCACCAACCCCGAGCAGTTGATGGCCGCAGCGCTGTCGAGTTGCTTGGTGGAGTCACTGCGGATCGCACTGGGGACCGTCGGCGGCAGTGTCGACGAACTCGCGGTCAAGGGCACCGTCGTGCTGACAGATTCCGACGCATCCGGTTACGACGCGAAATTCGCACTGTCGGTGTCGCTACCGGGCACCGACAACCCGGAGGCCGTACTCGCGCAGGCCACGTCGATCTGCCCGTTCCTCAAAGTGATCGACGCCGTGGACGTCACCCTTGAATAACCGCTCGATCGATCGGCGGACCTGCTCCGAACGCGCGCGATGACATCCATTCGCGTTCGGGCGGTTCGCGGAGTGCAGGCGATCAAAGCCGGCTTCGCGCGTGAGGACACCACGCTGATCGCGGGCGGACTGACGTTCTACGCGGTGATTGCCGTCGTCCCGCTGTTGCTTCTGACGATCCGGGCGACCGTGTTGTTGGTGTCGGCGCAGTGGGTACAGGGCGGATTCGACGCCATGTCTGCGTTACTGCCCGATGCGTTGGGTGCCCGCGCGGCGCTCGACGGCCTGGCCGATGCCGGAATACACCTGGGACCGCTGGGAGTCGTGATCTCGATATTCCCCGCAACGTTCTACGGAGAGGGTCTGCGGAGGGCGATCGTGCGTTTCGCCCCGACCCGTGAAACGTTCACCGGGTGGCGAGGCAGAGCTGCCATGGTGCCCTTCTTCGTCGCCGCACCGGTGTTGCTCATCGGGGTGCTGACCGTCGCACGCGTCTTGCACGCGACCACGGGCGGCGGAGGTGCCGGTGCGCTGGCTCTACGAATATTTCTGGGGTTCAACTGCCTGTGGCTGATCCTGGCCGTTCCGCTTGCCTGGACCTACCGGGTCATCGCGCCGCGGGCGGTGGGGTGGCGGGCACTCGTGGTCGGCTCCCTGGTCACGTCGTCGATCGTCACCGGATTCGTGCACGGATTCATCCTGTTCCTGGCCATTCCGGTCGACCTCGGTGCACCGTTCGGCGGTCTCACCGACATCGGCGGCGGTGTGGCAATCATGTTGTGGATGTTCGTCTTTCACGTGCTCGCGCTCGCCGGCTGGCTGATCACCGCCGAGTTCGATCGGCCCGTCGGTACAGCCCGAACATCAGCTGGGTGAACCCGAGAACAGCCAGACCACACGTCACCGATATCCCGATCGTCGCGGACGTCTGAGCGCTACCGGGGCCCCCGCCCGCAACGGTCGCGGTGACGACGGCGGCAACGACCCGAGACGGCCGCTCCCACACTGTCAGAAAGCCGACGTCGGAGATCCCGGCTCCGACGGCACGCGCGCGGGCCGTCTCGTGCAGCAATGTCGTCACACCGACGGCAACGACGATGGGCATCGGAGCACCCAGCGCGAGGCTGCCCGCCAGGAACAGCAAATCGCTGCACCGATCCGACACCGTGTCCAGCAGATAGCCCCACTGCGATTGGGAACGGCCGATCATGGCCACGCCGCCGTCGATACCGTCGAGCAGCCCGGAGAACACGATGAGCACCGCCGCCAGGAGGGGCAGCGAGGTGCCCGGCCGGGACAACGCCACCGATCCTGCAGCCGCAACCACCGCGGCGACGGTGACGACGTGGGCCGAGACGGACGCGCGCACGAGCGGGGCGCTCAGGAAGTACACCAGACGAAGCCACGTCGACACGAGCACCGACGACGATGGATCGATGTTGCTGTGCAGACCCGACCATGTCGACAGATATTCCTGGCGGGTCGCCGGAAGTTCGGACGAAGTGCGCCGGCTCGGTGTGCTGCGCTGGTTGACCATCGACGATCCTTGCTCGGCAAATCGAAAGACCGACTCTACGAAAGATTCGTCGGTGTATACCCGCCCGTTCGAAACCCACACCCGAGCGGCTCGAACTGTTACTGCTCTTCGGAGTTGCTCTGTCTTCTGCGGGCTTTGAGCCGCGATATTTTGATCCCGACGGCCGCGAACAGAATCAGCCATCCCGCGATCAACACTCCGCCTCCGACGAATGCCGCTCGCTGCAGAGGATGGGTGTCTGCGTACACGTAACCGACTGTGCCCCACAGCAAAGCGACGAAAAAGATAATCGCCATCATCCACATCATCGAATACAGCGTTCTGTTCATCATTTGCCCGATCTCGCCGTTGCCTTTGTCTGCCGCCGATTTACATTCTCCCACTGGCCGTACCCGATTCGGTCGAGTCGACACCGGAACCACCCCACATTCACCACGCGAGTTTCGGTTGAACCTCGCCCGCGAAGAGCCCGAACTCCGCGCCTGTCCGATGCATGTGCCCGAACAGGGCCTCCGCGAGGTCCTCGGAAGCCGTTCCCATCGTCGACGACCACCGTCGAGCGCGACAGCTCGACCGAGACGTGCGCAGTTCGACCGTGCCCGAGTTGTTCACGTCGACCGTCAGCCGATCCGCTCCTGTCTCCACGAGACGACGAAGTGCGCCGGCACCGAACAGGACGAGGCCGCGCACCTCGAGCACCGCGTGAGAACGTGCAGTGTCTCCCGGAAGACCCACCTGGATGCGGCAGTCGGCGTCGCCCCACTGCCGCCGTAATTCTTCGGCACCGGGTCCGTGAATCCACACTCGACAATCAGGATGCCTCAGGACCGAGCCGACGGTCTCGAGGAGGGACGCAGCGCTGTGCCCGGTGGTATCGACAACCGCGACAATCTCCGGCAGCGCGAAGATCAGACCCTGGGTACGCGCCGCAGGGTCGGTGATGCGGGAGGCCAGCATCAACGCTTCGGCATTCTTTCGCTCTCGGTCTCCGCCCGTGCGTTCGGCCCAGTCGGGCCCGTCGTGCCAGGCGACTGCTCGCGGCCGATGGGCCAGGACGGCACCTGCGGCGTAGGCCCGATGCGCGAATTCCCAGTCTTCTCCGCCGTACCCGACGAACGTCGGGTCGAACCCGCCGAGTTCCTCGAACAACGTTCGGCTGCAAGACATCACGGCACTGATGACGTATCGGTACGAACGACGGTCCGCGTCCAGAAGATCTCGCGAGCCGGCGTAGCCGTCACGAAGCCATGGGGGCTCGGTGAACTCCGTGGGGCCCGCAGATCGGCCGTCGAACCAGGTGCCGATGTCCGCGGGCGTCCACCCGCCGAGATCGGCATGTCGACGCCTACCCACCGTCACCGCATCGGGAAGGGCCACGATCAGGCGTACCGATTCCTCGATGTAATCGGGTTCGGGCACGGTGTCGGCGTCGAGGAAGCAGAGGATGTCTCCGCGCGCTGCGGACGCACCGAGGTTACGTGCGGCGGCGGCCCGGAATCCGAGATCCGGTTGGCGCACGACGGTGATGTCGAGAGCCGAGCCGAATTCCTCCACGTTCGGTTCCTCGGGAGATCCGTCGTCGGCGACGATGACCTGGATGCGGGACGCGGGCCAGGTCTGCGCGGTCAACGCTGTCAGTACCAGGTCGAGCTGATGCTGCTGCCGGAAGTGGGGAATCACGACCGACACTCGGGGCGTGTCGGATGCGGTCGGTGCCAGATCCCACCGATTGTGCGGAACCACTGAGCGGCCATCGGGCAGCGCGATGGACGGTCGAGCCATGCCTTCTCGGAACAGGGAGCTGTACAGGTCGGCCGCCTGCGCCGGCGATGGATACGGTGCCGAGTCGGGAGCCTGCCATGTCTTCTCGGGTCGGCGTAACGCTTCTGCCATGGCCTCGGCCAGGCCCTCCACTGTGTCCTCGTGAATCCACAGCGCATCGGGCGAATTGACGGCCATCTCGTCGACGTATCGACCACGAGGGACCAGAGGACGACGGCCCGCCGCGATCCAGGTGTTGATCGAACCGGATGCCGATACATGCCGGTGGAAAGCAACCGGGACAGCAATGGACCGCAACCGGCCGCCCAGTTCGGCATCGGGCACGAAGCCGGTCGTCGAAAACGGCCTGCCCAGATGCCGGGCAGTCACGCGTAGTTCGTCGAGCACGTCCTCGTGTCCGGCCGACGCGGCCCCGACGATCTCGAACCCGACGTCGGTGTCCAGTGCAGACATGGCACCGAGTACCTCGCTGTGTCCCTTTCCCGGATAGACGAACCCGAGAATCCCGACGACTTGCCGGGGGACGACGTCGTCGGATCGTAGTGCCGGGCGGTCTATCGGTAGGGGAATGACCCGGATGTCGGGTCGGCTGTCGAGTATGTCCTCGAGAAGCAGTCGCTCGTGCACACTCGACACCACGACCGTTGCAGCGCAGTCGATCACTCGGCGGTAGCAGTCGGTGCGTGCCGCGAACGCGGAGCCGTCCGAGATCTGGGGTACGTCGTGCAGCGTAACGGTGATGCGGGCTCGACGCTGCTGTGCCAGTGCGACAATGGCATCGGCGGCCTCGTGCGCGGTACGTCCGAACAGCCGGTCGGTGAAGTGAATGTGGACGGGAGCGTCGGGCGGTAGTCGGTCGGGAGCGGTCACCACGGGACTCGCTGTGGCGGCAGCCATGTCGCGGGCGCACCGGACGACTCCGTGGTCCGGTGGGCCGACCACGAGATGATGCACGGGTGCGATCACGGCGTCGTCTGCAGGATTCGCAGGAGCTCGGAGTGGCGGGCGAGTGCGGCGTCGACGAACTGGGGATGTGCCGCATACCAATCGAGGTGCGCGCGGTGCACGACATCGCTGGACACCTCGGAACCGTCGACCGTCCAGTCTGGGCGAGCATCACCGGGGAAGCCGAGGGCGTCCAGTACCCGGCGTTCGACGGGCGCTCGCACACCGCCGAGCAGTTCTCTCCCTGGATCACCCACAGTGCAGGCGGTGTCGAGGTGGTCCAGGATCCGCTGCGCGAGTGCAGTCAACACCACGTTGGTCGGATGGTTGATCGTATGAGTGGCGGGGCTTCCCGCACTCTGGAACAGGTCGGACGCAGCGATGTCGGTGTCGCGGCTCTCGCGTCGTCGTAGCTCGTCCAGGCTCGCCTGCGCGGCCTCACGAAAGCCGGCGTCGGATACCGGGAGGTCCCAGTTCTCGCCGGACCGCACGCCACGCTCGAAGGCCACAATCGTCCGCAGATCGTGGTACGGAACGAGATCCGGAACGGCCGCTGGATCGCTCGGATGCCGAACGATGACCTGAAAGGGATGCAGCGCAGCGTATCTCAGCACGGGCCAACGAAGTATCACGGCGTGCGGCGGGAGTGTTCGTGTCAGATTGGGGACCCCGAGCGGCAAATCCCGATAGCCCTCCCGCACAGGTTGAGTCAGCAGTACCGAGGTCTGCCGGACCAATCGATCGACGTGCGGCAGATCGGCGGATTCGAGTTCGTGTACCGGCGGGATTCGTACCGTCCGAAACGGCATCGCCGCATCCGAGCTCAGCAGAATGCGCATCGCCTCGGCCTGGCAGTTACCCCAGACGAGCAACAGGGGGCGATCGTCGACGGGTGTACGTGGCGCGGCCTCGAGCCCCGATATTCCGTAGAAATCTCCGTAGTGGCGAGTACGCCCGTCCATGTCTGCCCCGACGTCGTGTGAGTGCGTGTGTTCGACCATCCTTCTGGTCAACGTAGCCCCGCCGAACCTGCGACGCCAACCGCGATTGAACTCGGTACGAAGTGGGTACAGACCCCATGCGCGTGTCGGGAACAGGCACGATTCGTCTGACCTGTACCCGAAGGAATTCATGATTCGTATTGCGTCCGTACCCTCCTCTCACGTGTACGTACAGCACGTGCAGCCGGTGCCCGACGGCTCCGGCAACTCGGTGGTGCTGTTGCCCGATCCGACGCCGGTTCGCGTCGATGTGCCGGGCCAGTGGTGGCCGCCTCGTCTCCTCGACGCCGGGTGGTTGGCCGAGCAACCCGATTCGAGCTTCGACGTTCTGCACGTGCACTTCGGCTTCGAGTCCTTCTCACCGGAAGACTTGACCCGCACGGTCGAGTACCTGAGGGCCCATCGCAAGCCCCTGGTGCTCACGGTCCACGACGCGCACAATCCCCACTTCGCGGACAACACCGGTCATCTGGAGCAGCTGGACGTGTTGATACGTGGTGCCGATGCCGTGATCACCCTCACCGAGGGAGCAGCTGCGTGGATAGCCGATCGGTGGAACGTGCATGCGACGGTGATCGAGCACCCACACGTGGTGCCTCTCGAGAGAATGAACGTCCCACGCCCGGTGTCGGACTCGTTCGTCATCGGAGTCCACGCCAAGAACCTGCGAGCGAACATCGACCCGCTTGCGGTGATGGACGCCGTTGTCGAGGCGGCTCGATCGCTACCGGCTGCGACGGTGCGGTTGGACATCGACGAGGACGTGTTCGACACGGCCGGCCACTGGTACGACCCGACCATCGGCGCGAAGTTGCTGGACTACAACAGTTTCCCCGACGTCGATGTGCGGGTGCACGCCCGATTCGACGACGAGCAACTGTGGGACTACCTGTCCTCCATCGACGTCTCGGTGCTGCCGTATCGGTTCGGAACACATTCGGGTTGGCTCGAGGCCTGTCGGGATCTGGGAACGGCCGTCGTCGCGTCCGATTGCGGCTTCTATGCCGACCAAGCGCCGATTCACAGTTTCGTCATGAACACCGACTCGTTCGATCCCGCCACGTTGGTGGCAGCCGTACAGGCGGCCCACGCCGATCGGACCACAGCGCTCGACGCCGCAACCCGGGCCGAGCAGAGACAACGAATCGCAGCGACCCACGCTGGGATCTACGCAGCAGTGACAAAGGAGATGCGTTGAACGAGAAGCCACTTCGCATCGCGGTGCTGGCGTCATCGAGTTTTCCGGTGGCACAGCCTTTCGCGGGCGGTCTGGAGGCACACGTCTACAATCTGGTGCGGGCGCTGACCGACCGTGGGCACCACGTCAGTCTGTTCGCCGCAGACGGATCGAGCGTCGATCTGGATGCCACGATGTTGCCGGTCCGAACGCTGGATCTGACACCGATTGCCCTCGCCGATCTCGCGGTCACCCCCACTGCGGTTCGCGAGCACCACGCATACCTCGCCGTGATGATGGAACTGGCCGGTGCGCTGTCGAACTCGTTCGACATCGTGCACAACCACAGCCTGCACTACCTGCCGTTGGCTATGTCCGCCACACTGCCGGTGCCGATGGTGACCACTCTGCACACGCCGCCGTTCGCGTGGCTGGAGTCGGCTGTTGCCCTGGCTCCGTTCGGTGCCAACACTTTTGCTGCTGTCAGTGCGTTCGCAGCCGAACAATGGGCCGACGTCGCGTCCGGGACGATCGTCATCCGGAACGGGATCTCGCTGCAGGACTGGCCGTTCGGTGCGGGCGGCGACTACGTGGTGTGGTCCGGACGGTTGGTTCCCGAGAAGGGATTGCACCTGGCCATCGCCGCCGCTAAGCTCGCCGGCCGGTCGCTACGCATCGCCGGACCAATCAGCAACCTCGAATACTTCCACGGTGTCGTCGAACCCCTGCTCGACGATCGAGTCCGATACGTCGGGCACCTCGATCAGCCGGCCCTCGCCGCGCTGGTGGCCGGTGCCGAGGTCGCGCTGGTGTCGCCGGTGTGGTCCGAGCCGTACGGTCTGGTGGTCGCCGAAGCCCTGGCCTGCGGTACCCCGGTGGCAGCATTCGCCCGCGGAGGGATACCCGAGATCATCGACGCCTCGTCCGGAGTGTTGGTACCCGCCGACGACGTGGCCGGGCTCGCCGCCGCCATTCCCGCCGCGGCAGCGTTGAACAGGCACGACGCGCGGGCGCGCGCCGAGCAGGTGTGTTCGGTGGACCGGATGGTCGACGAGTACGAGGAGCTGTACCGATCGACCCTCGAGTCCGCATCGGCACCGGAGTCCGCCCACGGTCTCGCGATTGCATGATCGGCTACTACGCACACCACCACGGGGTAGGCCACGTCACTCGGTCCGACGCGATTGCGCGCCGCCTGGGTGAGCCGATCACGGTGCTGTCCTCGCGGGCGCGGCCTCCGGAACATGCTGCAGCGGAATGGATCGCACTCCCGCTGGATGTGAACGACACCGTGGGCGAGGCAGCCGCCGACGACATCTCGGCGGGGGGAGTGGTGCACTGGGCACCCCACGACGTCGACGGGCTGACCGCACGGATGGCGATCATCGCCGACTGGGTTGCGCGTGAGCGACCGCGGGCAGTGGTTGTCGATGTGTCCGTGGAAGTGGCGATGTTTCTGCGGCTGATGGGTGTCCGGGTGATCGTCATGGCGATTCCGGGACACCGGGCCGATCCCGTCCACGCGATGGCCTACCGCGCGGCGACGCACATTCTCGCACCGTGGTCACGCAGTGTGTACGACCCGGCCTGGTTGCATCCGTACGCCGCCAAGACGACGTACTCGGGCTCGATCAGCCGGTTCGCCGGACGCGCACGAACGGAGGCACCGAACACTGCGGCCACCGAAGGCCCGGTTGTCGTCCTGGGTGCAGCGGGCGGCACCTCGTTGACCCGTGAACTGGTGGATTCGTGGTCCGCCGCGGACGACCGGTTCGACTTCCGCACACTCGGAGTGGCGGGCGGCGACTGGGTGGACGACGTGTGGCCGGTGCTGTGCTCAGCGGCCCTCGTGGTGACCAACGCCGGGCAGAACGCCGTGGCCGACGTCGCCGCGTCGGGCACACCGGCCATCGTGGTTCCGCAAGCCCGGCCGTTCGACGAGCAGGCTGCCACCGCGCACGCACTGGCGGCCGGATCCATCGCCGCGGTGCTCGACGAGTGGCCCTCGGTCGATCGGTGGCGACGCGCTGCCGACTGCGCCCTGGGCATCGGCGGACGGACATGGTCGCTGCTCGGTACCGACGGCGCACCCGATCGGGCGGCTCGCGCGATCGAGCAGGCTGCGTCCGGGACGGCTCGACGATGAAAGTGGTTGTCGTGACCGTGGTCTCGGGTCGTCACGATCATCTCGCCGCGCAGATTCGCGGGTTGGCCGAGTCCACCGACCGGCCCGTCGAGCACATCGTGGTCGCCATGGGCGATGACGACATTGCAGAAGTGGTCGCCCGAACCGGCTCTGCGGCAACGGTTCTCGACATGGATGCGCAGACCCCGCTGCCGGTGGCGCGAGCGCGTAACCTCGGGGCAGCCGCTGCCCTCGATCGGGGTGCCGAGCTGGTGGTGTTCCTCGACGTGGATTGCATACCCGCCCCGGAGATGCTCGACAGGTATCGCCGCGCCGCGCTGCGCCCCGACAGTCGGCGAACTCTGTTGTGCGGACCGGTGACCTACCTGAAACCCGACAGCGTCGGGCTCGAAGGTGACGCTCTGATCCCGCTCACCGCGCCGCATCCGGCTCGACCGAATCCGCCCGCGGGCGCAGTGGAACCCGGACACGATTTCGATCTGTTCTGGTCGTTGTCCTTCGCCGTGCACGCCGACACGTGGAGCGAGATCGGCGGCTTCTGCGAGGACTACACCGGGTACGGGGGCGAGGACACGGATTTCGCGGCCACGGCCCGCGCGTCGGGCATCGGGTTGCGGTGGGTGGGCGGCGCTCACGCGTACCACCAGTTCCACCCCGTGTCCGATCCTCCGGTGGAACATCTCGACGACATCGTCGTCAACGCTCGGATTTTCTTCCGCCGGTGGGGCCGGTGGCCGATGGTCGGATGGCTCGAAGCGTTCGCGTCCCGCGGCCTGCTCGAATGCGGCGGCACCGAGATTCGTCGTCTCACCGCCGCTGTTCACGACACCGACGACGGTGTGAATTAGGCTGGCCGGACTTTCACGAAACGAGGTCCAGACGTGCCCGAACCATCCAGGCCCCTGCGTTCGCTCGGATTTCTGACCATCGGGCTCTTCGACGAGAACACACCCGAGGTCGGCCACGAATCGACGCTGCGCATCATCGAACTCGGGGAGCGGCTGGGATTCGACAGTGCGTGGCTTCGTCATCGTCACCTGCAGTTCGGTATCTCGTCTCCCATCGCGGTCATGGCCGCCGCGTCGCAACGTACCGACCGCATCATGCTCGGTACTGCGGTGACGCCGTTGGGTTGGGAGAACCCGTTGCGTCTCGCCGAGGACCTGGCCACGGTGGATGTGCTGTCCGGTGGGCGCGTCAACGCGGGAATCAGTGTGGGACAACCGATGCACTTCGATCGCGTCGCACACTCGTTGTATCCCGACACCGCCGAGGACGAGGACTTCGGCTACGACCGAGTCTCGCGGCTGCTTCGGTTCGTAGCCGGTGAACCTGCGTCCACGTGGTCGGGGACCGAGGGAATCGAAGCGTATTCCGAACGGGTACAACCGTATTCGCGTGGTCTACGGGACCGAATGTGGTACGGCGGGGCCAGTCTCCGTTCTGCCCAGTGGGCAGGGGAGAACGCGATGAATCTTCTGGTGAGCAGTGTGGTGCGCGCCGAGGACTCGACGGATTTCGATGCGATCCAGCGCGCGCACATCGCGCGGTTCCGCGAGGCTCACCCGGCCGGGGCCGACGCGCGGGTTTCCCAGGGGCTGGTGGTCATCCCCACCGACAGTGCTTCCGCCGCGCAGAAGCGCAAGTACGAGGACTACGTTCACGCGCGTACTGCACGGACCGGAGCACCGCAGGGGCCGGCTCGGATGATGTTCGCACCGGACCTCGTGGGTACCTCGGACGAGATCGCGGAGCAGTTGTACGCCAATCGATCTTTTCGCGAGGTCGACGAGGTGGCGTTCGCGCTGCCGTTCAGCTTCGACCACGAGGACTACCTGCAGATCCTGACCGACACGGCGCAGAAGCTCGGTCCGGCACTGGGGTGGACTCCAGCACAGAACTGACCCGGACTTCCGCCGAGGGCGATCGGCCCGATCGGCCGATCGCCCCGGTGGAACAGAGGTACCGGTGTACTACTGGCCCGTGATGGGCGAGTTGTAGGCACACGGGATCGACTTCGCGGGGAAGCCCTTCGGATCCAGTGCGTTCTTGACGATGCCGATCGCGCGCGGTGAGACGGAGATCGACAGGTGGTCCGACAGATCGATGCCGCAGCCATCCTGCAGGGTGACGTTGTTGACGGTGGCACCGGGGCCTGCGGTGAGGAACGTCGTCTTGTACGGGGTGACGACCTCGTCGTACTTGGTGCCGATCACGGTGTACTTGATGCCGGGGTCGGTGTCACCGCCGACGGCCAGTCCCTTGACGAGTGGCGAGTCGATCACCTGGTCCGAGGCTGCCGGCCCGGCGATGGCACCGACGACTCCCAGGACGTTGAGTCCCAGGTTGTTGATGGTGCGCCCCAGAGTTCCGATGCCGACGAGGGTGGTGCCGTGATTCGATCCGGCGACGCTGACGACCGTGTTCACTTTGTTCTTGGTCGGGTCGGTCGGATTGGCACCGCCCTCGAAACGGAGGTACTGACGGGTGACGAGCCCACCCTGGGAGTGGCCGACGATGTCGACCTGCGCAGAGCCCGTGGCCGTCCGCACAGCGTCGACGTAGGTGGCGATCTCCTTCGCGTTGGACGCGACCGATGCGGTACCGCGAAGCGACGGGAGATTGCCGACGACGCTGGTGTCCCCGTCTCCGTAGTTGAGCGCGAAGATGCAGTAGCCCTCCTTCTTCAGGGCAGGCGACATGCGCGCGAAGTTGTTGTACGCGTTCTCCCAGGTGCCGTGCAGGAGGACGACCGGGCGGGGGTGCGCGGCGGTGGGCTTGCAGTTCCAATCGTTGGCACCTTGGGGTGCGCCGTTGGGGTTGACGATGCTGTAGAGGAATCCGGCCAGGAAGTTCTTCTGATCGGGCCCGTATCCGGTGGTCTCGGTCCGTGGGTCGTACGTCGCGGTGGCGGGGGCAGCCGAATCGATGCTCGGTGCCGTGATGCCCTGATCCGAGGCCTTCGGGTATGCGCCGGTCGGCCCCGGCGGAACAACGGTGTTGCCCTGCACGGTTGCGGGCGGTGCCGGTACCGGGACGGGTGCCGGCTGAGCCTGTGCTGCGAAACCGGAACCGAGGGCAACGGAGCATGCCATTGCAGCAATCATCGCAGCGCGGACTGTGGTGGCCTTCCTCGTTGCACGGAAGGTGGACCGAGAAGTGGTCATGGAGCCTGACTTTCGACGAGGGTCAAGTGGACAAGTCGGAACTGTAGGCCCGGATTTCTGCCCGGAACGTGCGCCGCATCACGTTTGGAAACCGCCCGCATGTGACCGTTCATTCGTGATGGGGCGTCACAAATGACGACGAACCGGACGCTAATGCGGATTTGTTGCCGGGTTCACGGTCCAAAACAATCCCCAGGTTTTATTTGTGCACTATGGTTCGAGTGTCTTCACCCCGGCCGACGGTTCGGCCGGGGAAGGACGGTTCGATACCGAGGCAGGGGCGTTGTGGGCAGACATCGGCCGCCTGAAGGACATGACCTGACGCGGGTTTCGAGTACGAGGGGTGGGATTCGGTGACTGCAACAGACAGTGTGGACACGGCGCAGGAGGAGTACGCAGGTGGTCGACGTGCATCGGACCGCTTGCGGACGCCCCGAGAGACTGCCGCGCGAATGCTGAACCGGTATTTCGTCGATCCGGAGGACGTACCGCCGCCGCGCGACTGTGCACGGGGCGAGCTCGACGACATGGCGACCACCTGCAGCGAACTGGCTGCAGGGGTCCTCGATTCCGGTCGACTACCGGTCGCGGGGGCAATGGACACCTTCCGGGACGCCGCAACGCGGTGGGCCCGCGACGGAGTGCCACTCGGCCGAATTCAACACGCGATCAACGAGGGCTGCGCGCTGGGTCTACGGGCTGTCGAGTCAGCGGTGAACCGGGAGGCAGGCGCGGCGGGTGATGACCGGACGATCCTGATCATGGAGCTTCTGGACGTGGTCACCGAGGCGGTGTCCGACGCTTATCTCACCGAGTTCCGCACGTTGGCGCAGAACGGTCCACGGCACGACGTCGAACTGCTCGACGCTCTGCTGACCGGCGACGGCACTGCCCGCAGAATCGCCGATCGGATGGGTGCGCTGCTCGCCGAGGAGTATCACGTCGTGGCCCTGCACTTTCCGGCGCATGCCGACGAAGGGGGTAGGCGCGGCGATGCGGCGATGATGGCCGCACGGAAGCTGCGGAGAATTCACGCGGCCCTGGCAGCGCACAACGGAGACATCGCCCCCATTGCATCCATCAGTGCGACGGGTGGAACGGTACTGCTGCCCGACGTTCCGGGTGCCGACGTCGACGAACTGGTCGAGCGGCTTGCCGACGCCGGCCAGATCGCAGTGACGGCGACGACCGGGTCGGCAGCGATCGACGACATCTCGGTGACGGCGCCGCACCTGTACGAGCTCCTGAGTCTGGTCCGCAGGCTGCACTACACGCCGGGCACGTACCGCATCTCGGATCTGGTGTTCGAGTACCAGGTGAGCAGGCCCGGACTCGGCCGAAAGCACCTCGTGACCTTGATCGATCCGCTCCGTGACTCGGTCGACCTTCTTCCGACGCTGCAAGCCTTCGTGGACTCTGATTCCAACAGGAAGAAGACAGCCACGTGGCTGACGGTGCATCCCAACACCGTCGACTACCGCCTCAAGCGGGTGGATCAACTCACCGGTCTCGATCCGATGAAACCGTCGGGGTTGCGGCGACTGCACGCAGCACTGATCGCCGATCGCCTCGAGGCACGCCGAACCCCGGTGGACGAGCGATCACTGTGACCGTCTCGGACGGCGCGGTGCTGGCAGCGTCCGCGGCGCTCGAGTCGGTGGATTCGGTGGCGGCGCTGTTTCAGCCGGTCGTCGAACTGTCGACCGGACATGTCGTCGGCTACGAGGCTCTCGCTCGGTGGCCGTCGCCGAGCAGCGCACTTCCCGAGGACGTCTTTGCTCTGGCCCGTGAACGGGGACTCGTCGGCCGAGTGGATGTGGCCTGCCGCGCGGCAGCCCTGCGCGCGGCGAGGGAACGTGCCTACTCCCGCAGGGTGCGGTTCTTCCTCAACATCGAACCGGGTTGCTTCCATGACGAGCAGGACGTCGACATGCACCTCGACGCCATCGGCGACGATCTCGACGTGGTCCTCGAGATCACCGAGCGTGATCTGGATCGGAACGTTCCGTTGCTGATGGCCCTCGTCCGCGGCGCGCGCGCACGCGGGATGGGGGTGGCCATGGACGACGTCGGAGCGACACCGGCAACTCTGGATCTACTGGCGCTGGTGGCACCGGACATCGTCAAGCTCGACGCGTCGATCGTGCGAGCTCCGCTGCGATCCCGACCGGCGATGCGACAGATTCGCGCCTACGTTCGTTCGAGCAACGCGATCGTGCTGGCGGAAGGCATCGAGACGCGTCGGCATCTGCGACGTGCGAAAGCGCTCGGTGCCAGCTTGGGGCAGGGATGGATGTTCGGGCGGCCGTTGCCGCTGCCGAATCCGACAGGAGGCCTGTGACAGAGAAGAACCCCGCACCCGAGTCGTGAAGGCTGGGTGCGGGGTTCTGCTGCATCGATGGATCAGTTCGTGAACTTGTCCTTGATGTTGCCGGCTGCGTCCGAGACGTCGTCGCCGACCTGCTTGGTCTTGCCCGACGCCTGGTCCTTTGCGCCTTCGGCAGCAAGGTCGTCGTTGTCGGTCTTGTGGCCGATCTTTTCCTTGGCTTCGCCCACGAGCTCTTCTGCCTTGTGCTTTGCCTTGTCGATGAAATCAGCCATGTGAACTCCTCGAGATCGATTGTGCTGCTCGTGCATGGGAGCTATACCCGAGATCGCGGTCGGTAATCATCGGACTGCCGGCCGTGTTGCCGGCACGGGATGCGGGTACGTGCCGTTCATGACTGCACAGACGAACGACCCACATTCGCATGAGACGCCGGCACCGGAGCGCCGCCGCCCCGACGGAGTGGACGACGATACCGTGGCAGCCACGGGCAAACTGTCCGAGGCACTCGAATACGTCGAGCGCGCTCGCGGCCACCTGTACTCGTTCCATCAGCTGATGGGACACGCGGATCTGCTGCTCGGGGAGGCCTCCGACGCGTTGTCGGACGCCGGGCACGACGCGTTGGCACAGCGACTCGAGACCGACATGATCGGCCGCAACATCGCTCAGGGGCGGTGGACGTTCCAGCTCGTCGAGGAGTTCGACGACGGGTATTGGACGGTACTTCGTGATCACGAGCGGGCGGTCCGGAACGAGCTGCTCGACGGACGTCGGCACGTCTTCGAGGCCGAGATGAAAGAACAGCGACGAACGCACGGTCGCAGCGGCCACGAGGCGCGTCCGACGGAGTGATCTGGCTCTGTCACAACGAAAAGCACCGGTCTCGCCGTGATCGGCGAGACCGGTGCTTCGGGTAGAAATGTTTGTCAGCCGGCTTGCTTCGCAGCGTCGACTTCGCTGGTCGCGCTTGCGGTGGAGAGCTGACCACCGGAGTTCTCCAGGTGCGCGCGGACGAACCAGTGGAACAGTTCGAGCTGGGCGCTCTGGCCGATGAGCATGTCCTCGGTGATCGGATCGATCTCGCCGACCTCTTCGATGTTCTTACGGGTGGTCTCGATGACCCCGGTGTACACCAGATCGAGAGCGCCGAGGTGCTCGATCGCCGTCGCCCGGCCGATCGAGTAATCGTCCCAGGAACGTTCCTTGACGATGGTGCCCGGCGTTCCCTTCGCAGAGGAGCCGAGGGTCGCGATGCGCTCGGCGACCTCGTCGGCGAAGCCGCGCACGGCCTCGACCTGAGGATCGAGCATTTCGTGGACAGAGATGAAGTTCGGTCCGACCACATTCCAGTGAATGTGCTTGAGCGTGAGATGGAGGTCGTTGTAGGCGTTCAGGCGATCCTGCAGGATCGCTGCGACGCGCGCGCCCACGTCCGACGAGAGTCCGGGAACGGTGTACGAGTTCTTGTCAGCCATGACGACGGTTTGCCCCATCACGGCGAAGTACAAACATGCCCCGCCGGATCGATTCCGGCGGGGCATGTGTCGTGCGGAACTACTTGTCGAGTCGAGGCGAATCGGTACCCGACGTACCCGTCGACGAGGTGCCGGCGGTGGAGGTTCCGTCCGTCGGATCGACGATCGGACTGTCGGCTGCGGCCCTGTCGACCGCGTCGGCGCTGTCTTCCTCCGGGGGATTCTTCAGGCTCAGGATGATCGAGCCTGCCAGGACCACGACGATGACCACCAGGCTGACGAAGGACGGGATCTCGGGGATCGACGTGCTGATCACCTTGTGCCCGGCCTGCAGGATCAGCTTGACGCCGATGAAGGCGAGGATGATCGCCAGTCCCTTGGACAGGTAGTGGAACTTCTCGAGCAACCCTGCGAGCAGGAAGTACAGGGCACGCAGGCCGAGGATCGCGAACGCGTTCGAGGAATACACGATGAACGGGTCGTCGGTCACTGCCAGAACGGCAGGAACACTGTCGACCGCGAAGACCAGGTCGGCGGCCTCGATCGCCACCACGACGGCGAGCAGTGGCGTGGCCACCCGCTTGCCTGCTTCCTTGACGAAGAACTTGGTACCGGAGTACTCGTCCTGAACGGGGACGATCTTCTTGAGCAAGCGCACTGCAATGGAGGTGCCGGGGTCGTACGAGTCGTCCTCGTCCTTCATCAGCTTGTACGCGCTGTAGAGCAGGATGGCGGCGAAGACGAACAGAACCGCGGCGAACTTGCTGACGATGGCCACACCGGCGGCCAGGAAGATGGCACGGAAGACCAGGGCGCCGATGACACCGAAGAACAACACGCGGTGCTGGTACTCACGGGGGACCTTGAAGTAGCCGAAGATCAGCGCGAAGACGAAGAGGTTGTCGACCGACAGACTCTTCTCCAGCAACCATGCCGTCGTGTACTCGACTCCGGCCGTTGTTCCCAGCGTGAAGAACACCACGATGCCGAAGATGATGGCGACGCCTACCCACAGCGCGCTCCACCACGCGGCCTCCTTGAAGCCGATGATGTGCGCGCCGCGGTGCGCCAGCAGGTCGATGGCCAGCAGGATCAGGACGACGGCACCGAATGCGGCCCACGCCCACCATGGGACGACGTTCATGAACGTCCACCCTTACCGGTGAACTTCGTGCCCAATTGCTTCAACTTCGCCTGATTCTCGGGCTTGGTTGCATATCGGCGCGCTCGGTCGATCATCTGTTTGCCCTGAGGGCTGCGAGCGAACGCGGTCAACTTCTGTGTCAACGACGACATCTGTCCTGCTCCTTACGTTCTCGTTCGATCGGTATGTGGGGCGGTTCGACCGCAACTACTCCAGTCTGACTGTTTGCTTTACTGCAGGCAGGGTTGTTTTGCGGACATGTTTCAGCAGACTTTCTTGCCGACTTCCGGCAATCTCGGCCTCAGGTGCGATTCAGGAGTGCAGGCCGGATCGCGGCCAGTCGAGCAACATCGCGCCGAGTACTGCCGTGTGCAGCGCAAATGCCTCGACGGGATTGCCCACATCTTGCCCGGTCAAATCTCTTATTCGCGACAATCTGTACGTGACCGCGCGCACTGACAGATGCATCCGGCGTGCGGTGGACGCCGAGTTCGCGCCGGTCTCGAAGTACACCTGCAATGTTTCCAGCAGTGGGCCTGCTCCGCCCCGAGCGCTCGTCAACGGGGTCAGCAACGTCTCGACCAGATCGGCGATCGCGGCGCGATCACTGATCAGAACGCGATAGACGAGCAGATCACGGGCGTCGACGACGGGTGTGTCGAGCCCCAGCGACGACGCGAGGTCGAGCGCGTCCAGAGCGTCTCGGTACGACGCCGCCACGCCGACTGCGCCGCTGCGTGGGCGACCGACTCCGAGCTGTATCCGTCCGTATTCGCCGCGACGGCGCAGGTCGACCGTATCGCTCGGGCCGGCTGCAGACGCACCGAGGACTCGTCCCACACGGGTGAGCACGTGGTCGACGGCCTCGCGATCGGGTGCCGGAAACACCACGATCAGCCGACCCTGCTTGGTGGCGACGAGGAGATCGGCGTCCCCTTTGCTGCCCTGCACGCTGCGTTCGACCAGCCCGATGGCCGACGTCGCGTCGGTGAACGGAGTTGTGGACGTGACCACGGCGACTGCGTGCGGACTCGACAGATCCAGCCCGAACGTCTGCGCACGTCCCAGGACACCGGCGACATCGGCCGTTCCGGAGAGCAGATCGTCCACGAACTCGCGGCGTGCCAATACCTCCACGCGAACCAGGGTCCGCCGGGCGAGCTGAAAGCCTTCGGCGAGTTCGGCCGCGGCGTCGTCGACGGCTCGAAGCATGACCTCGCCCGCGGTGACGACCCCAGCCGGGTCTGCTGCGGCGGCCTGCACGGCGGGCAACTCGCGCCACAATCGCCACGCCGCCGACAGGTAGAGGTCGAGCAACGCGCGCAGAGCCACACCCGCTCGGGCTGCTTCGTCGCCGTGTACGCGGCACTCCCGAAGTTGCTTGCGGGTGAGCGGAACACCTGCGTCCACCGCATCGGTCACGACGTCGAGAAAGTTCCCCAGGAACGCGACGTCCAGGCCGCCTGCGTCCGAGGCCGCTTGCGCGGCCACCGCGTCGAGCGGTGTCGCGTCCGGCTGTGTGGCCATGTGTTCGAGGGTCTCCCATCCGAGTCGAGGTCAATGGTAGGCGGCGCTCACACCGACACCGGCTCGACAACGAGCTCGTGGACCGCGCGGCGTGTTCGGTGTGCGACCGGGTGGCTCGGGGAGCAGAATCACCGAAATCGCCTCGCGTCGGCTGCTGTACCGCCCGCGGCACGGTTCGGTCCGCACCGTTCGTCTTCACGTTGGGAGTCTCGACCATGACATCGTCGAACGGACCCGCATCGGGTCTGCGCTCGCAGTTGTTCCGCAAGAAACCGATCGCAGAGCCGGACCAGCAGCCCGGTGGTCTGGAACGCACCATCGGGACGTTCCAACTGACGATGTTCGGAGTGGGAGCGACCATCGGCACCGGCATCTTCTTCGTGCTCTCGCTCGCCGTTCCCGAAGCCGGTCCAGCCGTGGTCCTGTCGTTCCTGGCCGCCGGAATTGCCGCCGGGCTCGCCGCTATCTGTTACGCCGAAATGGCCTCGGCGGTGCCGGTCTCGGGATCGACGTACTCCTACGCATACGTGACGATGGGGGAGGTGGTCGCGATGCGTGTTGCGGCCTGCCTGCTGCTGGAGTACGGGGTGTCGAGTGCCGCGGTCGCGGTCGGCTGGAGCGGATACCTCAACGAACTTCTCGGTAACCTCTTCGGCTTCACCATCCCGCACGCGTTGTCCGCGGCACCGGGTGACGCCGATCCGGGAATCCTGAACTTGCCCGCCGTCGTGCTGATCGTTCTGTGCGCCGTGTTGCTCATTCGCGGTGCGAGCGAGTCCGCAGCGGTGAACGCAGTCATGGTCGTCATCAAGCTGGGCGTGCTCGCGCTGTTCGCCGTCGTCGGATTCACCGCCTTCGATTCCGGCAACTTCTCGGACTTCATGCCGCTCGGAGCGGCAGGTGTCACCGCGGCGGCCGGCACCATCTTCTTCTCGTTCATCGGTCTCGACGCCGTCTCGACAGCCGGGGACGAGGTGAAGAATCCACAGAAAACCATGCCGCGAGCCATCATTGCCGCACTCGTCGTGGTGATCGTCTTCTACCTCGTCGTTGCGGTCGCGGCGTTGGGCACACAGCCGTGGACAGCATTCGCCGGGCAGGAAGAAGCCGGGTTGGCCGAGATTCTCCGAAATGTGACCGGACGGGCATGGCCGGCCACGATTCTGGCGGCGGGCGCGGTGATCTCGATCTTCTCGGTGACTCTGGTGACGATGTACGGGCAGACGCGCATTCTGTTCGCCATGGGCCGAGACGGGATGCTGCCCAAGGCGTTCGCGAAGGTCAGTCCCCGGACTCACACCCCCGTCAACAACACGATCGTCGTCGCGGTGATCATCTCGATCCTCGCCGCGTTCGTTCCGCTGGACAAGTTGGCCGATCTGGTGTCGATCGGAACGCTCGTCGCGTTCATCGTCGTGGCGATCGGCGTGATCGTCCTGCGCCGGACGATGCCCGACCTCGAGCGTCCGTTCAAGGTGCCGGGCTACCCGGTGACACCGATCCTGTCCATCGCCGCGTGCATCTACATCCTGTCCGGCTTGCGGTGGACCACGTGGTTCTGGTTCGGGCTCTGGCTCGCCGTGGTTCTCGCGTTCTACTTCCTGTGGGGTCGGCATCATTCGGCGCTTCGATCGGTCGGAAAGGTCGCGGAATGAGCGTGCTGATCGCCTTCGCGCCCGGCAAGGGGAGTGTCGGTGCCCTCGATCTCGGTGCGCAACTGGCCCGATCCCTGACCACGAACATCGACGTGGCAACCGTGGTTCCCAAGCCGTGGTCGACGCCGTCGATGGCCCGGGTCGACGCCGAGTTCGCGGACTGGGCAGCGTCGACGGCCACCGAGTCGGAGGCGAAGGCCCGCCACTACTTGGAGGAACGCGCACCCGATGTCGCGGCGTCGTTCCATCGGATGTCGCACCGCTCGGTATCCACCGCATTGACCGAGGCCGCGGAGACCACCGGGGCGTCGATCCTGGTTCTGGGTTCCTCGGGCGACGGTGCTCTCGGGCAAGTCGTCGTCGGTTCCACCGCGGACAAGTTGCTCCATTCCTCGCCGGTCACCGTCGCGTTGGCCCCGCGCGGCTACCGCATTCGAGATCGGGCCGTCCTGACGCGGATCACGTGCGCGTTCTCGGGCGACAGCGAGGCCACCCGCGTCGTCGGGCCCACAGCGGAGTTGGCCCGCGACACCGGTGTGCCACTTCGCTTGGCCTCGTTCGTCGTTCGCGGGGCAACGATGTATCCGCCCGAGATCGGGTTGCGAGCCGAGGACGACGTAGCGGCCGAGCTCGCCCGTGGACTGAGCGAGGCGCTGACCGCTGCGGTGGACGACGCTGTCGCGGTGGGGTTACCGGCCGACCGCGTCGACACCGAGTTGGCCACCGCGGGCAGTTGGCGAGAAGCACTCGACGAACTGCACTGGCAGGACGGCGAAGTGCTGACCATCGGATCGTCCGGGCCGTTGGGTCCGATTGCTCGGGTGTTCCTCGGTTCACGGGCAACGAAGATCATCCGCCACTCGCCCGTACCGATTCTGGTGTTGCCGCGCCGGTGAGTGCCCGCTACCGGTTCAGCGCCAGCACCGACAGCAACTCGTACGCGACATGGGCCGCCGCGATGCCGGTGATCTCGGCGTGGTCGTATGCGGGTGCGACTTCCACGATGTCGGCACCGACCACGTTGAGCCCCACGAGACCGCGCAGCGTGTTGAGCAACTCGCGCGAGGTCATCCCGCCGGCCTCGGGTGTGCCGGTGCCCGGAGCATGCGCGGGATCGAGAACGTCGATGTCGACCGAGACGTAGACCGGGCCACCGTCGAGGCGACGACGCATCCGCTCGACGATGCTGGCCACGCCGTCGACCTCGTAGTCGTCGGAGCGAATCACCTGGAAGCCGAGAACCCGGTCGTCCTCGAGGTCCTGCTCACTGTAGAGAGGGCCGCGGATACCGATGTGCTGGGAGCGTTCGAGGTCGATGAGCCCTTCCTCGCTGGCTCGTCGGAACGGCGTCCCGTGTGTGTACGGCGCACCGAAATACGTATCCCAGGTATCGAGGTGGGCGTCGAAGTGCAACACCGCAATCGGCCCGTGATCACGCGCGAGCGAACGCAGGATCGGGAGCGCGATGGTGTGGTCGCCGCCGAGAGTCAGCACCGAAGAGCCGTCGGCACGCAGGTCCGTCACGGCATCGTGCACGGTCTGCAGCGCTTCGGTGATGTCGAACGGATTGACCCCGATGTCGCCGAAGTCGGCTACCTGTTGGCGTGCGAACGGCGAGACCTGCAGGGCGGGGTTGTACGGCCGCAACAGTTTCGACGCCGCACGAATGTGGCCGGGTCCGAAGCGCGCACCCGGCCGGTAGCTCACCCCCGAATCGAACGGCACGCCGAGAATCGTCACGTCTGCCCGCGACACCTCGTCGAGCCGGGGGAGTCGCGCGAATGTCGTCGGTTCGGCGTAACGGGGGACCTTGGTGGCGTCGAGCGGGCCGACCGGGGTGTGTTCCGGGTTGTTCGCATTCATCGAGATGTCCCTCCGCAGTCGAGCGCCCGGCCGTCGAAAGGTCGACCATGTCGCTCGGCAAGCGTTACTCTGATGCTCGGTCTTGTCAACACAAGTTTCCTGAAAGGCGAAAAGGGTGTCTTCAGCCGCACAGGTCGACGTCGATGCGCCACGGATCGGTGCGCGCCTGAAGGAGGCGCGCCTGAAGAAGCGGCTGACGCTCGACGCGCTCGCCTACACCTGCGGGGTCACCAAGGGGTATCTGTCCAAGCTCGAGCGCGATCAGGTGAACGCATCGGTCGCATCCCTGGTTAGAGTGTGCGCCGCGCTCGACGTACCGGTCGGCTCGCTGTTCGACGACGCACCCGTCGGCGAAGTGGTACGCGCACAGTCGTTGCCGCGCATCATGTTCGGCGGAGAACGGATGACCGAATATCTGCTGACGCCGGTAGGGGAGCGTCGCGTCCAGGTGTTGTTGGGGCATATAGAACACGGCGGCGGAAGTGGGTCCGAGGCGTACACGCTGCCGCTCGACGTGAGCTTCGTGTACGTGATCGACGGCGAGCTACGGGTGATCTTCGACGCCGATCCCGGCGCGGACTTCGGCGGGGACGACATCTCTCTCGGCGCGGGGGACGCCTTCACGTTCTCGCCGCGCCGTCGGCACAGTTTCCGCAGCGACAGCAGCAGTGGGGCGCGAGTGTTGTGGGTACTGGCACCGGCACTGCCCGAAGAACTACCGATCGGAAAGCCGGGGATGCATCGGTGACGAACACCGTCTCGCTCTATCAGGGGCCGGAGGACTCCGGCGATGTCGAGGCCAACCTGACGGCACTCGATGCTGCGGCTGCGGCTGCCGCGGCGGCAGGTGCATCGATCCTGGTCACTCCGGAGATGTCGGTCAGCGGTTACGACATCGGTGAACTCGTCGTCGACCGTGCCGAACCGTTCGACGGGCCGATCTTCGGGAGGGTCGCACAGATCGCCCGTGCTCACGGCGTCGCGATCGTGTACGGATATCCAGAACGCAGCGGCGAGTCGGTGTACAACGCCGTTCAGGTCGTCGACGCGACCGGTACGTCACTGGCGCGGTACCGCAAGACGCACCTGTTCGGTGAGCTCGATCGTGCCCACTTCACCCCAGGCCAGGAGTTGGTGGTGCAGTTCGACTTCGGAGATCTGCGCTGCGGTCTGCTCACCTGTTACGACGTCGAATTTCCGGAGACCGTCCGCGCGCACGCCGACGCGGGTACGCAATGGTTGATCGTCCCGACCGGTCTGATGTCGCCGTTCGAGATCATCGCAAGCCACGTGGTTCCCACGAGGGCCTACGAGAGTCAGGTGTTCGTCACCTACGTCAACCGCTGCGGCACCGAGTCGACTCTGACCTATTGCGGCCTGACGTGCGCCGTTGCTCCCGATGGCACCGACATCGCCAGAGCCGGTGTGCACGAGCAACTGTTGACGGTGCACTTGGACCCCGCCGACCTCGACAGGTCCCGAGCGATCAACACCCACCTTTCCGACCGACGTCCGGATCTGTATCGGACGGCACCTCGTCCCGCAGGGACCGCAGGCCCGGTACGAGCCGAGCAGGAGAACGACAGATGACCACACCCGTCACCCCGGACAGCGCGATAGAGCCCGAGGACGAACAACCGCTCACCATGTTCGGGCCGGACTTTCCGTTCGCCTACGACGACTACCTCGCCCACCCGGCCGGCCTGGGTAGCGTTCCCGACGCCGCACTCGGTACCCGAGTCGCGGTGGTCGGCGGCGGACTCGCAGGAATGGTCGTGGCCCGCGAGTTGCTTCGGCTCGGCCTGGAACCGGTTGTCTACGAATCGGATCGAATCGGCGGCCGCATGCGATCGGTGCCGTTCGAGGGGCATCCGGGTGTGGTCGCCGAGATGGGCGCGATGCGGTTTCCGCCGTCCTCGACCGCGTTGTTCCACTACCTCGACTCCGTCGGGCTAGAGACGACGCCGTTCCCGAACCCGTTGGCCGAGGCGACCCCCAGTACGGTGATCGATCTGAAGGGCACCAGCCACTACGCCCGCAAGCTCGAGGATCTCCCGCCGATCTTCGCCGAGGTCGCCGAGGCATGGAACAGAACGCTCGAGGAGCACGCCGAACTGATTCCGTTGCAGCGGGCCATCCGCCGGCGGGACGCGGCCGAGATCAAGCGCATCTGGAACGAACTGATCGTGAAATTCGACGATCAGACCTTCTACGGATTTCTTGCTGCGTCCGAGCATTTCTCGTCGTTTCGCATGCGAGAGTTGTTCGGCCAGGTCGGTTTCGGAACAGGAGGTTGGGACACCGACTATCCCAACTCCATTCTCGAAATCCTTCGTGTCGTCATCACCGCAGCCGACGATCACCACCGCGGCATAGTCGGCGGGTCACAGCAGCTGCCGATGCGGTTGTGGACCGACACACCCGCGGACCTGGCGCACTGGCCGGCGGGTACGTCGGTCTCCTCGGTGAACGGCGGCACCACGATGCCGCGCGTCACCGAGATCAGGCGCACCGGGGGCGGCACCACGATCCACGACGACCGAGGAAACATCCGTACGTACGCGGCCGCGGTCGTGACCGCGCAGAGTTGGATGTTGCTCAGCAACATCAGGTGCGACGACGATCTGTTCCCGATCGACCACTGGACCGCCATCGAACGTACCCACTACATGGGGTCGACGAAGGTGTTCGCACTCGTCGATCGGCCGTTCTGGAAAGACAAGGACCCGGTGACCGGGCGTGACCTGGTCAGCATGACGCTGACCGACCGAATGAGCCGCGGCACATACCTTCTCGATCAGGGCGAAGGAAAGCCGGGGCTGATCTGCCTGTCCTACACCTGGTCCGACGACTCGCTCAAACTGCTGGCTCTCGATCCCACCGAACGCATGAACATCATGTTGCGATCCCTCGAGGAGATCTACCCGGGCGTCGACTTTCGCAGCCACATCATCTCGACTCCGGTGACGCTGTCCTGGGAGACCGAGCGCGACTTCATGGGTGCGTTCAAGGCCAACCTGCCGGGGCACTACCGCTATCAGGAAAGACTGTTCACCCACTTCGTGCAGGACGAACTCGAACCCCGACACCGCGGCATCTTCCTTGCCGGCGACGACATCTCGTGGACCGCCGGTTGGGCGGAGGGCGCGATTCACACAGCACTGAACGCGGTGTGGGGCGTCGTACATCACCTGGGTGGCACCTCGGCACCGGACAACCCGGGCCCGGGGGACGTCTTCGACACCATCGCGCCGCTTCGACTGGGCGACTAACGCTTCGCTGCAGCCGATCGAGGTGGGCGCTCGTCGAACACGAACAGTGCCAGCGCAACGATCAGCATGACGGCCACCACCCAGATCGCGCGCAGAGCGAACAGCTCCACCGACACCGCGCCGAGTACAGCGCCGCCGAGAAATCCGGCGATGACCGTGCCGAACCGCCGAGCCCTGATCCCCGCCTCCCGATCGTGCTCGACCACACGATGAAACGCCGCCATGGCCATGGTGCGGAGGTTGCCGGTCGTCATCGTCGTGTTGAACGGCGAATCCACCAACACCCGAAAGGTCGTCACCTGCACGCCCGCGACATGCGCGAGGATGACCGACACCACCGCATCGGGAACCGTTGCCGGCAGAAACCCGACGATCACCAGAACCAGGATCTCGTAGCAGAGCACAGCCCGCACCGGCCTGCGCACGATCCTCTCGATCGCAGGCAACGCGATGAACTCCGCCGTCATGACACCCAGAACGAACGCCGTCAACGGCGGCAGGAACACCAGCGCCTCCACCCAACGCCCGCCCGCCACGTCCACGCCGAGCAGCACCACGTTGCCGGTCTGGGCACCGGCGAACACACCGCCGCGAGTGACGTAGGTGTACGCATCCAGAAATCCGCCCACTGCCGCCAGCAGCACTCCGAGCCGAACCGACTTCGCGGTGGCGACGGAAATCTGGGGTTCAGGACGAGGGGTGGTCATCGCGAAATCCTGACACAGAGGGGTGCTCTCATGCCGCCAGAAGGGAGAGCAACAATTCCGCACGCACCCGCGCCGACGTGAGATCCACCCCCAGCAATTCCTCGCATCGTGTGATGCGGTTGCGCAAGGTGTGACGATGCACCGACAGGTGGGCAGCGGCGGTTTCCCAGTGCCCGTTGGCTTCCAGGAACGCTCGAAGCGAACCCACCAGATCCGCGGTGTGAGTGCGGTCGTACTCGGCCAGTACGGCGATGGTGACGGCAGCCATGGCACGCAACGATTCCCGAACCGGTTCCGACGCCAGCAGCATCGACCCGGTGAAGTGGACGACCCGATCACCGGGACCGGCCGCCGCGCACGCGAGCCGCGCTTGTCTCAGCGCGGTGGGGGCCTCGGTGATGTGCATGTCGGTGCCGACCCCCGCACACACCGAACGGGGAAGAGAATTCATCAGCTGCGCAACGAAATTCGCGTCGCCGCCGGGTAGCAGCATCTCGGCGCCGTCGTCGGTGGACCTGACGAACGTCGGCCGTGCGTGGGCGCGGAACTGAGCATCGACGGCATCGGCGATGGAACCCGTCCGCCCCGTCGCGCCGCGGAGAACCACCACGGTGATGCGTGAGTCGTCGTCGGCCGCATCGGCGAGATAGCTCGGTACGTGCGTGTCACCGGGGGACAGGAGATGCCCGTCGAGGAGAAGTCCGAGCGCGCGCGAGTTGAGGGCCGTCTGCTCGGCGCGCAGCCGCGCAGGCTTTTCCAGTTCGAGGGTTATCAGCGACACCGCATGCCCGAGCAATATCTGCTCGACTCCCGTCACGGGCCCCTTTGTGCGAATCGCGAGAAAGCTCGGCGCACTGGCGGTGATCGGTACCGAGTGCAGGCTCACGGTGCGGCCGGGCTCGCTCACCGACACCGTCGCGGGTGACGACGACGGACGGATACTGGCGGCGATCTCGCGGGCCTGCGCGATCAGATCCGCCGCGTCGACCGGATGAAACGACTCGGTGCGATGTCCGATGAGCGCGACGGAGGTGGACGTGGCGACCGCCAATTCGCGCACGATCGCGTCGACGCCGCCGTGCAGTGCGGCGCGGGTGATGCGGCTCTGCACCGACGCCGCCCGCAGGACTTCCTCGTACTCCTGCTCGGCGATGCGCGTGGTGACCGCCCGAATGACCGCGGCGAAAGGAGTGTCGTAGGGAACCTCGACGACGGGTAGCCCGACCTCGTCTGCCGCGTCGAGAAGTTCTCGTGGAATCACGCTGTGCGAGAGACCGGTTCCGAATCCGAGGCAGGCAACCCCTGCCGTTCGGAGGGTGCGGACGTACTGCGCGAGTGCGGGGCCGCCGGAGTCGAAGCCGAGACCTGTCGTGAGGATCAGCTCGCCGCCGGACAACCACGGACTCGGATCTGTGAGCTCGGTCGCCTGCGCGAAGGTGATGGCGGCACCGCTGCGTTCGGGCCCGCCGCGATGACTCAGCCGGAGGTCGTGTTGTCTCAACAACCAGGAAATCTGCACACTCACCTGTCGCACTGTAATCGTGCCTGACGAAATGGCGTGTGCTTCTGCACCTGAATGTACGTATCGGCAGTCTCCGGTCGACCCTCGCGGTCGCATACTTGCTGCACAGAGACCAACCCGAAAGGTGCGACCATGGCTTCGATCGAATACCGACTTCCGCAGGAGCGCAGGATCGTCACCGCGTTCCCCGGCCCGAAATCGTCGGCTCTGGCCGAGCGCCGCAAGGCCGTCGTCGGTGCAGGCGTCGCATCGACGCTGCCGGTGTACGTGGCCGACGCGGACGGCGGCGTCGTGGTCGACGTCGACGGCAATTCGTTGATCGACCTCGGTGCCGGTATCGCCGTGACGACCGTCGGTGCGTCGAATCCGGCTGTCGTTGCCGCCGTGCAGGATCAGGTCGCTCACTTCACGCACACCTGCTTCATGATCGCGCCCTACGAGGGATACATCGCGGTCGCCGAGAAGTTGGCCGAACTCACGCCGGGAGATCACGACAAGCGCACCGTCCTGTTCAACAGTGGTGCCGAGGCCGTCGAGAACGCAGTCAAGATCGCCCGGCACGCCACCGGCCGCTCGGCCGTGGTCGTGTTCGACCACGCGTATCACGGCCGCACGAACCTGACGATGGCTCTGACATCGAAGTCGATGCCGTACAAGAGTGGATTCGGGCCGTTCGCTCCCGAGGTCTATCGAGTTCCGATGTCGTACCCGTTCCGTGAAGGACTCGGTGCCGACGGATCGGCCGTCACCGGTGCACAGGCCGCCGCCCGTGCGATCTCCATGATCGAAAAGCAGGTCGGCGCAGACAATCTCGCGGCCATCCTGATCGAGCCGATCCAGGGTGAGGGCGGCTTCGTCGTGCCGGCGGACGGCTTCCTGCCTGCGCTGACCGAGTGGGCGCGCAAGCACGATGTCGTGTTCATCGCCGACGAGGTGCAGTCCGGATTCACCCGCACCGGTGCCTGGTTCGCCAGCGAGCACGAGGGCATCGTGCCGGACCTGATCACCATGGCCAAGGGCATCGCGGGCGGTATGCCGCTCGCCGCGGTGACGGGCCGGGCAGATCTGATCGACGCCGTGCATCCCGGTGGGCTCGGCGGCACCTACGGAGGCAATCCCGTCGCATGCGCCGCTGCGCTGGCATCGATCGAACAGATGGAGACCCTCGACCTCAACGCCCGCGCTCGCGACATCGAACGCATCGTCGTCGATCGGCTCACGGCGTTGATGCCGGAGGTGGGAATCATGGGTGAGGTTCGAGGCCGTGGGGCCATGCTCGCCGTCGAGCTCGTCGTACCGGGTGGGCGTGAGCCGAACCCCGAGGCCACCAAAGCCGTTGCCGCGGCGGCACTCGCGGCAGGCGTGATCGTGTTGACGTGCGGAACCTACGGCAACGTCATCCGCTTGCTTCCGCCGCTGGTGATCTCCGACGAGTTGCTCGACGACGCACTCACGGTCCTCGAGAACGCACTGCGCGACGCTTCGAAGGGACTCTGACATGGCCGTCGAGCAGCTGTTGTCCTCGCTGCCCACCGACCTGTGGCTCGGTGGAAAGCAGACCCCCGCGCAGTCGGGCGCGCGATTCGCCGTCCTGAATCCCGCCACCGGTGAGGAACTGACCACCGTCGCCGACGCAGGCGCAGCCGACGGCATCGTGGCCCTCGATCTCGCTGCCGCGGCGCAACCGGAGTGGGCGGCAACGCCTGCACGGGAGCGAGCCGAAATTCTGCGGCGCGCCTTCGTCCTGTTGCAGGAACGTGCAGCCGATTTCGCTCTGCTGATGACCCTGGAAATGGGAAAGTCGTTGGCGGAGAGTCGCGGTGAAGTCAACTACGGCGGTGAATTCCTGCGCTGGTTCAGCGAGGAAGCGGTTCGGATCGGCGGCCGGTACACCCCTGCGCCCGCCGGTAACGGCCGCATCCTTGTCACCAAGATGCCGGTCGGCCCGGTACTCGCGATCACTCCGTGGAACTTCCCCCTGGCCATGGGAACTCGCAAGATCGGTCCCGCGCTCGCAGCGGGTTGCACCGTCATCGTCAAGCCGGCCGAGGACACCCCACTGACGATGCTCCTGCTCGGCCAGGTGTTCGCCGACGCCGGATTGCCCAGCGGTGTGCTGTCGGTGCTCCCGGCCTCGGACGCTGCATCCGTCACCGGTCCGCTGATGGACGACCCCAGACTGAGGAAGGTCACCTTCACCGGATCGACCGGAGTGGGAAAGCTGCTGGTGCGCAATGCAGCCGACCGACTGCTCCGGACATCGATGGAGCTCGGTGGCAATGCGCCGTTCATCGTCTTCGAAGACGCGAACATCGATGCCGCCGTCGACGGAGCGATGCTGGCCAAGATGCGCAACGGCGGTGAGGCGTGCACTGCAGCAAACCGTCTGTACGTGGCCGAGCCCGTTCGCGAGGAATTCACCGAGAAGCTGACCGCAAGAATCGCAGCACTGACGGTCGGCCCCGGTGATCGCGACGGTACCGACATCGGACCACTCATCAACGACAAGCAGCGACGGACGGTGTCGGCACTCGTCGACGACGCCGTTGCCAAGGGTGCCCGCATCCGCACCGGCGGATCGGTGCCCGACGGTCCCGGGTTCTTCTTCACGCCCACTGTGCTCGACCGCATCCCGGCCGACGCAAACCTTTTGCGCGACGAGATCTTCGGGCCGGTTGCCGCCATCGTCGGATTCGAGACCGAGGACGAGGCCGTCGCCGCGGCCAACGACACCCGATACGGATTGGTGGCCTATTTCTACACCGAGAGCCTCGATCGGGCTCTGCGGGTCTCGGCTGCTCTCGACACCGGCATGGTGGGGGTCAACCGGGGTGCCATCTCCGACGCCGCGGCCCCCTTCGGCGGTGTGAAGGAGTCGGGCTTCGGACGAGAGGGCGGCTCGGAAGGGATCGAGGAATACCTCGAGACCAAGTACATTGCGCTGCAGTAGACGGGCGCCGCAGTAGATCGCAGCGGTGCGCTCCACTCCTGAGCCCAGCGCGGTACATGCGCTGCCGGGTGGAGCGCACCGGGCGTGCGGTCCCTATTCTCGGGCGGCCGCAATTCGCTTCTCGGCCAGTCGGTCCGCGGCTGCTCCGAGCAGGATCCCTTCGCTGCGTGCCATGGTGAATATGCCGGCGACGGTAGTACGGATCTGTCCGATCGTTGCCATCACCTCGGCCGAATTTCGTCCGCGCAGTTCACCTTCCACCTGAATCAAGCCGCCGGCGTTGGCCACGTAGTCCGGTACCCAGACGATGCCCCGGGCGGCCAGCAGCGATTCGACGTCGGGCGTGAGCAGTTGATTGTTCGCGGCACCGCACACGATGGACGCCGACAGCCGGTCCACCGAGGACGCGTCGAGCGTTGCTCCCATGGCGCACGGGGCGTACACGTCGATGTCGGCTCCGATGATGTCGGTTCCGATCGTGACGCCGGGGAAGTCCTGGGCGATCCGTTCGAGGGCGGGTTCGTAGGAGTCGCTCACGAGCACGTCGGCACCCGCTCCGCGCAGGAGCGCCACCAGGTTGTAACCCACTTTGCCTGCGCCTTCGACACCTACTCGTCTGCCGGTCAGATCGTCGGAGCCCCAGGTCGATTCGGCTGCTGCCAGCAGGGAGAGATAGACCCCCAGGGCCGTCTGTGGACCGCTGTCGCCGGTGCCGCCCGCGGTGGTGTTCTTACCGACGACGTAGGCCGTTTCTTCGGCGACGATATCGAGGTCGTCGCTGTTGGTGCCGACGTCGCCTGCCGTGACGTACGTGCCGCCGAGCGATTCGACGAACCGGCCGTAGGCCTCGAGCAATGTCGGGGTCTTGATGACGGTCGGGTCGCCGATGATGACTGCCTTCCCGCCGCCCAGATCGACCCCTGCGACAGCCGCCTTGTAAGTCATCCCGCGGGAGAGTCTCAATACGTCGGTCACGGCGTCCTGCTCGGTTGCGTAGGGGTAGAAGCGAGTTCCGCCGAGTGCCGGTCCCAGCACGGTCGAGTGAATCGCGACGATCGCGCGCAGACCGGTGTCTCGATCGTGGCAGAACACCACGCGCTCGTGCGCGGAGTCGGATGGCATGTCGGGCCGGTCGAAGACACCGGGTGCGGCCGGTGCCGAAGCCGAATTCGCGGTCTGGGCAACAGAAGAGCGATGTCGAGTGGGTGTGACGGCAGAGTGGTCGGCAACGACGGACACAGTCGGTCTCTTTCGGTCAGGGGATGGGAGCAGATGCAGCGGCTACCCGGATGTCTTGTCCGTCACAGGGTGTCGTGCACGACGCAGACCGGTCAACCGGCATCGCTCGGACCGTGCAGATTGCGTGATGCGGTCGGTATCGGCCCGGCGGGGATGGTCGGGGTGCTCAGCGGCGGCCGTCGTCGGCGAGCTGTTCGAGCAACGGCTTGGTTCGGTACTGAATCAGCTCGGACATGGCAATCGACATGTTCGTCCGCTCGACGCCAGGAATGTCGAGGATCAGGCCGGCTATGCGGTACAGGTCGTCGGCGTCGACCGCCGCAATGCGGATGTGCATGTCCGCGGCACCGGACAGACCGAACACCTCGAGTACTTCGGGGATCGTGCGGAGGTGCTCGGTGACCGCTGCCAACGTGTGCTGATTGACCTGAGCGGTCACGAAGGCCTGCAACGGACGTCCCAGCGACTTCGGCGGAATACGGTGATCGATGGGGGTCAGAGACCCCTTGTCGTCCCACCGCCCGAGGCGTGCCTGGACGGTGTTGCGGGACAGGCCCAACGTGGTGGCGAGTTCGACGCCGGTGGCTCGAGGCTTGGCGCAGAGGGCGAGGAGGAGTCGGGCGTCGGTCTTGTCGAGATCGGTCATTGCGCACTTCCTGTAGCTCGGTCGTTACCCGATATTGTGCACACTGCGTAATTCTGAAGTCATCACTTGTGCACGCTGGGCGTCGGTGGTGTCCTTGTGAAGGACATCACATCACGACGGAGAGTGCCACGGACATGAACACCACCTCGCTGATACAGCTGATCAAGGAATCCGGAACGGTGGTCCGCAACGAGACGTATTCACCTCTGGTCGCGGACATCGACACGGCTGCGATGAAGGAGATCTATCGCGATCTCGTGGTCGTCCGACGCATCGACGCCGAGGCCACCGCGCTGCAGCGGCAAGGCGAGTTGGGGCTGTGGGCTCCGTTGCTCGGACAGGAAGCGGCGCAGGTCGGCTCGGCCCGCGCACTCGACTCCGAGGACTTCGTGTTCGCCAGCTACCGCGAGCACGGGGTGGCTTACTGCCGCGGAGTCGATCCCACTCGGATGCTCCGTTTCTGGCGGGGATCGACCCTGTCGGGATGGGACCCGTACGAATATCGAATGACGACGCCGGCGATCATCGTCGGTTCGCAGGGCCTGCACGCGACCGGATACGCGATTGGCATGCAGCTCGAGGGTGCCGACGGCGCGGCCATCACCTACTTCGGAGACGGAGCGACCAGCCAGGGCGATATCTCGGAGGCTCTCGGGTTCGCGGCCAGTTTCCATGCACCGGTGGTGTTCTTCTGCCAGAACAACCAGTGGGCGATCTCCGAACCGGTCACCGTGCAGACCAAGTCCACGATCGCGGCACGCGGTGAGGGATTCGGCATCCCATCGGTACGGGTCGACGGAAACGATGTCCTCGCGGTGCTGGCCGTGACCAGAGCAGCGCTCGCTCGCGCCCGTGAGGGCAGCGGCCCCACACTCATCGAAGCCGTCACCTACCGCATGGGGCCGCACACCACGTCCGACGATCCGACGAGGTATCGATCCGGGGCCATGGACGACGAGTGGCGTGCCAAGGATCCGATCGACCGAATCGAGAAGCTGCTCAGACGAATCGGCGTGTTCGACGACGAGTTCGTGGCCTTGGTCCAGCGGACGGCGGACGACGTCGCTGCCGATCTGCGACGCGGATGCCTCGAGACCGTCGAACCCGCGGCGATGACGGTGTTCGACAACGTCTACGCCGACCCACACTCTCTGCTCGACGACGAGCGGGCCCAATTCGCCTCCTACCAAGCTGGATTCGAAGGAGTCACGTCATGACCACCCTGGAACGGCCCACCAGCCTGCCGCTCGGCAAAGCCATCAATGCCGGCCTGCGTCGCGCTATGGAGAACGACCCCAAGGTGTTGCTGATGGGCGAGGACATCGGCAAGCTCGGTGGCGTCTTCCGCATCACCGACGGCCTGCAGAAGGACTTCGGACCCGGCCGAGTACTGGACATGCCGCTGGCCGAATCGGGCATCATCGGTACCGCTGTGGGCCTGGCGATGCGCGGATTCCGTCCCGTGTGCGAGATCCAGTTCGACGGCTTCATCTACCCGGCGTTCGATCAGATCGTGTCGCAGGTGGCGAAACTGCACTACCGCACGAGCGGAAATGTCAAGATCCCGATGACCATCCGAGTGCCCTACGGCGGCGGAATCGGTGCAGTGGAACATCATTCGGAATCACCGGAGGGTTACTTCGCCCAGACCGCCGGACTGCGCGTGGTGACCTGCAGCAACGCCGCCGATGGCTACTCGATGATCCAGCAGGCCATTGCCAGCGACGATCCCGTGCTGTTCTTCGAACCCAAACGTCGATACTGGGAGAAGAGTCCGATCGACCTCGGTGTCGACGATCTCGACACCGCCTTACCGCTGCACCGGGCGCGGGTGGTCACCGAGGGCACCGACATCACACTGGTGGCCTACGGACCGTTGGTCTCCACTGCCCGTAAGGCAGCCGAAGTTGCGGCACACGAGGGTATCTCGATCGAGGTCATCGATCTGCGGTCGCTCTCGCCGATCGACTTCGAGACCGTCGAAGCGTCGGTGCGCAAGACCGGGCGGCTCGTCGTCACACACGAGGCACCGGTCTTCATGGGCCTCGGCTCGGAGATAGCCGCTCGCATCTCCGAGCGGTGTTTCTACAACCTCGAAGCTCCGGTGCTACGGGTCGGTGGATTCGGAACGCCGTACCCGGCGTCGAAGCTCGAGAAGTTCTATCTTCCCGACGTCGACCGGATCCTCGACGCAGTGGACCGCTGCCGTTCCCACTGAGCTGCCGTTCCCCCCCGATCACATCCTCCGCCGATACCGACCGAACAGGATTCGACGATGTCCACCATCAAGAGTTTTCCGCTGCCCGACCTGGGGGAGGGCCTCACCGAGGCCGACCTGTTGACCTGGCTCGTCGCGGTCGGTGACACCATCGAACTCAACCAGAACATCGCCGAGGTCGAGACGGCCAAGGCGGCGGTCGAGTTGCCTTCCCCGTTCGCCGGTGTGGTTGCTGCCCTGCATGTTTCCGAGGGCGACACGGTGGAGGTGGGAGTGCCGATCATCGACATCAGAGTCGGCGGTGAGGACGAACCGGTTGTTTCCGATCCACAGCAGTCCGTTTCCCCGATTCAGACCACGTCGTCCGGGGAGGACGAGGACGAGCGCGTCCCGGTGCTCGTGGGTTACGGCGTCGCGAAGGAAGGCTCGAGCCGACGCGGTGGCCGCGTCGACCCACCCGCGGCGTCCGCGCCGAACGAGCAGAATGGAAAGCCGCTTGCGGCCCCACCGGTACGAAAGATGGCCAAGGACAACGGCATCGAATTGAACGAGCTGCCCGCGAGTGGACGCCACGGCGACGTCACCCGTCAGGACGTGGAGTCGTACCTGCAGGGCGGGACGGCTGGGCAGACTGATACCGATGCGCAGAGTGACACCGAAGTGCAGCTCGAGACCGAGGCGCAGCAGTCGGTATCCGGGCGGACCGGTCGGGAGGAGCGCACTCCGATCAAGGGTGTACGCAAGCACACCGCCGAGGCCATGGTGCGAAGTGCGTTCACTGCACCTCACGTCACCGAATTCGTGACCGTCGACGTGACCGAGACGCTCGAACTCCTCGAGTCGCTGCGGTCCTCCACACATTTCCGGGACGTGCGTCTGACGCCGTTGGCTCTGGTGTCCAAAGCCGTTCTCGTCGCGCTGAAATCGAATCCGTCGCTGAACTCGAGCTGGGACGAGGCTGCGCAGGAGATCGTGACCAAGTACTACGTCAACCTCGGCATCGCGGCGGCGACACCCCGCGGATTGATGGTTCCCAACATCAAGAACGCTCACGAACTCTCTCTGGTGGACATCGCGCGTGCCCTGGCCGACCTGACGCGTATCGCGAAGGAGGGCAAGAGCAGTCCGGCCGATCTGGCCGACGGCACCATCACCATCACCAACGTGGGGGTGTTCGGAGTCGACGCAGGCACGCCGATCCTCAACCCGGGCGAGGCTGCCATCCTGTGCTTCGGGTCCATCCGTCGAACGCCGTGGGAACACAACGGCGAGATCGCTTTACGGTCGGTGACGACACTGTCGCTCTCGTTCGATCATCGACTGGTCGACGGCCAACAGGGGTCGGAATTCCTCGCCCTCGTCGGTCGTCTGCTGACTCACCCGATCGATCTGATCGCGCTCGGCTGACCGCGACGGCGCGGTGTGAATGCCGCCGGGGTTCAGTGCACCGGTTGCGCCGACACGGCCTCGTCTCGATCACTGCTTGCCTGTGCTCGGATGAAGAACGACGCAGCCACCGCGACCAGTGACACCGCCCCACCGCACAGGAATGCGGTGTGGATGCCTGCCTCGGAACCACCCACCTGCGTTGCCCCGTCGGAGATTCGGGCTGCTGCGGTGTTCGACATGACGGTGACGAACAACGCGGTTCCAGCGGCTCCGGCCAGCTGCTGCACGGTGTTGAAGATTGCGCTGCCGTGCGAGTACAGGCGGGTGGGAAGGGATCCGAGCGAGGAGGTCATCAGCGGAGTCATGATGAGCGCGAGCCCCGCCGAGAGCAGCATGTGGATACCGACGACCAGCGGTAGTGCCGACTGTGCGTCCAGCACCGTCATCGACCACAACGCGGCGCTCACCACCATGGCTCCGGGAATGACCAACGGGCGCGGCCCGATTCGGTCGAAGATGCGGCCGACGAAGGGGGCGAGCAGACCCATCAGCAATCCGCCGGGCAGGAGCATCAGGCCGGTTGCGAGGGTGTCGAGTCCGCGCACGTTCTGCAGATACATCGGCAGGAGGATCAGAGCACCGAACAGGGCCATCATCGAGATCGCGATCATGCCGAGTCCGATGCTGAAGGTGGGGGTGCGGAACGGACGCATGTCCAGCAGCGCGCCGCCGCGTTCCTGGCGGGCGATCTGCCGCAGCACGAAGACGACGAGTGCGATCACTCCCACCACCAACGGCAACCAGACCGGTACGACGGACTCCTCGGCAGAATGGCCGAGGCTGCTCAGGCCGTAGACGATGCCGCCGAACGCCAAGGCGGACAACACGACCGACGTGGGATCGAACGAAGGCTGTCCCGTCTCGGTCACGTTCTTCACCAGTGTGGTTCCGATGCCGAACGCGACGAGCGCGATGGGAAGCACCAGCCAGAACATCCAACGCCAATTCAGCGAGTCGAGAATGACTCCGGAGATGGTGGGGCCGACGGCAGGTGCGACGGCGATGACGATGGAGATCACACCCATCATCGCGCCGCGCTTGTGGGCCGGGACGACGGTGAGCACTGTGGTCATGAGCAGCGGCAGCATGATCGCCGTCCCGCTGGCCTGCGTGATGCGGCCGAGCAGAAGCAGCTCGAAACCGGGTGCCGAGGCCGCGAGCAGGGTGCCGACGGTGAACAGGGTCATCGCTGTCACGAACACCTGACGCAGCGTGAAGCGTTGGAACAGGTAGCCGGTGACGGGAATGACCACCGCCATGGTCAGTAGGAATCCGGTGGTGAGCCACTGGGCCGTCGTTGCCGTGATCTCGAGGTCGACCATCAGGGTCGGGAGCGCCACGCTCATGATCGTCTCGTTGAGGATCATGACGAAGGCCGCGATGACCAATATGCCGATCAGTAGCTTGCTGCCCGGCGCGAGTTGCTCGTCGGGGGTGCGGTCGGTCTCGGGTGAACTCATGTGTCTACAAACTTTCGCGTATGGGATCGAAGCGTGCAATCGTATGTAGATAGCTTCAATCATTATGACAGTGACTGTCAACTTGACGATTGCTGGTAAGTTGACAGCGGATGACGACCGCAGTCGACGGATGGACGAGGATGAGCGAACGAGTGCCGGACCTGCGAGAGCGACGTCGCCGAGACACTCGGCTCGAGATCACTCGCGCCGCACTCGAGCTGTTCGAGAAGCAGGGCTGCGCCGCGACCACGGTGGACGAGATCGCGCGCCGAGCGGGGGTGTCGCCCAGTACGTTCTTTCGCAGCTTCGCCTCGAAGGAGGAGTCCGTTCTCGGCATCGACCCTGATTTCGAGGTCGACTTCGACCAGTGGCTCGCCGCTACCGCGCCCGAGCACATCACGCTGCCTGGAATCGAAGCGTTGTACGAGCAGTCAGTCGAGCGACTGTCGACAGCGCCCGAGGAGGAACGCGACCGACTCCTACGCACTCGGCGACTGATCGGTATCGACGCGCATCTGCGGGCCGCAGCCTTCGCGGCCGACGCGATGACACTGTGCCGCGTCACCGATGCGGTGACCGAGCGTCTCGGTGACCACGAATCACGTTCGTATGCACGACTGTTGGTCGAAGGTGCCGGTATGGCCCTGCGTATCGCCTTCGACGACTGGGCGGTACGGATCGACGGCGGGCAGGATGCCGACCTGCTGGACATCTACCGGACGACAGTGCGCGATCTGCGACGCGTCGTCGCCGGCTGAGGTCTCACGTCGTGAGTGGAACTTCGTAGCCCAGGTCGAGTTTCCGCGCAAGTGGCGCGCAGCGCCTCTAGCCGAGGCGGCGGGGCGACAGATCCGCTTCGAGAAGGCCGCGCTCGGCCACATCTGCCGGAACCGGTTCTCCGCGAACGACGGCCGCGCCCACCAAGGCCAGCGCCGCGCACGTCTGGATTCCGTAGCCGCCCTGCCCGGCGCACCAGAAGAAGCCCTCGAGCTCGTGGTCGAACCCGACCACCGGGGTGCGATCGGGAACGAAGCTACGCAGTCCGGCCCAGGACGAACGAACGTGTCGCGCAGTCAGGGTGGTCACCTCGCCGATGTCGTCGAACGCCCGCGCAATCTCCAACTCGTCCGGACGGGCATCGCTCGGTTCGACCGCCGTCTCGTCGGCCGGCGAGCACAACAGTTGTGCGCCTTCGGGTTTGATGTAAAACTTCTCGTCGATGTCGCTCAGTGTCGCCAGATTCTTTGTGTCGAGATCGTCGGGTGCGGCGACCATGAAGACCGACCTGCGCTTGGGAACCAAGCCGATGTGGCGGGCCCCCGCCATCGCACCGACGACATCCGCCCAGGCCCCTGCCGCGTTCACGACCAGTGGAGCCCGATGAGTCGACCCGTCCGAGGTGCGTACGTGCCACAGACCGTTCAGGCGCTCGAGTTCGGTCACCGAGGCCTTGGTGTGGATCCGACCGCCCCGCTGTCGCAGACCTCCGACGAAGCCCTGATGCAGAGCATGGACGTCGACCTCCATCGAATGCGGTTCGTACAGAGCGCAATCGATCAGCTCGGGCCGTAGCGGTGGGAAGAATGTGCATGCGTCGGTGGGGGAGATCAGCTGCGCGTCGGGAGTGAGGCGACTGACGTCGGTGTACATCGCTTCGAGGGCATCGCCGCGTCCCGTGGCCGCGAATTGCAACAGTGGACGCGGAGTGAGCAAATCCGACCGGAAGCAGTCGGGTGGGTTCACCAGAAAGTCTCGGCTGGCGGTCGTCAAGGCGCGAATCGTGCTGTTGCCGTATGTCTCCAGAAACAGAGCCGCGGATCGACCGGTGGTGTGGAACGCCAGCGTGGACTCACGCTCGAGCAGCGTGACACGGCGGTCGGCGGCGAGTTCGTACGCGAGTGAGACACCGCCGATGCCGCCGCCGATGACAACGACGTCCGAGAGGGCGGGCTGTTCGGTGGCGCTCATGGATGTCTCCTGTTCGGCTTCGGCGTGAACCACTGCGCTCCGGGGCCGACTGCTTCGTCGAAGATCAGCCACGTCCGCGTCGAGAGTATCCCGTCCAGCCCTTGCAACTTGTCGAGTACCAGGTGTCGCAACGCCGAGTTGTCCGGAGCGCGCACGAGGACCAAGGCGTCGAAGTCGCCGCCCATCAAGCTGACGTGCTCGACGAAGGGGAACGTGCTGAGGTCGTCGGCGACAGTCCGCCAGGAATCTTGCCGAATCGACAGTGCGACATACGCAGATGCGCCGAATCCGGCTTTCTCGTACGCGATACGGGCGGTGAAACCCTCGATCACACCTTCGTCGACGAGTCGGTCGACGCGAACGTAGGCATGTGCGCGGGAAATGTGGGTGGCCTCGGCGAGGGCCCTCATGGACATGCGCCCGTCTCGGCTCAGTTCGGTGACTATCCGTCGGTCGACGTCGTCGAGTTCGTATTCGGTCTCGCTCGGTGCCATACGTCCACTCCAGACCGATCGCGATGGAAGCTCGTGGACGAATAGTCACACAGCGAGCTCCAGTATGCCATCGGTCTGCAATCCGGTTCGTGATTTGATACTCGGTCCATTTCGACACAGTCTGTGTAGAACGCATCGACGACGAACGAGCGCAGGAGGGGACCCCATGGCCATGACCGACACGCTCGAGCACGTCACGACCTCGGTCGCACGACGCGTTCGCGAGGGACACGAGGCGGACTTCGTCGAATGGACCGACCGGGGCATCGACCTGGTGCGAACCTTCCCGGGCTTTCTCGGCGGAGGCTGGCTGCGCAGCTCGGCCGAATCCAGTGACTATCACGTGGTGTATCGATTCGAGACGCACGACCATCTCGAGGCGTGGTTGCGTTCGGAGGCGAGGCGCGATTGGCTCGGCCGTGGCCGACCGATAGCGGACGACGTTGTGACACATCGGCTTTCCGGCGTGGAGGGATGGTTCGAGCCACAGTCGAACCTGACCGACGCCGTGCGCGTCGTGGGCGGTCCGCCGCCGCGGTGGAAGCAGGCCGTGTCCATCGGTGTTGCGTTCTATGCCGTCAGCCTGTTGGTGAACCTCGTGATCACCCCACATCTGACCCACCTGAACGTGGCCCTGAGGACTGCGGTCGTAGTGATGATGTGCACTCCGCTGATGGTGTACGTGGTGATGCCGTTCGTCACCGCACGACTGCGAAAGTGGCTCGTACCGCGCGGTTGACGGCCACGGCCCTGCTCGTTGCGAGCCGAGCGGTACCCTCTGCGTCATGCGAATCGGACAGACCGCCCCGGATTTCGAGCTGCCCGATCATTCCGGTGAACGTCGTGCGCTCACCGAGCTCACGGCGTCGGGGCCGGTGGTCCTGTTCTTCTATCCGGCTGCGAACAGTCCGATCTGCACGGCCGAGGCGTGCCATTTTCGGGATCTGGGAGCGGAGTTCGGCAGGTTCGGTGCGCAGCGAGTGGGGATCAGCACCGATACCCGAGACAAGAACCAACATTTCGCGCTGCAGAGGTCGTTCGACTTCCCGTTGCTCTCGGATTCCGACGGTGCGGTGGCCGAACAGTTCGGAGTGCGGCGCGGCGGGTGGTTCGCCCGTAGGCGTCGACTTCGGGATTTCGAGCGCGGCCACTCGAACGTGGCTCGTCGCAGTTATCTACGGCAGTTGTTGTCCGTGAAGCGGACGACGTTCGTGATCGATCGGCACCGTACGGTGCGGATGGTGGTGCAGAGCGAGCGCGGTCACGTACATGCGACCAAGGCGCTGGAGTACCTGCGGTATCTGTCGTGAGGGTCAGTCGTTGGCACCGCTGAAAAGGGCCGTGTAGACGGCGGGCTTGGTCGCTTCGGCCGAGGCATCGGTCGATGCGTCGTCGGGATGGCTGAAGAGCGCCTCGTTCTTGTCTTTGTGTTCCATTCCCCGAGCATGCACCTCATCGGTCGCAATAGCCACTTGCCGCGCGGAACGACCGCGCTCGGCCGGTCGCGTTCGGTGGAATACTGCCCGGGTGTCCGATGAAACGTTGTTCGAAGCTCTGCGGCGTGAGCCCGATGCCGAGGCACCCAATCTGCATGCGGTCGACGCGGCAGATCGTCTGCTGCTCGATACCGTCGACGAACTGGGGGTCGACCGCACGGCACCGATTGCTGTGATCGGCGATCGCTACGGCGCTCTGACTCTGGGTGCGGCGGCCCTGGGGTTCACCGACGTGCGAGTGCACCAGGACGCTGTTACCGGCGTACGCGCTCTGGAGCTGAACGCGGCGCGTGTGTCGATGGTCGGCACGTACACCCACCACGGGCTGGGTGCGGAACTGCTCGACGGCGTCGGCACCGTGTTGATGCAGTTGCCGCGAGGTCTGGCCGAGCTCACCGAGATCGCCGAGCACATCGCGGCGCATGCTCTCCAGAACGTCGTCGTCCTGGCCGGCGGCCGAGACAAACACATGACGCCTGCGATGAACGACATCCTCGGGCGGTCGTTCGAGACCGTCACGGCGGGTCGGGGACGGCAGAAGGCGCGGGTACTGACCGCGACCGGGGCAGTGGCGTCGGAGATGACGTATCCGGTCGACAAACGAATCGACGACCTCGGCCTGACGGTCGTGGCCCACGGCGCGGTCTTCGCCGGGGCGGGCCTCGATATCGGGACGAGGTTTCTACTGGGGTTCGTGCCGAAGATGGCACCTCGCGCAACCAACGCCGTCGATCTGGGGTGCGGCAGTGGAATCCTCGCGACCGAATTGGCTCGAACCAGGCCCGGTCTCCAGGTGATCGCGACGGACCGATCGGCCGCGGCCATCGCGTCGGCCGCTGCCACCGCCGAAGCGAACGGGACCACGATCTCGGTGTTGGCCGACGACGCGATGTCGACGTTCGAGTCCCGGTCGGTCGATCTGATCGTCTGCAACCCGCCGTTCCACGAGGGCGCTGCGGTACACACAGGCGGGGCAGGCAAGTTGTTCGAGGCCGCCGGACGCGTGCTGCGGCCGGGCGGACAGCTGTGGACGGTGTTCAACACGCACCTGAACTATCGTCGGGCTCTCGCCGACGCCGTCGGGCCCACCGATCCGATGGGACGCAACACCAAGTTCACCGTCACTCGCTCGGTGCGCCCGAGCGAGTAACGGTGAAGACCAGATGCGAGAGCGTCAGGTGACGGGGCCGCCGTCTTCCGGGGTGCCGTCGATCTGGCCCCTGTCGCGCCCACGATCCTCGACGAGAGTCCCTTCGACGATCTCGGCCTGACGCTGGCCTTCCGCGTAATCGATGTCGGGATCCTCGTCGGACTCCTCGATGACGTGGTCGACCAGTTCTTCGGTCAGTTCGTCGTCCGGGGTCTCGGTGATCGGGCGGTCGAGATCCTCCTCGACGGCGATGTCGGGTTCTTCTTCGCTGAGCTTGAGGTCGAGGCTCTCGCCCTCGGCTGCTTCACGGGCGGTGGTGCCGAAACTGTTGGCTTCGCTCCAGTGGTCCGGGGGATCGACCACGGTGTCGCCGTCGTCGTTGCGCACCTCGTCGGAGTCGAGGCTTTCGCTTTGGTCCAAGGTCTGGTCGGGTCCGTCTTCGATTGCCATTTCCTCATAGTGCCCGTTTCGATTCGGTGTCACACACGCGGTCGTGGCTGCCTGTCGAGGGGCGACCCGGTAGAGTCCGTTTTGTCCGACGTAGAGGTTCTCGTCACGGGAACTTTTGTCCGGATGTCGAACGTTCTACTGATGACCGACGGGGAGATCCCCGGTGGGGATCAGAACTTACGAAGGGAAGAGACACGGTGCGCACCTCCAGCAACCCGGTGTTCCGCAACCTGCCCAAGCAGCAGGGCGGCGGATACGCCACATTCGGATCTGCGACGGCTGGAGCCTCGCAGGCCGCAACGTTCGGCCAGCATCCCGGAACACAGGCCGACCCGTACACCACGCAGCCCGCTCAGCGGGCCATGACGATCGACGACGTGGTCACCAAGACCGGCATCACCCTCGGTGTGCTCAGCGTCACGGCGATCATCTCGTACTTCCTGGTCTCGGGTAATCCGGGCTTGGCCATCCCCTTCGTGATCGGCGGCGGCCTCATCGGCTTCGGCTTGGTCATGTTCGCGACGTTCGGTCGCAAGATGGACAACAAGGCAATCGTGCTTGCCTACGCCGCGGCGGAAGGTGTGTTCCTCGGCGCGCTGTCGCTGATGTTCACCGACGTCTCGTTCGGCGGAGTCGGCGGATCGGCACTGATCGGCCAGGCCATCCTCGGCACGTTCGGCGTGTTCTTCGGCATGCTGATCGTCTACAAGACCGGCGCTATTCGCGTCACGCCGCGTCTGACTCGCATGATCGTCGGTGCCCTCATCGGTGTCGTCGTGCTCATGCTCGGCAACCTCGTCGCCAGCTTCTTCATGGACGGTGGATTCGGGCTGCGTGACGGTGGACCCATTGCCATCATCTTCAGCCTCGTCTGCATCGGCATTGCGGCGTTCAGCTTCCTGCTGGACTTCGACCAGGCCGATCAGCTGATCCGCGCACAGGCTCCGGAGAAGGCAGCCTGGGGCGTCGCGCTCGGCCTGACCATCACGTTGGTCTGGCTGTACGTCGAAATCCTGCGTCTGCTGAGCTACTTCCAGAACGACTAGTACTCACGCAAAAAGCCCCGCCCTCCGATTGGCGGATTCTAGGGGTCCTCGCAACACCTGATGGTCAGATGCCTGTCAGTAGATCACGTAAACGCTCGGCTGGAGTTTTCCAGCCGAGCGTTTTGCGTG
>NZ_NOYR01000036.1:0-63903 GCF_002258885.1 Rhodococcus sp. 06-1474-1B | reverse complement strand
GGTGACCTGGACGCGCAGACCGGAGTCGGTGGCTACCGTGCCGGCGACAACTTGGTCGCCGTCGCTGCGGCGGACGGTGCGTGATTCGCCGGTGATCATGGACTCGTCCATGCTCGCCGATCCGGAGACGATGGTGCCGTCCGCCGGTACTCGGCCGCCGGGGCGCACGACGACGACATCACCGCGCTGCAGCTCGGCCGGGGACACCGGCACCACATCGTCGCCGTCGACGCGTTCGGCGGTGTCCGGGAGCAGCGCCGCCAGTGAGTCCAGAGCGGAGGTGGTCTGCGCGAGGGATCGCATTTCGATCCAGTGCCCGAGCAGCATGATCACGATCAGCAGCGCCAGTTCCCACCAGAAGTCGAGCTGATGATCGAGCAGGCCGAGGCTCGCTCCCATCGACGCGACGAATGCGACGGTGATCGCGAGGGCGATGAGCAGCATCATTCCCGGTGCACGGGAACGGATTTCGCTGACTGCGCCGGTGAGGAAGGGGGATCCGCCCCAGGCGTACATCACGGTGCCGAGCGTCGGGGAGACCCAGGCGATCCACGACGCGTCCGGCAGTGAGTATCCGAGAAGCATCGCAAACATGTTCGATGCCACGATCACCGGAACGGCGAGGACCAGCATGATCCAGAACAGACGACGGAACATGCCGACGTGATCGCCGTGACCGACGTGATCGCCGTGACCGGCATGGCCACCGTGCCCGGTATGCCCTGTGTGTCCTCCGTGTTCGGAGTGCTCGCCGTGACCGACGTGATCGCCGTGACCGGCATGGCCACCGTGCCCGGTATGCCCTGTGTGTCCTCCGTGTTCGGAGTGCTCGCCGTGTCCGGTGTGGCCTGCGCTGCGTTCGGACGTGTCGTGCCCCGACTGCGCGCCAGCTCTCTTAGCCGTTCCGACGTCAGAATGCGTGTGGTTGTTCATCGCGAAATACCTCTTCCTGCAACGACTTCAGCGGTTACGCGGTAGGCGAATCTGCGGTTTGCGGTTCGGCTGCGTATCCGGCATCGCGAACGGCGGCAATGACCCGGGCGTGGTCGGGCTCGCCGATGCTCGTCACCGTCAGCGTTCCTGCCGACGCTGATGCTTCGACCGTGTCGACCCCGACCACAGCACCGACTTCTTCCCGGACCGACGCTTCGCAGTGGCCGCAGGTCATGCCCGTGACTTTGTAGTGCGTGGTGATCATGTCGCGCTCCTCCGACTGTCTCTATACCCCCTAGGGGTATCTGGCTAACGTGTCAGACCATACCCCCTCCCCGTATGTTTCGGAAGGCCGTTGGCTGCGTCGAGCGGTTTACGAACCTGCGGCGACGACCGGTCCGTTGGCTGAACTTCGAATCGAGTCAGGGTGCAGTGGGGTCTACGTCGAATCGGCCAGGGTGCGCGGTCCTGACATAGCGCACCGCTGTGGTGGTGCCGATACCGAACACGGTCATCAGGGCAACCGGGTCGCCGCTGTGGGCGGCCTCGTCGAGGATGCGATCGACACGCAGTTCGCGGGCGGTGATGCCGAGGTCACGGAATGGGCGGGTGATGTAGTGGCGACTGCCCGGCAGCGCGGTAGGCGCAGTCACCCGGGTAATCAGCAAGTACGGATTCGTGCTCGTCGGCCACCGACGCTGACGGTAGATCAGCCAGTCGCGGAGCACCTCGGCGGTGAACTCGTCCAACCAGAACGTGTGGCGGGTGTGTGGCCGGGTGACGGTTGCTCGTCCTGCCGAACGGTCGAGATGGTCGAGTCGGAAGCCGATGACCTCTTCGATCGTCAGCGCGTGGACCGCGACGAGCGCCAGAATCACCCGGTCATCGGGCCTGGTCAGCTGATCGAAGAGCCCATGTACGCGATCGGATCGTAACGGTCTGAGGATCCTGCGGGTGTACCGACCAGCGACCTCTCGGGCAGGGTCGGCGAAGATGCGACGTTCGCGTTTGAGTCCGCGAAAGAGCGACCTCAGGGCCGTGTGCACGTTATGTCTCGACTGCCCTGAGTGACGGCTGAGAGCGCGCTCGATGTCGACAGTATCGACAGATCGCAGACTTTGGTGTGTCTCAGCCCATTCCTGCAAGACCGGTAGCGCGAAATTGAGATAGAGGGCAATCGTCACTGCCGTCAACGGTCTGGATTTACGTCGACCGCGGCCGCCCAGCGCAGTGACCCACGCCTGCACGTCGTCACGGAACTGCGCGGGTGTCTGCTCGATCATCCGTATCGTGCGCTCGGTGTGCCGGGCGGCATTGCGTGCCGCCACCCCATCGGCAGGGTTTCGTCCCGACATCAGTTGGGAGGTGGAACGCGGCGGGCTCCGCGCTTCCGGGCCCCGGCAGTGGGTGCGGCAGGGCCCGACCGATCGCCGATTGCGCGTGCTGGAGCTGCGTCGAGATCCGCGTCGTGAACAGCTTCCGCCAGCATCAGATCACCGACAGTGCAGTTCAACGCCGCACAGATCTTGTCCAGGTCATCGAGTCGGATCGTGATCGGCGCCGAAGACCACAGGGCCGCAGTCTTGCTCAATGACGGATGGAAGTCGACCTGCTCGAATGCTTTGAGCAGCTGCGTCGGACGCCAGATGTCGCGTTGCGCCGCAACCATGCGCAAATTCCATTTCATCTTCTAATTCTCCGTACTCAAGCGCCGCACGGCGCGTTGTGTCGACTCGATGACGGACCGTTCCGGGTCGGCTCCTGCCGACGCCAGATAGCCCACAGTGGTGCTTGCCCATTCGTGACCGAGCATCTTCTGCACATCCCACAAGGGCATTCCTCGTTGGTAGTTGTGGGTAGCGCAGGCATGACGCAACAGATGGGGGTAGAGCTCGCGCACCGGGCCGTTGAGGTGATGGTGCGATGCAGCTTTGAGATTGCGGCGAAATGTCGAGGGTTGAATGGCGGGTGCAACGGCGAGGTTGAGCGCCGCGACGGCGGTCGGCAAGCGTTCCGATGGCCACAACGGTGCGCCCGCGTCGGTCGGGTCGTCGCAGAACTCGCCCCGGACCTGCTCGAGATACCACCACAGCAGCTCTCTCCCCTCTTCGAAGAGAAAAGCTTGCCGTTCGCGTGGACCCGATCCGCGGGCACCCTTACCCACGACGACGAAGCGGCCCCACTGTCCCGCTTCCCAATGGATGTCGCCGATCTTCACCGCACACAGCTCCGACGCCCGCACACCGGACAAGTACGCAATCTTCGCCATGGTGTAGTCGCGTGCGCTCACGTGGTACTTGCGAGAGCGTGGCAGGGCGTCTCTCCAGTCGGCGAAGAACGCTGTCATCGCTCGTCGAGTGGGAGGAATCCGCAGCGCGAAATCACCCCTGTGCCTCGGCCGGTTGAACGGGTCGACCGGTGACTCGACACCGACGCCGAACGCTCGGAGCAGCTCGCCGGCGTAGCGGTGCTCGAGGAATCGGTAGTAGTTGTCGATCTGAACTGTCTTCTTGCGGATGGTTGCGTGACTGCGTTTGCCGGGACCGGCGAAGTACTGATCGAACTGCTGCTGGGTCAATCGCCATGGCACGCAATCGAAGTAATCGCATATCTCGATCACGGGATACATGATTCTCTGCAACGTCGCGGGGCTCAGACCCGCCACATCTCTGGCCCATCCGTATTCGACCAGCGTGTTACGGAAGAAGTCGTGTTCGTCGTCCCCTGACGCCGACGCCAGCCGCTGCAGCGATTCGACGTCCGCAAGTTCCCCGCTGCCGACCCGCGCGGCACTCGATGCGCCGTCGGCAGCGATACGTCGCTGCCGACGAGTAGCGAAATCTGACACGAACAGTGAACTTATGCGAGGAACTCGCAGAATCTACGAGTAACTGATGAAATTTGAGCGACCACGGAATGAAGAAGAATCGTTGCTCTGACCAGGGAACCTGGGCTTACACCGGTTCCTGGCAGCCGATCGAACCCGTGCGGACTCCAGTGGCCAACGTGGGGTCAGCGTTGTCGACGGCGCATCGCGGGTGAAGCTGTTCTCGCGCAACGGAAACGACATATCCGCCTCGTTCCCGGATGTGGCGGCGGCGTTGTCGGAGACGACGGCGGGTCGATCGATGATCCTTGACGGCGAGTTGGTGGCACTGGATTCGGGCGGTCGGCCCGATTTCGGGTTGCTGCAACGCCGAATGCATGTCGCGCGGCCGTCGGCGGCGTTGCTGCGGTCGACCCCGGTGACGTATTTCGTCTTCGATGTCCTCGACGTCGACGGCGAATCGGTCCGGACGCTGCCCTACACGCAGCGCCGTGCGCTGCTCGAAGGTCTCGGCGTGGCCGACGGGCGGCGAGTGCAGGTGCCGCCGACTATGACGGGAATCGACGGCGAGACGTTGATGGGCATTGCCGCCGACAACGGTATCGAGGGGGTCGTGGCGAAGAAGGCTGAGTCGGTGTACCGATCGGGGATCCGGTCGCCGTCGTGGATCAAGGTACCGATCCGGAACACACGCGAAGGCGTGATTTGCGGATGGGTTCCGACGGGCGGCCGCGCTGGCGGGACACTGGCGGCGCTGCTCCTCGGAGCGTACGACGAGGCGGGCGAGTTGGTCTACATCGGTCGTGTGGGAACGGGTTTCACTGATCGGATGCGCCGTGAGCTGCGGAGCGCGCTTGCTGATCGCACTCGTTCGGACAGTGCGCTGCACGGTCCGGTTCCGCGCGCCGACACGGTCGGGGTGTCGTGGGTGGCACCGGAATTGGTGGCGACCGTGGAATATCGCGAACAATCGGCAACGGGGCGTTTACGGCATCCCGCATTCAAAGGAATCCGATCCGATATCGCTCCCCATGATGTCGTGACTTGAAAGGGTGCAGCTCATCGCCACATTCGTTGGTTACGCTGGCCGGGTATCCGAGTCCGTAGGCATTGTGTGTGATCGAAGGGTTTTTCGGCTGTGGCCAAACGAGTGACAACCCAATTGGTGGACGATATCGACGGGTCGGTCATCGACGACGAATCCGGCGAAACGATCGAATTCGCGGTCAACGGTGTCGAGTATGTGATCGACCTGAAAGCGAAGAACGCCACCGAGTTTCACAGGAAGCTCGACTACTACATCGAGCATTCGACGCGGGTCGGTGGCCGCAAGCGTAAGCCCTCCCCCGCCGGCGCGGCGACGCCCGCGAAGACCGGGACACCGGCCACGCGTGATCCGGCGCAGACACGCGCGATCCGGCAGTGGGCGGCCGACGAGGGTTACGAGATCAGCGATCGCGGTCGGATCCCCGCTGCGATCGAAGAGGCGTACAACTCAGCCCACTGAGTACCGCGACCCTGTCGGTGGTCGGCCCTACAGTGTCGCGTGTGAGCGAGTGCGAGTCCGTCGACGCGGCTGCGGTGCCCAATAACGTGCTCGACGAGCTCGCCGAGGTTCTGATCGACAGGCTCGATCAACTACTCGATCGGTTGACCGACCGGGCGTTGGCCGCGCCGACACCAGGGTCGGCTGCGTGGGAGTCGGAGTGGAGCATCCGCAATACGGAGACCGGCCGCGCCCGTGAACGCGAACGCTCTCGGATTCGCGCCGAATTGGTACGACGAGCAGGTGCCGGCCTCGGCACAGTCGGCTCCGCTCCCCCGGTTGCTTCGCCGCCCCTCGCCGATTCGGTGCCCCGATCACGCAGAGTGCGTGCAGCTCGTCGTCGCGTCGACGAGGCACAGCTCGCGTTCTTCTGAGATCAGCTGTTCAATTGCTTTCTTGCTGCTCTCGCGGACTGGTGTGGCGAGTTCGTGCGCACCTTCTGTGTCATCGCGCTAATTCGAGGCGGTCGCTGTCACCGTAGGTGGAAGCGCATCGACCATGGCGGCTACTTCGGCGTCCGATAGATCTTGGTCTGCGTCGGGCGGGGCGGGAATCATCTTTCGCAGGCGGTCAGGCTGAAAGGTGCTTTCGAGGAGCTCTACGGCACGGTAGATGATGGTTTCTTCGATGTGTTGGACGTGGTCGATGAGCCAGCCTTGAATTTCGTCTGGTCCCTCGACGTGGGGGCCGAAAAGGCGTCTTAACGCCTCAGGCTTGTACCCCCAGTCGATCAGCTCGGTAGCTGTGAACCAGCGGCCGGTGGGTCCGGGGGCCCAGTCTTCGTGGCCGTAGTGCGGGTCCGCCTCGTTGGTTGGACCTGGTTGTTCATCACGGGCAGGGTCTTTGGCGTCGTCGGGGATCCTGGTATCCGACATTGTGGTCTCTCCTTGTTCGATCTTCTCTGGTGTGGCGTTTCTGTCGTGGCCCATGGGTACCCTCGTCTTCTGCGCTCGCGGTTGATGGTGTCTGCCGGCACCTCTACCGGCTGGCGTTGTCCAGGCGGTAGTTCGCGACTTTCCAACCGTGGTCCGTGCGTTCGAGGTCGACGGTGGCCGTGTATGCGGTGTACGGGGTGATCTCGCCGCTGGTGTGCTGCACGGTCTGCGAGATCACAACTGGGACAGTGGCTTTGCCGGTGCCTATGGAGGGCTCGCCGTCGAGTGTGGTGATTGCGGTGACGATGTCGCTGCTGCGGGACCACGCGGACCACTCCGACATCGGTTGCGGCGCTGGAATCGGGCGTGCTGCGGCCGCGGTGGCCATCGGCCCTGTGAGGTTGTCTCGCTGCTCGTGCAGGGCTTCCCACGGTGAATCCTGTACTGCTGGTTGCCATGTGTACACACCGGACATGACGGACGTTGCTACTCCGGCCGGGTCCGTGGCCGAGGGGTCGATGGCAATTCCGGCGTCGGTGCCCGCACGCGGGGGTGTGTCCGAACCACGTGAGAAGAACACGATTGCGGCGGCTATGGTCACCGCGCCGACGATGCCGAAGCACGCGAGAACGATTGTCGCTGTGCGGTTCATCTCGAGCGTTCCTGGGAATCGAGTGCATCGGCTGGATCGGTGTCGGAAATTTGTCCCAGTGCAGCGGCTTTGGCGATGACTTCGAGCCAGCCGGTGACGGGTCCGTGGGTGTCGGTGCGGTCGAGGATGTGTGCCATGTCTGTGCTCCTTCGATTCGATGATGGTCAGTGTCGCAACGGGTACCGACACATCTGCGCGGGTCGGCGGTTGCTCTATCCGAGGATGTTGACTCCCGCAGCGGCGAACACGCTGACAGTCCAGATCGCCCACATCGCCAGGAGAGTCGATGCCACAGCGATTGCTTTCTTCAGGGCGGTGACCGTCCAGTTCCTACCCCGCATGTAGTCGATTCCGACCGCCAACACACTCCCGATAGCCAGGGCGACGGTGACCACGATGATCGCCCACCATCCCTGGCCGAGGGCGTCCTCTGTTGCTTCGAGGCGGCCGGCGTTCTCTTCGATGGTGTCTGCGGACGGTAGGACCCAATTCGCTACGGGAACGGACCAGGCCAGCCAGATGACGACTGCGGTCACGCCGAGCGCGACGAGCGCTCGGTGCACGTCGTGGGGTCCCAATTCGTATGCCGTGCGGTGGGGTGTGCTGGTGGCCATGGCCGTTGTCTCCTTCGGTCGTGCGTGGTCGGTGAGGGCTATCGAGCCAGGTCGTAATCGGATGCGGTGGCGGTGATGGTGGTGACGTAGTTCTGGGTCTCCGAGTAGGGCGGGATGCCGCCGAACTGTTGGACCGCTCCGGGGCCGGCGTTGTATCCGGCGAGCATCAGTTCGACGGGATCGCCGGTGATGGCACCGGATTCGATACCCGGTCGTAGGGTGTCTGCGACCGAGCAGTTGTAGCGGCCCTGCGCCATGACGGCGTCGCCGATGTCGTTGGGATCCCCCTCCCCCGCTGCCCCGGTGACGACGCCCTGATCGTCGACGGGGAAACCGAACGACGCCCACGTTCCGGGGAGGAATTGCGCATACCCTTCGGCCCCGGCCGGGCTGGTCAGGCCCGGTGTGAAGCCGGATTCCTGTTTGAGCTGAGCGGCGAGGATCGCGGGTGAGAGCTCGCGGCACTGAGCGGCCGAGAGGGCGAGCCACGGCTCGAACTCGGGAGGGATCTGGCCGGCGGCGAGGTTCGCGTGATCACCGAGACCGGCACCGGGTGCGGTGGTGCAGTTGCCTGTGGCTTTCGGTGCGGATCCGCCGCCGCCGGGGACGGGCCCGTAGGTCTGGCCGGGTGCCGGTGCGCCGTGGCCGACGGTGGTGACGTGGACGTGGTCGAAGTGGTTCTGGGTGGGAGATCCCCTGTCCTCCATGGTGTTCGGTTCACCTTGGGAGGGGATGTATTCCTGTCGCCAGATCATGTATTCGATCTGGAGGTAGTCGCGGTTCGCCCACAGGTAGTCCTTGACCTGGTCGCCGAGTGCTTTTCCTTCCTCGGAGGACCAGTTGTCGATCATGATGTCGGCTGCGCGGCCGGAGGGGTGGTCGTCGAATCCGCCGCCGTCGGCTCGCCACCCGCCGATGGTGGTGATCTGCGGGAACTTGGCGTGGATGGCGCGGGCGACGCGGACGGTGTCGACCTGGAAGTGCTCTTCGGAGCCGACATTGGCGGGCAGCGCTGCCATTTCCGCGGTGCCGCCGTTCGGGGCGGGCGAGGTCGGTGCGGTCGTCGACGGCGTCGGCAGTGGACTCTGACCGGTCTGTCCGCTGCCGGGTTCGGCGGCGGCTTCGTAGAACGGCTGCGGGTCGATCGCGTTGTCGGGTGACCAGGGGCCGGTGTGGTACTCGAAGTGCAGGTGCGCGCCGGTGGTGTCGCCGTTGTTGCCTTCGTCGGCGATGTGCTGACCGGCGGTGACGTGCTCGCCAGGCTTGACCAGGACACCGTCGGGGAACATGTGCCCGTAGACGGTGGAGACGATCTGGCCGTCGATGTTGTGTTCGAGGACGATCCACATCCCGAACCCGTCGGCGGGTCCGGCTTGCGTGACGGTGCCGTCGGCGTAGGCGTAGATCGGGGTGCCGACGGGCCCGGCGAGGTCGATGCCCTTGTGCATCGTTCCCCACCGTGACCCGAACGGGCTCGTCAGCTGTGCTTCGGAGGTCTTCATCGGCTTGGAGAAGGACCCGGCCGGAACACCGCCTGCAGCCGCGGAGATACCTTTCCCGGGAATGCAGTTGGTGGGTACTTCTTCTCGGACGCCGGTGGTGACGAACAGGACCACGAACAGCGACAGTGCGAGCACCACGCTCAGCGCGATCGCGCCGCCCTTCTTCACAGCGCAGCCGCCCCGAACGAGTGCGAGCCGTAGGATTGGGTGGTGATCGAGCGCGGCGAGCAGGCGGCGAGTCGTTCGGTGAGAGTGCGGTTCTCGCTGCGGAGCCGCCCGATCTCGGCTTCGGCCGCCCGTAGCTTCGCGGCGACGTCATCGGACGCCGGGGACCGGGAGGATCCGAACTTGTCCTTGACCCACCGTGTCACGGTGTTCTCGTGCGCTCCGATCGCTCGTGCAAGGACTGCAACACATTCGGCGCGCGAGGCGTAGTTCTGGCGAGACTTCTCGTACTCGGTCAATACCCATTGCCGGGTCTCGGCGGGGAACTCGGCTCGCCGATGATCGCGGGGATCGTCGGCGAGCATCACCGCGCACCGACCAGTTCGGAGTCGTTGCCGTAGGCATCTGCATCGTCGAGTTCGTGGTGCTGGCCGGCGAAGTACTCCGCGAAGCGGGCGTTGGTGTCGTGGACTCCGGTGTCGTATTCGACGTCGGTGAGGATGGTCTGGATGGGGATGCCGGGGGTGTTGTCCTTGGCGACCTTGATCAGGAACTTCCCGCGGCCGATCGGGTTGCGGACGGTGCGGCGTTCGGATCCGCGTAGCGCTGCCCCTCGTGACCAGGAGGTGACCATGCCCGCTTCGGCGTCGGTGAACTTCAGCTCCCCCGAGAGGCGCTCGACCTCACCGATCGGCAGGCCGCCGCACACGACCATGCCGGCGCGGTCGATGAAGCCCTTCGCGGTCTTGATATCGGCTTCGGTGGGCAGGGTTTCGAGGTCGCGGCCGGTGTGGGTGATCATCAGCAGCCCGGTCGCGTCGGTGCGGTTGAGGCGGGTGATCTCGTTGACGCGGGCGACCATGCCCGGTCCGGCACCGATGACCTGCCACAGCTCGTCGAGGGCCATCAGGAACAGGCGTTGACGGTCCAGGCCTGCGTCGGCGAGCAGGTGCGCCGCTTCCACGGTGCCGTAGGCGTCGGCCCAGCAGGAGAGCATCACGGCCGCTTTGAGGGTGGTGTCGCCGCGGTCGAGGGAGGAGACGTCGATGCAGATCATCGGTGCGTCGAGGTCGATCGGTTCGGTGGTGTGGTCGGCGAAGATGTCCCCGAGTGGCCCTGAGGTCAGTGCGCCGAGGGCCTGCATCAGTTCGGTGATGGCCTCGCGGTAGCCGTCACGATCGGTCTTGTACGCCGCTTGGAGCATGGCCGGTGATCCGGCGTCGATGCGGGCGTAGAGGTCTTTGAGCAGCGGCGGGTGGGTGTAGGAGAATCCGCCGTTGGCGTACAGCTCGCGCAGCGCGATCCCGATCAAGGAATTCTCGAAGGCCTTCACCGAGTGGGTGTCGTAGCGGATCAGCTCGACCAAGGCGCAGACGGCGTTGATCTGACGGGTGGAGATGGTGATGGTGGCGACGTCGATCAGCTCGTCGAGCTCGGCGATCCGGGCTGGGTCGGTGGCTTCGTCGCGGGCGGCGATCGCGCGGACGACGGCCTGCCCGAGGGCCCCGGCGGCGAGCGGGTTGAGGTGCCCGCCGCCGTGCCCGAGGGTGATCACCTGCCCGCCGAGCAGGCGGGTGAGCTTGACGTATTCGCCTTTGATGTCGCCGGCGACGATGGGGGTCTGTCCCCATCCGCACGCCCCGAGGAGGATCTTGCGGATCAGCGTCGACTTCCCCAGGCCTGGCAGGGACAGGACGAACATCGAGGGGTTTCCGATGAGCTTGTCGCGGAAGTACGCGAACGGATCGCACGAGACGGCGTTGCCGGTGATGGCGTGCTGACCGACGATGGTCCCCGACGAGGGCGCGGCCGCGCCGATCGCCCACGGGTTGAGCCCGCACATCTGCACCGAGGTCGCTTCGTACTCGATCGGGGCCGGGACGGTGGCCATTCGGCCACCACCGGCACCCTTGAGCCCGCGTGTGGTCGAGGACAACGACTCCCGCCACAACTGGTCCGAGGCGGCCTCTTGAATGAAGGCTTGGTTGCTGACCGGGTTCTCGTTGCGCCACCGAGTCAGGCCGATGCCGCGTCGCGAGAGCTTGTAGGGCTCTTCGGCGTCACCGGTCGCGACGGCTGCGGCGAGCGCGGCGTAGTCGGTGTCGCCGATGATCCAGCGGACGAACGCCGACGGCTGCGCAGTGTCGGTCTCGAAGTGCAGGTCGCCATCGCTGTATCCCGAGTCGGGTCGGTCGGCGGTCATGGTCATCGTCGGGAGTCTCTTTCTCACGCAGGGGTATGGGCCGGTGTGGGCGAACAGCGTCTAGCTGCGGCGCACCAGGATCGAGGTCGAGATCTGATCGGGCAGCAGCACACCCACACCGAGACCGGCGACGAACGCGGCATCCTGGAAGGCGAACGCGCGGCGCAGCCGCAGCCGGGAGCGGGCAGCGAGTGATTCGGTGACGGCGGCGGCGTTGGCGATCTCGTCGACCGAGCCGACGGTGATCGTCAGCAGCGCCGAATAGCGTTCGTATCCGGCTCCGGAGACCATTTCCCGGCGTGCCTGCTCGGCGATCTCGTGGCGCTTCTCCGACCCGGCGGAGGTGATCTTGTTGCCGCGAGAATTGATCGCGTGCAGCGCGTCTCGGTGCTGCTTGTCGACCTTCTTCGCGGCGTCCCCGGCGGTGTAGGGGCGGTAGACGAGAGTGAGGCGCTTGCGCGGGAGGTCGTCGTGCGGCTGCAGCAACGGTTTGAGGACGGTGTCTGTGAACACCGATTCCGGAGGCGCGGCCATCTCCCAGACGACCGAGACGCCACCGTCGTGGCGGTAGTGACCCCACTCGGTCTTCGCACGTCCCGGTCCGGCGTCGTCCCAGTCGACACCGTGCTCTTCGCCGGAGATCTCGAGTTCCTCGAAGTCGTTCTCGGTCGACGGGTTGTAGGAGCGGTGCACGGCCGCGGTGATCTCGGCGGCGGTCATCGGCTGGGCATCGATCCCGGCACCGGAGAGTGACTCGTACAGATCCGGCAGACGACGGGCCAGCTCGGTGGCCATCTCCTCGGGGTCCTTCTGCCGCTCTTTGGTGGTGGCGCGGAGGGTGATCGACAACCGCGCGAGGGTGCGGTGGCGACCGGACGGCATCCGGACGGCGGACTGCTGGACGAACGTCGCCGCCAACGGCGGTGCGGCGTCGACGAGTTCGTGTTCTGCTCGCCGCGCCAGCCGCAGCCCGGTGGCGGGAATGTTCTCCACCACCACCACCGCGCCGACGATGTCGCCGGGCAGGCCGAGATCGGCGAGGTAGACACCCCAGTCGGCGGTGTAGAGATCCTTGTCGCGCTGAACGATTGCTTCGTCACCGCCGGGGAGGGCGTCGAAGACGACGGTGTAGCGGTGATCGTCGGGGTTGTGGATCATTCCGAATTCGTTGCCGTGCCGGTCGATTCCCATGTAGACCTTGGTGCGGGCGAGCAGTCCGGGGAGTTTGTATCGGCCACCGGGGATCCTCGAGTGCGGTCCTGCGTGGTATTCGGTGGACTTGTCGACGTGCTTGCGGCGAAACCATTGCATTCTCAGTTGTCCTGTCTCGTAGAGGGTTCGGCCGTTCGGCGCGATGACCAGCGGGGTGAGGATCACTGCGCCGACACCCATCAACGCGAGTCCGAAGAGGACGTTTCCGAAGATCAGGACCGCGAACGAGACCGCGAAAAATCCTGCGCCGTAGGCGATTACCTTCGTAGGTAGGCCGAACGCGAACGTGCTCTGCGGCCGGTTGCCGGCCGAGTAGATCGGCGGCTCGTACGGCGCTTCGAGCTGTGTGGTCATCGTTGGATCCGTCCGTGGTAGTTGCCGACTGCACCTTCTGCAGCGGAGCCGAGGGTGTTCGAGATCGAGCCTGCGGTGCGGCCGGCGTTGCCTGCGGCTTTGAGTGCCCCGGCTGCCCCACGCAGGCCTGCCGAGGATGCGGTGCGTCCTGCCGAACTGACGGCCGAGCCGACTCTGCGGGCTGCACCCATCGGCCCGGACGATGCACCTGCGTGGGAGGGACTCGATCCACCGTTGTAGCGGCCCTGAAATCCGGGGGTGGAACGTGCGCCGGTGCCGTTCCCACCCGAGGACCCACCTTTGCCGCCGCCACCGGAGGATCCGGCGACGGTGTTGGCCGCTGCCCCGAGGGCACGCGACCCGGCCCTAGCGGTACTGCCCATCACCGCGCCACCGGCTGAGCTGACCTGTCCGACTTCGCGGCCACCGGCGGAGATGGTTTCAGCTGCGGGAGCGACGATCTTGACCAAGGTGGGCAGGGAGAACCCGACGACGGCCAGCAGGATCGAGCCGATGATGACCGTGGCGATCTGATCCGAGCTCGACGCCGAGGATGCCCAGAACGCGAACAGATACAGCAGCGTCGCTACCGGCTTGAACAGCAGCGCGCCGAGAGTGAACGCGATCATCGACTTGTAGGAGCTACGCCCGGTGCCGGTGGCCGACGCTGCGGCGGCGAGCGGGATGACGGCGACGACGACGCACAGCACGGCCTCACGGATCAGCAGTGCGATGAGCTGGGCAACCGAACCGAGGAACGCGAACCCGGCGCAGGCGAGAGCGAGTATCGGGCCGAGGCCGGTCTTGTCGTCGAACGCGGTGATGGCGGTGATCTTTTGGTTCAGATCGCCGCTGACGAACTTCTCGAGCGCGTAGGCCGAGGCGACGTCTCCGACTTGGTGGAACATCAACACCAGGATCGGCAGCAGCGAGACAGTGATGACCGTGCGGACCAGCATGCTGGCTGTTTCGGTGGCTCCTTCCATCACTGCTTGTTTGCGGGCGATGGCGAGTTTGGTCATCGCGATGACGATCGAGGCGAACAAGGCGACGAGGGTGAATCCGGTGATGATGTTGCGTAGCCCCGACATGGCGTTCTCGGCGGCGAGTCCTGGTATGCCCGAGGACATCCAGAAGGTCATGACGGTGCGGAATGCCTGGCTGTTGCCTTCCATCACGGCTTTGGTGAAGTCACCGACGGGGTCACCCCAGAACGCGGACGATGCGGAGGAGACGGCAGTGGAGATCGCGTCACCGGGATTGTCCTCGAACGAGTTGGAGAGGCAGAACACCTGAGGGAGTGCGTCACCGGTCACGCTGTTGAGTTGGTCACCGATCCAGGTCGAGTCCTCGCGCGCCTTGTCCAGGCATTCCCGGCGATCCTTCTGAAAGTCGTTGCCTTGGTTTGCGATATCTGCGATTCCAGGAACGGGCGGTGGGTCCTGGGCGTACGCGACGGCGTTGCTTCCCGCGATGATCGCGACGGTGACCACCGCGAGAAGAAGGAACCGAATCGCACCGCGTCGGATTCGCTCGAAGACGTTCGGGCGCGTCACGCGAAGCTCCAGGGAGTGAAGGAACTGATGTCGGTGATGTCGGTGTCGGTGGCGACGGAGCGTTTGTCGAGCCGGCTCCTCCAGGTACCGCCGTCGTAGAACATCGACGTGCGCAGGACTGTGTAGACAGGGGTGGTGCGGCGTTGCCCGTTGTCGTCGATGGGAACTTCGATGGCGAATTCGACTGACGCGAAATCAGAAGTGCAACTTCCGATACGGAACGCCACCGGAGCGGGAAAACCAGTGGCGGCGTCTTGACCGGGCGAGTCCCACGCTTCGGCAGCGGCACCGCGATCGAGTTCGTCGGTGTGCACCGTGAGGAGCTCGTAGGCGTCTTTTGCCACCGGACCGGGACCGTACGTCGTTGCCACCCAATTCCACCCGGCCAGGGCTGCCCCCTGGGGAGTCTGTGTGTAACCGGTGGGTACGTTGCCGGTCACCGCGGTGGGTCCGTCTGTGGTCGAGACCAGCAGCGGAAGTGAGGCGGTCTGTTGGATCTGTACTCCGGCCGGTGAGGTGACGGGTGTGTTGGTCGGAGTGCATTCGATCCGCGGTTCCGGAGCGGTCTGTGGCAGAGGCTGCCCGATCGGGTTGTTGGGGACGGTGACCTTGCGGCCGAGTACGTCGACGACGGGTGTGCCGAAACCTCGTTGGCCGTTGCTGCCCGATCCGGACGGGTCGCTGGGCGTGGGTTCGGTGGTCGACGGTGCAGCCGTGGCCGGTGGGGTGTCGTCGTCGTTCATGTTCGGGACGATGAAGACGATCGCACCGACGATTGCGACGACGACGAGCGCCGCAACGCCGATCAGGATGGTGCGGATGCGGCGGCTCATGAGGTGCGCTCCAGGGTGGTGTAGCCGTCGATGGAGTCCAGTTCGACGGCGTCGATGTTCTCCTCGGCGGTCGGTAGGACGATCCGCCAGTCATCCGATATCCATTGCAGCGCAACCGGGTAGGCATAGAGCTGGGTGTCGGTACCGATGGTTTGGGCGACCGACACTGCCGCTGAGAGCGGGTCGTCGCTGTAGTCGGTGACCTCGAACCCGACGAACTTCGGTGCCGCGTCGGCGGGGACCGATCCGGAGACGGTGACGGCGGTGCGGGCGGCCGCGAATTCGTCGCGGCCCGGTCCGGGTGCGGTGACGGTGTTGACCACGTCCGGCCAGGCGCGGTCGTCGGCGACGGCGAGTGCGGTCTGTCCGTTGATCGCGGCCAGGACAGCGCCTTGCGGGGTTTGTGCGTATCCGCTGCGGTTCACCGATGTTCCGGCGAAGGGCCCGTCGATCCGTGAGGTCGGCACAGACACTCCCGCGACCTCGCGCCAGGTCAGTTCGGCCGGGGCGGAGCGCAGATCGGGTGCTGCGTCCGGGGTGGCGGTAGGGGCGTCGTCGTTGCCGGATCCGCACGCAGCGAGTGCGAGGACGGTCGCCGCTGTCGCGGCGATCCGGAGTGTGCGGGAGACGGTCATCAGGTGAGGCCTTTCGGGTCGAATGTAGTTCGGGTGCAGCGAATGTGGGTTTCTCAGGCGAGGACGGCTTGAGCGATTCCGGATGCGGATCCGATGATGGCGGCGCAGATCAGGATGCGGGCCAGGGTCGCGTCCTCGACCATCTGTGTTCCGGTGGACTTGCGCTGGTTGACGAACACGGCCCCGCACACGAACAGTGCTGCGATGCAGGTGATGATGGCGAACCAGAGCAGCCACGACAGGCCCGTCATGATCGGCTGCCACACCTCGTCGGGCCATTCGACCGGTTCGGTGGGTGGTTGAGCGAGCACGTCGGTCATGGCCATGACACGTTCACCCACCAGGCGCTGAACGAACAGAGCACGGTGATGGCCAGGGCGCCGGTGTGACCGGTCATGCGATCACCGCGCCGATACCTGCGGAGACAGTGCCGACCACGGTCGAGACCAGCAGGACTGTGGTCGCGCGGTCGTGTCGGCTGCAGATGGTCTTGTCGACGGCGACCACACCTCCGCTGATCACCATCGCGCTGATCGAGGCGATGAACACCCCCCCACAAGGTCCAGTTCAAGGCGGTCATAGGACGAGCATGTTGACCAGGCCGGCGGCACCACCGATGACAATGGACCCGAACAAGCCGCCGACGAGTTTGCCGGTGGCACCGCCTTGGCCACCGCCGGAGATCTTCTCGTAGGCGAGCATCGCGCCGCAGATCATGATTCCGGCGACGGCGGCGATGATGCAGCCCCACATCAGCCAGGACAGCAGGGTCAAGATCTTCTCCCCGGTGCGGCCGTCCGGTGCTTGGGGGCTGACATCACCGATGTTCTGTGCGAGGAAGGTGGTTGTCGACGCGGCGAGGGTAGTGATCATGGTTGATCTCTTTCTGTGAGGGTGAGTGGTATTGCGGTTCAGTGGCCTGCGGCGATGCGGGCGGCAGCGAAGATTTCCCGCCCGATCACGGCGAGTTCGTGGTGTGGCGTGGTGGTCGAAGGGGCGGGTGCCCGCATCCGCCCGGGTGGGGGTGGGTCGGGCTCGGAGGGTGTCCAGATCGCGAGCTCGTGCTGTCTGTGGGTGCGCAGATCCTCGACGTACGGGATCCGCCAGACCGCCGGGGCTGCGGAGGCGACGACATCGGCCCAGCGGCGCAGGGTCTTCGGGAGTGGGCCTGGTGCGTCGGGAACCAGAGCGAGTCCGAGGAGGGTGCAGCCGCCGGTCAGTCCTGCGGCTGCTTGCAGGAGCAGATCGTGTGCAGCGTCGAGGCCGGCGCGGTCGGTGCGCGCGACGACCACGACGTGCGGGTGCCGGTCGCGGGCGGGCCAGCCCCGGCGGGCGTCGCCCGCCGGGGCCCAGATCTGAGCGAGTGTGCCTGCGCCGGAGCGCCCGTGAGCGGCGAGGAGCCACATCGCGGGCTGGCGACCGTGGACCGATGGTGAGACCGGGTTGTCGTGTATCGGTGCCTGCCGGGATTGCGGTGGTATCCGCAGTCCGGCCGGGGTGACAGATGGTTCGTCGTCTCGGTCGTAGTCACGGCGCTCTGCTGGTTGTGCGGCCATGTCGGGCGCACCTCCTTCTCCGGCGTTCTCGGTCACCGAGTGGTGGTTGGTGAGACGGTGGTTGGCACAGCGGCAGAAACGGTGGGGGTCGCTGTGGTGGCCGCTGTGGTCGTCGTGGCGGTGCCGGTGGTTCCGACGGTGGCGTGGGTAGCGAGGATGCTCCCGGCGCTGCGTACGGTGTCGGTGGTGGCGAACAGGGCCGCGCCTTGTTCGATCACTGCCCCGACCTTGTCTGCGAGGCTCTGATCGCCGGTCAGGTCGGCGGCGAGTGCGACGATCCACCGCACGGTCAGCTCGACGGGGGTCTCACCTTTGGATCCGACCGGAACGCTGTCGTAGGAGCCGTGTTTGGTCGCGGTGTTCCAGTACGAGGTGTCGGTGACGAGCTGCGCGAGACCGGCGTTCTCGTCGATGGTGTTCGACACTTCCTTGAATGCGACGTCGACGGCCGAGTCGATGGTCGCCGGGGGTACGAGCTTGACCGCTGAGGACAGCACTTTGGTGGCGAGTATGCCCAGAGCTGCGGGTGGATTGGTCAGACCGACGGTGGCGAGCTGGCCGATCGTCTCGGGGGTGATGACGTCCTTGGCGACGGTGATCGCCGCGCCGATAGCCATACCCGCGATCTTGGTGACCGCACCGACCGCCTCGTCGATCATCTCGTCGGTCGAGGTTGCGGACGGGTCGGAGTACTTCGCCATCTTCGACAGCACCGTCTCCGACGATGAGTTGACCTCGAATCGTCCTGCCTTGGAGTCGAAGTCGATGTTGTCGTTGATTACCGACGCACCGGTCATCAGGGCAGTGCGCCCGACGGCGGTGGAGACGTCGGTGAGGATCCGGACGGGGTCGCGGGTGTCCATCGAGGACTGTCCGGCGATGGACGCCACCAGCTTGGCCGCGGGTGCGTCGACGGGGGTGTCGCACGCGAGATCGCCTGCGGTGCAGTACGAGGCGACCCGGTCCGACACTGCTCCGAATCCAGCGATCTTCGGTGTCGGTGCGATACCGCCACCTGCGGGGGCGGCTGCGGCGACGGCCGGGGCGAGTTGGACGGTGTCCACGGCTGCGCCGTCGGTTCCCGGTGCCGGTGCGGGGGTCGATCCCCCACCTGCGATGACGTCTTCGCCTTCGGCGCGGGTGGGGTCGGAGAACAGTGCTCCGCCGGCGAGATCGTCGGCAGGTATCGGCCCTTGTCCGGCACCGATAGCGCGCAAGACCTTCGATGCGGCTTCGCCGCCCTGGGAGTAGCCGGAGATGAAGAACTTGGAGTCGGGGCAGCGTGCGGCGATATCGGAGATCATGGTGGTGGTGTTCTCGGCACCGATGTCGACGGACTGGGCGTAGGGAACGGAGCTGCGGTCCCCTGGCTTGCCGCCGAACGATGCCGGATACGGGACGTACTTGCGGTCGAGAGCGGGTCCGTCGCCGGAGTTCGCATCGCGCATCGCCGGGACGGTCAGCCGGGAGAAGAAGCCGGAATCGGTATCGGGTGAGGTGTTTTCGTCGATCTCGGTGGTGCCGGGGACGACGAGGAGTTGGAGCACCGGGCAGTCGCCGTCGGTGCTGGTTCGGCTGGTCGTTGCTGATCCGGACGGGGTGGGTGTAGCGGACGGTTGCGCGGCCGCGACTCCGCTGGCAGAGACCGCGAGCGTCATCGCTGCGGTGGCGGCGAGCAGGCGCGGGGTGAGGCGGCGAACCTGGTCGATGGTTGTGTGCACGGCTTCTCTCTTCTTCGGTGGGGTCCAGCGGATGTGCCTGGTCATAGGGGGTCAGCGCGGGACGATGGCGGAGATGAGCGTCGTGCCGTCCGGCGTCTTGGTGGTGGTGATCCGTTGGCGGCTCATGCGTCCGTCGATCCCGGGTCCGCGTTCGACGACGGTGACGTCGTAGATCCCCGCGTCGACCGGATCAGCGAGCACGCAGAACTCGATGTCGGGTTCGAGCTGGTCGATTCCCTGCTGGAGTCTCTGTGCGGACGCCATCACTGCATCCGGTGCCCCTGCGGCGCGGGCAGCGGACCCGTCGCGGTCGAAGTAGAAGGCCTTCTCGAACCGCCAGATCGCCACTGCGCCTAGATCGTCGCTGTCTTCGGTGACCGGGTCACCGTCGGCTTGCCCCCGGCACCAGGTGACATCGGCTGCGGCGGCACCGGCCGCTGCGGGGGCGGTCGAGGTCGGAGCCGTTGTGGTGAGGATCTCGTCGGGCAGCAGTGCGGCAGGGGCTTGCGGTTCGTCACCGACGCCGGTGAGGACCAGAGCTGCTCCCAAGCCTCCTCCGACCAGAACCGCGAGTGCAGTCGTGACGGCGACAGCGGAGCGGTGACGACGCCACCAGGACTGCGAAGGTGTGGGCGCGGTGTAGGGGCCTCCAGTGCGAAGTAGAGAGGTCCGTTCGTCGAAGGAGCTGTATCCGTCCGTTGGCCGTGCTGGGTCCACGTCGTCCGCAGAGTCGCCTGCGAACCAGTCGTCGTCGGGATCGACGTCGGTATGGTGCTGGTCGGTCAGGACGGTCAGTCTGCGCTCGGACGCTGCAGCGGCAGTCTCTGTGTCGGCGACGATAGGATCGGCGAACCAATCATCGGAGCTGTCGTCGGGGGTCTCTCGAGGTGCCACAACAGGGCCTTTCCGAGTGTCGAAGTGCAGGAACGGGATCGAACCTTCGGATACAGCCCGCCCACCGGTACGGTCGGGCTGTATCCGCATATCAGACCGCGATGTTCAGTCCTGCCAGGGCAGCGTTCGCCTGGTCGAGAACGGGAGCGACGGCGGTGTTCACCGCGGCTACCGTGTCAGCAACGGCTGGCTGCTCGAGCACCGTCGAGGAGAACTGCTGAACCTGCTCGTAGGCGGGCTCGGTCCATACCGGTGCAGCACTTGCTGCCTGCCCGATGGTGGTGTCGACCGTGTTCTGGGTACCGGAGGCCTCGACAAGCAACGGCGCAGCAGAGGCCGCTGGGACGCTTTCAGGTGCCGGGAGCGGGGCGGGCTCTTCGATGATCTGCTGCTCACCCCCGAGGACGGTGGCACCGAGGATGCCGCCGATGGCAGCACCGGTGCCGGTCAGGCCGAGGACGATCGGTGCCGACAGGGCAGCACCCACGCCTGCTCCTGCGAGTGCGGCCGCACCGGGGATGAAGACCCAGCCGACCGGTCCGCCCCAGACGATCGCGCCTGTGCCGGTCGTGGCGGCGACGCCGAGTGCGCCACCGATGGCAGCGGCGGTTCCGGTGATTACCGCGGCCGGGGCCACGGAGGCGGCGAGGCCGACAGCGCCACCGGTCAATACACCGGTGGCGGTGCCGGCGGCGATGCGGTCAGCGCGGGATGCGTCGGCGAACCCGTTGTCCACGAGCCAGTTTCCGCCGTCGGCCTGTACAGCGGCTCCGGTGTTGTTGAACTGTTCCACTAGGTTCCGGTCGAGCAGGTTCGGGTCGTACGGGACGAGCTCTCCGCCGACCAGGACGTAGCCGTCGGGTGCGTCGATCGGTGCAATGACCTTGCGCTGCACCGTCGGAACCGGCGGCGGGGGCGGCGGGGCCGCTTGCAAGGCAGGCGGTGCCTCGGTCGGCGCCGCCTGCGGCGCGGGGGCAGGCTCGTAGTAGGTGGTCTTGTACGAGGACTGCTGATTGCCGGACCGGTAGTCGTCGTAGCTACGCCACTGCGACTGCTGCACCTGCGGTGAGGCCTGGTAGCCGGGCAGGAACGGACGTTCACTGGTCGGGGCCGGCGGCGGCGCGACGGGGGTGGTGTCGGTGGTTCCGGACTGCGCGGTGTCGGGGGCGGTCACGAAGTCCTGCGGTGCCGCGTGGGCGGTCGCGGTGCCCCACGCCAGTGCGACGGCGACCGGCACGGCAGTGAGAACGAGTGCCCGTTCCCTGCGGCGGCGATGACGCCCACCGATTCCTTGCTGAGGAGACATGACTGGTGGTGCCTTTCGTAAGGCGCTGCGATGCAGCGGTATTGGGTGATGTGTGGCAGGAGTAGTTGATGGTGGAACCACCACCGTCCGCGCTGGGAAACGACCGAAAACGAGGGTCAGCCTTCGGGTGAACCCTCAGCGCGGACGACGGTTGATGCCTTGGGCGTGAAGATCCAAAGCATCGGGCGTATTCCTTTCTGTCAGTTGAGGTGTGGGTATTGGTTCGATGTCCCGGCGGGGTCGCGCAGTTCGGCACACGATGAGCGGTCGAAGCGTCACCGTGCGACCCTCGCGCCGGTCCACCAAATGAGCTACGGCGCAGTCTCAGGAGTCGGACTGTCGCTGTAGCTCTCGACTGGGTGTCAGGCGGGACCCCCAGTCGAGACTGGGGGTCAGGCCACGTGACTGAACTCGAGATCGCCCTGGAGTTCGTTGGCGGGCAGGCGAAACGTTTTGTCCGCGTCGGTCCACTCACCAAGGAGTTCACCGGTCGTCTCGCACCGCAGCTGGTGGGTCTCATGGGAGCCCTCGGGCAGTGAGCACACGACGAAGTCGAGGATTGTCGCGGTCGTCGCCGGGCAAAGCTGCGGGTTACAGCCAGGATTGAGCTGGAGCAACGTGCCTGGATGAGAAGATGTCATAGTCGTCCTCCCGAACCGATTGCAGTTCGTTTACGGCGAAGCGTGGGTGCCAGCCCGCGCTTGCCTAGATCAGTGATTGGACTTGGAGCTCGATGGAGAAAAGAACCCTCAGCGCCGCCAGAGACGCCAATCAACGATGGCGCTGAGGGTTCCTCTGCAATCCGGATGTGCAGGGTTCTGCTGCTTCCCCGGACCGCATCGCTCAGACAACGGTCTGTGCAAGATCATGTGAACTTTGCTTCAAGTCCCCGCGAGGGCTGAGAAGGTGATCCACCTATCTCGTTTATCATAACGGTTTATAGCAACAGTGTATAGCGACAGTTTGTGACAACAGAGCAGGGGTCGGGCAGCATGGATCGTTATGTTCGGGTGCCCAGGATGAGTCGACGCCCTTTGGAGGGGTTTGTGCCTTCGCGGCTCCTTGAGGCGAGACTGAACAAGGGCTTCTCTCAAGGGGAACTGGCTCTGCGGGCGTCTGTCAGCTCGGCATCCATATCGGCCTGGGAGGTGGGACGATCGACACCTCAGGTGGACCGACTTCAGCGCGTCGCGCAGGTACTGGGCCTTGAGATGGCCGAGCTGATTCACATACCCGAGACCGAGTGCAAGCTCGTTAATCTCCGCGAGCTCGCCGGTTGGACGCAAGCTCAACTTGCCCAGCGTGCAGGAATTTCGACACCGCTGCTTGCGGCGCTCGAGCGCGGGCATGCGTCGCTGACTGACGCCGTGTGTGCACGGATTGCCGTCGAGTTGAAGCTCCCGGATGTGGCTGTCGCCGAGGCGTTCGAGAGGGGTCGAACCAGGCAGTGAAAAGTGTGGAAGGCGCTCGGGTAACACCCTCATGGTCACCGCCGACAAACCCCCGCCCCCGTTGCGCATACGCAAACCATACGCAAGTATTCCCCTCACGCAAGTGGTTGAGGTTGTCTGCATGTTGATGGGATTTGATCACTTTGACCAGCGGTTCGACCTTAAACCAGAAGATTTACATATACTCTTCGAGTGGCACGGGGCGGTGTAACTCGCAAGTTGTACGCAAATGCCGAAATGAAAGCAGGCAGCATGGGTGGGAGCGCCGCAGAACGCCTGCGTGCAGCTGTCCTGGCAAGGCGGGATCAGCTTAAGTTCAGCCGTCGGCAGGTGTCTCTCAATGGAGGGCCGTCCGAACCGACGCTATTAAAAATCGAGCGGGGCCAAGGCGACGACCTTGGGGCGGCGACATTTCGCAAGCTCGATATCGGGTTGCAATGGGAGGCTGGATCAGCGGCGAGAGTCGCAGTAGGCGGCACGCCCGCGGCAGCGGCAAGATCTGACGTCGCTCTCGCCTCTGCTGGCCTCTCGGTTCCGGTAGCCGCCGTAGCCGAAGTAACCAAGCTTGTCGGCGAACTGCAGGACCTGGCTGACGTCAGGGAAGACGAATCGCTGCGATCGATCTCGGAGCGCCTGGCGCTGGCTATTCGACCAATCTACGGCTCGTATGTCACCAGCGTGCTTGAAGCTAACCGGCGTTCCTCTCCGGGTGGGCTTGCCGCAATCCTCCAGCTGTTAGGGCCGTTCCTCGACGAGCCGATACCGACCGATGCCGCTGATGTCTCAGAATGGCAATATCGGCGGTGGCTCGCCGGCCAAACCGATGGTCTGACCAAAGCGCAGGAACAACGATTTCAACGGCGGTTGGAGCAGTCCGATGAGTAAATTCCCGATGTACCGCAGAATCGACGCACTCTTCGATACTTTCCATCTTATCGACGAGGCCGAAACGTCCAACGAGACTGTCGTGGAATATCTGGTCGAGCGTGGGCACAACATCTCCGTTGAGGCCTTCGAGCAGCTTCGATCAGGTGCCGGAACTCAAAAGATGCCATCTGCAGCGGTTGTTTCCGACATCGCTGGCTTCTTCCGCTTCTCAAGCGATTACCTCACAGCATCGGAGAACGACCAGCGCTTCAAAGACTTGCAGGAGCAGCTCGATACGTTGAGGGTGTTCCGGCAACAAGGGGTGAAACGGCTGCGGTTTCGGGGGCAACCAACATCCTCGGATCGAGCCGCTCTGATTCGCGCTTTGCGCGGCTGAGCCCAAGTCACGTCCGAGGATGCAATTTCACGCGTAGCCCCTCAGGCTTCAACGTGATGGTCTCCCGCACCTGCAACGTGTAATCGGGATCCGGCTCGATGTCGAAGTCCTTGATAATGGTCGCCAAGACGATCAGGATCTCGTGGTAGGCAAACTGCCTGCCAATGCAGGCCCGCATCCCTACCCCAAAAGGTCTGTAGATTTCGGGATGTCGACCACGCGTCCTCTCAGGGAGGAAGCGGTCGGGGTTGAACTCTTCTGCGTCCGATCCCCACAGGGCGTTACGGTGCAATTGCAGTAAGACGACGAACACCCACTCACCCTTCTCGAATGGATGTCGACCTCCAAGCATTGTGTCGGCGTTCGCCTTTCGGAAGTACCCAGGTGCCACCGGCCACAGGCGTAGGGTTTCGTCGACTATTCGTCGGGTGGCTCTGAGCTTCGACACCTGCTCGAACGTAGGGGTGCCGTCCGTCCAGACAGATTCGATTTCGCGGCGTGCTTCCTTGACCACTTCAGGGTGGAGCGACAAGTAGTGCAGTGCAAATGCGAGAGCCCCGGCCGACGTCTCGTGACCCGCCACAAGGAACGTCAGAATCTGGTTTCGCACGTTGGCGTCGTCCAACAGCTCCCCGCTGTCCGGATCGGCCTCGACCAGCATGCGGTCGAGCAGGTCGCCTTTGCCACCCGGCCCGGTGGCTTTTCGGGTTGCAACGACATCATCAACCAGGGCGTGCACCATCCGCACGTCCTCGCGGTGCTGCTTCAACTGATTGCGAAAGATAGTCTTCTCGACGAGGGGATGCGAGTAGGCGGCACGGTTGATGTAGCGCAGCTCTCTCAGCATGGCACCGACCAGAACGTGTTCACCAGAATCGGTGAAGGAGTCGAAGTCGTAGCCGAACGCGCAGCGGCCGATGATTTCAAGCGTTGTCTTGTTCATGTCGGCCGACACATCGATCCACGACCCAGCGGGCTTACTGTGCCACAGCGAGGTCAATTGCCCGGCCGCCTCGACCATCGTCTGGTGATAACCGCGCATCGCTTGAGCTGTGAACGACGGAGCAAGAATGGCGTGAGCTTTCGCCCAGTTCGGCTCTCTGTTGTGTGCGGTGAACAGGCCATCTCGGACAATTTCTCGAAGGTTCCGGATGGGTACTCCCAGAAACTTCGACCAATTCCGATCGTCGTTGATCTCGACCAACAGGTTAGGGTCCGAGACATACGTGACGCGGGTGCCGACAATGTTGCGCTCGTAGATACCGCCGTACCGCTGCGCTCCCTTCATACCCCACTGACTCGAATCGGTGATGTGAAGGTCCCAAATATCACCGAGAAGGGGTATCCGATGGGGTGGGTGCGGCAGCACCCTATCCTTCGCCTTGATACGTAGGGGACTGCTCAGAGACTGGCTCAATGTGACTACTTCCTGAACGCTGTTAAGCGTGGGTTGAGATGGCCGATTGCTTTGCTGTTTCCCACCGACACGCGATCTTGTTCAGCGCGCGCACTTCCTCAATAAGGTCTCGATCTCTGTCAGCGGCGTGTAGTCGTATGTAGTCGCCCGGGGCACCGCCGGAACGTTTTCGTTCCAGAGCTGCCGCGACTTGGAACGCGGAAGCCGTAGCGGGGTCAGTGTGGTCGTCAATGGGGGTCGCGAACCGTCCGAGCACCAGTAAGCAGTCGCGGATCTCGACCGTCATCCGTTGTAAGGCCTCTATACGTCCTGATCCGGCGGCTGCGTGGTACTTCTTATCCAAACCGGGAATATCGTCCTTGCAGGTGGCGACTAGGTCCTCGCGAAGTGGCTGGAGCTTTCGAATGGACCGGGTTGCCGGGTCTAGTTCTGCGAGTTCGAGCAGTAGATAGATGGGCCGAATAATGGCGACAATTGCACCGAGAAGTAGAATATAAACGAAGTTATTCTCATTTGCTGCGAATCTGAACTCGACAAACGACGTGCCAGTTCCGGTTGCGGCAAATACCGAGCTCGCGAAGATGGAGATTGCCTCTTCCGTCGCCCATGCACCAGCGACCAGAAGAACTAGGTATGTTGCGATGTGTTTTCCTCGAAGTTGTCCCCGGACGAGATCGCGCACGCTGACGTAGACGAGAGGGACGCTTACGGCGGCGCACCAGGCGGAAAAGATCGAGAAGTATGCGACCGTTTGCCAACCTTCGGTTCGGTCGACGTATTGGTCGAGCACCCGAGCGTGGGTGCCGAACACGAGCATGAGCGGGACGGATATGTAGCCAGCTAGCCATACTGGCTTGTCCGTGATCCACCGGTCGGAGAATCGAGATCGTGCCCACGACGACACCAGCACTAGGACCAACGGCACGTAAGCCATGACAATCATGGTCGTACCGAGTTGGCGGGTGAACCCGACGGATAGCCCGACGTGGACTGCCAGGAAGTTCTGGGCCTCTGCTTCGCGGAAGGCAGCAGCCAGGATTGCAAAACCGAGTGCGTACGTCACCAGCCGCTCTGTGTGTGAACCGGAACGCCCGAACAGCAGGATCATTCGCGCTACGAATGTTGCGACCGACATCAGGATGATTGTCCAACTGATGAGTCCCGGAACGGAGCTGGTCATGCCGTCCCCCACAACGATCGCATAGCGGCCGAATCGCGGAAATGCGAGACCTTCGTCATCACTAAGTCTGCCAAGAGTTCGGCCTCGCTCTCCTGCTCGTTTGAAACGAGGTTGCGACCTAGAGCGCTGCGCAGGGCGTCCGGCGGGACATCGGAAAGTAGTAGCCGCAACCAGTCTTCGTTCGGCTCCTGGTCGGATGAGTGACCGAGGACCATGTGTGCTGCCTCGTGGCACAGCACCTGAATTAGATGGCGCTCTGTCATCCCCAGGTCGTACAGGATGATGTCTTTGTCCGTGCAGTCACACCACACGCCGCATGGTGATGACTGGAGATCGCCGTACAGCTCGCTGCTATCCGATGACCGGACCCCACGAAGTTCGATTGGCCGGCCGCGGTATTGCGAGAGAGCGTCGATGAACGCGTCGCGGTTCCACGGGGAGGGAATCATCGCTTCAATAGTTGCGCGCGCCTCGAAGACATTGGCCATCGAATCTTTCATAGGAGCCCCCCAGCTGCCGTCTTCAGATTGCGGTGCCAGGGTACTGCATCGCTGTGAGGCTCTCCGAGCAGCAGTTCTCCACACCCTCGCGCCACAAAGGGCCGCTGGGCGGTCCACCGCTTCCAGTCGCGAGACCGGGAATCGCTCTGCCTCTTAGCCCCAAAGACGCGGGCGACTCACATCGATGTAATTTCCTTCGACGCTTTCGGCGTGTCTGAGCCCGCCGAACATGATTCTGCATCAGGATAGGCACTGGTTGGGACCGATGATGCAGATGAAGGAGGCCACGCGATGCCGATGCCCAGTAAGGGTGACCGGAAGCCGTTGACTGTCCGAATCCCGCTAGAGCTGATCAAGACGCTCGAAGAACAACAGAGTTCAGCAGGTGTGACGTCTTTGGGTCAATACCTGGCCGACCTCATCGCGATCGTGAATGACCGCGAGGACCTCGCACTTGAACTCAACCGACCGCAGAACCAAGGAGTGTTGCCCCTGACTGCGTGATCGTTTAGTTCCGAATCGACATTCGGGACATACGTTCAACTGAATTAGCGCAGCACAGATAACGAAAAACCCCCGGCGGGCGGGCCGAGGGTTCTCGAAATCAGAGAAGCGAGTGACTAGCTCGCGACTCGGGTGTTGCTACTCCCCGAAGGGACTTGTCTTGCGTGACATGTCTCAGGGTACATCGTGCCCTGAAGTAGGTACAAGATTGAATGCTCGTGTCGTCCATCCGGATGCGACTGCGGACCGGTTGTGGCATCGATTCGCGCCGGCCATTGCTGCGCGCCGGTCGATGAGGCTGTACGACCCGACGACGCGTAAATACGTGTCCGCGGGGCCGTTGACGGTCAAAAGACCGGCATTGCCATCGGCTGTGCCGCTGTTCTCACGCGGGCGCGCCGGCGTCGTTGCCCTGGACTTCGACACCAAACACCACGGCCACGCCTCCGTTGTCGCCGACGTGACGCGTCTGCTGGCCTGGTTGACCGAATGCGGTGGCCGCGCAGTAGTCGACGAATCGACCAGCGGCGGCAGACACGTGCTGATACCGCTGGCACCGGGAAGAACAGTCACTGCTGACGAGGTCCGGCCGTTGTTGCGCCTTCTCTCAGCGCGACTTCCCACGTTGGACATCACACCGATGACCAACGATGCCACCGGCTGCATCACCGTGCCGGGCTCGCAGTGCAAAGAAGGTGGCTACCGCACCCTCGTCGATCTCGACCCGGCGGCAGCGTCCGACATCCTGACCGTCGGGTCGGATGCCGGCACGCTCCAGCGGCTCGAAGCCCTGCTCGGAGGAACGGGCGGAGCGGCCATAAGCCCGATCGCCGCCCACATCCGCACCGAAGCGTCCGCTGAACGAGTCCTCGGCAGCAGCGATGGCGCCCGGTTGCATCCGCGTTTCTGCCGCTCCACCCCTCCGCCGCGCTGCGTCCTCGACTTCGCCAGCACCGGCCGCATCGACACCCGCCGTTGGCCCTCACGCTCGGAAGCACGCCAGTCCGTCATCACCCACGCCGTCCTCTCCGGTGCCAGCACCGCCGACATTCTCACTCGTGTCACCGAACCAGCGTGGGCGGGTGTGCGTGCCGCCTACGCCCGCTACGCCGAACCCGAACGCGCCATCCGCCGCGACACTGTGCGCGCCCTCGAATGGGCCGCCTCCACACTCCCAGAAACAGTCCGGGATACCGGGCACAAGCAAAAGCACACAGGGGGTACCTACGATCCGGTATTTCGTTTATGGCTTACCCACGCCCAAACTTGGGTCGCTACGGAGTTCTTACATCGGCGAGATCGGTGGACGACTCATGCAGTTGTTCAAGCACTGGCGTGGGCTGCTGCGGTTTCGGGACAGATAGTTGAAGGTGTTCCCACTGTCGGTGTCGGTGGGCGGTCACTGTCTATTGCGGCCGGCATGCTCCCGGAATCGACGGTGTGGTCTGTTCTGGAGCGGTTGCGGGACATGGAAGGCTCACCGCTGTTGCTGATCGAGCGTGGGGTGGGTCAGAACCCCGACCGGTACGCGCTGGTGCCCACACACGCGGGACGCGCGATGACCGACGCTTTGCCCGAGTCAGTGCAGGTGGAGTCGGTACACCCGGCATGGAGTGTCATCGGATGGCGTCACCGCATCCTCTACGACGCAGTCGTCGCAGCAGCAGAACCCCTCACCCCGGACGAGTTGTTCATCGCCATCGGCATCGGACGTACCAGCGGGTACGAGGCTCTACTGGATCTGCGCGTTGCCGGTCTGCTCACGGTCGAGAGCGCCCAAATCGGTGTCGGGCCGGTCGAACTCGACGACATCGGCCATCGTCACGGTCTCACGTCGGCCGTCCGTGCCCGCATTGTGCGCCACCGCGCCGAACGCATCGTCTGGCGGGAATGGCTTGCAGCTCGCGACGAGGCACGCACTCCGCCCGAACCTGACCGGTCGTTGTTTGCCATCGCCGACGAACACCCTGCCGATCCACCCGACCGCGACTACATCATGGCGGTGATGAACACCGGTCCACCTGACCCGTTCTAAGACACTATGCCGGTCACGTATCTCGGCCAGACGCGAATATCGTTCTCGTTCGTTTCTCGGGATCAGGTGGTCGTCAACTTTCTTGACGATACGTAGTGTTGTTGCTTGCCTTCATCCCTGCGCGGACACCCAGGTATGTCAGAGTGTTTCGTTACCAAGTAGGTCGAGTGTGCGCTGCAGGAGCATTTCGATACGGTCCTCGACGTCGTCGACCATGTCGGGAACGCCGGCCAAAGCGGTATGTGCGCGGCGTCGTGCATCGACGCCTGAGCGGTAGTACCCGGAATCAAGTTCCACGGAGTGCTCCAGCTCGGTAGGACCGACGACCTGGAGCTGTTTGGTATCCCCGCGATTCTGCGAGGTGACGACGCGATGGCGGCGCGAGGTGTGTAGCGGTGCGTTCCCGGCGCGGTGCATGGCAATGACCGATCCGACCTCGGCGGCAGTCATCGCGGCGACGGGCAGGGGCATGTGTCCCCACTGGTCGATCGGGACCGCGATCGGGCCCGATCGGAACGGCCACTCAGACATCTCGGGAAACGTGTTGTCGTGCAGATGTTCTGCGAGCAGAGTTGTCGATGGGTAGCGGTCGGAGAACTGCAGGACCGTGCGCCACCGCTCCCATACCTCTACCGGACTGAAGTCGGTGACGTCGTGGGGATCGATGCGAACATGGTGGTGTCCACCGATCCAGACACTCTCACCCTCGATGGTGATCTCGCCGCGGTCAAGTGATGCAATTGCCCTGTGCGACAAACCCACTCCGGCCAAGAGAAGTAGTACAGCATCACGGCGGCCGAACAATGCGGCAGTCGATCCCACGGTCGGCAGTCCGGCCCCGATCGCCTGATACTGCACGGCACGTCGGATCGTTCTCGCGCTGCGGGCAGAGTCCAGTGCCAGCCGGAGCGAAGTCGCGCGCCCTGGCGCGGGGAGGCCGGCTTCGAGGTGGACGTGGTCGATAGCGGAGACCCGGCGCAACTGCACTGCATCGCCGGCGGGGTTCTCGTCGAGAAACTCCGCCAACGTGATCGGCGTCGCAGGTAGTGGCTCGACGTTCGCGGCGGAGCACCAGTCGGCGAACAGCCCCCACTCGTAGCGATACCCGCTCACCGCGGTGCCCCGTCTTGCCATCTGTGCGACGGTACCGGCTTGGGCCGACAGCTCCGGATCGACTCCTCGAGGTGTACGTCGAGAAGTCTTGACACCGTTCGAGCAGTCGCCATTGGGGCCAATCATGTGCCCTGCTGATCAGTCAACCAACGTCAATCCGGTGAGTTGCAGGCTGGACCGGCTGTAGAACCGAACCGACTCGACTGTTGCGGATTCCAAACGGAAGTATGGGCCCCATGTTGAGCAATTTTGTGACGTTCGGGCCGCTGCTGGTTGGATTGACAGCTTTGGTAGCACTCGTCTTGTCCAACACCAGGAGCGCGACCCTTAGACGCCGCGAAGAAACCCTGCGTGAGATTAAAGCCTCTCTCGATCCACGCGAGCGTCATACGACGGCGATCGTTCGGCTACACCGCGCGACTGTCGCCGCTGTAGTTGCTCGTCAAACGCATGGCGCATGGCCGTTCGTGTGGCCCTGGCTGATGTGGATTATTACCGCCGCCCTGTTTGGCCAGAGTGGGTTCTATCTGGGCAAGTATGTGGAGAGCGGGCAACCTTTCGAGCTGAACACGTTTGCATACGAAGTGTTCGGAGGTGATGTCCCCGCCTTCCTGGTAGTAATCGCGGGATGGTTGTTTATCTCGCAGGCGTTTCGAAACTATGAACACTCGCTTTATCAGAGAGCGCGCACTGCTCGCGCGTTTTATAACCGGGGTGAGATAAGCCATTGTCAACGAATCTTTGGTTTTCACGACTTCTACCGAGAGCGTCGGCCCGGTCCATCCTGGCGTTGGTTCGTTCGAGACCTCGTGCCGGGCACTGCCGCATTGTCGGTTGGGTTAGCTGGAGGAGTCGCCGTCTACGTGAGGGCAGAATCGCAGCAAACGGACGGCGTGACACCGTTGCTGATGACAGCATTTTGGACCGGCGTTCCGGCGCTGACCTCGGTTATCGCAGCGTCATTCGTGGCCATCGGAGTACACGAGCGGCGGAGCGACATCGAGCTGCTCCCGCGACCCCGAGTGTCGTCGCGTTTAGGGCTGCGTCGCGCGCTCGTCAGTACCGACAACGGAAGTATCGCAGGGCGCGCACATAGCAACAGATCAAGATCATCATGGCGCATCAATGTGCGACGGTCCCGGGCCGTAGGTCAAAAGGTAACGACTACGGAACCGGACAGTTGAATCAACGCTCCGGCTCAGTCGTCGGGAGGTAGATTTCGCTACCCTTCGACGCTTGCGGACTGGGCATACCCGCTTTCCCAGACATCCCCGCGTTCGCCAGAACTGTATTTCCCCGCCGTCCGAATGGCTTTGGGTGAGGTGCCGGTCTATTGCTCGGTCCTGCCCGATTGTCGGCGAGATCTATCGCTATCACAGCGCTTCCGCCCCGTGCTCGCTGTATGCGCAATTTCGTACTGCCATGACATGGCTCAACTGTGCACGTGTCGGCTCGAACACGAACTCGTTCTCATAGCCTAGGACGGGTAGGGGTTTCGTGTGCAGGTGAGCTTTCAACTGGGCAGGATCAATATTGGCTGCCTTCCACAAACAGCCATCGCGCAGGCTGGTGCTGTCCCAATCTTCGAAGAGGGCGGCCGCGTCGGCACTGACAGTCCACGACCACCCCATCTCGCCACCGGGCTTTGCGGGGTCGCGATCGTGTTTGGCAAACCGGTAAAGCGTGGTCGGCTTCGCGCATGTGCCCGTGCCCGTGTCTTCGTTCTCATCCGAGATGTATCCGGTTCGTTCGAACAGCTGATTCCACTCTGCAGGGGTAAGGCGACTCGGCGTGTGTCCTCCGTAGGTGGGCAGATCGACGTTTGGAAGATTCACGAGTCCGTCACTCACGTCGATCCATATCGTCGCAATGGCGCGACGAAGAACGTCAACCGGCACGACGTCACGTGCCTGCCACAACAACAGTCGGGGCCAATCGGCTTCGTTGTGCTGGCCGGAGACCTGGTCATACCAGGACAACCAATCGTCCCAGCTATGTGTGGGCTGTCCCCCCACTTGCTCTGCCATGCTCGAAGCCTAGAACTTGAGCCACTCCATTTAGCGTTCTACAACCCGATGTCGGTCACGGCATTGCCCACGAGAGGTACATGTTCGCGGCGGTAGACCTCGACCGAGTCGAGGCTGGCGTGGCCGGTCTGCCGGGCGATGGCGGATCCATCGGCACCGTTGCGCGTGCTTTGGGTGACGAAGCCGGCGCGGAGCGAATGTCCGCCCAGCTTCGCGAGTGCGGTCGGGTCGAAGCCGGCGTGTTCGGCGCGGCGACGGATGGTCTGGTGAATTGCGGCTCCAGACAGCGCGGCGGCACCCAGGTTGCCGTTTTTCGCGACGGACCGGAGCAACGGTGCGCGGGCGGCGGTGCGCGGCACTCCCCCACGACACACGTGAGCGTCGAATGGTTCTCGCTTCCGGAGTAGGCGGATCACAGACGGACGGCCACCGGCATCGAACGCAGCCACAACCTGCACCCAGCGGACGTACGCGCACGGAGGGCAAGCCTCGTGAGACTCGGTGAACGGCAGGGCTTTCACCGCTCCCCTGCCCTCTTGGTCGGTCTTCGATTTCCGCAGCCGGATGTGCATGCCGTCGTGGCGATGCACAGCGACGTCTCCACAGACCATCTCCGACAACTCGCTGCGGCGGTAGGCGCCGGCGAACCCGAGCAACAGGATGGCGGAGTCGCGTCGCTCTAGAACCTCATCGGCCCAACCGCGGCATCGCTTTCGAGCGGTCTCGACAAGAAGTTTGATGTCGTCGACTAACAGCGGATCACGTGGGGTGCGGGGCCGGTCCCCCGCTGCGGCGTACTCCCGCCGGATTCCTGACAAGGTTGCAGCGACAAGTTCGTGTGCGGACGGAGACAGATGTCCGGTCGTCCGGTGATGGTGGTTGATTGCGGCGATCCACGTGCCGAAGGTAGCGACGGCATAGGCCCGCTCTCCCGCTTCGGTGCGGGTATCGGCCGCGTCGACCAGATACGCTGCGACGGTGATGGGGTGCGCCGGCAATGTCACGTGACCATTCGAGTCGCACCAGTCGGTGAAGCGTCTCCACGCGGCAGCGTAGGTCTTGCGGGTTCCCTCCGACCGTGACGATTGGACGGCGCTCGCGATCCGCCTCGCGACAGCGGGCGGGATCTCTGGCTCGATGGGTACTGATCTGCCGACCTCGTCAGTGCCGACAAGGGTGGTCACCGCAGGTGTTCGGCCTGACCGGAAGTCCATATCTGCAGCCTAGCGCAGGCCACCGACACGTCTACAGAGAAAAACTGTGCTGAACTGCCGTTTCACGTGACACGGTGCGGAAAATGCAATTTACGTTGGTCTAATCTGAATAAGTAAGGGTGAGTAGGAAGCTCTATCTGCAAGAGTGCCATTGGCGACCGATCAGAGCTGGCGAAGTGGTGGGTCGCGCTTCTGACACAGACCGGCTACCTGGGCTTAAGCCTCCGCTCCACTTCCCCACTGGTCCGAATCGGAGGCTCAGCAGCAAGGCCTCGGCGGATGTGCTTTCCGCCGAGGCCTTCTTGGTTGGATGAGCTGTGTCAGATGCCTCGAAGCGTCTTCACCAGCTCACGTATGTCCTCCTCGTTGAGCGCTTCCCTGATCGCGACTGCCACAGAGTGGGGATCGCTTTTCAGCTTCATCAGCGCCCGGATTGCGGCGCTGCGTGATGCGATCTGCTTGTCAGCATCGGAGGGTCGGCGTGGTTTCTTCTCGTTTGCTTTCGGCGATGGTGGGTTCTGCTGGCGTGAAGACCACTCAGCGACCTGCTCCGCAGACGGAATCTGCGCCAGCGCCCGAGCGTCTCGGATCGCGAGATCGCCTGAACGTAGTTTCTCCCGCAACTCAGGCTCTAGCTTGAGCAATGCGCGCCGCTGCGAGATCCAGCCTTCTGATCGCCCCAATTTTTGAGCGGCCTTGGTGGCGCTTCCGAGTTCAGTAACAAGAAGGTTGACAGCTTCTGCCTCTTCGACAACGTCGAAGTCTTGCCGGTCCAGGTTTTCGACTATTGATGCCCACAGGATGGCCTCTTTGGATGTTGCAAGGCTGTCCTGAACGACCACATCCATTCCCTTGCGGCCATACTTCTCGCTCGCAGCAAGCCTTCGGCAGCCGTTGACCACAACCCAACGTGCGGAACCGATTCTGGCGACGTCCTCTGGCCAAAGTTCGAGCCACCGTGCGCTCGTAACCACTGTCCCAGGTTGAAGCTGCCGCTCCGCGATTGTAGCCAGATCGGCGAGATCCCCGACCGCTGAGCGCGGATTCCGAGGGTTGGCCACTAGTTCGGACAGAGGCACATCTGGTCTAAATTGGCCATCCACAGGGATGGATGCATCCACGGGCGACTTGTCCCCCACTGAACCAACCAGACTAGAAAAATCGACCCGACCGCCCCGGGACTTCTGTGATGTTGCCATTTACTTACCTACTTCCAGCTCAAGGCACAAGCGTTGGAAGTCCTCACGTGCCTGCAGCGATGCCCGATTTGGCGGGTACTCGGTAACCACTTGCCCCTGAGCTGCGGCTCGACTGTGCACCTTGTAGTGCCGAACAACGGTGTTGGCGAGTGGCCAACCTTGCGCTTGGACGAATGCTTCGGTCTGTTCCAGGTCGACTCGGCCGTCTCTTGGATCCCAGTTGTTGATGACGACAATGAATGGGATTCCCTTCGGCTCAAGCACTTTGGAGATTGTGCGGGCCGTCGGGTCGAAGCTGAGTGGCTCCGGGACGATCGGGACGATCGCGAGATCGGTCACCGAAAGTACAGTGTCGAGCGCTTGTCCTGAAGTGCCGTTATCTACAGCCCCAGGACGATCGCCGATCCAGCCCGGCGTATCGACGTAAACGTGTTTGATTCCATCCAGGTTTGGCAGATGGCGGAGCATTTCCGGGTCGTCGATCTGAGTGACCCGGAAGGGAAGGTCCTGCACTCTTTCGGCCCACCACACTGCCGAGCCCTGAGGGTCGATCGAAGCTGCCAGTACTGGCGATTCGCTCTGCTTGGCTCCGGAGCGAGTCAAGACGTCATTCTTGACTGCCGCCAGGTTCATCGTGAGGGTACTCTTCCCCACTCCGCCCTTTTGGCTGATTATTACGTGTACGGGCATTGAGCCCACCTTCCGTTTGCTTCACCGCGGTGCGGCTACTTCGGTGTGGTGTTCTGGCGATGATCTTTACCGCGGTAAAGATCCGCGAGAACGCGCAGCGCTGGAGTTGCTTGCGCCCTCGAAATGTACATCACTATGCCTCCAGAGTGTTCGGTTGTAGCTTCGACTCGCCGGGTCATGTCTGTGATCCGATGGCAGACTCCCCCGCTGGACCTCGGCGCTCACTGGCTCGTCCACGCGCTGTGGTACTTACCGGCTAAATCTTTACCGCGGTAGACGTCAAATCAGTGAAGGTGGGCAGTGCTTAAGTCCGCCTGTCGCACCATCAACTACTGGTATTCAGACTTCTGACCCGAGGGTGTGGGAGCTACACCGTTGCAGATTCGTGCGAGGACTGTGTCATTGAAGCAGCGAGCAGGGCTGCGGACGGCAGCCGTCCCCAACGTTGGCTGGTTCGCTGGTCGACAGCAGTTAGTCGGGAGGCTTGCTAGGTATGGTGATACACGAAGTGCCGGCACCACGCCCGTCGGATGTCTTTAAGGCCCGCTGAGGCGCGTCGTACTAAGATTTCTGGGCGCGACCTGGCGTTGGTTCTGCAACAGTCGTTGCACTTCGAAGTACGCGCTAGTTGCTTGCTGTTGCAGTGCACTGCAATCATGCGCGACCAGGCTCTTCTGATGCAATCGGCCGGCCGATATCGTAGTGAGGGTGCAACAGTTTTCGTTAGGGTTTTCGGGCAGGCCCAGTTTGGTCGTTTCGCCCAATTCCGGCGGACTGTCAAGGCGCTAGGTCCTGAGCCTTGGCGTTGTCGCGTCTTTACCGCGGTAAAGGCTGATCTCTCACCGCAAGGTGATGATTCAGTAAATGCGAGTGGGTGGTGGGGTGATGTGGGCTCCAGTGAGGCCTTGAGTTTCATTTCTTGTCGGCAGTTAGTTTCAGCCATCTCGTAGGACCTTGGTTTGGCCGGCAACGCCTTGCGGCGGATTTACGTAGGGTGAATCGCGATAGTTCGCGCCGAAGTAAGACCGGGGGGCAGGATGTCGCACCCCACCCAATTTCGTCACTGTGACGAAAAGTGTCGCACCCACAAGCGTCGGGATCTGGCCGATTTGCAGTCGAAGTTCCGGGTTCTTTGGCGGTGCGCATTCGAAGGCCGGCCGAAGGTGGCGGCGGGCCTTTGATAGACAATATTCAATCGAATCCGCTTTAACGAGGCTGGCGTGTGCTGGGGAACTTCCTGTTGAGTGCATTTGCTTGAGTTAAATCGTGGATGCGCTTGATGCGCTGGGGGACCGGGGCCTGCAGAGCCTGGAGTCCGGGTGACCCGTTCCATATCTTGGCGACCTTTACCGCGGTAAAGATTGAATTTGACCTTGGAGTGGTACAGAGCTGCACCCTTGCGTCGAGCTCTCTTCGTGTTGCCGTTCGAGCGCGCCCTTCGAGGCAGGCTTCAGTGCTATGCCTCGCTCAGGCCGAGTGCGACGCTGGCAAGGCTGCATCCTGACATCGATGGAGCGAACATAATCGCGCTCCTATGGGATTGGGGCAACAGGTGAGTCGAATCGTGGGCTGGCACCAATGGTCCAGGCTCTGTGTCCTCTAAGGAGAAGCGCTTCGTAGGAGGGAACGGATGAAGGTGTGTCAGGGTCTGGACGAACGAACATCTTCACGCCGGTGGCGCGGAGCAGCATCAATGCTTGCTGTTCGAGTTCGTGGACCCGATTGCGGGGCCTGGTCGGTGTTCCCAACGCTGTGAGCAGTGCGAGGTAGAACCGGCCGGGTGACGGGTCCGGGGGCATCTGCATGCACAACACCGGTATCTGCTCGCGGTCGGACAAGCTGATCGGCGGATGAGTGCGCCGGAACTTTTCGATGATCATCGACTTGTCGTTGTTCGTCGGACCGAGCAACAGTAGGTTCGGCATACGCTGTCGGTCCGGCCACGACAGCAACGTCTCCAGATGGTCGATGACCGTAGCGATCACCTCATCGGTGCTCACGCGCACTCTGTACCTCGGTCCCACCGAGCGGCGCCGCCAGTTCGAGCGCCACCTCGCGTGAACGCGCGGCTCGCGGCGATGCCCGATGATGCGTACGTTCGCCCGTGGCCGCTGCATCCGCAGCCACTGCCAGGTGAGGCCCTCTCGTCCCACCGCGGGCTCGGCCACGACACCCCGTGTGGCCACGAGATGGTGCGCGCCACCCTCGCCGGTATCCAGGTATCGGTCGCGTAATAGTCAGTGAGATAACCGATTTCGGGTGTACTGTAATGCGCTTCATGCCGTACTGTTGGGGGCAGCGGGAAGGCCAGGTTCTTCTCAGAGCACTTGCAGGCGAACGCTTTTCCCGACATGACCAGATGGTCGGTGCACCCAGGTCCCGTCGCCGTGCCGATCGACCGGTGGGGCCACATGCCGTTCCCCGCACAGTCGATGTCCCCGGCAGGGGTCGGATGGATCGTCGATGCCCATCGCACTGGGCAGCCGCCTCGACACGACCCACGACCGCCTCGGTCGCTGCTCCTCGGTGATCGCGCGCTGGAAGCGGACATGACCGGCTCGCCGCCGCAACCCGTTGCAGCTGCACTGGACTCGGACTACTACCGAATCGGTATCGATGCCCGCCGCCGTGCCCACACCGATCTGGCCGATGTGTCCGACATAACCGATGATCTCGAGCATCGGATCGAGAATCTGTTGCAACGCACCCTCGAACTGCTCGATGGCGCGCCGAAACCAGAAGCGCAACCACACATCGAGTGGGTCGGGTGAACAGTGATCGACAAGAACGATACGGCCATGCCGTGAATGCGTACGCCGGCGTCAGAGAGTTCTGCTACGGGGTCATCCCGCCGCGGGACCTCGCTTCTTGATCGAGCGCGCGCGATCGACAGCTTCGATGTCCGCGTTGATGGTTCGGCGACGTTTCCTCAGAGTCAGTGCCGACAGCGGCAGGCTTGCGGCAAGTGCGGCGAGTAGTACCAATACGAAGGGAATGTCGAGGGTCGTCAGCGCGTCGACGGCCAAGATCACGCCTGCAGCGACGCACACGAGTATCAGCCGTACGCCGTTGTAGGCCAGCACATGAAAGACGAGCTGCCCCTGGGGGGTTGCGGGTGTGCGGATCAGTGGCATCGGCCGTCCTGTCGTGCGTAGTTGTGCGGGCGTCACCGTAGGGTGCGGGGCCGGGTTTCGGTGCCGATCTGCTTGAGGAAATCGTTGTAGGCGTTCAGTTCGCTGTATCCGTCTTCTTCGGCGTGGCGATCCGCGACGGCCGATTCCTCTTTTTCGTCTCGGTTCCATCGAATGCAGAAGATGAGCACCACCAGCAGGGCCACCGGCTCACCGTAGGACCATGCCAGCGCCCCGGCGAGTTTCTGATCAGCTATCGGATCGACACCCCACTGCGGGGGAGGGGAGGCGAACGTGGCGAGCATGGGGGTGCTCGACATCATCAGGATGACACCGAAGAACACATGCAGCGGCATCTCGACGAACAGGTCGAACATACGGCCCAGATTGCTCTGCCGAACAGGGAGGGGGCCGACGGCGAGCACAGGGATGATGAACAGCAGCCCGCTGGCGAAGAAGAAGATCTCCATCGATACGTGCCCGATCTCGCTGACGGCGAGAACATCGAAGATCGACGACAGATACAGACCGTAATAGCTGAAGAGGAACAACGGAATCGTCAGCCCGGGGTGAAGCGCGATGCGCCCGGCGCGGCTACGCAACCCCGTCAGCGCCGCGATCAGTACCCACCGCCCGGTTCCGTGATGAGCGGTGGCACGCAACAAAAGTCGTCCGGGCGAACCCACCACCAACAACGGTGGGATGGTCATCGACAACGTCAGATGCTGGAACATGAAGACGCTGAACAGGCTGTAACCGTAGCGTTCGACCTGCAGTCCGGTCACCAGGACCAGCGCCGCGCAGCCGAGCAGAAAACTCGCACTCCGCCACCGTGACCACGCGATACCTCGACCGCGGACCCGGTAGAGCCCCCAGCAGTACAGCCCGGCCATGACGATGCCGGCGATCGGCAGGATCGGGAGCGGCGGTACATCGAAGCTCAGCAACGCTGCCAGCGTCGGCGGGCCTTCCGGGGGAGTTACTGCGGCGATGTTCATCGGGACCCTGTCATTGCTTGTCCTTGCCTCGGATCACCAACGTCAGGGCGATGGCAGCGAGACCGAGGACAGTCAGGCCCACGATGGAGAGCAGCATCATGGTGTTCTGTTTCGGTGGCCGGTCTTCGCTGGCGGAGGGATTGTTGGGATCGTAGGGCTGCGTAGCCGTGGTAACAGGAGTCGGCGAGGTCGAGGTCGCACCGCCCTGCGATTGCTGTGCAGCGGCGTCCTGAGGGGTGGCGGTCGCCGCAACGTCGACGGAGAAACCGTACGACCCGGTGATCGGGTGCCCGTCCGCGGAGGTGACACGGTAGCCGACGGTGTACTGCCCGTTGGGGAGTCCGTCCTCGAGCAGGACCGATACGTCGGGGCCCTCGACCGTGGCCGTTCCCTGTGCCCACTGAGTGTCGCCAGGACCCACGACGCTGATGGTTGCGAACGATTCGTTGATGTCCTGGTTGAACACCAGACCGACACCGATCGGCGCGAACTCCAGGGTGGCATCGGCGGGCGGGTCGGAGCTGACCAGTTCGCTGTGCGCCGACGCCGGCGCTGCAGCGAACAATGCTGTCCCGCAGATCATCACAGCGATCAGCATCAGACGTTTCACGTGGGGTACTCCTCTGTATCGAGCCCGACCCAACAACTACGGGACATAGTAGTAGGGAGGGCGGTTTAGCGGTGGGTCACTTCTGCGACGATGGTTATTTCACCGGGTCCGGCGGATCGGATCGCTCACGGCCGGCGATGGCTTCGGTGATCACTTCCGAGGGCGCGATCGAATCCGAGTGCGGGCCACCGACGTGCTGCTCGGCGCGGATGCGTTCGACCATGTGCGGATAGTGAAGCTCGAACGCCGGCCGCTCGGAGCGGATTCGGGGCATCTCGGTGAAGTTGTGCCGCGGTGGTGGGCAACTGGTCGCCCACTCGAGGGAGTTACCGAACCCCCAGGGGTCGTCGACGGTGACCACTTCGCCGTAGCGGTAGCTCTTGAAGACGTTCCAGATGAACGGCAGCGTCGAGGCTCCGAGAACGAACGATCCCACGGTCGAGACCTGGTTGAGGGTGGTGAATCCATCGGACGGGAGATAGTCGGCGTAGCGGCGCGGCATTCCTTGCGCTCCGAGCCAGTGCTGAACGAGGAAGGTGGCGTGGAATCCGAGGAACGTCATCCAGAAGTGCCACTTGCCCAGTCGTTCGTCGAGCATGCGGCCGGTCATCTTCGGGAACCAGAAGTAGATGCCCGCATAGGTCGCGAACACGACCGTTCCGAACACGACGTAGTGGAAGTGCGCGACGACGAAATAGGTGTCGGTGACGTTGAAATCGATGGGCGGGCTCGCCAGCAGCACCCCGGACAACCCGCCGAAGACGAACGTGACGAGGAATCCGATGGAGAAGAGCATGGGGGATTCGAGGGTGACCTGGCCGCGCCACATGGTGCCGATCCAGTTGAAGATCTTCACCCCGGTCGGCACGGCGATGAGGAAGGTCATGAACGAGAAGAACGGCAGCAGCACGGCACCGGTGGCATACATGTGGTGCGCCCACACCGCGATGGACAAGGCGGCGATGCCGACGGTGGCGTAGATCAGCCCCTTGTACCCGAAGATGGGTTTGCGGGAGAAGACCGGGAAGATCTCCGAGACGATTCCGAAGAACGGTAGCGCGATGATGTAGACCTCGGGGTGCCCGAAGAACCAGAACAGGTGCTGCCAGAGCAACGCCCCGCCGTTGGCGGGATCGAAGATGTGGGTGCCGAGTTTACGGTCGGCGAGCAGGCCCATCAACGCCGCGGTCAGCAGTGGGAACGCCAGCAGGATCAGAATCGAGGTCACCAGAATGTTCCAGGTGAAGATCGGTAGCCGGAACATCGTCATTCCCGGAGCGCGCAGGCACACCACGGTGGTGACCATGTTGACCCCGCCCAGGATGGTGCCCAGGCCCGCGACGAGCAAGCCCACGATCCACAGGTCGGATCCGATACCGGGGGAGTAGACGGCGCTGCTCAACGGGGTATACGCGGTCCAGCCGAAATCTGCGGCACCGCCGGGGCTGATGAACCCTGCGGTGGTGACCAGCGCGCCGAACAGGTACAGCCAGTAGCTGAAGGCATTGAGCCGGGGGAAGGCGACATCGGGTGCGCCGATCTGCAGCGGCAGGATGTAGTTGCCGAAGCCGAAAACGATCGGGGTGGCGTAGAGCAGCAGCATGATCGTGCCGTGCATGGTGAACAGCTGGTTGTACTGCTCGTTGGAGAGGAACTGCATTCCCGGAACGGCGAGCTCGGAGCGCATGATCAACGCCATCAGGCCACCGACGAGAAAGAACCCGAACGAGGTCACCAGATACATCAGCCCGATGACCTTCGGATCGGTGGTGGTGACCATCGTGTGCAGGAACGACCCCTTGCGGGCCCCGCGGGGAGGATAGGGGCGAACCGCCGGCGCAGCCGGAGGAGATGTCAGCGCCGTCATGGAACCACCTTCGAATCGCACGCGAATTACAGGACGCGTCCGACAGCCTAACTCAAATACTATGCTGCATAGTATTTAGGGGTGGTTCAAGTCAGCAGAACCGCGCACGCTGCGGCGGAGACCGCACTGAGAAGGAGGATTGCCATGGCGGCCGGCACCACGAGCGGCAGCACGGCGGCGGCAGCGTACGCGCCTGCCCCGGTTCGGCTCGGCGTGTGCGCGCTCGTGTCGAGGTGGTGCAACCGCTCGGCGGTCGATTCCCCGATCAGGCCCAACGCCCACAGTGGACGCGCTGAATGCGCCTGCGAGACCGTCGACAAGGCCGAACGCACAGTGTCGGCGCTGGTGACCGCGGCCGCGGACCGGTCCGCGGCGACCTCGACCAGAACCCGCACCGCTGCAGGTGCTGCGGCGAACAGAGGAACGCGAGGAAGTGCTTTGGCCAGGATCTCGCAGATGTTGACGATGCGGTGGTGTCGCCCGCGCAGGTGGGCACGTTCGTGTGCGATCACAGCTCGCTGCTGATCGGGATCGAGATGGGCGAGCAGGCCTTCGGTGGCCACGACGTAGCCCGGGCGACCGTCGATGCTGTAGGCCAGCGGGAGCGGGTGGTCGAGCCACATGATCGGTTCGGGTCCGGGGTCCGTGCGCGCGACGACGGCGATGACATCGCGGTGATAGTCGCGGACTTTGGACCGGGCTCGAAGCTGACGGCGAGTCGAGCGCAGGACGCGCGCCGACGCCGACGCCGCGAGGACGACCGATGCCCCGGCTACAGCTTCACCGATCCACGGCTGCGCCGCGTGTTGCAGCGATCCCAGGCAGCGGACGGCAAGTTCGACCATGCCCTCGGCGGGCGCATGGCCGGGCCAGAGCAACACGGTCACCGCGGATCCCACGAGAAACAGCACCCCGGCGATGCTGCCGATCCATGCGGTCAAGGCGAGAGTGGGGCTCACGGTGCGGGTGAGAGAGGTCAACGGCTGCGGCAGGGCGACGGCCGCGATGATCGCCGCGAGGAGCAACGCCAGCGCGACGATCACCGGTTCACGTCCGGCAGGTTCCCCCGCAGAGCGTCGAGCTCGTCGTCGGTGACGGTTTTCGCGAAATGCATCAGGACGGCGGCCGAGTCGGTGCTGGTGTCGAGGATTTCGCGCAGCGCTTGCGAGGTGGCCTCCGCGCGCGACTGCACCGGGGAGTACAGGTACGCGCGTGACTGCTTGGTCCGCTCGACCCACCCCTTCTCGTGGAGATGGGTCACGACGGTCAGGATCGTGGTGTAGGCGGGGTTTCTGCCGGCCATGCGCTCGCGCAGGTCGTGGACCGACTGCGGTCGATCGCATTCCCAGAGCACGTTCATCACCTCCGCTTCGAGATCACCGAGCCTTTTCATCGCCAGTTCTTCTTTCCTTGTCGTGTCAGGTGATATCGACTCCGCGTGCCGACAGCCACGCCGCCGGGTCGGACTTGGCACCGTCGGGTTGCCACACTTCGTAATGCAGGTGGGGTCCGGTGGATTGGCCTCGGTTGCCTACCGTAGCAATGAGCTCGCCGGCTTTCACGCGTTGACCGGCGGTGACGAGCGCCTGGTCTATGTGGCCGTACACCCCGATCGTGCCGTCGTCCTGACGAATACGCACCCACAGGCCGAACCCTTGCGCCGGCCCTGCTTCGATGACCTCGCCGTCGGTCACCGATACGATCGGCGTCCCGATCGTGTTGGCGATGTCGAGTCCGTAATGCGTTGTCCCCCAACGTGGCCCAGAACTGGAGGTCAATGTTCCCGACACCGGCACCACCGAGAGCGGGCGGCGCGCCTCGGCATCGCGTGCTGCGCGCTCCGCCGCCCGAACTCCCCCCTCGGCGAGTTGTTCGGTCATGCGCTGCGCCAACCGGCCGACGTCGAGATCGGGCAACTGCAACACCTGCGGGGGTGAGGCAACGACCGGGCTCGGCGGCAGGGCGCCGGCGGGAGGTCGATCGATACTCGCGGCGCTGAGCGCCACACTGTCCTGCGACCCGGTGTTCGGAGCCGTCGCTGCCGCGGAAAGAAAGGCACCGACCGCGACCGACGCAGCGATGGCGCGGCCACCCGGCTTCGGCACCCGGCGGCGATGAAGTCCGCGGCGAGTAGTTCGCGACACGGCCTGGACATCGGCGCGGCCCCCGTCGTCGTGCGTCGCCTCGTCCGGACCGGCCACGTGCGCCGCCCACATCGACGCGGTAGTGTCCGCGGCCGCGGTGTCCCAGGCGTCGCTGACCGCGTGAACGGTTTCATCCGGTGCGGGCGTCTGCGCCGAGGGCGTGTGCTCGTCCTCCGGCAGAGTGTCGGAGTACCCGGCATCGGCGGGCGACTCGGTCACGAAACGTGAGGGTGCGAACTCGGCCCGTCGATGACGGGGGCGATCGGTGAGCGCCGTCGGCCTGGTGCCGACGGGCATCGAGATCACGCCGCCGCGCGCCGGCGCTGCGCAGTCGTCGTCGATCGGATCGGGTGTGCGGTGTCGGGCCAAGATCACAATCCTTGGTGGCTACGAGGCCGAGGCCTCGCTCGAGATAACGAAATGGTGACGGTCAGGCCACAGGTTACTACTATCGAGCATAGTTTTTCCATCCCCTTCGACCCGGATTCGCTCATACCGCTGGTCACGGTCCTCGGAGGACATCCCGCGGGCTGCGGCGACCGGGCTGCGGCGACCCTGACCGAGAACGGGATTTTTCGGGTATCAGGGGTGATCGCGCCGAGAGGACAGGCCACCGAGCATGGTGTTGTACGCCTCGAGTTCGGTATCACCTTGATCGTCGATTCGGCGGTCTCGTTGTCGTGCCGCGTTCTCGTCGGCCGCCGACCACCGGACCGCGGCGAGAACCGCGGCAGCGAGCAACGGTAACTCGCCGATGCCCCACGCAAGAGTGCCGCCGCGCCGCTGGTCGGCCAGCAGGTCTGCGTTCCAATCCAGACGCAGTCCGCTGTAGAAGCTCGCTCCGAGCGCGGTCTCGAGATCGATCGTCACGACGAGGAAGAATGCGAACCCGGCCAACGCGGTGATACTCGCGAGCAACTTCGTCAGTCCCGGGATCGGTCTCGGTACCGGGTCTTCGCCGACCGTGCCCCAGAACATCACCATCCCGACGGTCAGGAACCAGCCCTTCATCACCATGTGTGCCACATGCGAGTCGGCGACGGTGTCGAACACTCCGCCGGGGTAGAGCAGGTAGAAGCTGCTCAGGAACACCGTGGTGCTGACCCACGGGTGGATCGCGATCCGGGCTGCTCGGCTGTGCCATGCAGCCCGGAGCCATTCGCGCGAGCCCGGTGCCTCGGCTGCCGGCGCGGTCGGCAGGACCGAGGCGACCAAGGTGGCCGGTCGGCCGAGGACCAACAGCAACGGCACGGCGATGGCGACCGCGGTCAGTCCCGCCATGTGCACGCTGAACATCGCCGGGCTGTAGAGCCCGACCCCGGACGAGGTCGCCACGAGCAGCACCGCAGTGCCCATCAACCAGCTCGCGGTCCACCGCCGCCGCCATGGCAGGCCTACCCGCCGACGACGCCGCACGGCCACCAGATACACAACAGCCGCGATCACGGCCGCGGACCCGAACACCAGGTCGAAACGCCACTCGAACGCCAACCGCGCAGCGGTGGGCGGGCCGTCCAACACGTAGCCCAAGGCTTCTTCGTGCGCCTGAGGTAGCGAGGCGTCCTGCGGCGGGGGCGGGGGAGTGCGACCGAGTGCGACCGCCAGGCCCACTGTGGTGACGAGAACGAGGGTCTCGATCATCGACAACGTGATCAGGGATCTGCGGTTCTCGGGATCGTGAGCCAGAGCGCCGACCGTTCGTCGTCGCTGTATCCACCCGAGGGTCCCCACGATCGCCAGGGCTGCGATCTTCGCCAGTATCAGAGCGCCGTACGTCGAATCCCACAGCGACGTCACGGGTACTCGCACGGCAGCGTTGACCACTCCGGAGACCGCCATGATCACGAACGCAACCAGAGCGAGCGTCGAGTAGCGGCGGGTCGCGACGGCAAGGTGTCCACCCCCGCGCAGCGCGTGAGCGAGAAGTGCGAGGAGTCCGCCTACCCACAGTGCGGCGGCGAGGATGTGCAGGATCAACGAGTTCGTCGCGATGTCGTGATTGCCGCCGGTCGAGGAGTGGCCGGTGACCGCGCGCGGGATCAACGCGAGCATCGACAGGGCGAACAAGGCGGGGGTCCATCGATGCCGCAACACCGCCGCGCATGCTGCGGCGGTGATCGCCGCGATCGCGGCGGTGATGGCCCATGCAGTGGAGGCCTCGACATCGCCGATCGCACCGAGGAACTGCACCGGTTGCGCCGCAACGGATCCGACAGGTTGACCCGACGCGTCCGAGAGCGTCAGCGGCACCAACGCCGCTGCGCACACCGCCCACACTGCGGAGGCCTTCGCCGCGGTGCGGACGGCGATGTACCCGTCGATGTCGAGCACACCCGACATTTGGGGAGGAACGAGGAACGCTGCGAGAAGCAACGACCCCACCGCCACGACCGCGGCTACCTCTCCGAGCGCGGTCAGCGCCGGAATACCGTAGGTCGTGATCGGTCCCGGATCGGGAAGCCCGAGCAGAATCAGCGCCTGCGACGTCGACAACGCCGCGAGCGCAGCGGCCACCACTGCCGCGATCGCGGCCCACAGCAGCATCACCTGCGAACCGGAGCGTCGATTCACCGGACCGCGGGTCGAGAGTGCGGCTTCGGTGGCCATGTCGTCGGTGGCCATGACGCGGCACCCCTTACGTGGATGATGTGTGGCGGGAAAACTGTCGGCCGGCAATATCGGCACGGCTGCGCGACCGAGTCGCGCAACCGAGATCGAACTACTACGAATCATAGTTCTGCGCCGACGCAGTGCGGCCGCGCGGGCAGCAGCTTCCAGCGAACACGACACTTGCATATATGCGCATATCGCAATATGTTGTGTTCCTGCTATCGAACCACGCCGAGAAGGGGTACCCACGATGGGACACGGACATGGCCACGGGATAGAGCCGGGATCGCCGGCGAGCGCATCCGGTAAGCACCTCGGGCGACTGTGGATCGCTGTCGGTCTCGGGGCGGTTACGTTGGTGACGCAGGTGGTAGTGGGTCTGTCCACCTCGTCGCTGGCGTTGTTGTCCGATTCCGCACACGTGTTCACCGACGTGTTCGGGGTCTTGATGGCGATCGTGGCGATCACACTCGCACAGCGGCAGTCTCGCAAGACCGGCCGCACGTTCGGACTGTATCGAGCCGAAGTGTTCGCGGCTCTGTTCAATGCAGTGCTGCTCTTCGGTGTCGCTGGGTGGATTCTCTACGAAGCCGCGCAACGCATCACGAACCCACCGGAGGTGCCCGGGATTCCGGTCATGTTGGTGGCACTGCTCGGTCTGGCCATGAACCTGATCGCGTTCCTCCTTCTGCGTAGTGGTGCGAAAGAGAGCCTCAATGTTCGGGGTGCGTATCTGGAGGTGATGGCGGACATGCTCGGCTCGATCGGAGTGCTCGTCAGCGGACTGGTCACCGTCGTGTTCGGGTGGCGGTACGCCGACCCGGTCATCGCGGTCGCCATCGGGTTGTTCGTTTTGCCGCGTGCATTCACTCTGGGGCGTCATGCCGTACGAATTCTGCTGCAACACGCTCCGTCGGGCATCGATGTCGCCGCCGTGGAAAAGGCCCTGACCGGTGTCGACGATGTCGAAGAGGTACACGATCTGCACATCTGGACACTGACGTCGGGGATGGAGGTCGCTTCGGCGCATCTGACGGTCGCCCCGGAGGCCGAGACACCCCGGGTGCTCGCTGCAGCGCAGCAGGTTCTCCGCGACGAGTTCGGTCTCGAGCACGCCACTGTGCAGGTCGAACCCCAGGAAGGCGAAGGCCGTTGCCGAGAGGTCAATTGGTAGGCAGGTCTCTGGTAGGCAGGTCTCGACCCGGTGCGAGATCGGCACGCCGTGCTGTCGTCGACACGGCAGCGATGTACCGGAACCGGCACCAGTCGGGTGGGGGCACAGAGTGGGTCCTCGATTGCCGCACATCGGCCCGGTCGACACCGTTCACCCCGAACCCGTCCACCTCGCATGTTCGGCCGCCCGGTGATGGATCAGTCGACTGTGAGGGTATCTACGGTTCTGGTCACGGCGCGGTTCGGCAGTGGCTCGGTAGCGGGGCTGCGCATGACCGCCCCGTCGGTGATCGAGAAGGCACTGTTGTGGCAGGGGCACTCGATCGTGCCGTTGCGGACTCGGTTCACTGTGCACCCTTGGTGAGAACAGATAGCCGAGAAGGCACGGAAGGTACCGGGTTCCGGTTGGGTGACGACGACCTGCCGGTCGGCGAGCACGATTCCACCGCCGACAGGAACATCGTTCACCGACAAGGTGATGGGACCGTCGGAAGCGGTGTCCTCACCGGACGGGGCTTCGCCGACGCTGCATCCGGCGGCAGCCAGGCACGCTGTAGCGCAGCTCGTAGCGAGAAAAATACGGCGCGGTAGCGCCGGGATGTTGTCGCTCATGCAGCAGGTTCCCCTCGGTGCGCCTCGGTGCGCCTCGGTGAGCGAGAGGCGACGATCGCTTGTCGGTGGTTGTGGTCGACTATGTTTCGAGCCGTTTCGGTGTCGATCACTCTCACTGTTCGAGCGAATCAGCATGATTGTCCTGTCGCGAATGTGTCTGCACTGCAGGGCATTCGATTCGAGCACCGAGGTATCTCATGCAAGTTCACGATTCGGCGCTGTCGGGCACTGCGGGCCGAGGGGTAATCTTTGTGGCCTCTCGCGTGAACAGTGCCGCCCCGATCATCAGCACCACCCCGCAGGTGATGTAGATGTCGGCGAGGTTGAATGTCGGCCACCAACCGGTGTGAAAGTAATCGGTGACCGCGCCGTCGAGGAGCCGGTCGAGGACATTCGAGAGTGCACCGGCGAGGACCAACGACAGCGCTGCCGTGGTGACCGGACCCGCGTGAGGCGCGGTACGCCACCCGTAGATCGCCAACCCGGTGGTGATCGACGCCGTCACGGCGACGACGACCCACACGGGCAGAGAATCACCCAGGCTGAACGCCATTCCGCGATTGAAGGCCAGTCGCAGCTCGAGTATCCGCAGCGGAATCGTCGAGCCGGGCAACGCCGCCTGCGCCCAGTAGTCGACCAGTAGAGCGGCAGCGACCAGAGCCAGGACAAGGGCGGTTGCGGCGGCGCGGAGCCGAGCGGTGGCGATGGGGGAGCGGGTCACTGGTCCTCGTTCTCGGGTGTACACCGTGCGTACGTCCGGGTGCACCGCAGACGGTGCAGGTGACCCCGGATTTGCCAACACTTGAAATACTATGCACCATAGTAGTTGATGAATACCGTCGATTTCTCCGCCACCCGATGCGTCGTGTCGCCGTGAGGGCGGCGGCACCCTCGTCATGAGGGCGATGCCCGATGCCGAACCCGGGCCCGGACCGTCCTGCGTCGACCGAGGTCGAGTGTGGCGGCTGTATCGGACAAGTCGAGGTGAAGGGCCCCGAACCTGGGCACGTCTGACCGCAGCGGCAACTTCGGGGCTGGCGATGTACGCCACGTTCCCGCCCATCGATCTGTGGTTTCTCGCTCCGGTAGCACTTGCAATGCTGCTGTTGGCTGTGCGCGGGCGAGGGGCGCGTGCGGGGGCCGGCTACGGCTTCGTTGCCGGCTCGGCGTTCTTCGTGCCTCTGTTGCCGTGGGTGGGGGAGTACGTCGGGTCGGTGCCGTGGCTGGCGCTGGCTGTCGTTCAGGCCCTCTTCGTGGCGATGTTCGGCGCGGTAGCGGATCGGATGTCGCGACTGCCGTGGGCGCCGGTCTGGGTGGCGAGCGCCTGGGTGGCGATCGAAGCTGCGCGCTCACGTGTCCCGTTCGGCGGATTCCCCTGGGGCCGCATCGCATTCGGTCAATCCGACGGGCCGCTGCTGCCTCTGGCTGCGTTGATCGGCGCGCCGGGGTTGTCGTTCGTCGTGGTGCTGATCGGGTCCGCTCTGGCCGGTGCCATCGCTTCCGATCGGTTCACCCGCAGAACTGCAGCAGCGTCGTGCATGGGTGCGGCCACTGTTGTAGGGGCGCTCACGGTGGTGGCTCCACTGTTCGCTCCGCCGCCGCAGGACACGGTCACCGTCGCCTTGGTGCAAGGCAACGTCCCGCGGCTCGGTCTCGACTTCAACGCCCAACGACGAGCAGTGCTCGACAACCACGTTCAGCGCACCATCGAGCTCGCCGACGACATCGACTCCGGCCGCGTACGCGTACCCGATCTGGTCATCTGGCCGGAGAACTCCTCCGACATCGATCCCCTGCGCAATCCCGATGCCGCGGCGGGTATCGATGCCGCAGCCCGCGCCGTCGGAGTGCCCATTCTCGTCGGCACGGTGCTACGCCAGGGCGACGGCACCACCACGAACACTTCGATCGTGTGGGATCCGGTCACCGGCCCAGGGCAGAGGCACGACAAACGTCGACTGGTGCCGTTCGGGGAGTACCTGCCGATGCGCACGATCGTCACCGCACTCTCTCCCTATGCCGCCCAAGCAGGACGCTTCGTTCCGGGTCAGGGCAACGGCGTCGTCGACCTCGCCGGAGTGCCCGTCGCGGTGGCCACCTGCTACGAGGTCGCCTTCGACGCATTGCTCACCGACTCCGTTCGCGCCGGTGCCCAGCTGATCGCAGTGCCGACCAACAACGCCACCTTCGGTCGGACGAACATGACCTATCAACAACTCGCCATGTCGCGGGTACGGGCGGTCGAACACGGGCGCAGCGTCGTCGTTTCGGCCACCAGCGGCGTCAGCGCCGTCATCGATGCACGCGGGGAGGTCGTCGAGCGCACGGAGCTGTTCACCCCCGCAGCTGTCGTCACCGAGGTGTCACTGAGCACCACGCTCACCCCGGCGACGATCACCGGCAGCGTTCCGGAATGGATTGCCGCTACCGGCGCTGTTGCGGCACTGGCGTTCTCGCTGCTGCGCCGACCACGCTCCACCACACCGAACCCGCAAACTACTATGTCGCGTAGTATTTAGATGGTGGTCGGTGAAGGGTGTGCGGAGATGACGATCGACGAACACCCCAGTGCGCACTCGCCGGGACTGGTGCGCAGAACGGTGGCGATGCTGCGCAACCGGTGGCGACAACTGACGTCGATGCGGACAGCGCTGGTGCTGCTGTTCCTCCTCGCCGCCGCAGCAATCCCCGGCGCATTGCTGCCGCAGCGCAATCTCAATACCCAGGCCGTCGATGCCTACATCGCCGCCCGCCCGGCTCTCGGGCCGGTGATGGACACACTGGAATTGTTCGACGTGTTCGCAAGTTCCTGGTTCACCGCGATCTACGTCCTGCTGTTCGTGTCTCTGATCGGCTGTCTGACTCCCCGGTTGATCGAGCACGGTAAAGCTCTTCGCGCACAACCTGTTCGAGTACCCCGAAATCTCACTCGACTACCGTTGCATCATTCGGGCACCCTCGCCGGCGACCCCGAGAAGGTGATCGCCGACATCGCGCCGCACTTGAAAGGGTGGCGTACCGTCGTGCGGCCCGAGCCCGATGGGGCACTGACCCTCTCGGCCGAGAAGGGCTACACCCGCGAGGCCGGAAACCTGCTCTTCCACTTCTCGCTGATCGGCCTGCTCGCCGCTATCGCCATCGGCAAACTGTTCGGCTACGAAGGCTCGGTCATCGTCATCGCCGACAACGGACCCGGTTTCTGCAACACCTCTCCCGCCGTCTACGACTCCTTCCGCGCCGGCAACAGCACCGACGGCACCGGCCTCGAGCCGTTCTGTATCCGGGTCAAGGACTTCACCGCCGACTACCTCGAGAACGGTCAGGCCGAGATGTTCACCTCGAACATCTCCTACCAGAGCGCCGACGACATCGCCGCCGACACCTGGCGCGACTATCAACTCAAAGTCAACGAACCCCTCCGGCTCGGCGACGAACGCATCTACCTCACCGGACACGGCTACGCCCCCGAATTCACCGTCACCTTCCCCGACGGCCAGACCCGCACCGAAGCCCTGCAGTTCCGCCCCGACGACGCCACCACGTTCCTCAGCAGCGGCGCGCTGCGATTCGACCCACCCGGGGGGACCTACGCCACCGCCGACGAACGCCGCCGAGGGCAGATCGCCATCGAAGGACTCTTCGCGCCCACCGCGCAATTCAACGGAAACCTGCTCTCCTCCCGCTTCCCGGAACTGGTCGATCCCGCTGTGGCAGTGGACATCTACAAAGGCGACACCGGTCTCGACACCGGCATCCCGCAGTCGATCTTCTCCCTGGACCAGGAGATGATCAACCAGGGACGGCTGGTCAAGCAGGACCGAGTCAACCTGCGGCCCGGAGAATCGACAACCCTCACCGACGGCACCGTCGTCCGGTTCGACGGGGCCAAGGAATTCGCGAACCTCCAGGTCGGATACGACCCCGCGCAGCGGTGGGTGCTCGTGTTCGCGGTCACGATGATGACCGGACTACTGATCTCCCTGGTGATCACCCGCCGTCGTGTCTGGTTTCGGATCCACCCTGCCGAACACGGCCGCGCGGGCGTGGACATGGGCGGACTGGCTCGCACCGATCACGCCGGCTGGGGACCCGAATTCGAGACCCTCCGGTCACAGATCTGGCCGCAGGCAACTTCGAGCGACTCCGAGACCCACGACAGAGAAACGGTGTAGCGCCATGCCGATCGACGACACCCTCGCCCGCTGGAGCGACATCAGCTTCGAGACCGCGTTCGTGGTCTATCTCCTCGCCGCGATGGCGTTCCTCGGCCAGCTCGCGACGACCCGTGCGGCGACACTGCACAACACGGAGCGACTGCGCACGCGAATAATCGCCGCGACGTCGACGACACCCGGTCGCATTCCCGACGCACCCCGGCGGGTTCCGTCCGAACGCCTGGGGCGCACAGGCCTCGGGCTGGTGATGGTGGCGCTGACGTTGCATGTCGGGTCGATCGTTCTTCGCGGGATCGCCGCCAGCAGGCCGCCGTGGGGCAACATGTACGAATTCGTCTCGGTCACCTGCGCGGCCGGTGTACTGGCTGCACTGGTGGTGCTGCGCTCCAAGCAACTGCGCACCCTGTGGTTGTTCGTCCTGGTACCGACATTGATCCTCCTGTTCGTCGCCGGCACCGTGCTGTACGCCAACGCAGCACCGGTGGTACCGGCACTGCAGTCGTACTGGCTGCCGGTGCACGTCTCCATCGTCTCGCTCGGCAGCGGGGTGTTCTTGATCTCCGGGGTTGCAAGCGCGCTGTTCCTGATCCGCATGAAGCATCCCGAGGCCTCGGGGAGCAGAATGAGCCGAATCGTCGCCCGTCTGCCCTCCGCGCAGACACTGGACATCGTGGCGTACAAGACCACGATCTTCGCATTTCCACTCTTCGGCGTCGGCGTCATCCTCGGTGCCATTTGGGCCGAAGCCGCATGGGGCCGATTCTGGGGCTGGGACCCGAAAGAAACGGTCTCCTTCATCACCTGGATCGTCTACGCCTCCTACCTACACGCCCGCGCCACCAGCGGATGGCGCAACACCCGCGCAGCATGGATCAACATCGCCGGATTCGTAGCGATGCTGTTCAACCTGTTCATCATCAACATGGTCGTCTCCGGCCTGCACTCCTACGCAGGCCTGAACTGATGACTCCCGCTACGTGCCCTCCAGCGCGTCCGCAAGGTCCTGCGGAATGGGCATCGGCGACATCAGTCCCGCCTCGACCCGGCCGGTGTTACCGGCCGGGTATCGCCCCGACCACGATCCTGGAGCAGCGACCACGATCCGAATCAACTGGCCCCAGGATTCGCGCCGATCATGTTCTACCGCCGCAGCTTTCAACATCGCGGCGTGGTTGCGAGCATGCAACCGTCAACAGGGCTGCGAGAGGATGTGTGCTCGTTCGAGGTGGTACCAGCGCACCTCTGTTGTCGATGCCCGTGCTGCTGCGGTCATGTCGATCCCGTAGAGCCTGCGTGCAGTCCGATCACCGCCCGCAGGTCTCTACCTCTGTCCGCGGAAGAGTTCGCCGTACGCGGGGGTCGATGTGCAGCAGGTACATCCATCCGAGCACACGGAGCTGCCATCGTCTGCTCCGATCGCCGACGGTGACGTTGCGGTGGTGGAGGCCAGTAGGTTCCCAGATGCGAGAGGTGCGGTGTTCCTCGGCGTCGGAGCCGGAGCGCAGCAGGCATCCTCGAAGGCCGCTGCGGGTGCGATCGTGACGTTGAGGGCACCGGACGCCGCGGGCGGGGGCACGAACCCGTCCAACGGTGTGGTGCGGGCAGCGCGAATCGCATTGGCTATGACCAGGACTTCGGCGAGTTCGTGGACGAGCACCACAGTCGCCAAACCGAGGACACCGGTGGCAGCCAGTGGGACGAGCACGCCGATGATGGCGATCGACAAGGCGATGTTCTCGATCATGATGCGCCGGGCGCGTCGAGCGTGGGCCAGCACCTGCGGTAGATGCCGGAGGTCTTCCCCCATGAGGGCAACATCGGCGGTCTCGATGGCAACGTCGGTTCCCATGGCGCCCATGGCGATACCGACATCTGCGGTCGCCAAGGCGGGAGCGTCGTTGATGCCGTCGCCGACCATGGCAATCTTGCGTCCGGCCGCGATGTCGGTCAGCAGGGCCGCTTTGTCCTCGGGCAGTAGTTCGGCGTGGACGGCGGTGATGCCCGCCTGGGTCGCCAGAGCCTGCGCAGTGAGCGCATTGTCGCCGGTGAGCATCGCAGTGTCGATACCGAGCGCGGTGAGTTGGCGGACAGCCTCGGCGGCCTCGGGCCGCAGTTCGTCGCGGACGGCGATCGCAGCGATCAGAACTCCGGCGCGTTCGACGAGAACGACTGTGGCACCGCCGCTCTGCAGACGAGCGACGTCGGCGCGGAACACCTCGGAGCTGGGGTGTGTGTCGAACCAGCTCGGTTTCCCGAGCCTGATCGCGGCACCGTCGAGGGTGCCGGTCAGGCCGTGCCCGGCGATGGCAGTGACATCATCGGCGGCCGCGACGGTCGATACGGAGGCCAGTACGGCGCGGGCGAGTGGATGCTCGCTGCGCGCTTCGAGCGCAGCAGCAACGGCCAGCGCGGCGTCGCGGCTGATTCCCGCAGCGGTGACGACGTCGACGACCTCCGGTCGTCCTGCGGTGAGGGTGCCGGTCTTGTCCAAGGCGACGACGCGAATGCGGCCCAGCTCTTCCACTGCTGCACCGCCTTTGATCAATGCCCCGTTGCGACTCGCAGCCCCGATCGCCGCCACCACCGACAGCGGCACCGAGATGGCCAACGCGCACGGTGATGCCGCGACCAGGACCACCAGTGCGCGTTCGAGCCACAACATGGGGTCACCGAGCACCGCACCGACGCCGGCGACGAGTACGGCGAGAATCATGATCGAGGGCACGAGCGGACGTGCGATACGGTCCGCCAGCCGTTGGCCGGCCCCTTTGCGGTCCTGGGCCTGTTCGACGATGCGGACGATGCGAGCAAGCGAACTCTCCGATGCCGGCGCGGTGACGGTGACCTCGATGGCCCCGCCGCCGTTGATGGCACCGGCATGCACCTCGTCACCGACACCGGCTTCGATGGGCACGGACTCGCCGGTGATCGCAGACACGTCCAGATTCGTCGAACCGCGAGCGATGGTGCCGTCCGTGGCAGCTCGCTCACCCGGCCGCAGCACCATGATGTCCCCGATCACGACATCGTCGGGGGACAGGGCCTGCTCGGTTCCACCGCGCAGGACAGATACCGTCGGCGGCACCAAGGACAGGAGTGCGCGCAGTCCGCGGCGGGTCTTGGTGACCGCGTATTCCTCGAGCCCCTCGGCGACGGAGAACAAGATACCGAGCATCGCGGCCTCGGGGATCTGGCCCAATGCGATGGCACCGAGCAGCGCGATCGTCATCAGCGTGCCGACACCGATGCGTCCGTGTCGCAGATTTCTCACCGTCGCGGGAACGAAGGTGACGGCGGCGATCGCGGCAGCGATCAGAGCGCCGACGGTCGCAACCGCATCGGCACCCGTTCGACCGAGCAACCACGATGCGCCCAGGATGATCGCGGCGGCCGAGGCGAGTTGCAGCTCGCGGACCTGCCACAACCTCGGGAGTGCATCGGTTGGAGCTGGACCTCCCGTGCCCGCACCGTCAGCAGTGGATTCGGTGGTCGGCGCTGCCGGGGTAGGTCCGCAGCACGCGTCAGCCATGATCGACCCCGGTGACTTCAGCGACGATCGAGGTGGTGGGCAGTACCTCGGTCAGTGTCGCGAGCAGTCGGGTGCCGCGGTCGGTGAGCGCATACATGACCAACTTTCCGTCTCTGTTCGATGTGACGGCGTCCGCGGCTTTGAGTTTGCGGAGATGGTGGGAGACCAGCTTCTGGCTCTGTCCCACGATCCACGCGATGTCGCAGCCACACATCTGCCCGCCGGCGTTCAACGCGAGCGCGATGGTCAGTCGGGTGGGGTCGCCGAATGCTCGGGCAGCGTCGGCGACCGGTTCGATATCGCCGAGCGCGGGCAGAGTAGCGCGCACCCTCTCGGCGTGAGGGAGGTCCATACACAACAGATCGCACGAGTCCAGAGGTTCCAAGGCCATGGGCACAATCTAACAATCATGCGATCGTTAGGGAAGGACCATTAGTCAACGTTCGCACGATTGTTAGTGTCATAGCGGGTCGAAACGCCCATATCGGGCCCATTGATCAGTCCGAACGAATCGAGAAGGTAGTTGTATGAGCCGAGCGTTGAAGATTTCCTTGTCCCTGGTGATCGTGTTCGCCGCCGCGTTGGCTGTATTTCTGGTGGTGGATCGATCGGGGTCTCCGGATGCTGCCGCCGCCGAGCAGGCCGCGACCGACCCTGCCTCGATTGCGGTGCGCGAGAACAGTCATCGGTTGAACTCGGTGCCCGACGGCCGGGTCACGTTCGTGGAGTTCCTCGACTTCGAGTGCGAGGCCTGCCGATCGGCCTACCCGGCGATCGAGCAATTGCGTGAAGAGTACGGCGACCGGGTGAGCTTCGTGGCCCGCTACTTTCCGATCGCCTCCCACTTCAATGCCGAACGAGCCGCACGCGCAGTCGAGGCCGCGGCCCAGCAGGGCGGATTCGAGGCGATGTATCAGCGCATGTACGAAACGCAGGCGCAGTGGGGCGAACAGCAGGTTCCGCAGGACGAGTTGTTCCGCAGCTTCGCCGTCGAGCAAGGGCTCGACATGAGCGCCTTCGATGCCGCCTACACCGACCCTGCGACGCTCGCGCGCATCGAGGCCGACGTCGCGGACGGGATCGCGCTCGGCGTGCAGGGCACCCCGACGTTCTTCCTCAACGGCACCAAGATCGAACCCACCACCTACGGAGACCTCGCCGATGCCCTCGACGCTGCACTCGGCTGACCCCGCAGCCGCTCTCACCCGACGCAGCGGACCGTTCGCCCGGGGCCTGCCCTGGCTGCTACTGGTGGGCGGCCTGATCGGCCTGACCGCCGCGTTCGTGCTCACAGTAGAGAAGTTCGCTCTGGCGCTCGATCCCGCCTACGCCCCGACCTGCAGCATCAACCCGGTACTCAACTGCGGATCGGTGATGGACACCCCGCAGGCGTCTGCGTTCGGATTTCCCAATTCCCTTCTCGGGATCGCAGGCTTCGCCGTCGTGGCGGCAGTGGGTGCCGCCCTTCTCGCCGGTGCGGTGTTCGCGCAGTGGTTCTGGGGTGCAATGCAGGTCGGTGTCACTGCTGCCGCAGTCTTCGTGCACTGGCTGATCGCGCAGAGCCTGTACGAGATCGGTGCCCTGTGCCCGTACTGCATGGCGGTGTGGGCGGTCACCGTACCGATCTTCTGGTACGTCACGCTGCGCAACCTCGACCGCGCCAGGTCGAAATCCGCTCTTGGGCAATGGTTTCGGCCATGGCTTGACTCGCTGATTCGCAATCACTCGATTCCACTGACCGTGTGGTTTCTCGTCCTCATCGCCCTGATCGCGCAGCGTTTCTGGTCGTACTGGTCCACGCTCCTATGATCCGCGACGTACCGTTCGCCCCTCTGCCGCTCTCTCGAGAAAGAAGGTCACGGCGATGACGCGCGGCTGGTCGATCGTCATGCTCGTCGTTGTCGTTGCATCGATCGTTGCACTGTGGCCCCGCTCCGGTGGCGTCGAGGGCGGCCCGTCCGAGGCCATCGCCAACAATGTCGCGCCGGTCGGACCCGAACCCACACTGTCCCGCCCGCCGGATGACGCGGCACGAGCAACAGCGCTACCGCTGTGTCCGCCGCCGGTACCGCGCGAAGGCGGTCCGCTGGCAGGAGTGATAGCGCGCTGCATCGGCAGCGCCGACGATGTCGATCTCGCCGACGTTCTCGGAAGCGAGGTGACGCTGATCAACCTGTGGGCATCCTGGTGCGGCCCGTGCCGCACCGAGATGCCCGTACTCGATGCCTACACCGCAGAACCCGACGCGATCCCAGTCATCGGAATCGACGTCGAGGACCGGCCCGCGGACGCGGCCGCGCTGCTCACGCAACTGGGCGTCCGCTATCCGAACTACATCGACGGCGGCAGCGTCCTGGACGCGCTCTCGGCACCGCCGGTCCTTCCCCTGAGCTTTCTCCTCCGCCCGGACGGAACGGTCGAGCGCGTCACCGACCCGACGGTGTTCGAGACGACAGACCAGATCCGCACTGCAGTAAAGGATTTCACCTCATGACACGCTTCCCACCAGTGTGGGTCGGTGCGCGCCGTCAGGGCAGCACGCCCACCGCGGCAATTGGATCGATTCTTGCCCTCGTACTACTGATCTCCGGATGCTCCGACGGCGCACAGGCTGCGCCCCCGGGAGGCAGCTTCGACTTCGTCGCCCCCGGCGGTCGAACCGACATCGTCTACGATCCCCCCGAAACACGCGGAACCATAGGCGAACTCGCCGGCCCCGATCTGATGGAGGAAGGCAAGACGACCGCTCTGTCGGACTACGACGGCAAGGTCGTCGTGATCAATCTCTGGGGCCAGTGGTGCGGCCCCTGCCGCGGCGAAGCCGACGACCTCGAAGAGGTCTACGAGACCACCCGCGAGCGTGGCGTGCAATTCCTCGGCCTCAACGTCAGAGATCCACAGAAGGACAAAGCGCAGGACTTCGTCGTCGACAACGACGTCTCCTACCCCTCGATCTACGACCCCTCGATGCGGACCCTGATCGCCCTCGGCGGAAACTACCCGACCAGCGTGATCCCCTCGACGCTGGTACTCGACCGTTCACACCGCGTGGCCGCGGTCTTCATGCGCGCCCTGCTCACCGACGACCTCCTTCCCGTCGTCGAACGGATAGCCGCGGAATGACGACTCTTCTCGCCCAAGACATCGGGTCGGCCTTCCAGAACGCGGCATCGAGCGGGCCCCTACTGCTCGCGATCGCGGCATGCATGCTCGCCGGGCTGGTCTCGTTCGCCTCCCCGTGCGTGGTGCCGCTGGTGCCGGGATACCTGTCCTACCTGGCAGGAATCGCCGGTGCCGACGCCCAATCAGCCGATACCCGATCGCCCCGCACCTCGACCACCGGCACCTCGACCACCGACACGTCGTCGCCGGAGCTGGCGAATCGCTGGCGTGTGGCCGGCGCAGCGTCGTTGTTCGTCGCCGGATTCACGATCGTCTTCGTCCTCGCCACAGCCTCGATCTTCGGAGTCATCGGCACCTTGCGCATCAACGAGCAAGTACTTCAACGAGTCGGCGGCGTCATCACGATCATCATGGGTGCAGCGTTCATCGGATTGATACCCGTTCTGCAACGCGACACCCGATACGCACCTCAGCAGATCTCGTCCCTCGCCGGAGCGCCGCTGCTCGGCGGTGTGTTCGCGCTCGGCTGGACACCGTGTCTGGGCCCCACCCTCGCCGGCGTTCTGTCTGTCGCGGCAGGAACCGAAGGTGCAACCGCAGCCCGCGGGGTCACTCTCATCGTCGCGTACTGCATGGGACTCGGCCTACCGTTCGTCGTCCTCGCGTTCGGCTCGAGTTCGGCGATGCGAGGTGTGGGGTGGCTTCGAAGGAACTCACAGAAGATCAAGATCGCGGGCGGTGTCATCATGATCGCCGTCGGCATCGCGCTGCTGACCGGAGTGTGGGGGTTGTTCATCGCCTGGATCCGCAACGAATTCGTCAGTGCAGTGGTCCTGCCCATCTGATCGAGATGTCGCCAAACCACCCCGCCGCATTGCATTGTTCGGGTAGCCGAACTATATTTTCAGGGTCCTGACATACTGTTGGTGCCGGAGGGTGTGGTCATGTCTGTGCTGCAGCGCCGATCGTCTCGGCCGCCCTCGAGGTTTCGGTCGGGCCTCGTTCTGCTCGGACCCGCTTTCGTCGCAGCGATCGCCTACGTCGACCCCGGCAACGTCGCCTCCAACGTCAGCGCCGGTGCGCAGTTCGGATACCTGCTGGTCTGGGTGATCGTTGCCGCGAACGTGATGGCCGGTCTCGTCCAGTTCCTCTCCGCCAAACTCGGCATCGTCACCGGAATGACACTGCCCGAAGTAGTCCGCGAGAAGTCGAGCAGGACTGTGCGACTGGCATATTGGGGGCAAGCAGAGGTGGTCGCCATGGCGACCGACCTCGCCGAAATCGTCGGCGGTGCGATCGCCCTCTACCTGCTCTTCGACCTGCCGCTCCTGATCGGCGGCCTCATCACCGGGGCCGTATCGATGATCTTGCTGATGGTCCAGGATCGCCGGGGCCAACGGCCCTTCGAGTTCGTGATTCTCGGGCTACTCGGTGTCATCGCCGTCGGATTTCTTGCCAGCGTCGTCGTGGAACCGCCATCGTTCACCGAGGCCGCCGCCGGTCTCATTCCGCGGTTCGACGGCGCGGAAAGTGTGTTGATCGCCGCCGCGATGCTCGGTGCGACGATCATGCCGCACGCGGTGTACCTGCACTCCGGTCTAGCACGTGACAGGCACGGACACCCCGAGGCAGGGCCCGTCCGTCAGCGGTTGTTGCGGATCACCCGGATCGATGTCGGGTTGGCGATGCTGCTGGCCGGGGCAGTGAACATGTCGATGCTGCTGTTGGCGGCCTCGACGCTGGGGGGCCGCGAGGGCGTCGATTCCATCGACGGAGCTCACGCAGCAGTGGGTGACACTCTGGGGCCGGTGGTAGCACTGCTGTTCGCGGTGGGCCTGCTGGCCTCGGGCCTTGCATCGACATCGGTCGGGGCGTACGCGGGGGCGATGATCATGGACGGGCTACTACGTAAGCGCATTCCGATTCTGGTGCGACGACTGGTGACACTTGTTCCCGCACTGGCAATTCTGGCAGCAGGAGTCGACCCCAGTCGGGCACTGGTCGTCTCGCAGGTCGTGCTGTCGTTCGGTATCCCATTCGCGTTGATTCCCTTGGTGCGGTTCACCTCGGACCGCATCCTGATGGGCGGCGATGTCAATCACCGGATCACGGCATACGCGGCATGGCTCATCGCGGGAATCGTCGTCGCACTCAACATTGCACTGATCTATCTGACCGTGGTCTGACTGCACCAAAACCGGGATCGCATCAGTCCTCGGTGTCGGCAGAGTCACCCTCTACCGACACCTCGCCGCCCTTCAGCAGTCAGCGGGGGAGAGGCCGCGTACCTTTCTTCCACACCAACGGGCCACAGTGCCACTGCGGCAGCGAGAGTCGAGCACTCCTGCCTCAATTTTTGCAGGATTCTGTGGATCTAAGTCACACGCTCTGAGCCCAACGGCGTCCTCGAGCGCTTCGACGGCACCGCACCACCACACCTGCTCTATCTCTGAAGCCAGGACGAAGTACGGCGCGACCCGAAACTGTTGCAACAGAACAGCTCTGTCAGTGCCCAATTGTCATACTCGCCGTCATACGGATAGAACCGTCGGTGGACCACCACTACCCGCCGAAATCGCCGAGCAGGCGGTGCAATCGTCCTCACCGCCCTGCAAACAATCGACCACGCTCGCAGTGAGCCAGCCGATGGGGGTCGATCAAGCGCCGCCGGTAGGCCGGTCCACTGACTCCAATACGTCCGCGAGCATCGGAACGTCCCAGTCGCGATCGTCGAGATCCGCGATAGCCCTCGCCGTCAGATCGTTGAATGCTGTCCCCCTTCCAAGCAATACGGGGAGGGGGTATGGTCCGAGTCGTCGCTAGGTACCCCCTGGGGGTATTATTCAGGATGAAGGAGTACCTCATGATCACCACGAATTACCGAGTCACCGGCATGACCTGCGGACACTGCGAGGCGTCGGTCCGGGAAGAAGTCGGTGCTGTGGCCGGGGTCGACACGGTCGAAGCATCGGCGTCGGCGGGGACGCTGACGGTGACGAGCGCCGACGAGCCCGACCACGCCCAGGTCGTCGCTGCCGTTCGCGATGCCGGCTACACAGCCGAACCGCAACCCGCAGATTCACGCACCGCGTAGCCGCTGAACTCGGCGGAGAGAAGGATTTACCGCGATGAACAACCACACACATGCCGATGTCGGCGTGGCCGAGACAGCGGGCACACAGTCGGGCCACGACCCGTCTGGACACAGCGCAGCCCACACCGGACACGGCGAGCAGACTGAACACGAAGGCCATACCGGGCACGGTGGCCATGCCGGTCACGGCGATCACGTCGGCATGTTCCGTCGCCTGTTCTGGGTCATGCTGGTCCTCGCCGTTCCGGTGATCGTTGCCTCGAACATGTTCGCGATGCTCCTCGGATACTCGCTGCCCGACGCAGCGTGGATCGCCTGGGTCTCCCCGGTGCTGGGCACCGTGATGTATGCCTGGGGCGGTTCCCCGTTCCTCACCGGCGCGGTGAGTGAAATCCGTTCACGTGCACCGGGAATGATGCTGCTCATCGCCCTCGCGATCACCGTCGCATTCGTCGCGTCGATGGGAGCGAGCCTGGGCCTGCTCGATCATCAGCTCGACTTCTGGTGGGAACTGGCGCTGCTGATCGTGATCATGTTGCTCGGGCACTGGATCGAGATGAGATCCCTCGCGCAGACCACCTCCGCTCTGGACTCGTTGGCGGCGTTGCTCCCGGATGTCGCCGAACGCGTCGACGGCGACGATGTGGTGCCGGTGTCCCCGGCCGAGCTGGAGCTCGGTGATGTCGTTGTCGTCCGCCCCGGCGGCCGAGTACCGGCGGACGGCACCATCGTCTCCGGATCGGCGAGCATGGACGAATCGATGATCACCGGCGAATCACGCACCGTCCGCCGCAGCGACGGCGACCAAGTTGTCGCCGGCACGGTAGCCACCGACTCCGGTCTGCGCGTCCAGGTCACC
>NZ_NOYR01000016.1:0-72283 GCF_002258885.1 Rhodococcus sp. 06-1474-1B | reverse complement strand
GTCCAACGCCTCGAAAAACCGCACCTTCAACCCAGCACATGCCACGATCCCCGCAACTCCCTCAAATCGAGGGTGTTGCGGGGATCGTTAGAACCCGCCGGTCTCGATCGGGGTCTTTTCGTGTGTGCTCAGCTGGACGCAGCGCGCAGCTTCTCCAACAGTGGGCCGGCCGCCTCGGCGAGGAAGCGCTCCTGAGTTTCGTCGCCCACCTGGACCAGCGCGATGTCGGTGTAACCGGCCTCCCAGTACGGCTTCACGGCCTCGACGATGGCGTCCAGGTCCGGTCCGCACGGGATCGTGTCGGCCACATCCTCTTTCCTGACGAACTTCGTCGCACCGGCGAAACCAGCCGTCGTCGGCAGATCCGCGTTGACGGCCCAACCGCCGGCGAACCAGCGGAAACGGTCGTGTGCGCGATCGATGGCGGCGTCCTTGTCGGGGTCCCACGAAATGGGGATCTGGCCGATGGAGCGCGCCGGGCCCTCGTGGTTGTCCGACCACGCCTTGACGAGGTCTGCGTCCGGCTCGGTGGCGATGAGGTGATCGCCGTACTCGGCGAACCTCGCCACGGCCTTCTCGCCGCCGGCTGCGATGCCGATCGGGACGCCGCCCTCGGGCAGGTCCCAGATCCGAGCGGAGTCGACGCGAAAGTGCTTGCCCTCGTACGTGACCAGGCCACCGGCGTGCAGTGCGCGGATGATCTCGAGCGCCTCGACGAACATGTCCTGACGCTTGTCGATGGACGGCCAGCCTTCACCCACGACGTGCTCGTTGAGGTTCTCGCCGCTGCCGAGGCCGAGGGTGAAACGTCCGTCGGCCAGGATCTGCAATGTCGCCGCCTTCTGGGCGACGACGGCCGGGTGGTACCGGATGATCGGGCACGTCACGTACGTCATCAACTCGACGCGCTCGGTGGCCTGCGCGACCGCACCCAAGGTGGTCCACGCGTAAGGAGAGTGGCCCATGGACGAGAGCCACGGCGAGTAGTGGTCACTGCTGACCTCGAAGTCGAAGCCGACCTTCTCGGCTCCGACGGCGTACTTCACCAGCTCTTTGGGACCGCTCTGCTCGGTCATCAACGTGTATCCGAAATTGGTCATGCTGTTCTCCTAAATTGTTGCGACGGAACCGGCGTCGACTCGGTAGTTGGATCCGTTGACGAAGGACGCGCGATCCGAGCACAGGAACGTGATCACCGAGGCCACTTCCTCGGGTTCGCCGCGGCGTCCCAGTTCCATGTACGGACGCTCCTCGTCGAGGAAACTCTCGATGGCGCCGTCTCTGTCGGTGCCCTTCTCCTCGGCTCGTTTGTCCATCATCGCGTCGGTCATCGGGGTGTGGATGAAGGCGGGTGAGACCGCGTTGACGAGTAGGCCCTCCGACGCGTAGCTGCGCGAAAGCCCCTTGGCCAGGGCCAGAACTCCGGCTTTGGCCGAGCAGTAGGGCAATTCGTCGTCGTACGGCTGCACGGCGTCCTCGGACGTCAACAGCACGATGCGCCCCCATCCACCGCGCCGGAGGGCGGGGAGAAACGCGCGCAGTAGACGGACCGGGCCCATGAGGTCGATGTCGAGGGTGGAGCGCCACCCTTCCTCGTCGATCTCGTGGAACAGCCCCTGCGCGCCGGTGACGCCGGAGGACTGCACCAGAATGTCGATGTCGCCCACGGCCTGCTGCGTGCGCACTGCCAGGTTCTCGACGGCCTCGGTGTCGGTCACGTCCGCGGCGAACGCGAACAGCTGTCCTTCCGCTGCACCGAGTTTCGCGGCGGCCTCGTCCAGCGAACTCTGGTCCTTGTCGCTGACGACCACACGGACGCCCTCGGCCAGCAGCAGCTTCGCAGTGTGCCACCCGATGCCGGAGTCGGCTCCGGTCACCAGTGCGGCTCTACCGTCGATTCCCAAATCCATTCGATCCCACTTTGCGCTAGAGGTCGGTTGTCAGGCTGTGGCGTCGTGCGAACGCGCGATGGTCAACGCCGCATTCACCAGGGCCAGGTGGCTCAAGCCCTGCGGGAAGTTACCCAGAAACGACCCATCCGAAGCATCGATCATCTCGCTGTACAGCCCGACGTCGTTGGACATTTCCACCAGCTGGTCCATCAGGGCCGTGGCCTCGTCGTCTCGGCCGACGCACGACAGCGCCGATACTCGCCAGAACGCGCAGGCCACGAACGTGACCTCTTCCTCGGACACTCCGCTGTAGCGGTACATCAACGGCCCGGCACCGAGCTCCTCGCCGAGTGCATCGATCGTGGCCGAAATACGTTCTCCGCGATCGAAATTCATCTCGGCTGCCAACAGCACCGACGCGTCGAGCCCGTCGGCACCCGGGTAAGCGAGGTAGGTCTGCCGCTCCTCGGACCAGCACTCGGTTTCGATGTACCGCCGTATGCACTCCTTCTCGGCCTTCCACCGATCCGGTATGCCCGGGATCTCCCCGGCTTCGGCCAGGTGCACCGCGCAGTCCAGCGCCTGCCAGCACCCCAGCTTCGAGCTCGTGTAGTGCTGCTCCACCTCGAGCTCCCAGATACCGGCATCCTTGCGCTGCCACGAGTCGCAGGCCTCGTCCGCGATGGTCGCCAACAGCCGGCCGGTTTGCGCGTCGAGAATGTTGCCCGCGTCCACGTACTGCCGAATGATCGAGAACAGGTCTCCGAAGATCATCAGCTGGAGTTGGTCCGCCGCGGCGTTACCGTTGACCACCGGTCCGATGCCGCGCCAGCCGGGCACGTCGGGCTGCTCTGTGCCGCCCGGTAATTCGCCGCCGAGGGTGTAGAACACGTTCACCAACGGATCGTTGACTCGAATGACCTTCAGCAGCCACGCGACCGCAGCATGGATTTCCTCACGCAGACCGAACCGTTGCAGCGCCCGAATGGTGTACGCGGCGTCGCGAACCCAGGCGTACCGGTAGTCCCAGTTCTTGCCACCGGTGCGATTCTCGGGCAGTGACGTGGTCGCTGCCGCCGCGATAGCACCGGATGGGCTGTGCAGCAACAGCTTCAACGCCAACGCGCTGCGAGCGACGTGCTTCGCCCACGGGCCCTCGTACGAGAACTCGTCCGACCAGACGCGCCAATTGTCGATGGTCCGGTCGATGCCCTCGTCGAGGTGTCGAGGATCCGGCAGCGGCAGTGGCTCGTTCTCGGTTCCGACCACACCGATGACGTGACGCGAACCCGAGCGCGTGGTGAAGACGCCGCTGATGTCGCGATCCGCGAGCTGCACGTCTTCGATCCCCAAAGTCCGGACTGCCAGCGTCAATCCGTCGACGCGCAGGACGGTTCCGTGCTCGGTGTCGTACGCCCACGGCGACGCGATACCGAGCATCGTGCCCGGTGCGACGGACCACGTCATGTCCACTGTTCCGTCCAGTCCGTCGATGCGGCGCGCCAACTCCACCCACGGCAATCGCCCGGCCACACCTGTGTTGAGCGAGTCGGTGATTCGGACCGTACCGCTGTCGGTGCGGAACGTGGTGGTCAGAACGTTTGTGCCGGGCACGAATTCGCGCTCGACGGTGAACTCGTCTCTGGGCGTCAGTTCGATGTACCCACCGTGCGGGGCGTCGAGCAGCGAGGCGAACGGCGGTGGCGAATCGAGGTTGGGTACCGGGAACCAATCGATGCGGCCGTCGTCGGCGATCATCGCGACGGTCCGGCCGTCACCGATCGCGCCGTAACTTTCGATGGGGACGTACCCGTCGACCCTCGGACAAGGCTTTCGGAAGTTGCTCAAGCACTTGCCTTGTCGGCAAGGATCGGGCTCTCGGCGAGGTGTTCCAGCAAATCGGCCGGGTCTTCGAACACTGCCACCGCACCCGCGTCGAGCAGCTCTGCGCGTGAGATACCGCCGCTCAACACGCCGATGGCCCGCACCCCTGCCCGGCCCGCGGATTCGATGTCCCACACGCTGTCTCCCACCATGATCGCGTGTTCGGCGTCGACGCCGGCGCGCTCGAGCGCAACACCGATGATGTCGGGCTCCGGCTTCGCCACCTCGGCGTCCTCGCCGGACGTCACCACCGCTACCGAATCCTCGACCTCGAGCAGATCACGCAACGTCGACAGCTCGGACTCCGGCGCGGACGTCGCGAGCACCACGGTGACCTCGCGAGTGTTCAGCTCTGCCAACAGCTCCCGTGCACCCGGCAAAATTTCCAAGGTCTTCGACGCGGCCGCGTAGTACTCCCCGTGCAGGGTCTTCGCTTCCTGCGCGAGCGCGCTGTCGGACGAACCGACCAACGCCTCCAGCAACTTCGACCCGTCCATCCCGATACTGCGATGAATGCGCCACGACGACACCTCGTGCCCGGCATCGCGGAACGCGCGGGACCACGCGTCGACATGGACGTAATTGGAATCGACGAGCGTGCCGTCGATATCGAACAACACCGCGTCGACCTTCGGAGCACTTTCAGACATGGGCGTACGAATACCCATGGGCTGTACACGCAAACAAAACGGGCCCCTCACCACCGGTGAGGGGCCCGCATCGAATTCAGGTTTCAGCTGGCCTGGGCCTGCCACATCCAGTGCAGCTGCTCGAGCCGAGCAGTGATGGCGATGAGCAGGTCCTGCGTCACCGGGTCGGCTTCCGCGGTATCGGCGACGCGTCCACGCAGCCGGTCGACGACGGCAGCGATGTTGTCGACGATGGCCGGCACCACTTCACTGTCATGCGTCCACCCGGCACCGAACCCCTTGGTTCCGGCCGTCGAGGAGACGGTGGCTGCCCGGCCGTCCGGGCTGACACCGATCGCGGTCGCGCGCTCGGCCGCCTGATCGGTGAATTCACGTGCAGCAGTGACCAATTCGTCGAGCTCGAGGTGCACGGACCGGAAGTTCTTGCCGATCACGTTCCAGTGCGCCTGCTTCGCGATGAGCGAGAGATCGATCAGGTCGACGACGGTGCCCTGCAGAGCGTCGCCCGCGATCTTCTGCTGACCTGCGTCGAGGGTGCTGGTGATGGGGTTCGTCATGATGTGGCCTCCCTGCCGTTGTACGACGGTGTGCATCGCACGCCATTATTGTGCTTCCGTCTGTATTGCACAACGGCGGCACTGCGCCGGTTGTTCCGGAATCGGCGTCGTTGTGACGCCGATCCCAGGAACGTGCGGATCAGACCTTGGCGGCCTCGTCGGCAGGATCGTCGATCGCGCCGGCACCGGTGGTGGGAGCGGTCTCGTTCTGCTGCGACCGAACACCTTCCTCGACCTTCTTGCCGAGCTCGGGGTCGACGTTGGTCCAGTACTCGAACACCCGGCTCAGAACCGGCTCGCTGACGCCGTTGAGGACGTGTCCGACGATGTTCCCGACCAGACGCTCGCGCTGCGCGTCGTCCATGACCTCACGGACCAGGGCTCCCGCTTGCACGAAGTCGCCGTCCTCGGGGTGCTCGATGTAGCCGGTGCGGACGAAGCGAGGCTCGAAGTCCCACGCTCCGTCGTCGCCGTACTTGTTCGTGTCCGCCGACGGACCGCCGAAGGAGTTCGGCGCGTAGACGGGCGTCTCCGGAGAGTTGAACGAGTACCGCATGTTGCCGTCCTTGGAGTACGAGTTGACCTCGGACTTCGGGGCGTTGACCGGCAGCTGCGCGTAGTTCGCTCCGATGCGGTAACGGTGCGCGTCCGCGTAGGAGAACACGCGGCCGAGCAGCATCTTGTCGGGGCTGAAGCCGATGCCGGGCACGGTGTTGGACGGCTCGAACGAGCTCTGCTCGATCTGCGCGAAGAAGTTCTCCGGGTTCCGGTTCAAGGTCATCTTGCCGACCTCGATGAGCGGGTAATCCTTCTGCGACCAGACCTTGGTGAGATCGAACGGGTTGTACTTGTAGTTCTCGGCCTCGTCGTACGGCATGAGCTGGACCTTCAGGGTCCAGCTGGGGAAGTCGCCGTTCTTGATCGACCCGAACAGATCCTGACGGTGGTGGTCGGGTGACGTCCCCGCAACCTCGTCGGCCTTGTCCTGCGTCAGGAAGTCGATGCCCTGATCGGTCTTGAAGTGGAACTTCACCCAGGTCTTCGTGCCGTCCTCGGCGATGAGCTGGTACGTGTGCGAACCGAAACCGTCCATGTGGCGGAACGACTTCGGGATGCCGCGGTCACCCATGAGCCACGTGACCTGGTGCGCCGACTCGGGCGAGAGGGTCCAGAAGTCCCACTGCATGTTGTTGTCACGCAGACCGGAGTCGGGCATGCGCTTCTGGCTGCGGATGAAGTCCTGGAACTTGATCGGATCCTTGACGAAGAAGATCGGCGTGTTGTTGCCGACGAGGTCCCAGTTGCCTTCCTCGGTGTAGAACTTCAGCGAGAAGCCGCGCGGATCACGCCAGGTGTCGGGGCTACCCTGCTCGCCGGCGACGGTGGAGAACCGTGCCAGCATCTCGGTCTTCGCGCCGGGCTGCAACGCCTTCGCCTTGGTGTACTTGCTGATGTCACCGGTGATCTCGAGCTCGCCGAACGCGCCCGCGCCCTTGGCGTGCACGACGCGCTCCGGGACTCGCTCGCGATTGAACTGCGCCATCTTCTCGATCAGGTAGTGATCGTGCAGCAGGATCGGGCCTTGTGCTCCGGCGGTGAGCGACTGGTCGTCGCTGGCTACGGGGATTCCCGAGTTGCTGGTGGTGGGCTTGCTGGTGGTCGGCTTGGTCATACGAAGCCTCCTGATGGCTGTATCGAGTCCGAGAGGGCTGTCCCGGACGAAATCTGTGCGGCCGAGGGCGCGGCCGGATTCTCATGGGGAATGCCCGTACTCACGCGGCATAAACCCTCGAGCTCGACCACCAGCATGCCATCAATCTGTACTAAGTCAAGAAAAGGATTGCCGTCAGGGCACCAGCCGCGCTTCGCCCGTCCGCATCGAACCCGACACGATCTGCAACCCGAAATACGTGCCCGACGGCATCCAGCGATCGAGCGTCGGCCCCGACGCATCCACCTCCACCCGGGCCAACCTGGCTTTCCCCTTCAAGCTCGCGACGCCGAGAGCCGATCCGCCGGGCACCGGCTGCGCGAACCCGATCGAACCGCGCATCGGAAATGCGGGCCCGAAGCCGCGGGAGCCGGTCCGCACCGACCAGTCCCCACCGCTGACCCCGGCCTTGTTCAGCACGTCGCCGTCGAACTCGGCCAGCACCTTGGGCAGATGCCAGTTGGTCCTGCCGCCGTGCACCGACGTCGCGGAATCGACGGCGATGAACGGCACCGACATGCGCGGAATCTTTCCGACGTCCCGGCGCAACACCGGGCTCGCCAGTATCTCGCGGTAGGGACCGACGGGTGACGTCATGTAGTCGACGACCATGCACATCGTGATCGGCAACGTCTTCGCGCCGGCAGGCGCGAAATCCGACGACCGGGCGCGATGCCACCAGATCGTGGCCCGGACGTTCGCCGGCCACGGCGCAGCGGGGCTGACCGGCCAATCGGTGCGCTCGGTCTCCGACTCGGCGACGCTCCACATCAGGAGTCCCTCCCCACGACGGTCAGCGGCAGGCGCAGCGCGCCCGGGGCGGTCACCGGCACCACCGGGTTGGACGGCTGAACCGGTGCCACCTCGACATAACCCGAGCCGACGGCAGGCCTACTGTCCGGCTCACCCTTGTTGGGCCACAACGCCATTGCCCGCTCGGCCTGCGCGGTGATGGTCAGAGACGGATTGACACCGAGGTTGGCGCTGACGGCAGACCCGTCCAGCACATGCAGGCCCTCGTACCCGTACACCCGCTGATAGCCGTCGATCACGCCGGTATTCGGTGAATCACCGATGGCGCAGCCGCCGAGGAAATGCGCAGTCATCGGGATGTTGACAATCTCGGCGATCGACCCGCCCGGATCGCCGCCGATCTTGTCGGCGAGCAACCTGATGGCCGTGTGCCCCTGCGGAATCCACTGCGGCGGCGGATCGCCCGCCCCGGGCCGACTCGTCAGTCGACGCCCGAACGGCCCCTTCTTGGAGCCGAGTTCGAGGGAGTTGTCGTCGGTCTGCATCACCAGAGCGATGACGGTGCGTTCGGACCACCGATGGACCGACAGACTGCGGGCCGCCGCGCCGGGGTGACGCAGCGCCACACCGAGCGTCTTCAGAATCCGCGGCATCTTGCCTCCACCGTCGCTCAGAACGGTCTGCAGCAGCCCGATTGCGTTGCTGCCCTTGCCGTATCGCACGGGTTCGATGTGCGTGTGATCGTCCGGATGGAACGACGAGGTGATCGCCACTCCCTCGTGGTAGTCGACCTCGCGTCCGCGCGCCGTTGCGGCCAGCACGGCCTCGGAGTTGGTACGTACCAACGAACCGATCTTGTTCGACAGCCGCGGCAACGAACCCTTCTCCTTCGCGGCGAGCATGAGCTTCTGCGTTCCATAGGTGCCCGCCGAGAAGACCACCTGATCGGCAGTGATCGTCTTCTCCTTGCGGCGCAGCTTGCCGCCGGTGCGGCGCGTCACGACGTCGTAGCCGCTGCCGTTCGGGCGGACGTCCACGACGGTCGTCAGCGGAAGGATGTGTGCGCCTGCACGTTCGGCGAGATAGAGGTAATTCTTGACGAGGGTGTTCTTCGCGCCGACGCGGCAACCCGTCATGCACGAACCACACTCGGTGCACCCGGTCCGCTCCGGGCCGGCACCACCGAAGAACGGGTCGGGTGCGGTCTTGCCACGGTCACCGAAGTAGACGCCCACCGGAGTAGAGGTGAACGTGTCGCCCACGCCCATGTCCTCGGCGACCTCCTTCATGACCTTGTCCGAGGCAGTGATCGTCGGGTTCGTCTCGACCCCGAGCATCCGACGCGCCTGGTCGTAATACGGATTCAGTTCACGCTTCCAGTCCGTGATGGCACCCCACTGCGGATCCTCGAAGAACCTGGTCGGCGGCTGGTACAGCGTGTTGGCGTAGTTGAGCGAGCCTCCGCCGACGCCTGCCCCCGCCATCACGAGCACGTCGGGCAACAGGTGTATACGTTGGACGCCGTAGCAGCCGATCGCCGGAGCCCACAGGTACTTACGCAAACGCCAACTGGTCTTGGGCAATTCGTGATCGGCGAACCGTCGGCCGGATTCCAACACCGCCACCCGGTAGCCCTTCTCGACGGCCCGCAGCGCGGCGACGCTCCCGCCGAACCCGGAGCCGATGATCAGTACGTCGTAGTCGCTCATGCGGAAACCGCCTTCTTGTCTGATTCACGGGTGTCGGAGACGAGTCGGTAATTCGAGGTGTCGAACGTTCGCGTCTTGTTGCGGAACCGGAATGTGTACGTGGGCCACATCGTCGAGTTGCGTCCGTTGGCGTCGAGGTACCAGCTCGAGCAGCCGCCGGCATTCCAGACTGTGCCGTCGAGAGAAGAGTCGACCCACGAGTTGTGCTGCTGCTGAGCGGATTCGGACACCTCGACGGCGGTTGCATGATGGTCCCGCATCTCGCTGAGCGCCGAGACGACGTAATTGGCCTGCGACTCGAGCATGTAGACGATCGAACTGTGCCCGAGATTGGTGTTGGGGCCGTACATCAGGAAGAGATTCGGGAACCCGGCGACAGTGGTACCCAGGTGGGCCTGCGGGCTACCGCCCCAGCGCTCCGCGAGCGTACGACCATCGCTGCCGCGCAACAGATGCGACACCGGCGGTTCGGTCGGGGTGAACCCCGTCGCGAAGATGATGGTGTCCACCTCGTAGTTGCGGCCCGACGCGTCGACGACGCCGTTCTCGGTGACCGACGTCAGGCCCGATGTCACCAGGTCGACGTCGGGTCGATCCAGCGTCCGCAGCCAATCGTTGGACAGCAGAAGACGTTTGCAGCCGGGTGCGTAGTCGGGGGTCAGAGCCGCCCTCTTCGTCGGGTTCTTGACCTGACGCTTCAGATTGGCCTTCGCGAATGCCTTGACGGCGGGCAACATCCACGGGTTGTCGGCCAGCACGGTCACGTATGCCTCGCGGTACCCGTAGATGATGCCGCGAACCGCGCGATGAGCCGCGGGGACCTTCTCGTACAGAGTCCGCTCGACCCGGCCGATGGTGCGGTCCAGGCGCGGGATGACCCAGGCCGGTGTGCGTTGAAAGACGGTCAGCCGCTGGGCCTTGTCGACGATCTCGGGCACGAACTGCACCGCCGACGCTCCGGTGCCGATCACGGCGACGCGCTCCCCGGTGAGATCGTGCTCGTGGTTCCACGTCGCGGAGTGGAACACCGTTCCCTGGAATGTGTCGATGCCCGGGACGTCCGGGATCTTCGGCGTCGACAGTGCGCCGGTGGCAGCCACGAGAACTCTGACGCTCGCCGCGCCCTTCGAGGTCTGCACGGTCCACCGCTGGTCCGTGTCACTCCAATCGGCCGACAGCAGTTCGCAATCGGCGACGATGCGATCCCGCAGGTTCAGCCGATCGACCACCGATTGGAGGTAGTCGAACAGCTCCGGTTGGCGCGCGAAGGTGTGACTCCACTTCGGGCTCGGCGCGAACGAGAACGAGTACAGCGACGTCGGGACATCGCACGCACACCCGGGGTAAGTGTTGTCCCGCCATGTGCCGCCCACCTCCGACGCTCGCTCGATGACGGTCACGTCGGCACTCGGATCGGCGGCGAGGATCTTCGCCACCGCGGCGAGGCCGGCAAAACCGGCTCCGACGACGAGCACGTCGACTTGTTGGGGCAGTGCAGAATTCACGAGTCCATCACCTTTTCGGACCAGACGGGGAGGAGCCGTCCGCGCAGCTGCGCGTCGGCTTCGGGGGTACGGAACAGAGCCGATACAGCGAGCCCGCGTGCCAGCTCGACGCTGAGCTCGATGGACTCGGTGGACATGCGGCTACCCATGACGATCTGAGCGCCGCTCTGGATGGCCTCGGCGACGCGTCGTTCGAGCGGAACCATTGCCTCGTGCAGAGCCGGATCGGTACGGGCCGCGACCCACAGCTCGAGCGCGGCATAGAACAGCGGGCCCGAGAACGCGTCGACGAGGATCTCGGGTCCACGTTCCGGATCGGGTTCGGCTTCCAGAATTTCGGACAGGCGGCGGTCGACGAGATGCTCGACGGCAGCGGTCACCAACGTCTCCTTGGTCGGGAAGTGGTGCAGCTGCGCTCCGCGGGACACTCCGGCACGCCGCGCGATTTCCTGCGTGCTGGTCTTCGAGAAACCCAGCTCGACGAGGCACTCGATGGCTGCATCGAGCAACTTTGCGCGGGTCCCCGCGGTGCGTTCGGCCTGCGTACGGCGCGGGGTAGGCGCGCCGTCGCTGAGCTCTGTGTCTGTAGTCACACTTCGCACAGTAGCGTCAAAACAACAAACAGTCCAGCCTGACTTTAAGTTTTGTCGCAACTGCACTCATCACTCCGATCTCGAGCGAAGACCCCGCCATCGCGAGAGCCAATCGCGCGCGGATATCGGGCACACCCACGTTCCAGGGGGGCGGGCACGTCTCACGTCGACGGAAGAGATCCACCGTGACCGGCAATTCGGTGCGTCCCCAGGACGCACTTCAAACGAATGATCCTCGTTCGACGGACTCCGGATTAGGAAAGGCACCGTGGCGGCGTTCGTCGCGAATGCGCACGCGCTCCGCGACGTGGAACCCGGGACCGAGGCTCACGACGAACTGATCGCGACGCTGAAAGAGCTGGCACCGCAGCTGGCGGCAATCGGAGTGTTCGAGCCACGGGACCCGCAGATCGCCCACCTGGTGGACGTCGCGACTCACACCGACTGACCGACAGTTTGTGCCGACTCGCCGCGGGCAATACCCCGGCCATGGCTCTCCCCTCGCATGGCCGCTTCGAGTACTCCCCCATCGTCGATCGGCCTCGGTTCGAGTGGCCGGGCGGCGCACGCCTCGCGGTGTATGTCGCGGTCAACTGCGAGCACTTTCCGTATGACGACGGGCAGCCCGGCCTGGGTTACACGCCCGCGATGGACCAACCCAACACGTACAACTGGGGCTGGCGCGAATACGGCAATCGCGTCGGCGGCTTCCGCATCGCAGAGACATTGCAGCAGTGCGGAATTCGGCCGACACTGCTGGTCAACACCGAGGTGTACGAGCACGCTCCGCAGCTGACCGCGGCGTTCCGAGCACTCGACGCCGAGGTCGTCGCACACGGCCGAACGAATGCCGTGCAACCGAACGATCAGGACGAGGACGCCGAACGCCGCTCTATCGAGGATGTCACCGCCGCGATCGAGCGACACGAGGGAGCGCCGCCCCGAGGATGGATGAGCCCCGGCGCCAACCCGAGCCGCGTCACCGAGGACCTCCTCGCGGAGCGCGGTTACCAGTACACCTTGGACTGGCCCGTCGACGACCAACCGGTGTGGCTACAGACCCGCGGCGGCCCACTGCTCAGCGTCCCGTATCCCCACGAGATCAACGATCTGCCGATGTTCGTCCATCACCATCAGACCGCAGAAGCGTTCGAGCACAACATCATCGGAAGCTTCGACGAGCTGAAGGAGAACTCGGCAAGGCAACCGGTGGTGCTCGCGATCTCCGTGCACACCTTCCTGACGGGACAGCCCTACCGACTGCGACGGTTCCGTGCTGCACTCGAGCACCTGACCGCCAACAACGACGGCGTCTGGTTCACCACCCCCGGCGACATCGCGGCGCACTACCGCACGGTTGTACCTCCCGTCCGATAGATCGGCTGGACCGCTGTCGGCGTGGAGTCAGGCTGCTCGTTGTTTTCGTCGGTGGTAGCTGGGGAGGGGTTCCTGTCTGGGGTCGACGGATTCGGGTGGGATGGCGTAGGGGTGTCCGTCGTCGCCCATCAGCAGCTGCCAGTCGCCGTGGTGGACGAGGCGGTGGCATTCTCCGCAGACGAGCGCGAGGTTGTCGATGTCGGTGGGGCCGCCGTGTTCCCAGAATCTGATGTGGTGGGCTTGGCACCACTGTGCGGGGCGGCCGCACATGACGCAGCAGGTGTCGCGGATGGTCAGGGCGATGCGTTGGTCGTCGCTGGCGAGTCTGGTGGTTCGTCCGAGCGCGAGTGGTACGCCGTGGTGGTCGACGATGACGGGGGTCAGGTCGGCGTCGCAGGTGACGAGTTCGGCGAGGAAGCGGCTGATGGGGCCGGTCCAGTCGAGGTGGAACGGCCAGTCCGCGTCGCCCGGCTCGGGGACAGACTTCTGCCCGGCACCATCACCATCGGCTGAAGCTTCGCCGCAAGCAGCAGCGACTCCCCTCTCGGGCACAGACTTCTCCCCGGCGTTACTGCCACCGCCGCGAGGACCAGCGTCGCCCGGGTCGGGCGCAGTCTCCTTCCCGACACGGTCGAAATCGCCACCATCACCACCGGACGCTGCTTCGCCGCGAGCAGCCATACTCCCTGGGCTGGAGGCAGACCTATGCCCGGCGCTACTACCACCGCCACCATGGCCACCGGCTGACGCTTCGCCGCAAGCAGCAGCGCCTCCCCTCTCGGGCACAGATTTCCGCCCGGCACCACCACATCCGGATGTCGTTTCGCCGTGAGCAGCGATATCCCCTCGAGCCACTCCATGCGGACGCGAGCCGTTGCCGTCGCCGCCGTTCGAGGAGCTCCCCGCGCCCGTACCGGTGTCGCCCGATTCGGTTGCGGTGCTACCCGATTGCTTGTTGCCGCCGTGGGCGAGCAAGTCCCGCAGGGGGACGATCAGGTGTACCGACGCCCGCGACCCGCCCGCCGACCCACGAGTGCCGCCGCGGAGGTGTCGGTCGAGGATCTGATCGAGTGCATCGGCCCGGCGCTTCGACGGACTACGTGGATCGCGCTCCCCGCCGGGACCTGGTCGCGGTGCCGTCAACGGCGACAGAGCGGTGAGAAGCTTCTCGGCGAGCAACCGGTCGATGTCGCCACCGAACTGGAAGCGGCCGTTGGCCAGAGCATGCAGGTCGAATCGGTTCAGGTCCGGGTTTTCCGACACCGGTCGCGGTGCAGGCGTCGGCGGAACAGGCTCGGGCGCAGGCGGTTCCGGATCTGGCAGCCTGCCGGTAGAGGTCGCAGCATCATCGCTGCGCCGCTCCTGATCGTGACGCTCGCGTTCCCGCTGTTCCTGCTCTCGGCGTTGTTTCTCGGCTTTCGCGTGTCGTGCCCGGGCGTCGTCGGAGGCAGCATGCGCCAAAGCCTGCGCGCGGGAGGTGACCTGGCCGGCGGTGTTGCGCATCGCGGTGTCGAGCAATTCGGCGACAATTCCGTCGCGGCGCTCCTGATCCAACGTCGGGTCGGCCACCACCACGACGTCGTATCCCTCGGCGATGGCGGCGGCGTGCGCGGCATGGATGCGACCATCGGCGAGGGCGTCGAGCACGGTGGGGTGATCGAACAGCCAGTACCCCAGTGCGTTCTGGCGGGCGGCGGATCCGTCGGTGATCCGTATCGATCGGGCGTACCAGCGGGTGACGGACGAGTGCCCGAGTTTCATCGCCAAGCCACGTCGGTCGATCTCGGCGAGCAACGTCAATCTCTGTGCTGCGAGAGCGTTTTCGAGTGAGATGACGTCAGCAAGCTCGGAGACCAACTCCTGGTCCCCGAGCCCGAACACATCCCCCCATGTCTTCACCCCACGAAAGCTATACCCACCCACCGACAGACTTTTTCGATGACTCCGCTACAGCGCGCGCATGCTGTTGTTCCGCGCATTGTGGGTGAGCTCTGCAAGGCCGAGCTCTTCGAGTAGCGGTGGCAGATACATGCCGAAGCGGCCGCGGTATCCGTTCCTGAGCCCGTACCAACCACCGACCGGGTTGTCCGGCGAGCGTCCCCACGCTTCGACCGTGTCCGGCGCAGCCGGCTTCTTCTCGTCAGCGGCACCGAGCAATACCCAGTCGCCACGTTCGGTGAGCCAACCGTGCAGGTCTTCGATTGCCTCGATGCGGTATCGAAGAGTCGTCGACCCCACCTGGCACACGAGGGCAGGTGGCTCGTGGTCGGGATCACGGTACATGGTGTACGCCGAGGTGCCGGGGGCGGTGGTGAGAGCCCACGGGTCGGATTTCGTTCCGCTGGTCATGGCCTGGGTCCGTTCAGTTGTCGCAGTCAGCCGACGGGCAGAAAGACCGACCGAGCACGGTGATTGCCTTACACGGCACGGTCAGTGCGGGCCGACCTGACGGCGAATACAACCAACTCTCGACCCGGGACAGGTTCGGGGTCGTGCGTCACGGAGCGACGGTGCGGTACCGCAGCATCATTTCGTGGTCCTCGTGGTCGAGCATGTGGCAGTGCCACATGTACCCCTGCAGTTCGGACGGACCCGCAGCCGGCATGTCGTGACCGCTCATGTCGTGACCGCCGTGGTGTGCGGCCGGTCCCGCGAACGTGGCGTCGGGATCGAAGCCGAGTTCGTCGGCCGTCGGGAATCGAACGAGGATCTGGGTAACGGTGCCCGGGTACGTGTTGACGGTGTCTTTCCACCCGGCTTCCCAGGTGGCCGGCGGCACCGAGGGTCCGGTGAGGAACTTCTCCACCGGCGGAGCCCATTTGGTGCCGAACGTCGGCCGGGGGAAGTCGCGTTGGTACGCCGCGAGGTCGATGGGGATACGCCCCAGCGTCCGGAAGTGCGCCAGGTGCAGGTGAATTGGGTGCGGCTCCACCGTCGTGTTGACGATGTTCCACATCTCCACGGTGCCCTGCTTGGGCATCTCGATGTCCGGGTCGGAGTACCGCAGGTTGTTCAGGTTCATCAGCGTCATGTCGAGGTTCAGCCCACCGGAGGGCTGGTTGACGGTAACGGTGCGCGTGAAGGTGGGTGTCGGCAACGCGGGCAACAGATCCGGCTGCCCCTTTCCGCCGCGCAGCAACGACGGCATCCCGCCCCGGAACCCCGCCGCGGACGCGACGCGGAACTGGCAGAACATCGGCATCGGGACGGCTCCGAGGGACGCGGCCTGCGCGGGCGGAGGCTCGTCGTTCAGCAGCTCGACGAGGGCACCTGCCTCGACGGCTCCGAAGTCGACGAGGATGTCGGCACGCTCGGCGGGCGCGAGCCGGATGCTGGTGGTCTCCACCGGTGCGTCGAGCAATCCACCGTCGTTTCCGATGACCCAGAATCGTAACTTGTTGGTGAAGAAGAGGTTCCACACGCTGTACGACCCGGCGTTGACGAGCCGCAGCCGGTACATGCCCCGGGCCACTTCCATCGTCGGCCAGATCTTGCCGTTGACGACGCCGACGTCGCCGGTACCGCCGCCCTCCCACTTACCCTGCGGCACAGTGATATTGGAGCGGATACTCATGCTGCCGTCTGGATTCATGATCTTTTCCTGCAGCACCAACGGCAACTCGAATTCGCCCGAGGGCAGACCGAGGGCGTTGTCGGATGTGCCGGTGTCCCACCGATCACGGACGAGGTTCATCCCGAGCAGGCCCGCGTACACGTTGATACGTGTCATCGACATGGCGTGGTCGTGGTACCAGAGTCCGGCGGCGTCGTTCAGACCCGAGAAGTTGTGCGTCATCGACTCACCCGGGCGCACCAGCATCTCGGAGTGCCCGTCGCTCGCGGGTTCGGTGACGGCACCGTGCAGGTGCAGTGCCGTCGGCGTCATCGTGCGATCCATCTCGCTCATGCCGTGCAGCGAGGTGTCTACGTCGGCGGCGAGTGGGTTGCCTGCGGTGGTGTTGGAGTACTTCAGCGTCCACGGCTGGCCCTGCTGCGATTCGATGGTGGGCCCGAGGTAGTCGCACTGGCCGTAGCCGAACGTAGGCGCGGGCCTGAGATCGGCGTGGAACGAGTGGGTGGCGCTGTGCGCGTCCAGGGAGATCTCGGTACCGCTGATCAGCGGCAACCGCGGTAGCTCGTCACGGAACGGCGTCAGCGGCGGCGAATGGAACAGCAGTGGGCTCTGCCCGCGGAGGAAGTCGTCGGCCAGTGCTCGACGCGTCGTCGACGCCACGGGTATCGCTGCTGCTCCGGCTGCCATTGCGGCCGCCGCCAGCCCACGTAGGGCGGTGCGTCTGGACACGGAGCCGCTCACCCGGCCACCTTCCTCCTGGTTGTGATGGGGCCCATACTATGTGCTGGTCGGCTCCCGCCGTCACCCCACACTCGGATCGTCCGGCACGTTCCTGCCGGTGGAGGGATCTATTTCGTCATGGCAACAATCTCTTTCGAGCGCACGACCAGGCTTTTTCCCGGCTCCGACACCCCCGCGGTGAACGAGCTCGATCTGCACATCGAGGACGGTGAGTTCCTCGTTCTGGTCGGCCCCTCCGGGTGCGGCAAGTCGACGTCGCTCCGGATGCTCGCCGGGCTCGAGGAGGTCAACTCGGGACGCATCCTCATCGGCGGCAAGGACGTCACCAATTCCGAACCCAAGGATCGCGACATCGCGATGGTGTTCCAGAACTACGCGCTGTACCCCCACATGACCGTCGCGGAGAACATGGGGTTCGCGCTCAAGCTGGCGAAGGCGAACAAGGAGGACATTCGCACTCGCGTCGAGGAGGCCGCCAAGCTCCTCGACCTCGAGCCGTACCTCGACCGCAAGCCCAAGGCGCTCTCCGGCGGCCAGCGGCAGCGAGTTGCCATGGGGCGCGCCATCGTTCGGCAGCCCCAGGTGTTTTTGATGGACGAGCCGCTGTCCAATCTCGACGCCAAACTGAGGGTTCAGACGCGGACGCAGATCGCTCAGTTGCAGCGTCGGCTCGGCACGACGACGGTCTACGTCACGCACGATCAGGTCGAGGCCATGACGATGGGTGATCGCGTCGCCGTCCTGAAAGGTGGTGTGCTGCAACAGTGCGCCACCCCGCGTGAGCTCTACCGAACCCCGGTCAACGCATTCGTCGCCGGGTTCATGGGCTCACCGTCGATGAATCTGTTCCGCGCTCCGGTCACCGACGGCGGCGTCCGCCTGGCCGATCAGGTAGTCCCGGTCCCACGTCAGACCCTCGGTTCCGCGACCGAGGTGATGTTCGGCATTCGTCCCGAGCACATCGAGATCGCGAGCAGCGGAATCGCTCTCGAGATCGACGTCGTCGAAGAACTCGGCTCCGAGGCCTTCGTGTTCGGCCGCGCGGACATCAACGGCCGGACCGAAACCATTGTCGCTCGGGCCGATTGGCGCAGCCCGCCCGAGAAGGGCGACCGCGTTCACGTCCGCATCGACGAGGCCCATGCGCATATCTTCGACGCGTCCGCCGAAGGTCACCGCCTGAACTGACCGTCGTGCGCGTTGTGCGTACCCTGGGGACGCACAACGCGCACGACCTCAGACCAGCAGCTCGGCGATCTGAATGGTGTTGAGCGCGGCACCCTTACGCAGGTTGTCGCCCGAGACGAACAGCGCGAGTCCGCGGCCCTCGGGGACGCCCGGATCCTGGCGGATGCGGCCGACGAGGGAGTCGTCCTTGCCTGCAGCTTCCAGCGGCGTCGGTACGTCGACCAGCGAGACACCCGGTGCGGAGGCCAGCAGTTCACGAGCGCGTTCCACTGACAGCGGTGAAGCGAACTCGGCGTTGATCGACAGCGAGTGCCCGGTGAAGACCGGTACACGCACGCACGTTCCGCTGACCAGCAGGTCGGGCAGTCCGAGGATCTTGCGCGATTCGTTGCGCAGCTTCTGGTCCTCGTCGGTCTCGCCGGATCCGTCGTCCACCAACGCGCCGGCCAGCGGCAGAACGTTGAAAGCGATGGGCGCGACGTACTTGTTCGGGGCCGGGAAATCGACCGACGAACCGTCGTGCACCAGTTTTTCGACGTCGTCGATGACGGCGCGTGCCTGAGTGGCGAGCTCGTCGACGCCGGCGAGGCCGCTACCGGACACCGCCTGGTAACTCGAAACGATCAACCGCTGCAAGCCGGCTTCGTCGTGCAGCACCTTGAGCACCGGCATGGCGGCCATGGTGGTGCAGTTGGGGTTGGCGATGATGCCGCGGGGCGGGTTCTTCGCCGCCTCGGGGTTGACCTCGCTGACCACCAGCGGTACATCGGAGTCCTTGCGGAACGCCGACGAGTTGTCGATGACGGTGGCACCTGCGGCAGCGAATCGCGGTGCCTGCTCACGCGAAAGCGTGGCACCGGCCGAGAACAGTGCGATGTCGATACCGGTGAGGTCCGCGGTGGACGCGTCCTCGACGATGATCTCCTCGCCGCGGAACGGCAGCTTCTTGCCCGCCGAGCGTGCGGAGGCGAAGAATCGAACGGTGTCGGCGGGAAAGTTGCGCTCCTCCAACAGGGTTCGCATGACGGCACCGACCTGGCCGGTGGCTCCTACGACTGCAACTGTGGTCATGGCTATCGTCCTGTTCCTGCGTGCACGACGGCTTCTTCGTCGCCGCCGAGATCGAAGGCGGCGTGCAGTGCGCGCACGGCGTCGTCGAGCTGAGTGTCGCTGCACAGCACCGAGATACGGATCTCGGAGGTGCTGATGAGATCGATGTTGATGCCGGCGTCGGCGAGGGCCTCACAGAACGTCGCGGTGACGCCGGGGTGGCTCTTCATACCGGCACCGACGAGCGAGACCTTGCCGATGTGGTCGTCGTAGAGCACCTGCGCGAAGCCGATATCGGCCTGCAGCTTGGTGAGCTTCTCCACGGCCGTCGGACCGTCGGCCTTGGGGCAGGTGAAGGTGATGTCGGTCTTGCCGGTGTCGATCTTGGAGACGTTCTGCAACACCATGTCGATGTTGATCTCGGAGTCGGCCACGGCGCGAAAGACCTTGGCGGCGTAGCCCGGTGTGTCGGGCAGACCGACGACGGTGACCTTCGCCTCGCTGCGATCGTGTGCGACGCCGGTGAGAATTGCTTCTTCCACTGGAATGTCCTCCATAGATCCGGAGACGATCGTTCCGGGTTTGGTGGTGTACGACGAGCGCACGTGAACGGGAACGTTGTAGCGACGGGCATATTCGACGCAGCGCAGCATGAGCACCTTCGCGCCGCAGGCTGCCATTTCGAGCATCTCCTCGAACGAGACGGTCTCGAGGTGGCGTGCGTTGGGAACGATGCGCGGGTCTGCGGTGAAGATGCCGTCGACGTCGGTGTAGATCTCGCAGACGTCGGCGTTCAATGCCGCGGCGAGCGCGACGGCGGTGGTGTCGGACCCACCACGACCGAGCGTCGTGACGTCCTTGCTGTCCTGGCTGACGCCCTGGAAGCCGGCGACGAGCACGATCGAGCCCTCGTCGAGTGCGCTGCGGACGCGGCCGGGGGTGACGTCGATGATCTTGGCGTTGCCGTGCACGCTGGTGGTGACGACGCCTGCCTGGGAACCGGTGAACGACCGTGCCTCGGCGCCGAGCGAGTGGATGGCCATCGCGACCAGCGCGTTGGAGATGCGTTCACCCGAGGTGAGCAGCATGTCCATCTCGCGAGCAGGCGGGGCCGGGCACACCTGCTGTGCCAGGTCGAGTAGTTCGTCGGTGGTGTCGCCCATCGCCGATACGACGACGACAACGTCGTTGCCCGCCTTCTTGGTCTCGACGATTCGTTCAGCGACGCGTCGGATACGTTCGGCGGTCCCCACCGACGATCCACCGTACTTCTGGACGATGAGAGCCACGCGTTTTACCTCCGCTGGATAGCCGACAATCGTTCGATTGTCCGCGGGTCACCTTACCGAGCGAATGCCCCGAGCAGTGGGCCGGGTAGCTCCGAGCTGGGACTTTAGGGCCTCTCGCCTGCCCTAACATGTTCGAGTGACCGTTCCCGAACATCTCCCACCACCGCCGGCTCGAGGTCTGAAGGTGCTCTTCGGGCTCCCCGCCGTCGGCCGGCGTTGGCCCGGTGGACTGCGTTCGGCGCTGGCGTTCGGTGTTCCGGCGATCCTGGCGTGGCTGCTCGGATTCCACACCGAGGCACTACTGGTGGTCTCCGGCAGTTTTGCGGTGATCTACGGCGAAGGCCGCCCCTATCGATCGCGCTGGTGGGTAGTCCTGACCGCAGGGGCCGCCCTGGTGGCCTCGGTGTGGCTGGGCGCGACGGCCGGTCGGCTCGCCCTCGACTTCGGCGAGACCGGGTGGGCGCGGATGATCCCGGTGACCGTGTTGTCCGTTCTCGCTCTCGTCGCGGTCTACGTCGTGGCAGCGCTGCGACTCGGCCCGCCCGGAGCGTTCTTCTTCGTGCTGGTGTGCGCGGTGGCGTCGTACCTCCCTGCCGCCGACATCAGCGCGACCCGCGGTGCCGTGTGCGCGGCGATCGGTGTGGCGTCGGCGCTGGTGGTCGCGATGTCCGGGGTGGTGCGTGACCCGAGGGGTCCCGAACGGGCGGCCGTCGGTGCGGCCGTGGCGGCGATCGAGAAGTACACGGCATCGCCGACGGCGTCCGTGGGCGATCGACATACCGCCGCCTCGCGTCTGCACGCGGCGTGGGCTGCGGTGTACGAGGCCGGGTCGACGCGCGCGACCTCGCGCCCCGCGCTGGTACAAACGCTGTTCGACGCCCATCTCGCGTTTGCGGCCGCCACGAGGGCGCGCGCCGGTGCCGTACTGGATCCCGAGAACGAGGTCGAATCGCCACGAGACCAGCTGCCGCTGGCGCGTCCGGGCATCGGGTATCGGTTGAAGCGGTCGTTGCATCGAGATTCGCACGCGGCGTCGACGGCGATCCGGGTGTTCTGCGCGGCGGCAGGTGCCGGCGGGATCAGTGTGGCGATGGGTTTGAGCAGGCCGGATTGGGCGATCCTCGGCGCGGTCCTGGTGCTCCAGCAGGGGCCGGATCGTGTGCACGGGACGTACCGCGGCATGCAGCGGCTCGGCGGAACGCTGGCCGGAGTGGTGCTGTTCTCGGCGATCTATCTCTCACCGCTGACGGGTCTTGCGGTGATCGTGGTGTTGATGGTGCTGCAGTTCGCGATCGAGATCAGTGTTGCGCGCAATTACGGTCTCGCCGTCACGTTCATCACCCCACTCGCGTTACTGATGGGCACCATCTCGCATCCGGGCGCTCCGCTCGGCGGCATCGTCGTCGATCGGGTGGTGGAGACCACGGTGGGTGTCGCCCTTGCCTTCGCGGCGCTGTGGTTGTTGTTACCGGGCGCTTTTCGGCGCGCGCTGCTGTGGTCCGATCGGCGGGTTCTGGAGTTGACCGACCGATTGTTGACGGCCCTCCGAAGCGAAAACGCTTCGGCGGCAGCCACTATGGAGCTACGACGAGATATCCAGTTCGAGCTGGTCGGTGCCGCGCTCGCGGGAGCCGAAGCGGCGCACAACGATCGCCGCTGGGCGCATCGGATGTGGGACAAGCATGCAGAGGTCGATCATCTCGGATACGAACTGCTCGCACGGTGTTGGACCGCGGACGATGTCGGACGACCGAACGACATAGATCAGTGGCAGCGCAGGCACGACACCGTGACCGGAAAATTCGACTCCCGAACCCTGGGGTAGGCGGTCGGTCTGCGGTAGTACACTCACCCCATGCTGCGAGCTCTCCTTCTTAACAGCCGCGACGGGGTCTGAGACCAGACTGGCTTCCCGTCGCGGGGTTCGTTGCGCCGGTCGAACACCATTGCTCTGATCTGTACGGAGAGACGAAGACCATGTCACCAGCCGACGCATTCACCTCGGGATCCCGCACCATCACCCCGCCCTCGCGGCCCGCGCCCAGCGACCAGCCTGCGTGGAACACCCAGAAGAACTCCTCGATGCCCACGTTCCGTTATCGGCCGTTCGCCGAGGAAGTGGAGCCCGTCACCCTCCCCGACCGCACGTGGCCGGACAAGATCATCGACCGGACGCCGCAGTGGTGCGCAGTCGATCTGCGTGACGGCAACCAGGCGCTGATCGATCCGATGAGCCCCGCGCGCAAGCGCCGCATGTTCGACCTGCTGGTCCGGATGGGCTACAAGCAGATCGAGGTCGGCTTCCCGTCCGCCAGCCAGACCGACTTCGACTTCGTCCGCGAGATCATCGAGGACGGCGCGATTCCCGACGACGTCACCATCCAGGTTCTGACGCAGTGCCGTCCGGAGCTGATCGAGCGTACGTTCGTCGCGTGCGAGGGCGCTCGCAGCGTCATCGTGCACTTCTACAACTCGACGTCGATCCTGCAGCGCAAAGTGGTGTTCCGGGCCGATCGTGACGTCATCAAGAAGATCGCGACCGACGGTGCTCGCAAGGTTCTCGAAGAAGCGGCCAAGTTCCCCGATACCGACTGGCGCTACGAGTACTCCCCCGAGTCCTACACCGGCACCGAACTCAGCTACGCCAAAGAGGTGTGCGACGCGGTCACCGCGGTCATCGACCCGACGCCCGAGAAGCCTCTGATCCTGAACCTGCCGGCCACCGTCGAGATGGCGACGCCGAACGTCTACGCCGACTCGATCGAGTGGATGAGCCGCAACCTCGATCGTCGTGACAGCATCGTGCTGTCTCTGCACCCGCACAACGACCGCGGAACCGGTGTTGCCGCAGCCGAACTGGGCTACCAGGCCGGTGCCGATCGCATCGAGGGATGCCTGTTCGGCAACGGTGAGCGCACCGGCAACGTCTGTCTGGTCACGCTCGGCCTGAATCTGTTCACCCGCGGCGTCGATCCGCAGATCGACTTCTCCAACATCGACGAGATTCGCCGCACGGTCGAGTACTGCAACCAGTTGCCCGTCGCCGAGCGCCACCCCTACGGCGGCGACCTGGTGTACACCGCGTTCTCGGGCAGCCACCAGGACGCCATCAACAAGGGCCTCGATGCCATGAAAGTCACCGCGGACGAACAGGGTTCGGACATCGGCGACATCACCTGGCAGGTGCCGTACCTGCCCATCGACCCCAAGGACGTCGGCCGCACCTACGAGGCCGTCATCCGCGTCAACTCGCAGTCCGGCAAGGGCGGCGTCGCGTACATCATGAAGTCCGATCACGGACTGAATCTGCCGCGTCGCCTGCAGATCGAGTTCTCCCAGGCAGTCCAGCGCATCACCGACGGTGAAGGCGGCGAGGTCTCGCCGAAGGAGATGTGGGACGTCTTCGCCGAGGAGTACCTGACGCCGATCCGTCCGCTCGAGCGCATCAAGCAGTCGGTACAGGCTGCCGAGATCGACGGCGGAACCGACACCATCACCGCCACGGTCAAGGTCGACGGCGTCGAGCAGGAAATCTCCGGCTCCGGCAACGGACCACTCGCCTCGTTCGTCGACGCGCTGTCCACCATCGGCTACGACGTCAGCGTCCTCGACTACTCCGAGCACGCACTGTCCGCAGGCGACGACGCCCAGGCCGCCGCCTACGTCGAAGCCTCGGTCACCTCGCCTGCAGGTGTCGCCACCACAGTCTGGGGCGTCGGAATCGCTACCTCGATCACCACCGCGTCGCTGCGTGCCGTCGTCTCGGCCGTGAACCGCGCGCTGAAGTAACTTCGCTGCACGACGACACGCCGCTCACCTTTCGGGGTGGGCGGCGTGTTGCGTTGTGGGGCCCTCACGAAACGACAGCGGGCGCGGTCGACGTGGGGCTCACTGGGATTCCCGGTCGACGAAAGGGACCAAAGACCCGTGTGCACGGGGTGCCGCGAATGCCACACTGAATCAGCCGTCGGGGCACCTTAGAGAATGGAAGTTCGCCATGGATTCTTTCTGGGATTTTCTTTGGCTTCTCATCGTCGGGTTCGCCTTCGTGGCCTATCTGATGGTGATGTTCTCGATCATCGGAGATCTTTTTCGGGACCACAAGACATCCGGGTTCGTCAAGGCCCTGTGGGTGCTCTTCCTCATCGTTGCGCCGTTCCTCACCGCGCTGGTCTACCTCATCGTGAACGGCAGCAACATGGCCAAGCGTCAGGTTGCCGCCCTGCAGCACGCGCAGGACCAGCAGGAGGAGTACATCAAGCACGTCGCCGGTCGATCTGCGTCCGAAGAGATCGCACACGCAAAGGCGTTGCTGGACAACGGAACCATCGATCAGGACGAGTTCACGACGCTGAAGGCCAAAGCGCTGTCCTGAACGTAGCTTCCGCTCCGAACGCATCGAGCACAGCGGCGATCGCGGGTAGTCGCCGCGCATCCGTCCTCGTCGCGAGTTCGTAGATTCGCCCGGCTCGAACGCCGGCGAGCTCTCGACGTACCAGGCCCGGATGCACAACGGCGTAGCGCGGCATCAACGCCACTCCGTGCCCGGCCGCGACGAGTGTTTCGGTCACTCGAAAGTCGTTGATGCGTTGGACAACTCGCGGCTGCACTCCGGTCACCGAGGCCACGGAGAGCAACACGTCGTCGACCGGAAAACCGCCGCGAACGCTGATCCACCGCTCGTCGATCAAGTCTCGCAGATCGATCGAGCCTTGCTGCGCCAGTGCGTGATCGAGAGGCAACACCAGATCGATGGGCTCGCGCATCAGGGTCGTCACCTCGATCCGTGGACCCGCCGTCGACGGAGCTCGGTCGTCTCGGTGGGTGAGCACCACGTCGTAATCGGCGAGTAGCTCGGGCACCGAGGAGGCGGGCAGGTCCTCGTCGCGCGCATCGATGTCGACGTCCGAGTCCGCCAACCGCGTCAGGACCCCGGGCAGCAGCAGTGCCGCACCCGACGGGAACAGGGCAACTCGGACGCGTCCCCGCGGAGACGCTCGATAGCGATCCATTTCTGCTGTGGCGCGGGCGAGGGCAGCGAGAACCTCGTCGGTTCTGAGTACCAGTGCCCGCCCGGCGTCGGTGAGGCGCAGCCGACGCCCGTCCGGTTCGAGCAATGTCACGCCGGCCTCGCGCGCCAGCAACTTGAGCTGTTGAGACACCGCCGACGGAGTCATCGACATCGCCTCGGCGACCGATGCAACGGTTCCGCGGTCGGCAAGCTCAGCGAGGATCCGGAGCCGCTCCACATTCATACAGAAAATCTTAACTGTTGGTGCGGATATATTCGATTGTGCTGATTGTTTGCGCCCGTCACGATAAAAGACATGACCACACGCGACCGCCTCCTCGGACTGACTGTCGCCGTTCTGTGGGGACTGAACTTCCTCGCCATCCGCGTCGGTCTCGACCACTTTCCGCCCTTCTTCTTCGCGGCACTGCGTTTCCTGGTCATTGCCATTCCGGTCGTGATGTTCGTTCCGCGACCGAAGGTGCCCCTCAAATGGTTGCTGCTCTACGGTTTCGGCTTCGGCTTCCTGCAGTTCGCCTTCCTGTTCGCCGCGATGGCGGCAGGCATGCCCACCGGATTGGCGTCGCTCGTGCTGCAGTCGTCGGCTCCGTTCACCGTCGTTCTCGGCGCGATGCTGCTACGCGAACACGTGAGCCGCAGGCAGGCAATCGGCATCGGTGTGGCCGTCCTCGGCATGGTTCTCATCGGGTGGGATCGCGCCCAGAACGCCACCCTGCTTCCTGTTGTCCTCACCCTGCTCGCCGGCCTGGGCTGGGCCTTCGGCAATCTCGGAAACCGACTCGCCAAGTCCGATTCCCCGATGACACTGATGCTGTGGATGACCGTCATCCCGCCGGTGCCGATGTTGGCGCTGTCGGCGGTCGTCGAGGGCCCGAGCACGGGCTGGCACGCGCTCGGCGACTCGTTCGGTTCGCAGGGCTGGCCCGGGCTGGTCGCGTTGGCGTACATCGTGATTCCCGCCACGATCGTGGGCAGCGGCCTGTGGAGCATCCTGATGAGCCGCAACCCGGCCGGTCTCGTCGCACCGTTCTCGCTGCTGGTTCCCGTCGTCGGTATCGCGGGTGCCTGGGCGTTTCTCGACGAAACCCCGTCGCTGTTGGCCCTGCTCGGCGGAGCGATCGTCATCGGCGGCTGCCTGGGCGGAATGGCTGCCAGGAAGCCTGCCCCAGTTCTGGAGAAAGTACCGGTATGAGGACGGGAGTGGAGCCCGCGGAATGACCCAGGGGTACGGGCGTGGAGCCTGCGGAATGACCGTGGGTTAGCGAGCCGCCGATATGAAACGCCACCCTGTTCTGTGCCAGACTCGGCGAATGGCTGAACTGGGTGAGCGCAGACGTATCGGCGCCCGTGGCCGCGTGGCATTACGCGCGGCGGAGCTGGCGACGTGGGCGTCCCGCAAGGCGGGCCGAGGCAAGGGCTCGATGATCGGTGGTCTGGTCGCGCTCAAGATCGATCCGACCATTCTGGGCGGTCTGGGCCGAGGGCGACGCACCGTCATCGTCACCGGCACCAACGGCAAATCGACTACGACGCGGATGACGGCGGCAGCACTGGCCACTCTCGGCGACGTCGCCACCCAGGCCGACGGAGCCAACATGGATGCCGGCATCGTCGCGGCACTGCACGCTCATTTCGACGCCGAGCTGGCCGCCCTGGAGGTCGACGAGCTCCACGTCCCCCACGTATCCGACGCGGTCGATCCCGCGGCGATCGTGCTGCTGAATCTCAGTCGCGACCAGCTCGACCGCGTCGGCGAGATCAACATGATCGAGCGAGCCCTGCGCGCCGGGTTGGCCCGTCATCCCGACACCGTCGTCATTGCGAACTGCGACGACGTCCTCGTCACCTCGGCGGCGTTCGATGCGCCGAACGTCGTGTGGGTCGCAGCGGGCGGCGGCTGGGCCGGCGACTCCGTCAGTTGCCCGCGTACCGGCGAACCCATCGTCTGGGACGGCGAGCACTGGTACAGCACCGGAAGCAATTTAAAGCGTCCGACGCCGGATTGGTGGCTCGACGACGAGAATCTCTACGGCCCCGATGGGCTCGTTCTGCCGATGACATTGGCGCTGCCCGGAAAGGCCAACCGCGGCAACGCAGCTCAGGCCGTGGCCGCAGCCGTCACTCTCGGCGCAGCACCAGCCGACGCCGTCGCTGCCGCATCGGGAGTCGACGAGGTGGCCGGGCGTTACTCCACCGTCCAGTACGGATCGCATTCCGTCCGAATGCTTCTGGCCAAGAATCCTGCCGGTTGGCAGGAAGCACTGTCGATGATCGATCCCACGTGCGACGGTCTCGTCATCGCCGTCAACGGGCAGGTTCCCGACGGTGAAGACCTGTCGTGGCTGTGGGACGTGCGTTTCGAGCACTTCGAGGACGTCGCCGTCGTCGCGGCCGGTGAACGCGCGACCGACCTGGGCGTCCGCCTGCTGTATGCCGGTTCGCAGCACACCACTATCGCAGATCCGTTGCAGGCCATCGCATCCTGCCCGCCGGGACGCGTCGAGGTGCTGGCCAACTACACCGCGTTCCGCGATCTCGGTCGCGCACTGGCACGGGAGACCAAGGATGTCTGAGTCCACCGTTCGCATCGGCCTCGTTCTGCCCGACGTCATGGGCACCTACGGCGACAACGGCAATGCCCTCGTTCTCCGCCAGCGACTGCGGATGCGAGACATCGACGCCGAGGTCGTGCACATCACGCTCAACGATCCGGTCCCGGATTCGTTGGACGTGTACACCCTTGGTGGAGCCGAGGATTCGGCTCAGCGCCTCGCGACGCGTCACCTCACCCGATACCCGGGCCTGCAGAACGCAGCTGCACGCGGTGTGCCGGTACTCGCTATCTGCGCCGCGATCCAGGTGCTCGGGCACTGGTACGAGACCTCCGCAGGCGAACGCGTCGACGGTATCTCCCTATTCGACGTGACCACCGCGCCCCAGGCCACCCGATCCATCGGTGAAGTCGTCACCGAACCCACGCTCGACGGTCTCACCCAGAAGCTCAGTGGATTCGAGAACCACCGCGGCGGAACGACACTAGGGGCCGACGCCGCACCGCTCGCCAAGGTCACGCACGGGGTGGGCAACGGTGTCGGCGACGGGCGTGAAGGCGTCGTGCAGGGTTCGGTGTTGGGCACGTACATGCATGGGCCGGTACTCGCCCGAAACCCGGAGTTGGCGGACTACCTACTCGAACGGGCGCTGGGCACTACTCTCGCTCCCCTCGACCTCCCCGAGGTCACGCAACTCCGCAGGGAGCGGCTCCGCCGCACGTGAGTGAAACCTCGTAGCCCACTACGATTTTCCACTCACGACGTGCACCGTTCACAGGGGTACGACGAGTCGTTCCATCCCTCTCTGACCAGCACCTCGCGGACTTCGCGGTACACACCGCACGGGTCTTCGGTCACTTCGTGCCAGCCGTACATCAGCCGCGGCAGGTTTCGTAGCTCCGCGGCATTGTCGCGTCGTCGATCGCGAAAACGCCGCTGCTTGGCGGAGTGGAAAGCCTGGCCGTCCAGCCTGACGATGAGGTCGCATATTTCGTAACGAATGTCCTCGAAGAGCTGACGGCCGTCGACGAAGACCGGTGCCTGTCGCTTCCCGGCCGGAAGTCCGTGCGCCTGTTCGACATCGAGCACGTAGCGGTGCTCCAGCGCAGAATGGACTCCGTCGCGCATGAGAGCCAACGTGTGCAGAATCGCCTTCAGGTAGCGCATCGGCCGTCGGACCTCGATCTTGCGCGTCATTGCCGCGACGTTCACGCCGCCCGATGACATCGCTGAAACCAGCGTGATCACCGCCTGCCTCGACGACGGTTCCGCTACTGTCAGATCCAGCACCGTGTCGGCAGCGCTCGTTCGCGCCGGATTCGTCTCGACGCCGATGTGGCTCATGGCTCGGGAACGGTGCACGATCACGCCGGGATGAATTTGTTCATTGCTCTCCGACGTGAAGTTCTGCTTGGCGTGTCGCATTGTCGGCGGCCTGCTGATTGCCGAGCACCCGTAGGGAACGGTGAGATGAACCGGCCCAGAACTGACCCGCCGCCACCCCCACTCCTCAGCGGCGGTGGTGTGGCTGAGCAACGCTCCCCGGCCCGCGAACAACAATGCCGCCGACAGCTGCATCTCACGAGTCAGCGGTCCGTTGGTCACCGATATGACTCCGCGAAACACCCGGAGCCACTGCCCGGTTTCCACACAGTGGTCGATGGAGTCCTTGTTGACCCCGTTCTCGTGCATTTGTTTCGTGGTGATGATTCCGTGCTGATCGTCCAGTAGTCGCTGCCAGGCACCCGCCGGTCTCGTCCTCATGTATCTCAGGATGGCCGGTTTACGGTGACCGCGTCAGAATCTATCCACAGGCTGTGGATAGACGGGGTCGTGAGTGGAAACTCGACCCCTGCTACGAACTTCCACGCACGTGCGGCGAAGCCGCTCTCACATACGACGCCTGCCAGTGAGAGCTCGGCCGAGTGTCAGTTCGTCGGCGAATTCGAGGTCTCCGCCCATCGGCAGGCCGGAGGCGAGACGGGTGATGGCGAGACCGGGGAAATCGCGCATCATCCGGACGAGATACGTCGCCGTTGCTTCGCCCTCGGTGTTGGGGTCGGTGGCAATGATGACCTCGGTGACGTCGACGCCGTCGTCCTGAGTTCCGACGCGGGTCAACAACTCTCGGATGCGCAGCTGGTCGGGGCCCACTCCGTTGAGTGGGTCGAGCGCTCCGCCGAGTACGTGGTATCGGCCTTTGAATTCGCGCGTACGTTCCACGGCCTGAACGTCTTTGGGCTCTTCGACGACGCAGATCATGGACCTGTCACGTCGGGAGTCGGCGCAGATTCGGCACAGTTCCTTGTCCGATACGGTCCCGCAGACGATGCAGAACTGCACGCCGTCGCGGATGCGCTGCAGCGCGCGCATGAGGCGATCGACCTCGGGCGGCTCGACGGCCAGGAGGTGAAACGCTATGCGCTGAGCGCTCTTCGGACCGACTCCGGGAAACTTTCCCAGCTCGTCGATCAGATCCTGTACGGGACCTTCGTACACTCGTCTCGCCTAGAAGCCGGGTAGTCCGAGGGAGCCGCCGCCGAGGCCGCCTGCGAGGGGGCCGAGCTTCTCGCTCGCTACGTTCTGCGCTGCCTTCGACGCGTCGGCGATGGCACCGATCACCAGGTCCTGCAGTGTCTCGACGTCGTCGGGATCGACGACCTTGGGGTCGATGGTCAGTCCGACCACTTCGCCCGTTCCCTTGACGGTCGCCACGACGAGTCCGCCGCCGGCCTGGCCGGTGACCTCGGTTTCGGCGATCTCCGCCTGTGCCGCCATCAGTTGCTGCTGCATCTGCTGAGCCTGCTGCAGAATCGAGGCCATGTCGGGCTGTTCACCGGGTTGCACTGTGCCGTCCTCTCGCGTGGGTCGAAGCAACCTCCAGCGTAGTCGCACGGTGTCGGACGACGTTCGACCGCACGATCGGGTTCGACACTCGGCTGACGTTCCGTCAGTTCCGAGCCCACGTAGCCTGAGGCCATGAACGCGCCGGCGAGCTCGACCCCTCGCAAGCGTCGAGTGACTCCCGAAACCATGGCCGAGGCGGGCATCGCCCTGACGCTGCCCAAGGTGACGGTGAAGTCGGTCGCCGACGCGCTGGGCGTGTCGATAGTCGCGATCTACAACAACATCGACGGTCCGGCCGCGCTCAAGGCCCTGGTCGCCGAGGAGATCCTGCGACGGTGGTCGCCGCCGCTCCCCGGAGACGACGAGTCGATGCACGACGCGTTGCTGGGACTCTCGTCCGCACTGCGGGTGCTCGTACTCGAGAACCCGGGCATCGCCGAGTACCTGATCGGACTGACTCCCAGTTCCGTCGACGCGCTGCGCATGGCCGACACCGTGCAGACCCGATATCGAGTGCGCTACGAACTGACTTCCAAGCAGGCGACGTGGGCCGTCATCACCGTCAGCGAACATGCACTGGCGTTGGCGCAGATGGTGTACGACGCCGATCGCCGCGACCGTGAGTACGACGACGCGATCGCGGCGCGCACCGACCTCGACACCCTTCCGGGGGCCTACGACACGATCGACCGTGGACCCGACGGGATGTTTTTATGGTCGATGCGCGCCGTGGTGGTCGGCACGTTGGCGTTGATCGAGGAGCCGGATTTCGAGCGGGTCTAGATCAACTCGCGGCGCAGGTTGTCGAGGGTCGCGGCCTGGATCTTCTTCAATCCGAGGGGCGCGAACGTCTTCTCGAAGAATCCGCCGATTCCTCCGGCACCCGTCCACTCGGTCGTCGTGGTGACGACGGTGCCGTTGCCTTCGGAGACAACGGTCCAGGTGGTGACCATGGAGGAGTTGGCGTCGCGTTCGGTGATGGTCGAGCCGGAGACCGTGACGGAGGCGCTCACGTTGCGCACTCGCTTCTCGGTGGCCTGCAGGGTCCATTCGGCCACGGTGCCGTCGCCTTGTCCGCCCTGCACCACCCGGTAGTCGCGATACTGCTCGGGAAGGATGCGGGGCCGCACGGTTTCGTAGTCGGCGAGCGCGGCGAGCACCTGATCGGGTGTGGTGGCGATGGTGGCGGAACTGGATGCGCTGACCTGAGCCACGAGAACGTTCTCCTTCGAGTCGATTGGGGTTGCGTTCTCCATCCTGCCTCGCGTCGCTCCCGATGTCGGCACTGCCGCCGAGAGTGTGTGAGGTGGTTCACATACGATCAATTGTCATCGAAAAACACATGCATGATGCAACCATTTGTCCGAATGGTTCTGTTTGAGCCGGCCGATTCGACAACAGTTGCGTGAAGTTTCACCGGACCGTCGGCAGCTTCGGTGGATACCGAGCAGTACGAGATATAGCGTCTACTCGTGGCTTCAGTGAATGCTCTTCTCGGACGACGGCCAGAACCGAGGGAGAGCGGTTACGCAGCGCATCGGTCGGGTGTCGAGAAGTTGCTTCGCAGCTATCGCGCAATACCGACCGACGCGACGGTGCGTCTGGCTAAGAAGACGTCCAACCTGTTTCGGGCCAGGACGACCTCGAAGACGCCGGGACTCGACGTCTCGGGATTGAGCAAGGTCGTCACCGTCGATGCCGCGGCTCGCACCGCCGACGTGGCGGGGATGTGCACGTACGAGGATCTGGTCGACGCGACGCTGCCCTACGGCCTCGCCCCTCTCGTCGTTCCGCAGCTCAAAACGATCACTCTCGGCGGCGCGGTCACCGGACTCGGCATCGAGTCGACGTCGTTCCGCAGCGGGCTTCCGCACGAGTCGGTACTCGAGATCGACGTCCTCACCGGTAGCGGTGAGATCCTCACGGCAACACCCGAGGGCGAGCACGCGGACCTGTACTGGGGCTTTCCCAACTCGTACGGCACTCTCGGCTACTCGACGCGGCTGAAGATCGAACTCGAGCCGGTACTTCCGTTCGTTGCCCTGCGCCACTTGCGATTCCACGATCTGGACGCGCTTCAAACGACGATGGGCACCATCGTCGCTCGGCGTGAGTACGACGGCATCGAAGTTCAGTACCTGGACGGCGTCGTCTTCAGCGCCGACGAAAGCTACCTCACTCTCGGGGTCCAGACCGATGAGCCCGGCCCCGTCAGCGACTACACCGGTGCCGACATCTTCTACCGTTCGATCCAGCATTCGTCGGACACTCCGAAGACCGATCGGCTCACCATCCACGATTACCTATGGCGGTGGGATACCGACTGGTTCTGGTGCTCGCGTGCGTTCGGAACCCAGAACCCCCGGATCCGACGCTTCTGGCCGCGCAAGTACCGGCGCAGCAGCTTCTACTGGAAGTTGATCGGCCTCGATCGCAAGTACGACATCGCCGATCGACTCGAGAAGCGCAAGGGAAATCCGCCGCGCGAACGCGTCGTACAGGACGTCGAGGTTCCCATCGAACACACCGCCGGATTCGTACGCTGGTTTCTCGACGAGATTCCGATCGAGCCGTTGTGGTTGTGCCCCTTGCGTCTTCGCGAACCGGCCGCCCCCGGAGCCGATCCGTCCAGGCCGTGGCCGCTGTACCCGCTCGAGCCCAAGCGCACCTACGTCAACATCGGCTTCTGGTCGTCGGTGCCGATCGTGCCCGGTCGACCCGAGGGTGCCGCGAACCGCGCCATCGAGAAGAAGGTCACCGAGTTCGAGGGGCATAAATCGCTGTACTCGGACGCTTACTACACCGAGGATCAATTCGCCGTTCTCTACGGCGGCGAGAAATACAGAGAACTGAAGAAGAAATACGATCCCGAATCCCGATTGCTGGATTTGTACTCGAAGGCGGTGCAGCGCAAATGACGACGTTCAAGGACTCCGGCAATCGCACGGTGAACGGGCCACAGAAACTCAAGATCTCCGAGATCCTCGAGCTGATCTCCGACGGCAACATTCCCCTGCGTTTCACCGCGTACGACGGCAGCGTGGCCGGCCCCGAGGATGCCAAGATCGGCCTCAACCTCAAGAGCCCACGCGGAACTACCTATCTCGCAACAGCTCCCGGCGATCTTGGCATGGCCCGCGCCTATGTCTCCGGCGACCTGGAGGCCACCGGTGTTCATCCCGGTGATCCCTACGAACTGCTCGCGCTGATGGGCGACGAGCTCCATTTCCGCCGCCCGTCGGCCATGACCTTGACCTCGATCGCTCGGTCGCTCGGCTGGGACGTGCTGCGTCCCATCGCTCCTCCGCCCCAGGAGGCGATTCCGCGGTGGCGTCGCATCGCCGAAGGTCTGCGGCATTCCAAGACACGCGATGCCGAAGCGATCCACCACCACTACGACGTGTCCAACAGGTTCTACGAGATGGTCCTCGGTCCCTCGATGACCTACACGTGTGCGGCATTCGAGAACGTCGAGCAGTCTCTGGAGGCCGCGCAGGAGAACAAGTATCGGTTGGTGTTCGACAAACTGGGTCTGCAGCCCGGTGATCGCCTGCTCGACATCGGATGCGGCTGGGGTTCGATGGTGCGCTACGCAGCGCGACGCGGAGTTCAGGTCATCGGTGTGACTCTCTCGCAGGAGCAGGCCTCGTGGGCGCAGAAGGCCATCGAAGACGAGGGTCTCGCGGACCTCGCCGAGGTTCGCTTCTCCGATTACCGCGACGTGCCCGAGACGAATTTCGACGCGATCTCGTCGATCGGGCTGACCGAGCACATCGGTGTCGGCAACTACCCGGCGTACTTCACGTTCATCCAGTCCAAGCTGCGTGACGGTGGTCGACTGCTGAACCACTCGATCACCCGGCCCGACAACCGCGCGCACGCCAAGGCAGGCAGCTTCATCGACCGGTACGTCTTTCCCGACGGGGAACTCACCGGATCGGGTCGCATCATCACCGAGATCCAGGACGTCGGCCTCGAGGTCCGGCACGAGGAGAACCTGCGCGAGCACTATGCGCTGACCCTCGCCGGGTGGTGCCAGAACCTGGTGGACAACTGGGATGCGTGCGTCGCCGAGGCCGGCGAGGGAACAGCCCGTGTCTGGGGCCTCTACATGGCCGGGTCCCGTCTGGGATTCGAGCGCAATGTCGTTCAGCTGCACCAGGTTCTAGCGGTCAAGCTGGGACCGAAAGGTCAAGCCGACGTACCTCTGCGTCCGTGGTGGAACTGCTGAGCCTTGTGAGTGGAACTTCGTAGCAGGCTACGAGGTTCCACTCACATGGGTTTTATCTCCCGGTCGCCCGCAGGATGACTCGGGCGGTTTCGGTCGGCTGGTCCCAGTGCGGGAAGTGTCCGCATTTGTCGAACCAGTGCAGGGTGGCGTCGGGAAAACGCTGCATCGCCACCTCTGCCTGGCTGGGCGTCGTCACCTTGTCCTGACGGCCCCAGCCGATGAGCAGCGACCCCTGCAGGGAACCTTTCGGGGCACCCTGCTGCTTGGGCCCGTGGATCAGTGCCTTGCGAGCGGCGTCGAGCGAGGGTGAAGTCTTGGCAGAGAAGCCCTTCAGCTCCCGTTCGACCAGTCCGCTCGGCAATTTCCACGGCGCGGCCGAGAACTGCGCCAGTGCAGCGGTTCTGGTGATCGGGTTCCCGGCCAGGAAGGGCACCAGCGGTTGCGCCCGCTTCATCAACGCCAGCGATGCGGTGATGGTCGCCCCGAACACCTTGACCTGACGGTCGTTCCAGAAGCCGCCCGGATCGAGGGCCACCATCGACCCCCGGTGACCCCGTCGGGCCAGCTCGACGACCATCCGCGCGCCCATCGAGCTGCCGACGAGATCGGCGTCGGACAATCCCTCGCTGTCGAGGTACGCGCGCAGGGCATCGGTCAACGACGCGATGGACACGTCGGCCAGCGGCGGTGTCCGTCCGAACCCGGGGAGATCGAGGGCGATGACCTCGCGGTGCTCCGCGAGTGCCGGGACGATCGGATCCCAGTTGCGGTACGAGGACCCGAGCCCGTGGACGAGGACCAGCGGCGACCCGCTGCCAGTTCTGACGTTGTACATACCCGCGTCGTACCCGGAGACCGGAAACTTACACTTTCGGGCTGTAGTGCGACGGGTGCGAGCGACGCTGCGCCGGCGGCAGATTGCGGGCGGGCGTGTGCGCCAGAGGAGCCGATGCCGGCCTGCGGCCCGCGACGCGATCCCAGCCGGCCCGGGCGCGCGGATGGAGTCGGCGACGACGCGGCACCAGCCCGAACGCCAGGTTCACTGCCCTGCCGAACAGTGCGAACCGTCGTGCATCGCGCTCCGACCAGGTGTATCCCAGTAGCTCGCGGACGGGCGGGTCGTAGAGCCCGACGGTGATCCAGACGAACAACGATGCGACCGGGCGGCGCAGTACTGCCCACAGTCGTTCCGGTAGCCAGGACGCGTACGGAGGTGGTCCGAGCGCGGACAGATCCAGTACTCCGCGTGCGGCCATGTTGTCCTCCAACACGTTTCGGCACATGTGATCCCAGTACCTCTGGAATTCGCTCCAGGTCTCGGGCACCGATCGCATGCTCATCCCGTAGAGCCGGTACCACTGCACGTGCTCGTCGAACAGTGTCTGCTTCTGATCCTCGGTGAGTCCGCCCATGAAGTTGTCCGCCGTGAGAACCGTGCCCATGAAGAACGTCGCGTGTGCCCAGTAGAAGGTGTCGGGATCGAGGGCGTGGTACGTGCGCCCTTTCGAGTCGATTCCCTTGATGTCGTTGTGGTAGCTGCGAACCTGGTGGGCGGTCTCCTCGGCGCGGTCGCCGTCGAACACCACTCCCCCGATCGGATACAGGGAGCGGTAGAGCCGCTGCCATCGCTCGTCGAAGAACGTCGAATGCTGTTCGACGCCCGCTCCGAGGCCCGGGTGCATGTTCTGCATCGACCCCGCCCACACGCCCTGCAGCATCCCGCGCCAGTCACCGAAGTACTTCCAGGTGAGCGAGTCGGGACCGAGTGGGACGGGTCGATCGAACTGACTACGCATGTTGTCAAAGTAGCCTCGACAACATGCGTAGTCAACAGTTGGAAGAGCGCAGATCCAAGCGATACGACGCGCTGCTCGATGCGGGGATCGAACTCCTCGGCGCGCAGGAGGGACCTGCGGTCAACGTGCGCGCCGTGTGCCGCGCAGCCGGACTCACCGAGCGCTACTTCTACGAGAGCTTCACCGATCGCGACACGTTCGTTCGCGCGGTCTACGCCTGGGTAGGGGCCCGAGCGCAGGAAGCCCTGGAGAACGTCGTCGCCGGAGCATCACCGGAGGACGCCGTGGCCGCGCCCGTCCGGGCGTTCGTCGAAATCGTCGTCGACGAGCCTCGGATGGGACGAGTGCTGCTGATCGCTCCGTTGGCCGAACCTGCGCTGAGCCGACGCGGACTCGACCTGCTGCCCGGGTTCGTCGAACTGGTTCGTGCCCGGCTACCCGAGTCCGCCGACCGGCAGCTCGTCGCCGTCGGAACCGTCGGCGCGCTGACGGCTCTGTTCATCGGTTTTCTGGACGGCACCCTCGACGCCACTCGCGACGCTCTCGTCGCGCACTGTATTCGCATCCTCGAGCAGGCCGCCGTGCAAGGATGACGGCACCTACAGCCGAAGGAGCTCGTTCATGTCCGATCTCGACCAGTCGTTCGCCGATGCGCAGGTTGACGTCAAGAAGCTCACGTCCAAGCCGAGCAACGACGATCTGCTGCGCCTGTACTCGCTCTTCAAGCAAGGTTCGATCGGAGACGTGACGGGTAAGCGTCCCGGACGGCTGGACATGGTGAATCGGGCGAAGTTCGATGCATGGGCGAAGCTCGAAGGTACGAGCCAGGATTCAGCGAAACAGCAGTACGTGGATTTGGTGACCGCGCTCCTCGCCGGCTGAGCCTTCGGGCTATTGTCGGTTTTCGGGGGTAACGCAACGAAGGGACCCGCATGAGACGCACCGACAGCGACGTCGACGAGGCCGAGCTCGATATCGAGAAGCCGAAAACCCATGCGGCAGGTGCCACCGCCGTCGCGGTGTCGATGAAGCGCGCGCTGGGACACATGGGTCCCAAGCGCACCGCGCAGACGCTCCTCAAGCTGAACCAGGCCGAGGGCTTCGACTGCATGAGCTGCGCGTGGCCCGATCCCGATCCGGGTCATCGGCACGCCGCCGAGTTCTGCGAGAACGGTGCCAAGGCCGTCGCCGAGGAGGCGACGACGACGCGAGCCACTCCGGAGTTCTTCGCGCAGCACAGCATTGCCGAGCTCGATGCGCACACCGAACACTGGCTGGGTCAGCAGGGCCGCATCACGCATCCGATGATCAAGCTCCCCGGCGGTAGCCACTACGAGCCCATCGAATGGGACGATGCGTTCCGTCTGATCGGCGACGAGTTGAAGAGCCTGGCCAGCCCGGACGAGGCCATCTTCTACACCTCGGGTCGTGCGTCCAACGAGTCCGCGTTCATCTACCAGTTGTTCGCTCGGTCGTTCGGCACCAACAACATGCCCGACTGCTCCAACATGTGTCACGAGTCGACGTCCATCGCGCTGCAGGAATCCATCGGCATCGGCAAGGCCAGCGTCACGCTCGACGACGTTCACAACGCCGAACTCATCATCCTGGCCGGCCAGAATCCCGGCACGAATCACCCGCGCATGCTCTCCGCCCTCGAGCTGGCGAAGCAGAACGGCGCAAAGATTCTGTCCATCAATCCCCTTCGCGAAGCGGGACTGCTGAACTTCAAGAACCCTCAGACCCCGCGCGGCATGGTCGGTCCCGGTACCGATCTGTCGGATCTGCACCTGCCGATCAAGCTGAACGGCGACCTCGCTCTGTTCCAGGCCCTCGGGGCGCTGTTGGTGAAGTGGGACGCCCTTGATCACGAGTTCCTCGGCGAGTACACCGTCGGATTCGACGAGTGGAAGGCACACGTTGCCGAGGTCGATTTCGATCTCGTCACCGAGGTCACCGGCCTGTCGATGCAGCAGATCACCGAGGCCGCCGAGATGCTGCGCGACTCCAAGGCCACCGTCTTCTGCTGGGCGATGGGTCTGACGCAGCATCGCAATGCCGTCGCCACCATCAAGGAAGTCACCAATCTCGCGTTCGCGCAAGGAAACATCGGTAAGGCCGGTGCCGGTTTGCTTCCCGTCCGTGGCCACTCGAACGTGCAGGGCGACCGAACGATGGGCATCTGGGAGCGCCCTCCGGTGGCCTTCCTCGACGCCATGGCGGCGGAGTTCGACTTCGAGCCGCCCCGTGAGCACGGCTTGGACACCGTCGACTCGATCCGCGCCATGCGCGACGGCAAGGCCCATTTCTTCCTCGGCCTCGGCGGCAACTTCGTACAGGCGACGCCCGACAGCGACGTCACGTTCGAGGCGCTGCGCAAGATGCGCATGACCGTGCAGATCTCGACGAAGATCAACCGTTCGCATCTCGTCTGCGGCGAGACCGCTCTCATTCTGCCGACCCTCGGACGCACCGAGAAGGACGTGCAAGCCAGTGGTGAGCAATGGATTTCGGTGGAAGACTCCACCTGCTCGGTGCACTCGTCACGAGGACCGCTGAAGCCCGCGAGCCCGTACCTGCGCTCGGAGGTCGCGATCGTCAGCGGAATCGCCGAGGCGACACTCGGCGACCGATACGGTCTCGACTGGAAGGGTTTCCGCGACGACTACCGCAACATTCGCACGCACATCTCGCGCGTCGTCGCCGGTTGCGAAGGGTACGAGGTCAATGTTCGACGCCCCGGCGGCTTCGTCCTTCCGCATCCCCCTCGCGACAGCAGGACGTTCGAAACCAAGAGCGGGAAGGGCGAATTCGCCGTCTCGCCGATCGACGTGCTGCAGGTTCCGCCCGGCCATCTGATTCTGCAGACGTTGCGCAGCCACGATCAGTTCAACACGACGATCTACGGCCTCAGCGATCGCTACCGCGGAATCGAGAACGGCCGACGCGTCATCTTCGTGCACCGAGAAGACATCTCGACGCTCGGCTTCCGCGACGGCGACATGGTAGATCTCGTCACCAAGTGGGACGACGACGACGTGGAACGGTGCGCGCCGTCGTTCCGCATCGTCGAGTACGACACCCCGCGTGGGTCGGCTGCTGCGTACTACCCCGAGACCAATCCGCTGATTCCGTTGGATTCGACTGCGCTGCAGAGCAACTGCCCTACCTCGAAGTCGGTGATCATCTCGATGGTTCCGGCGGGAACAGGAGCGCAGGGCACGTCGAACGGTCATCAGGACAACGAGGGTTCGGACGAGGGACACAAGTCGCACCCCCAGCCGCATCACCTGAGCTGAGCGAACTCAGCTGAACGATCGAACCAGGGTCGCTGCGTCGGTGAACTGATGTCGCATCAGTTCACCGGCGGCCCGGTGATCGGCTCGACGCATCGCCTCGATCAATTCCTCGTGGCCGCGTACCGCCCGTCGTCCCCAGTCGGTGTCGGACGCATGTAAATGCGTCGGGGTGTACTTGACGGCACCGAGCAGAAACCACGCCAACGTGGTGCCGCCTGCGATCTTGTTGATGGCGCGGTGAAACTCGAACTCGCACCGTTCGACGGCATCGGCGTCGGCGCGTGTCACGGCGTCGCGTAGATCGTCGTTGAGGGTGGTCAACTGCTGGAGATGCTCCGCCGTCACCCGGCGGGATGCGCGCTCGGCCAGGGCCGCGGCGATCGTGCCCTGCAACCAGAAGATGTCGTCGATGTCCTGCTGTGTCAGTTCGACGACGCGATAGCCCCGATGCGGGACCGATTCGAGCAGCCCTTCGCCGCGCAACGACACCAGCGCCTCGCGTACCGGGGTGGCACTGACTCCCAACTCGGCTGCGGTCTCGTCGATGCGGACGAACGTCCCCGGCTTCAGTGCACCGGCGACGATCCTTCGGCGGATGCTCACGGCGACGTCCTCGGACAACTGCGGTCGTCGCAGAATCGGCTGTTTCGACGACGCCGTGCGCGTGAGATCGAGGCTCATTCCACATCTCCTGCACAGCGGGGCGGCGGGGGTTGTTGCAACGGTGACGGACGCATAGTGTGTCCTGGACAACATTGAATCACATCAAATATATGTGATGCGATCTGCTGGAGGATAGAGCCCGTGACGGACCAGATCGAACGAACGAACGAGAGCACCTTCGAAAGCCTCGATCCCAGAACGGGTCTCGCACTCGCCACGTACCCGATCGCCGACGCCGCCGAGGTCGAGATCGCCGTGGCCCGCGCCCGCTCGGCCGCCCGGTGGTGGGACGCGCAGGGATTCGAGGGCCGCAAGCGGTGGCTCCTCGAATTCAAGACCGCGATCGCCCGCGACGCCGCGAGCCTTGCCGCCGTCATCGCCGCCGAAACCGGCAAGCCGGACGAGGACTCCTTGCTGGAAGTCATGTTGGGCGTCGAACACATCGATTGGGCGGCGCGCCACGCCGGCAAGACCCTGAAACAGCGCAGGGTCGGATCGGGTCTGCTCGCCATCAACCAGAAGGCCTACGTCAGCTACCGCCCGTTCGGCGTCGTCGGCGTCATCGGGCCGTGGAACTACCCGCTCTACACGCCGATGGGGTCGATCGCGTACGCCCTCGCCGCAGGCAACACCGTCGTCTTCAAGCCCAGCGAACTCACTCCGGGTGTCGGCGTCTGGTTGGCCGAGAAGTGGCAGTCGCTCGCCGCTCCCCACCCGGTGTTCCAGACGATCACCGGCGACGGTTCCACCGGCACTGCCCTGGTCGAAGCCCGCGTCGACAAGATCGCGTTCACCGGCTCGACCGCGACGGCCAAGAAAGTCATGGCCACGTGCGCGAAGTCGTTGACGCCGCTGATCGCCGAGTGCGGCGGTAAGGACGCGATGCTCGTCGACGCCGACGCCGATATCTCTGCGGCCGTGGAGTTCGCGACGTTCGGCGCGATGGGCAATGCCGGACAGACCTGCGCCGGAGTCGAACGTATCTACGTCGCCGCCCCGGTGTACGACCGGTTCGTCGCCGAATTCACCAGGGCAGTCAAGGAATTGAAGCCCGGTGGATCGAAGACCTCGTCCTACGGCCCGATGACGCTGGGCAAGCAGAGCGACATCGTCCGCGCCCAGATCGAGGATGCGTTGGCCAAGGGCGGCACCGCATTGGTGGGAGGTCTCGACTCACTGCACGGGCCGTACATCGACCCCGTCGTCCTCACCGACGTTCCCGAGGATTCGACCGCGATCACCGAGGAGACGTTCGGGCCCACCGTCGTCGTCAACAAGGTCCGCGACCTGGACGAGGCCATCGCCCGTGCCAACGCGTCCTCCTACGGTCTGGGTGCATCGGTGTTCACCAAGGACACCGCGGTCGGACGACGCGCCGCCGAGAAGCTCGATTGTGGTGTCGTGACGGTCAATTCGGTGCTGGGCTTCGCCGGCGTCCCGGCCCTACCGTTCGGCGGAACGGGCGACTCGGGCTTCGGGCGCATCCACGGCGACGACGGTCTTCGTGAATTCAGCACCGTCAAATCACTGACCGTGCAGGGCTTCGCGGCACCGATCGATCTGCTGACGATGAAGCGCAAAGCCCGGAACATGAAGCTCTCGGTGCTGGCGCTCAAACTTCGCCACGGACGAGGCTGACCATGGACATCGCGCCGGGTCGGGGTCGATACGGGTGGTTGCGCCACGTCGAGGAACTCGACCCGGTCCGCGACTGTCACACCATTCACCGGATCACCGCGGGGTACGAGTTCCCCTGGGATTATCAGCGGGCCCTCGAATTCGCCTTGTTCCGAACGTATTGCGTGCCGACGATCTCCGCTCTGCTGGCCCGGACCGGCGAGTTCGAGAAGCGACCGCAGAAGCGGTACGACGACACCTCGCTGCTGATGTCGGAAATGGTCGAACACGGATACGACTCCGAACGAGGTCGCGAATCGTTGCGGACGGTCAATCGAATGCACGCGCAGTACGACATCTGCAACGACGACATGCTGTACGTGCTCACGACGTTCATCTACGAGCCCATCGAATGGATCGACACCTACGGGTGGCGTCGCCTGCATCCCCACGAGCGGCTCGCGACCTTCCACTTCTACAGCGAAGTGGGTAAACGCATGGGCATCAAAGACATTCCGGAGTCGTACACCGAGTTCGCACAGTTCAAGCTCGATTACGAAGAACGCACGTTCCGCTTCAGCGAGGACAACCGCCGCATCGGCACCTACACCCTCGATCTCTACTGCTCGTGGTTTCCCGCCGCACTCACCCCGGCCGTCCGGCAGGGCGTGTTCGCGTTGCTCGACGATCGGATGGCGAACGCATTCGGCTTCCCCGCCGGCTCACCCACGCTGGAACGGGCCGCGGTGCGGGCGCTGCGGACCAAGGCCCGCGTGGAGCGCTTCCTGCCCACGAGAAAACACTCACGCACGACGGCCGACGCAGGCAACAAGACCTACCCCGGCTATCCCGTCGGGTACAGCCCGAAAGATCTGGGCACCCAGGCCGCATCACCGATTCGCGGTTGTCCGGTAGCGACGACGTAACTGCCAACTCGACGGGTCAGAGTCCGTCCACCCACCGACCGAACGCATCGCGAAACTCCCCCGAGAGCGGCAGCGGCGCCAGGGCGGTGTTCGGATCGGCGGGCAGCGGGCCGAGCTCGCCCAGCATGTGCGAGCTGTTGGCGAAGTGCGCGAAGTGGAGGTCGGTGTGGCCCAGGGCCACTCGCACGTTCTCGACCTGGCCGCAGGACACGTTCAGATCCTTGTCCGAGCAGGTCAGGAACGAGGAGTACGAGTCCGGCAGCGCGGCAGCCAGATCCGCCGGGTCCGTGGCATCCGCTTCACGCAGGAAGGTGGCGCTCTGCCGCAGTCCCAGACCGTCGACGATCGGGTCGGGCTCCGCGGACAGCGGTCGTCCCGCGCGAATATCGGCGACGGCCTGCGCGAAGCGATCCCGCGACGACGCGGCCTGCTCCTCGGTGAACTGGCCGACCGCCACGGCCTCGCCGATGTTGCGATCGACCTGCGCGGTCAGCAGATCCAGGTAGCGGATCGACAACGGCTCGAGCAGACCGACATGGGTGAACGCCGCGCTGTCGGCATCAGCAAGGCGCAGTGCCGTCAGTGCACCCTCGCTGTGCCCGATCACCGACGTGCGATCCGCCCCGACACCGGTGCGCTGCTGTAGGAAAGCCAGTGCGTCCGCAGCATTGTCGACCTGCGCATCGAAACCGGGCGGGTTGTTCGGATCCACCCCGGCCAGCCCGGTGCGGCCGCTCCCGAGCTTGTCGAAACGCAGGCTGGCAATACCGCGTCGGGACAGCTCGTCGGCGACGTATGTGGTCGTGTTCAGCTGCAGATCACCCGAGTTCCCGTTGCGATCGGTCGGCCCGCTGCCCGGCAGCACCAATGCCACGCCGCGGGTGTCGCCGACCGGCATGCGAAGGCTGCCGTAGAAGGTGATGCCACCGGACTCGAAGCTGACCTCCGAATCGAGCGCGTCGTCGGGTGACCACGGAACGTTGATCGGAGCAGCGGCCGCGGTACCCGCGCCGACGAGCAGGAGCATCGACGCGGCCAGTCCGGCCAGCAGTCCTCGGGTGCGCATCATGCCGCCAGAATAACAATCCGACCGACCGTTCGGATATGGGTACGCTGCACGTAACCCGCGGCACGGCACTCGACGTCGCCCCTCGAAAAACGCACGCGACCGCTCCCGACCGAGCCGGCTCGAGGCGTCGAACACCCAGCACACACCGGCTCCGGAAGGCCGAAGTGCTGGTCGGGGCACACCCCGAATCGGATAGGACGTAGCCTGGCGAGGGAGGTTCGGTGGTTCGACCGTGAATGACACCCGTGTTGTTCGGTTAGATTGGAAGAGCCACCAGGCACGATGCAAGAGGGTCGAGACCTGTCAACGAGCGACGGGTCACCACAATCGAGGAGAACAGGCCATGGCTTTACCAGTATTGACACCGGAACAGCGCACCGCGGCGCTGGCCAAGGCGGCCGAGGCACGCACTGCGCGGTCGAAGCTGCTCGCATCCGTCAAGTCCGGCGAACTGAGCGTCGCTGACGTCCTCGCCAAGGCGGAGAACGACGAGATCGTCAAGAAGACCAAGGTGTCCGCGCTGATCAAGGCCCTGCCGGGCGTTGGATCCGTGCGCGCCGCACAGCTGCTCGAGCAGCTGTCCATCGCAGATACGCGCCGCATCGGCGGCCTCGGCGCAAACCAGCGCGAAGCCCTGCTCGCTGCCGTCGCATCCTGATTCACATTTTCACGGGTCGTTCCTGCAGGCTCCACGCCTGATCCTGCGATAACGCGTTGCCGGCAGGGCTAGCATTTCGACCATGAACGTCGAAGTGACCCTGCTGCCCGGAATCGGGGTGCGGAAAGATTTTGCCCTCGCTTCCGGGCGCCGCATCGGCGTCATCACCCGCAAGGACGGCGCGAACGAGTTGATCGTTTCGCGCAAGGACGACCCCGATGCGACGCAGGCGTCCATCACCCTGAGCAATGAGGAAGCGGCGGCCCTGGGCAATCTGCTCGGGTCGCCGCAACTCATTGCTCAGCTCGGGGAAGAGCATCGCGACCTCCCCGGAATCAACACTCGTCAACTCCCCATTCGCGCGAATTCACGGTTCGTCAGCCGCACACTCGGCGACACCGCCATGCGCACCAAGACCGGAGTATCCGTCGTCGCTGTCATGCGCGCCGGCCAGGTACAACCGTCACCCACCCCCGACTTCACGCTTGCCGCAGGTGACCTGCTGGTCGCCGTCGGCACCGCGGACGGACTGGACGCAGCAGCCAAGTTGCTCGGCAATGCCTGAGATCAGTCGGGGCTGACCCGTGGCCGAGAGCGCGCTCGCCCTCACCGAGCTGGGTGCCGTGTTCTTCGTTCTCGGACTTCTCGCTCGTCTCGCCGGCCGGATCGGCGTCTCCCCCATCCCGTTCTACCTGCTCGGCGGACTGGCCTTCGGCAACGGCGGATTCGTCAACCTCGGCGGCATCGACGAGTTCAGCGAGATCGCCAGCGAAATCGGCGTCATCCTGCTGTTGCTGCTGCTCGGCCTCGAATACACCGCAACCGAGCTCGTCACCGGCCTGCGTCGATCGTGGATGGCCGGTCTGGTCGACTTCGTCCTCAACTTCGCGCCCGGTGCCGTCGTCGCGCTGCTGCTCGGCTGGGGCGGAGTCGGGGCGCTCGTGATGGGCGGCGTCACGTACATCTCGTCGTCGGGCATCATCGCCAAAGTTCTCACTGACCTGGGCCGACTGGGAAACCGTGAAACTCCCGTCGTGTTGTCGATCCTGGTATTCGAAGACCTCGCGATGGCCATCTACCTCCCGATCCTCACCGCCGTGCTGAGCGGAGTCAGCTTCCTCGGCGGACTCGAAGCCCTCGGCATCTCACTGTTCGTCATCACCTTCGTGCTCGTGGTCGCGCTGCGCTACGGCAGATTCGTCTCCGCGATCGTCGACAGTCCCGACCGTGAGGTCGTCCTGCTCAAAGTCCTCGGATCCGCCCTGCTGGTGGCCGGCATCGCGTCGGAACTGCAAGTCTCGGCGGCCGTCGGCGCGTTCCTTCTGGGAATCGCGATCTCCGGCTCGACGGCCGACAACGCGACCCGCGTCCTCGAACCCCTACGCGACCTGTTCGCCGCGATGTTCTTCGTCGTGTTCGGCCTGGGCACCGACCCGTCGACCATCCCGCCAGTGTTGGGCTGGGCCGTCGTCCTCGCCGTCACCACCGCCGCGACCAAGATCGCGACGGGCTGGTGGGCGGCAGGTCGGCAGGGAATCGGCAGGCCGGGACGACTACGCGCCGGTGCGGCGTTGGTGGCGCGCGGAGAGTTCTCCATCGTCATCGCCGGACTGGCCGTCGCCGCGGGGGCTGTCGAAGGCGAACTGGCAGCCCTGGCGACCGCGTACGTGCTGCTGATGGCCATCCTGGGACCGATTGCTGCCCGCGTCGTCGAACCCGTCGCCAAGGTTGTGCTCCGGACCAAGCCCGCGGTGTGATTGGCTTTTCGACATGGCAGACAAGCGGACGGCTCTGAGGCGACGGCCGCAGTTGTCCGAGGAAGTCGCCAGCCACGTCCGGCACCTGGTGATGTCCGGAGAGGTGAGACCCGGGGACTTCATCCGGCTCGACGAGACCGCAGCCCAACTGGGCGTCAGCGTCACCCCGGTACGCGAGGCGCTACTGACCTTGCGCGGTGAGGGCATCGTCGAACTCGTCCCCCACCGCGGCTACGTGGTGTCTGCGCTGACGCCGAGCGACATCGTCGACATCTTCTGGCTGCAGGGGCAGATCGCGGTCGAACTGGTACGCCGGGCGGCACCGAAGATCACCGAGGTCGAACTCGACAGGCTCGCCGAGCTCACCGCTGCCCTGTCGGTCGCCGTCGAGAACGGCCGGGCCGAGGATGTCGAGAACATCGAGTTCGAGTTCCATCGTGTGCTGAACCGTCTGGCCGAGTCGGCCAAGTTGGCGTGGTTTCTCAACAACGCCACCCGCTATACCCCGACCCGTCTCTACGCCACCGACCGTGACTGGGGCCGAGCAGCCGTGCGCAATCACGAGGAGCTGATCGCGGCCCTGATTCGAAACGACATCGACGCCGCCTGCGAATTGATGAAGCAACAATTCACAGACGGCGCCGAGAGGTTGATCGCGCATCGCGGGTGAGAGCGCTACGCGCATGTGAGTGGAAACTCGTAGCCTGCTACGCGTTTCCACTCACATGGGGTCAGCGCAACGAGGCAGGAACCTGGAAGCGCTCGCCGTACTTCTTGGCCAACTCGTCCGCGCGAGCGACGAATCCGGCCTGACCACCCGGGTAGCCGACGACGTACTGGTGCACGCCACCCGTCCAGGCCGGGAAGCCAATACCGAAGATCGAACCGATGTTGGCGTCGGCGGTGGTGTTCAGGACACCCTCGTCGAAGCACTTCTGCGTCTCGATGGCCTCGATGAACAGCATGCGTTCCTTGAGGTCCTCGAACGGGATGTCCGCCGAACCCGACTTGAACGCATCACGCAGTCCGGGCCACAGGCCGGCGCGCTTGCCGTCTTCGTACTCGTAGAAGCCCGCACCCTTGGCCTTCGACGGACGCTCGAACTCGTCGACCATCTTGTCGATGACCTCGCCGGCCGGATCCTCGGGAGGGGTTCCACCGGCAGCCTTGATGGCGTCGTAGGTTTCCTTGCGGATCTTCTGCATCAGGTTGAGCGTGAGCTCGTCCGAAAGCTGCAGCGGCGCAGCCGGGTAACCGGCCTGCAGACCGGCCTGCTCGATGGTCGACGGCTCGACGCCCTCGCCCAACATCGCGATGGCCTCGTTGATGAACGTACCGATCACGCGAGAGGTGAAGAATCCACGACTGTCGTTGACGACGATCGGAGTCTTCTTGATGAGTTGCACGAGGTCGAAGGCCTTGGCCAAGGCCGCATCCGACGTCTTCTCGCCGCGAATGATCTCCACCAGTGGCATCTTGTCGACGGGTGAGAAGAAGTGGATGCCGATGAAGTCTTCCTGACGCTTGATGCCCTGAGCGAGGCTCGTGATGGGCAGCGTCGAGGTGTTGGAACCGAGCAACGCTGTCGGATCGACGAGGTCCTCGATCTCCTGGAAGACCTTCTGCTTCAACTCTTCCGACTCGAAGACGGCCTCGATGACGAGGTCGGCACCTTCGACGTCCTTGGCATCGGCAGTCGGGTGGATACGTGCGAGCAGAGCGTCCGACTTCTCCTGGGTGGTCTTGCCACGCGAGAGTGCCTTGGCCTCGATGGCCTCGGAGTACGCCTTGCCCTTCTGCGCCGACTCGATGGCAACGTCCTTGAGCACAACGTCGATGCCGGCCTTGGCACACACGTACGCGATGCCCGCGCCCATCATGCCTGCGCCGAGAACCGCGACCTTGGTGAAGGTGGTCTTCTCGATGCCGTCGGGACGAGACTTGCCGGCGTTGATCGCCTGCAGGTCGAAGAAGAACGCCTGAATCATGTTCTTGGACACCAGACCGGTGACCAACTCGGTGAAGTACCGCGACTCGATGGTGCACGCATTGTCGAAGTCGACCTGCGCACCCTCCACTGCCGCAGCGAGAATCGCGCGCGGAGCCGGCATCGGTGCGCCCTTGATCTGCTTGCGCAGGTTGGACGGGAAAGCAGGCAGGATCTGCGCGAGCTTCGGGTTCGACGGCGTGCCGCCGGGGATCTTGTAACCCTTGACGTCCCACGGTGCGACGCCACCCTCGGGGTTGGCCTTGATCCATGCCTTGGCGGTGGGCACCAATTCGTCGATACTGCCGACCAATTCGTGCACCAGACCGATTTCGAGAGCCTTGGCCGGACGGAACCGAGTGCCCTGAGCGAGGACCGTCATGAAGCCGGTCTGGATGCCGAGCAGTCGGGTGATGCGGGCAACGCCGCCGCCGCCGGGCAGGAGACCGAGCGAGACCTCAGGCAGACCGATCTGCACGCCGGGAACATCGGCCGCGATGCGGTGATGCGTCGCGAGCGCGATCTCGAGTCCGCCGCCGAGTGCCGCGCCGTTGATGGCGGACACGACCGGCTTGCCGAGCTTCTCGAGCCGACGCAGCTGTCCCTTGACTTCCTGGACCTCGTCGAACACCCGCTGGGCGTCCTCGGGCTTGGCTGCGATGAGGGTGTGCAGATCGCCGCCGGCGAAAAACGTCTTCTTGGCGGAGGTCAGCACGACTCCGGTGATGCTGTCCTTCTCGGCCTCGAGGCGATCGACCGTCGCGCCCATCGAGTCCTTGTACAGCTGGTTCATCGTGTTGGCGCCCTGGTTGGGGTCGTCCATCGTCAGAACGACGATGCCGTCGGCGTCCTGGTCCCACTGAATCATGTTGTCAGACATCGTTCTACCTCAGACTCGCTCGATGATGGTGGCAACGCCCATGCCGCCGCCGATGCACAGGGTGATCAAGGCGTACCGGCCGCCGCGGCGCTCGAGCTCGTCGAGCACGGTGCCGGTGATCATGGCTCCGGTGGCACCGAGCGGGTGGCCCATGGCGATCGCGCCGCCGTTGACGTTGAGCTTCTCGTTCGGGATCTTCAGATCCTTCTGGAAACGCAGCACCACGGAAGCGAAAGCCTCGTTGAGCTCGAACAGATCGATGTCGTCGACGGTCAGTCCCGCGGTGGCGAGAACCTTCTTCGACGCCGGGGTCGGTCCGGTCAGCATGATGGTCGTGTCGGCGCCACTGGTGGCCGTCGCGACGATGCGGGCGCGCGGGACCATGTTCAGGTCCTTGCCCGCCTGCTCGCTGCCGACGAGGACGAGGGCTGCGCCGTCGACGATGCCGGAGCTGTTTCCGCCGGTGTGGACGTGATCGATCTTCTCGATCCAGTGGTACTTCTGCAGCGCCACGTCGTCGAACCCGCCCATGGCCGCGATACCGGTGAATGCCGGGTTCAGCTTGCCGAGCGACTCGACGGTGCTGCCCGGACGCATGTGCTCGTCCTGATCGAGGATCAGCAGACCGTTCTGGTCGGTGACCGGAACGACGGACTTGGCGAAGTAGCCACCGGACCACGCCGCTGCGGCGCGCTCCTGGGACTGGACGGCATACGCGTCGACGTCCTCTCGGGTGAATCCTTCGATGGTGGCGATCAGGTCGGCCCCGATGCCCTGCGGGGCGAAGTAGGTGTCGTAGTTGGTGGCCGGGTCCATGGCCCATGCGCCGCCGTCACTGCCCATCGGCACGCGAGACATCGACTCGACGCCGCCCGCGACAACCAGTTCGTCCCAGCCCGAGCGCACCTTCTGCGCGGCCAGGTTGACGGCCTCGAGGCCCGACGCGCAGAAGCGGTTGAGCTGGAAGCCGCCGACGGTGTCGGGCATCTTGGCTGCGAGCACGGCCGTGCGGGCGATGTCGGCACCCTGATCTCCGACGGGCGAGACCACGCCCAGGATGAGGTCGGAGATTCGGTTCTCGTCCATGTCGGGGAAACGTCGACGAAGCTCGTCGATCAGCCCGGTCACCAAGGAAATCGGCTTCACCGAATGCAGGGAGCCGTTCTTTCCTTTACCTCGGGGAGTCCTGATGGCCTCGTAAATGAATGCCTCTGTAGTCACAGCGCGCAGTTCCTTCCACATACTCGATCTTGTCGCGATCGCCGTGCCGGCCGATCGCGTCGGTGCGAGGCCATGACAGACCTCAGCTCATGCCACAGTAAGTTGGCATACCGATCCGACATAAGGACCGAAACGAGCGTTTCGCATGACCCACGATGCGGTTCAGGTTTGAACAACCCCGTCATGGGAAATTACGATGCGTCAGATCGACCGAAGGCGAAAGAAGACCGACCATGGAAACCGACAACGAACCGACCGTGGGCGCTCGCGTCAAGGTACGCACTCGCAACGACGACAAGTCCGGAGCCGACAGTTCTGGATCCGACGCCTACGAGACCGGCGCGATCGTCGACGACTTCGGAGTCCAAGCGACCGACAGCACCTCGCGGGACTGGGCCGTCGCCAAGCGTTGGGCCGTCGCTCTCGACAGCGGCCGGTTGGTATTCGTCGACACCGACGATCTCACGCTCGCTTGAGCCTCAGATCTCCTTGAGCGGTACCGCTCCGAGTTCGCTCACCAGCAGCTCCATGGCGACCGTTTCCGGGTCCCGACGAACCGACGGGTCCGCGGGTTCGGCCGCGGCCTTGAGCAGTTCTTCCTCGTCCTCCGGCGTCTCCGGAGGCGGCGGACCTACCGGCTCGGGATCATCCGGATAGTCCGGGGCCTCGGGCATCGGAATATCTGCGTCCGATCCATCGCCCGCTGAACCGAAACCGTCCGACGTCGGACGGGGAGCCCCTGCCTGGCTCGGCCTCGAGAACTTCGGCAGCGACGCGGGTTTCGCTGCCGGTTCATCTTTTTTTGCTGATGACGGTTCCGGTGGTGCCGCAGCACCCACCAGACAGACCACCGACCATTCGACGCCGAACACGTCACGCAACGCATCCCGAATGACGTCTGCATTGCGGGGTTCTTCGAGACGCTTCGCCAGCGGTGCCGAATCGTGGCCCAGAGTGATGGTGCCGTTCTCGACGGTGCGTACCGACGCACCGGACAACATCACCTCGACGGTCCTGCTTCGCTCTCGTACCTTGGTTCGCACCTCGGACCACACTGCGCGGACGGCCGCCGCATCGGGCTCGTTGGAGGCAGCCGCGGGTGCCGCGACAGGCTCGGGTTCGGATTCGTACACCGGCTCGGGTTCCGGGCCGTACTCGTCCTCGGGCTCGGGCTCGGGCTCCGGCGGAAAATCCTCGTGAGAGAGCGATGGTTCCGAATGCTGTTGCGCTGCAGCGGAAGTCGTGACCGGTGCGGGCGCGGGTTCCGGTTCGGGTGTCGGAGCTGGCTCGGGTGTCGGAGCTGGCTCGGGTGTCGGGACCGGCTCGGGTGTCGGAGCCGGTTCGGGTGTCGGAGCCGGTTCGGGTGTCGGAGCCGGTTCGGGTGTCGGGACCGGTTCGGGTGTGGGAGCCGGCTCGGGGGCTGCAGGCTCTGGCACCGAAGACGGTTCCGGGACCGCCATGGGTTCGGGTGCCGCGACAGGCGCAGGCGCCGGTGCTGGAGCGGGGGCTGGTGGTGCCGCGGGTGCGGACTCGGCGGCCGGCTGTCGTTGGGACGGTCGCTGGAATTTGTTCACCGGGGGCGGGCCGGAGGGCGCAGGCTCGTCGGTCGCGGGCAGCTGTGGTCGTGTCGGGTCTGCGGCTGCCTGTGCCACTGCCGCCTGCTCACCGGCAGGGAGAGTGACGTCCAGGCGACGTTCGACGCGTTCGAGCCTCTGCAGTACAGCCGATTCCGCATCGGAGGCCGAGGGCAGCAGCATCCGTGCGCACATCACTTCGAGCAGCAGGCGCGGCGCGGTGGCCCCTCGCATTTCGCCGAGGCCCGAGTGCACGATTTCGGCGTAGCGAGTCAGCGTCGCCGAGCCGAGCAGGTCCGCCTCGTCGCGGAGCCGTTCGAGGACGTCGCCCGGCACGTCGACCAGGCCACGTTCACCGGCGTCGGGTACGGCCTTCATCAGGATCAGGTCTCGCATGCGATCGAGGAGGTCGATGGCGAAGCGACGTGGGTCGTGGCCCGCGTCCATCACCTTGTCGACGGTGCCGAACAGTGCGCCGCCGTCTCCCGCGGCCAGGGCGTCGACGGCCTCGTCGATCAGCGCGACGTCGGTGACGCCGAGCAGCGACAGAGCTCGCGGGTAGGTGACGCCTTCCGGTCCGGCTCCGGCCAGCAACTGGTCCATGACCGACAGCGAGTCACGCGGCGAGCCGCCACCCGCGCGGATGACGAGTGGATAGACCGCGTCCTCGACCGGTACCTGTTCCTGACCACAGATCTTCTCGAGCAGGCCGCGCATCGTCGACGGCGCGAGCAGTCGGAACGGGTAGTGGTGGGTTCGCGAGCGGATGGTGGGGAGCACCTTCTCGGGCTCGGTGGTCGCGAAGATGAAGACCAGGTGCTCCGGCGGTTCCTCGACGACCTTGAGTAGCGCGTTGAAGCCGGCCGGGGTGACCATGTGCGCCTCGTCGATGATGAAGATGACGTAGCGCGACTCGGCCGGAGCGTACACGGCTTTGTCTCGAAGGTCGCGTGCATCGTCGACGCCACCGTGGCTGGCTGCGTCCATCTCGACGACGTCGAAGTTGCCGGGCCCGCCCGGTGCCAGAGCGACGCAGGAGTTGCACACACCGCAGGGGGTGGAGGTCGGTCCTTCGGCGCAGTTCAGCGATCGGGCGAGGATGCGCGCCGAGGACGTCTTTCCGCAGCCACGAGGGCCTGAGAAGAGATAGGCGTGGTTGATTCTGTTGGAATCGAGCGCCACGCTGATCGGTTCGGTGACGTGCTCCTGACCGACGACTTCGGCGAACGTCGCGGGACGGTACTTCCGGTAGAGGGCCACGCCCGAAAGGGTACCGGCGACCGACGACAGAGTTGCATCGCGCGTCGGTGTGCGCGATGGAACCAATGGTTCAGTTGCATCGCGCGTCGGTGTGCGCGATGGAACCCACGGCTCGGTTGCATCGTGCATCAGTGTGGACCGACGGACACCGCTCTGATGTTCATGATCGCGAAGCTTTCCCGGGTGCCGGTGGACGTCGACAGCGCGAGTAGCCAGTTGCCGTCCTGCAGCGCGTCCGAGATCGCGTGCCGCACGATTGCGCCTTTGGAGTTCTGATAGTCGATCGAGACGGGTGCGCCGCGCGCTGTGGCGTCGGTCAGCGCATCGAGCTCCCGTGGCAGCAGTCTGCTGTGCCTGCCGAGTGCGGAACGCACCCGCGCGTCGTCGACGGTGCCGGAGTCGCCCGTCCGCAGCAGCTGTGCCAGCTCGCGTGATTCGCGTCGAACTGGTGCTGCGGGTGCGCTCGGGTGCGGGGTGCGGGTGGTGTTGGCGCGGACCTTGGTCGCGCTGGCCAGCTCGAGCCGGCCGGTGTCGGAATGTCGCACCGGGGAGTATCCGTGCCTGCGCAGCACCGCGAGAGTGTCGATGGGTGTGGCAGAACTGATCAGGACCGTCGGCGCGAGCCGCTGGAACTTCAGCACCGCCAATGCCTCGTCCGTCTCGATGTTCGTCAGCAGTACGACGTCCTCGGAGACGATGGCACACGGGATCTTGCGCACGGCCAGTGCTCCGTAGGTGCGCCAACAGTCTCGGATCGTGTAAGCCAGGGCTTGGGGAACGTCGGTGTCGGCCATCTCGGCGAGGGCGTCGATCAACTCCTCCCCGGTACCGCCGGTGTCGAAGAAGCTGCGGATCGTCGCCGGGGTGAACCGCCAGACCGACGCCACTTCCCGCGACTCGGGTTGCGCGGCCGCACCGAGTATCGACGCCACCTCGGTGCTCGGCGGCCCGGTGACCACTGCGGTCGAATCGGGCAGCAGGCGCACCGAGAACGGCACCCAGTCGGCCAGATCTTGTAGCTGCGTTGCCAGCGAAGAGGCGATCTGGCGCGGATCGCCGTCTCGGCCCACCCGGAAGTCCGTCAGGGTGGCACACAGATCGGTCGGTGCGCCATCGACCAGAACTCCGAGACGGGTGGCCTCGGCCCAGAGTGCGCGCACGTGGCCGGGCCCGGCGCTCGTCGAGACCACCGGGATATGCCACTCGAGGTAGCGGGCGAATTCGTCGGGATCGGACAACACCGGCGGCGGGCTGTCGGATCCGCCGAGGCGCAGAAGAGCCGCCAAGGCCGTCGAGCGCACGTCTGCGGCCGCGGGATCGTCGAGCATCTTCTTGAGTACCGGCGAGGTCTTCTGGGAGGATCTCGGCACCCGATGGGTCGGCGTGAAGGGCGAGCACCACCACGCGGCCAACAATGCTGCCGCTTGCTCGGATCGCGAGCTCGTCGACCAGGTTTCGTAGGTCGAGGTCAATGCGACGCCGGTCTTTCCCCGGTCGGCGAGCAACCCGGCTTCGCGCGCCAGCATCAGCATCAACGCGGTGTGATGCTCGTCGGCGAATCCCAGACGAGAAGTCAGCGCACGGAGTTCTTTGGCGCTGATGCCACCGGTCTTCATCATTGCCAGGCCATCGGTGTCGATTGCCGTCAACAACGCCTGCGTGTGCTCACAGAACTGCAGCAAGGCGATGGAGCGCGCTCGCCGCGAGTCATTTTGCGACAGAACACGAGTGGCGAATTCCGGCGGCCTGAGCTCGATGGGCAATCGCCACCCGTCTCCTCGCAGCGCGATGCTCACTTCCAACGGCATCTCAACGCGATGCCCGTCCAATCGAAACAGCAACCCGCGCTCGAAGGCGGCCGTACCTGCGGTCGGCGGCACATCGAAGATCAATGACGCCGGTTGTCCATCGACGAAGCGAGACAACATCTCTCGCATTTCGGGCGGGCCGTCGTCGAACAAGGCTCGGATACGTTCGGGGGTCATCGCGGCCGCGACGGTGTCGGCGCGTTCGGCTCGATCGAGCGAGGAGTCGACTCCGAGGCGGGTCAGCAAAGCAAGTCGGTCCGGCTCGACGGCGCAGTGCAAGAACAACTTTCGCTGCCTACGGGCAAGTCCGAACGGGTGCGAGAACACTCCGGACAGATCGACGGGGCGGTACTCGACCGCGTCCGAGCCCTCTGCCGTGTGCGGCCAGATCAGGCCGTAGGCCATCAGCGTGTTCAGGGCCGTATCGATATGCGCCGTCTCGTTCGAGATTCCCTCGCCCGTCCAGTGGCCGATCTCGGCGCGGCTGAGCTCCTCCATGAGCGCGAACAACTCGAGCAGGTCGAGCGCACCTCTGTCGAGTTTTCGAGGTAACGCCGCCACCCGCCAGGGCGAACCGAGGAGTTGCGCGAGCAACCCGAACGAGCGGGGTGGCGGGTCGGTCGCCACGTCCGGTCGACGCCGCAGCAGATCCGTCAGTGCGTCCTCGTCGAGCGAGGCCAGCCACCCCTCGTACGTTCCGATCTTCTCGGTCATCTCGTCCCCCCGGTGCAAGTTCTGCCACAACGTACCGACGGGCACCGACAGACTTATTTATTCTTGGCTGCCGCTTTCGCTGCCTTCTTGAATTCGCGTACCTCGAGCAGGGACTTCTCGTCGACGACATCGGCGATGGATCGACGTGCACCCTCGTCGCCGTACGCTCCGGCAGCCTTTCGCCACCCGTCGGGCGTCACGCCCATCTGCTTGCCGAGCAGCGCGAGGAAGATGCGCGCCTTCTGGTCGCCATAGCCGGGAAGTGCTTTGAGACGCTTCAGAACCTCGGCACCGTCGGGGTCGTCGCGGGTCCAGATTTCCTGCGGCTTGCCGTCGTAGTTCTCGACGAGAAATGCGGCGAGTCCCTGGATGCGCTTGGCCATCGAGCCGGGAAAACGATGCACGGCCGGGGTCTGCGCGCACAATGCGGCGAAGTCGTCCGGATCGGCGTCGGCGACGGTATCGACTTTCAGATCACCGAGGCGGTCGACGAGCTTCTTCGGCCCGGCGAAGGCGGATTCCATCGGCACCTGCTGATCGAGAAGCATGCCGATCAAGAGCGCGAACGGATCCTCGGCGAGCAATGCATCGGCCTCCGGATCGCCGACGAGGTTCAGAGTGCGAGACATGGCCTCGATCCTGCCACGCGCCATCTACAGCGGATGACGATTGCTCCCACAAGCCGGTTCAGTGGCGCGCGAGGCGGCAGTGACAAGCCCGCGGATTCTCTCGAGAACCCGCCCGATCAAACCAATACAGTTCGCCGTGCAGGCCGGCGGACACGTCAGGAGCTCACGACCGCGCACGGCCGGCGCGTCGCCCGAGAGCAGACAGTCTTACTACGACGACAGCCAGTGCGACCACCGCACAGGTCAAGGCTGGGTACACGATCATCGTTGTTACCCAGCCAGTGTGCTCGACGATCACGGTGCCGGTATCGGAGTCGCGGCCGACGCATTCTCGACCGAGAGGCCACCACGTCTGCCGGTCCTCGACGGGAAACGGCTCCACCTCGTAATCCGGCGGCCGGTACCCGAAATACTCGGGAAAGGCTTCGCGACAACCTGATTGGTTTGCCCACCGATAGCTGAACGCCCAAATGGTCAGGAAAGCAATGCCGAGGGGGAGCCACACCAGCGTGACGGCGGCCATGCACAAGCCGTCACGTGAACGAACAGCCGCAATCGATACCACCACCACGATCATGAATCCGGCAATGAAGATCACGATTCTCAGTCGACCGAACCGGCTACCACCAACGCGATAGCCTGCAGAAGCGGCCGGTCCACGTCGGTTTCCGATGCCGCGATCTGCACGTCCACTCGGGTGCCCGACGGTTTGACCAACGTGACGTCCTCGATCGGATCACCGTCGAGAGTCATTGCACTCGCGCCGGGGTTGTCGTCGCGAAATTCCGAACCGTCCGGCAATGTCACCGCACCCCATGGATTCTCGGCGGGCCCGTAGTCCGCGTCGATCACCCTGATCATCAGGGTGCCGTCGTCGGCCAGCACGGCTCCGCACGCGCCGGCCGATCCAGAAGGGGCAGTTCGCATCGAGCCCAGCGGTCTGTCGAGTTCCACTGGCATCTCGGCCGCTCGCCAGAACTCGTCCAGGGAGGCATTGAGGCGATCGACGGCCTCCGGCGAGAACTGCCCTGCACCCTCGGAATTGGTGTCGCACGAAATTGGAAGTGGGAGAGTTCCCTCCGGAACCGGTGCAGACCAGAGCAACTCCGGCCGCAGCGCTATCGTGCGCAACTCCTCGATCGACAGTGGCACGGAACCGGTGGACACGTAATTAGCGTTCCGGTCCGATGATGACGCAACGACGACGGAATTATCGGGTGCGTACACGCGCACGATATTCGAATGGGTGCGATCCCCGTCGAATTCATCCCAGGTGTCCCTGGTGTCGACGACGGTTCCGTCGGAGAGAATCTCGCGAGCGTCCAGCCACCCGGCCTGGCATGGCTTGGGACCGTCGTCGACGCGGGTCACATTGACCATCAGCGAACCTTCGACACCGTCGCGAGACACTATGCCGTCCGCGGAGGTGCCGGGGTCATACGCTCCGTCCGCGCTGGCAACCGGCTGAAAAATCAGCGGATCACCGCCGGACCAGAACGTCGAACCAGCAACGACGTCGACCTGAGAGGGAAGTGCTTTGCGCACTGCGATCGACATCGAGTTCGCCTTTTTCGACGTCAACCACGGGTAGGAGGGGTCGTCGTAGTCACGGCTCACGATCACTTCGTAGAACTGATCTTCCTCGGGCGGCTCTACCGATGCGCACCCTGGGATGTCCACGGGGTATTCGACAGGCTCACTGCCATAACCCATTTCCGACTGCCCCATCGGCTGGTGAGTAAGCCCTGCGAACACGACACCGACGACAACCACAGCGCCGACGACGATCACATCGGGCCACACACCACCACGCCGCAACGACATTCGCACGGGCCGCAGCCTAACGCGCCTCGCCGCGACAGGGTCAGGTGATCGACACCAACTGGGTGATGTCGTCGAAGGGCAGCGGCCCATCCACGACGGCTCCGACGACGGCGCTATTGAGGATGATCGATCCGCCGTGATTGTCGAGGAAGGCGGTGTCGGCTGCGTCGCGTCCGGTTGCGATGCGCACCAGGGTCGATCGCGGCGCGAGGCAGGTGGCGTCGACCACTCGCCATTGTCCTTCGACGAAGGCTTCGGCAACTGCGTGGAAGTCCATCGGATCGCAGCCCGGCGCGTACACGGCCACGAGTCGAGCGGGCACGTTCACTGCGCGGAGCAGTGCGACGACGAGGTGGGTGTAGTCGCGGCACACTCCGGCACCGGCGAGGAGGGTGTCGACGGCGCCGTCGATGGGGTCGCTGCTTCCGGGAACGTAGCTCAGCCGAGCTCCGACCCAGGACGACACCTCGGCGAGAAGCTTCTCCGACGGCGGGTACGAGCCGAATTCCGTTGCGGCGAAACCGAAGAACTTGTCTGCCTCGGCGTAGCGGCTCGGCCGCAGATACAGCGACAGGTCGTAATCGGACACCGGTGCCGGGTCGGTGTTGCCGTAGATCGTCGCCGAGTACGACGCTTCGAGCTCGCCGACGTCGGCGTGCAGCTTGTGGATGCGGGTGCCGTGCGCGCCGCTGATTTCCTGCGCTTCGACGGGCTGGCCGTCGAGTGTGAACGAGAGTGCTTCCCACACTTCGGTTCCTGGGTGCGGAGCGATCGCGATCTGGAACTCGAGGGTGCTGGCCTCGGTCACATCGACATCGAGGTACGCGGAGACGTCACGTTTCATCGTGCCGATCCTGCCATCTCCGAGCGGTTCTCGCAGACTAAGACTCGTCGGTGGGGCGCGCTCCGGTCACCAGGAAGATGACCCGCTTCGCGACCTCGACAGTGTGGTCGGAATACCGCTCGTAGAAGCGGCCGAGCAACGTGATGTCGACGGCGGCCGGTACACCGTGCGGCCAGTCGGGCGCGGAGGTCAACATGAACAGGCTGCGGTGCAGAGCGTCCATCTCCTCGTCCTGCGTTCGCAGACTCGCGGCGAGTTCGGCGTCCCGCGTCTCGAGCACTCGTTGGGTCGCCTCCGCTTGTGCGATGGCTACCCGACCCATCTCGGTGAACACGCCCTCGACCTCGGGCGGGAGCACGTGTGCGGGGTGACGGCGGCGGGCCAGCTCGGCGATGTGCACCGCAAGCCCACCCATGCGCTGGAGGTCGGCCACGATGTTGATCCCGGACACGACACGGCGCAGATCGTGGGCAACCGGTGACTGTCGAGCGAGGAAGGCGAAGGCCTCGTGTTCCCATTCGACGGCGAGAGTGTCGATCTCTTCGCGGTACTCGATCGTCTGCTCGGCGAGCACGATGTCGGCGGTGAGCAGCGCGCGCGTGGCGTCAGCCATCGCTCGTTCCGCGATTCTCGACATTTCGGACAGCTCCGACGCCAACGTGTCGAGCGCCTCCGTGTAACTGTCCCGCATGTTCACTCACCCCAACCGCTCGACAGCCCAACCTCAGGGCATTGCAGGGCAGTACCCTGCTGCGCATCCTTCTACACCCTCACACCGCTGTGGGCTCGTTGGAGAACTCGACGGTGTGACGTCGGTCATGCCTGCTGAACACGAATCGATGGCCGACATGGGAGGGAACACCGAACGGCCCGCGCTCGGTGAGCGCGGGCCGTTCGATCATCGGTTGCCGATCAGCAATTCGACGGGGCGGGCACTCCGTAGAAGCGATCCTTGATCCAGCTCTGAGCTTCGCCGAGACCGAGGATGTCCGGGATCAGATGCCCGGCACCGGAACCCGGCACGATAGCCGGGACCTGCGCGGAACTGAGCTGCACTGTTGCACCCTTGCCGCACCAGTCGCCGGCCAGTTCGACGGCCTGACCGTGGGGCACGATGTCGTCGGAGGTACCGGACTGGATCAGTACCGGGGCATTCGGCGTACGCTCACCGATCTTGTTCTTGGCCAGGATTTCCTGGGCGACGGGCAACCTGTCCAACACCACCGACAGCGGCTCCCCGGTTTTGGTGTACTCGTTGGTACGGTGCAGTCCGACGTTCAGAATCGTTTCTCCCACACACTGATTCGCCACCAAATTCAGCATGGCCCTGCCGGCGTCGTTGATGTTCTCGTCGAGGATCGGCTGCAGACCGGGGTCGGAGTTGAGCAGTCCGTTGAGGGTGTATCCGATGACGCCGGTGAGGATGGTGCCGTCGACCTGCTCGAGCGTGGCCTTCAGATCTGCCGGAGGTGCGCCCGCATAGGTACCGACGAGGTTCATCTCCGGTGCGTACTCATCCGCCAGTTCTGCTGCGGCAGCGGCCGCGCCACCACCCTGCGAGTAGCCGTACGCGGCCACCGGTCCGTCCGCGGAAATCTTGGTGCCCTGCAGTTTCTGGGCCGCGCGGGCCGCGTCGAGCACTGCGTGAGCTTCCGATGCCCGGTTCACATAGGTGTGGGCGCCGGGGGTGCCGAGACCTTCGTAGTCGGTGATGACGACGCCGTATCCCTGGGACAACAAGGAATACGCGGCGAGCACCTCGTACTCGACCATGAATCCGAGCGGCGGGGTGTAGGTGATGACGTTGTTGAGCATCTTGGACGGCGCGCATTGATCGCCCTGTCCCTGCGTGCCCGGGGCCAGCACCACGAGCGGACGCGGACCCGGCCCGGTCCACGGAGCGGCCGGGTCGATGTAAGTGCCGGTGACGGCATTGGCGTCGTTGTTGGAGTCGCTGCTGCGGTACATGATTCGAGTGGCGGCACCGGGAAGCGGTCCGCCGATTCCGGGTACCGACAATGCGAGATGCGAAGGCTCGGAACGAATCACGTCACCCGGCGTACCCGCGGGCAGTGGGCTCGGCGGTACGTAGAAGTCGGATTCGACCGTCGAACCGGTGGACGGAGCGGCCGTCGCAGCCGGTGCAGTCACCCCCATGAACATTGCCGCTACTGCAACGGCCGAACCGAAGACACGCGTCGAACGCAAAATCGAACCCCCAACTTCTGAACACCTGACAACAGGTGTGCGCTACCCCGCGTAGCACTTACCGTGAGGCACCTTACGTGACGACGCACACAACGTACAGAGCAGAGTTGGACGATTCACCAGTCAGCGACGACGGCGATGCATCGCCGCCTTGGCGGTGTCGACTTCCGCGTCCGTGAAAGGACGGCCGGGAAGTGCAGAACGCGGCACCGCGTCGCCGCGCAGGCCGTCCAGCACCACGGCGAAATACCGACGCCAGTTGGCGGGATCGACCGTGCTCGAGAAATCGACGGTCGAGCCGATCATGCCCAGCACCGGATAGAAGTCGGTGACAGCAACATCGGGACGCAGCTGACCTGATTCGATGGCGCGATCGACGATTCTCGCGAAGAACGGGTCGATGCGCCGACGCACCTCGGCGATGCCGCGGCACCCTTCGTCGGATCCGAGCACCACGTCCCCGAGGCCTCGATCGGAGGCCATCTCCTCGCACACGTCGGAGAGGAAACCGACCAGTCCAGCCCAGGCATCGTCGGTGTCGAGGGCGCGCTCGGCACTGGCGAGCATGCCCTCGAGGCGCTGCTCGAAGACGCCGTCGATCAGTTCTTCCTTGCAGGAAAAGCGCCGGTAGACGGTACCGACGCCCACCTTGGCGTGCGCGGCGACGTCGTCGAGGGTGATGTCGATACCGCGTGATGCGAACAGCTCGCGGGCTGCGTCGACGATGCGGCGTCGATTGCGTTCGGCATCCGCGCGCAGAGGTTTCGACGCCCCTGTGTCCGCTCTCACACTCATTCGATGTCCGTTTCACCCGATAAGCGGAGGACATTCCTCCACTTAGCTGCTACCTTCGCTCTACAACCGGAGGATACACCTCCGCATAGTCGAACCGAGGACACCATGACCACCCTTTCATCGGAGAACGTGGGCGACGCGTCGACCATTTCGCCGGTCGACGATCGCGCGTATCGCAATCGTTGGCTGATTCTTGCGACGCTCGGACTGGCGCAACTCATGGTCGTGCTCGACGCGACCATCGTGAACATCGCACTGCCTGCCGCCCAGCTCGATCTGGGCTTCGACAACGCCGACCGCTCCTGGGTGGTCACCTCCTATGCACTCGCATTCGGCAGCCTGCTACTGCTCGGTGGACGCCTGAGCGACCTGTTCGGACGACGCAACACCTTCCTCATCGGTCTCGTCGGCTTCGCGTTGATGTCCGCAGTGGGCGGCGCGGCCGTCAACTTCGGCATGCTTGTCGCCGCCCGCGCCGGTCAGGGCGTCTTCGGCGCACTGCTGGCACCCGCGGCTCTGTCACTGCTGGCGACCACCTTCACCGACACCAAGGAACGCGCCAAGGCCTTCGGCATCTTCGGTGCCATCGCAGGCGGCGGCGGCGCACTGGGTCTACTGCTCGGCGGCATGCTCACCGAGTGGGCCAACTGGCGCTGGAGCCTGTACGTCAACCTGATCTTCGCCGCGCTCGCCTTCGTCGGAGCCTTCCTGTTCCTGGCCAAGCACAAGGTCGACGTCCGACCCAAGCTCGACATCCCCGGCACGATCGCCGTCTCCGCTGCGCTGTTCTCGATCGTCTACGGCTTCGCCCACGCGGAGTCCGACGGCTGGAGCAATCCCGTCACCCTGGGCTTCCTCGCCGCAGGTGTCGTGCTCCTCGCGGTGTTCGTGACCATTCAGAATCGCGTCGAGCACCCGTTGCTGCCACTACGCATCGTCATGAATCGCACCCGGGCGGGATCCTTCCTCGCGGTGTTCGTCACCGGTGCCGGCATGTTCGCAGTGTTCCTGTTCCTCACGTACTACCTGCAGAGCACGCTGAAGTACACCCCGATCACCACCGGGTTCGCGTTCATGCCGATGATCGCGTCGCTGATCCTCACCGCGACGCTCTCGACGGCGCTGATCCTCCCCCGGTTCGGACCGCGCATCCTCATGACGACCGGCCTGATCGTGGCGTCGATCGGAATGGGCCTGCTCACCCAAATCGATCTGAACAGCAGCTACGTCACGCACATCCTGCCCGGCCTGATCATCATGGGTCTCGGCCTCGGTGCCACCATGGCCCCGGCCATGCAGGGCGCGATCTCGGGCGTGAACCCGGACGACTCCGGCGTCGCGTCGGCCACGGTGAACACGATGCAGCAGGTGGGTGGCTCGATCGGTACCGCGTTGCTGAGCACGGTGGCAGCCAACGCAGCCACCAGCTATGTCAGCTCCAACATGGCAACGGCAACCGATGCAGCACTGCTGCAGGCAAACGCCGAAATCGCCAGCTACACGACCACCTTCTGGTGGGCGTCGGGCATCTTCCTACTGGGCGCGGTGCTCTCGGCCACGCTGCTGAAGAAGGGGCCGTTGCCCACCGCCCCCGAAGGTGCGGTCGTCGTCGGGCACTGAGAGCGGCTTCGCCGCATGTGAGTGGAAACGCGTAGCCTGCTACGAGTTTCCACTCACATGCGTTCAGCCTTCGAGCAGCTTCTCCGTCGCGGCCAGCAGAACGCAGGTCGCGACGCCGTCCATAGACTTCTCCAGCTCACCGAGCGACGGGAAGCTCGGGGCGAGGCGAATGTTCTTGTCTTCCGGATCTTTTCCGTACGGGAAGGCCGAGCCGGCTGCCGTCAGAGCAATTCCGGCGTCCTTGGCCAGCGCGATCGACCGAGCCGCCGTGCCCTCGAGCACGTCGAGGCTGATGAAGTAGCCACCCTTGGGCTCGGTCCACGACGCGATCTTCGACGCACCGAGCCGGTCCTCGAGGATCTGCTGCACCAGCGCGAACTTGGGCTTCAGGATCTCGCGATGCTTGGCCATGTGCGCCCGCACCCCCTCGGCGTCACCGAAGAAACGCAGGTGCCGTAGCTGGTTGAGCTTGTCCGGTCCGATGCTCTTCTTACCGAGGTGCTTCTGATACCAGGCAAGGTTCTCCTCGGAACTGCCGAAGAAGCTGACGCCCGCACCGGCGAACGTGACCTTCGACGTCGAGGCGAACACGAACGCGCGATTGGGGAAACCGGCCTCCGCCGCAATCCCGATGACGTCATAGGACGGCGCGAACTCCTCGGTCAGCGGATGCACCGCGTAGGCGTTGTCCCAGAACAGACGGAAATCAGGCGCAGCAGCCGGCATGGTGGCCAGCGCGCGAACGACTTCCTCCGAGTAGACGGCTCCGGTGGGGTTCGCGTAGTTCGGCACCACCCACATGCCCTTGATCTGCGGATCCGACGCCACCAAGTTGGCGATCTCGTGCACATCGGGTCCGTCGGGACCCATCGGAACCGGAATCATCTCGATGCCGAAGCTCTCGGTGATGGCGAAATGCCGGTCGTAGCCGGGGGCCGGGCACAGGAAGCGAACGTTCGGCTCCGCCGACCACGGGCGCGGCGAATCCGATAGACCATGCAGCAGAGCCCAGACCACCAGGTCCTGCATGATTTCGAGGCTGGCGTTGTTACCGGCCACCAGGTTCTTCACCGGGATGCCGAGCAACTCGCCGAAAATGGCACGCAGTTCCGGCAGACCCGCGAGGCCACCGTAGTTGCGGCAATCGGTGCCGTTGCCGTCCTTGTAGTCCGCGCCGGGGAGCGTCAACAGATCGGCAGCGAGATCGAGCTGCTCGGGAGACGGCTTGCCGCGGGTGAGATCCAGCTTCAGATCCTCGGCTTTGAGCTGCGTGTACTTCGCGCTCTGCCGCTCGTGCTCGGAGGCGAGCTCCTCATGGTTCATCAGACCCAACTGGGTTTGCGCTGGCATGCGGAGCGGCCTCTCGGTGACTGGGTTCCCCGGACAGTGTCTATGTCACTGAAATAAAGGGGACCCCGCGCACCCGGCAGAGCCCATTGACCCTTGCTGCCTTCCGGCCCTGGGGGAGTTCACAGGATGCGCGCCGCGCGGGATCCGTTAGGAAGTGTAGCCGCCTCCCGTCGGGCAACGCATCACCACCCTTCGCGCCTCCCGATTTGGGAGTTGGTGGGGGTAACCGGGTAAGCTCCCCCACGGAGGATTCGCCTAGTGGCCTATGGCGCTCGCCTGGAACGCGGGTTGGGTTAACGCCCTCAGGGGTTCAAATCCCCTATCCTCCGCCAAAGAAGCCCCCGTGACCTGTCACGGGGGCTTCTTGCTGTTCAGGGAGGGGTGCTCCGGCTCGCGCCCACCCGTCTCCCGATCAGCCCACCCGTCTCCGGATCAATGGGCGTTCGAGTCCGTCTGAGTGCAACAAAGCCGCATTCATCCGGTGGGGTGCGGCGACCCGATCCGGATGAATGCGACTTTGTTGCAATCTGAGCGACAGAAACCCACATTGATCCCAAAGTGGGGGCGCACCAGACGGGCGGCACCGAACCTAACGAGCCGACCAACCACCATCCATGGTGTACGACGCCCCGGTGACCATTCCTGCGTTCTCGGAGGTCAGCCATCCCACCAGTGAGGCGACTTCGGCGGGTTCGACGAGTCTTTTGATGGCGGCCTCGGTCAGCAGCACCTTTTCGAGTACTTCGTCCTCGGGGATGTCGTGCGCCTTGGCTTGATCGGCGATCTGTTTTTCGACCAGCGGTGTGCGGACGTATCCCGGGTTGACGCAGTTGCTCGTCACGCCGTGCGCGGCACCCTCGAGGGCTGTCACTTTCGACAGTCCTTCGAGTGCGTGTTTGGCGGTGACGTAGGCGACCTTGAACTCCGACGCGCGCAGTCCGTGCACCGACGACAGATTGATGACTCGGCCGAACCTGCGTGCGTACATCCCAGGCAGCGCCGCACGAATCAGCAGGAACGGTGCCTCGACCATCAGCGTCTGAATTCGACGGAACGCGCCCGGGTCGAAGTCGACGATCGGTGCGACGGTTTGGATACCCGCGTTGTTCACCAGGATGTCGACGTCGAGCCGAAGGTCGTCCAGTGCGGCGGTGTCGAGCAGATCGACCGACCACACCTCGCCGTCGAGCTCGGCCGCCAATTCCTTTGCTGCGACGTCGTTCACGTCGGCGATGGTGACGCGGGCACCGCGGCCGGCGAGCTCACGCGCGCACGCGGCCCCGATGCCGGACGCTCCCCCGGTGACGAGGGCGGAGCGTCCGGTCAGGTCGGTCACCGCTTTACACTCGGATCGAGCAGACCGGCCTTGGCCAGCTCGGCTTCGGTGGCCAGGTTCTTGGCGTCGGCGATGTCGATGCTTTCGAGCGCCAATCCCTTTGTCTCCCTGGCTACGATGACGGCAACCACGGTGATCGCGCAGGCCACGGCCAGGTACACCGCGATGGGCACGGACGAGCCGTAGATGTCGAGCAGCTTCACCGCGATGATCGGGGCCAGCGAGCCGGCGACGATCGAGGTGACCTGATAGCCGAGGGACACACCGGAATACCGCATCCGCGTCGGGAACATCTCGGCCATGATGGCCGGCTGCGTGGCGTACATGAAGGCGTGGAACATCAGACCGATGATGATGGCCAGCAGGATCACGACGTTGTGGCCGCTGTTCATCATCGGGAAGGCGAAGAAGCCCCACGTTGCCGCGGTGAGGGCACCGGCGAAGTACACCGGACGGCGGCCGATGCGGTCGGCGAGCCTGCCCACCAACGGAATTGTGCAGAAGTGGATCGCGTGGGCGATGAGCATCCACCACAGGATCGTGCTGGTGTCGGTGCCCACCTCCACCTTGAGGTACGTGATGGAGAAGGTGACGACGAGGTAGTACATGACGTTCTCACCGAAGCGCAGGCCCATTGCGGTGAATACGCCGCGCGGGTAACGCTTGACGACCTCGAAGACGCCGTACGACGCGGCCTTGATGACCTCGGCCTGCTTGTGTGCCTCGATGAAGATCGGGGCGTCGGAGACCTTGGTACGGATGTAGTAGCCGACGAAAACGATGACGGCAGAGAGCCAGAACGCGACGCGCCAGCCCCAGCTGAGGAACGCTTCGTCGGACAGGGTTGTCGTCAGGACGAGCAGTGCGACGGTGGCGAGGAGGTTACCGGCGGGCACGCCTGCCTGCGGCCAGCTGGCCCAGAATCCGCGGCTCTTGTTCGGGCTGTGTTCTGCGACAAGGAGAACCGCGCCGCCCCATTCGCCGCCGACGGCGAAGCCCTGAATGAATCGCAGGGTGACCAGCAGTGCCGGGGCCCAGTAGCCGATGGCCTCGAATGTCGGTAGGCAGCCCATGAGGAACGTGGCTCCGCCGACGAGGACGAGGCTGAACTGCAGCAGCTTCTTTCGGCCGTATTTGTCGCCGTAGTGTCCGAAGACGATGCCGCCCAGGGGTCGTGCGACGAAGCCGACGGCGTAGGTGACGAAGGCCGCGAGGATGGCGTCGAGCTCACTGGTTCCGGCCGCGAAGAAGATCTTGCTGAACACCAGTGTGGCGGCGGTTCCGTAGAGAAAGAACTCGTACCACTCGACGATGGTGCCGGCCATCGATGCTCCGACGACCTTCTTCAAGCCGGTGGGGGTGGCATCGGGGTCCGGCTCGGACCTTTCTGCCAGCGGTTGGTCGACGCTCATAGCTTCTCCTGTGTTGCTCGGCACTGCGTGCTCGTGTTTGTGACAGACCACACATGTAGCGGGGTTGGTCTGAGTATTGGTGCAGATCTTTTTCTGCGCAAGAGGCATGGACGCAGGTTCGATCTGCAAAACTGCACACATGACACGCGGTGACGGGAAGGTTCCCAGTGCCGACGACCTGCTGGTCCTGCTCGCCGTCAGTCGAACGGGACGCTACAGCTCCGCTGCCGACGACCTCGGTATCAACCACACGACCATCTCCCGACGCATCGCCGCACTCGAGGACACCCTCGGCGGACGGGTGCTCACCCGCGCCGGCGGAGGTTGGGAACTGACTCAACTGGGGCACGGCGCACTGGCCGCTGCCGAGGCCGTCGAGAATGCGCTGCAGACGCTGGTCTCGAGCGACGCGGGTGCGCTGAAGGGCGTCGTACGCATTTCGGCCACGGACGGTTTCAGTGCCTACATCGCAGCTCCTGCTGCTGCTCGCGTGCAACGCACTCATCCGCTGGTGTCGGTGGAGATCGTCGCGACCACCAGACGTGCGTCGAGGCAACGGTCCGGATTGGACATCGAGATCGTCGTCGGACAACCGCAGGTGCATCGGGCGGAGGCCATCAGACTCGGCGACTACGTGCTGGGTCTGTACGCGTCGCAGACCTACGTGGACGAGCACGGCACACCGCAGGTGCCGGCCGACCTCGCCGCGCATCCGTTCATCTATTTCATCGACTCGATGCTGCACGTCGACGATCTGGATCTGGCCCCCAACTTCACTCCGACGATGCGCGAATCGGTGACGTCGACCAACGTCTTCGTCCACGTCGAGGCCACCCGAGCCTCGGCGGGCATCGGATTGTTGCCGTGTTTCATGGCCGACCGACACCCCGACCTGCAACGAATCCTGCCCGACGCCATCGCGGTGACCCTGACCTACTGGCTCGTCACCCGCACCGAAACTCTCAGACGACCCGAAGTGTCGGCGGTGATCGACGCAATTCGTGCGGTGGTCACCGAACAACGCTCGGCTCTGCTGGGTGAGAAATGAACGCACGGAACCTACGCCCCACAAGGAGAGTCCCCTGATGTCCGATATCGATTTCTATTTCGATCCGGTATGCCCGTTCGCGTGGATGACCAGCAAATGGGTTCGCAAGGTTCAGGCCCAGCGCGACTACACCGTCGACTGGCGGTTCATCTCGCTGCGCCTGCTCAACTCCCATATCGACTACGACGCCCATTTCCCACCCGAGTACGAGGCCGGCCACACCGCGGGTCTGCGACTGTTGCGGGCCGCTGCCTCTGTTCGTCGTGAGCATGGGTCGGACGCTGTCGGGCCGCTGTACGAGGCGCTCGGCACCCACATATTCGATACCGAGATCGTGCCCGACGACGCAGCGAGCCACGGACATCGCGGCACCGCGGCATTCCTCGGGCCGATCCTCGAGGAAGTCGGGCTGCCCACCCATCACACTGCAGCACTGGATGATTCGACGATCGACGACGAGATCCGGGCCGAAACCGATCATGCACTGTCGCTGACCGGAAAGGACGTCGGCACACCCATCATCGCTTTCGAGCCGCCGGACGGTGTCGCATTCTTCGGCCCGGTGATCAGCCGACTACCCAGCGACGAAGAAGCAGTACCGCTGTGGGACAACGTGATCGGACTCGCACGATTCCCTGGATTTGCCGAGATGAAGCGCAGTATGCGTGAGCTCCCCCAGTTGAAGGCACTGGGGGTGACGGAGGACGAGGTTGGCGTGCAACAGGATTGGCACGGCGGGAGCCGACGGCAGAAGAAGTGAATTGCCCTCCGATCTAGTCGGTCAGTACGTCGTCCATGTTGCCGACGTCCGGGGTCCCGGTGTCGAGGCCGTACCGCAGGTAGACGGTGCCCTTGCCGTCGACGGCCGGTGGCTCGAGCAGCGTCAGATTGCTGGGCACGGTGCCGTCGGCGAACACCTTCTTTCCCATTCCGAGAAGGATGGGATGCACCCACAGATCGAGTCGATCGAAGAGCTTCTCGCGCAACAGGGTCTGCACCAGATCGAGACTTCCGACCACCTTGATATTGTCGTGTCGATCTCGGATCTCACGCACGGCTCCGGCCAGGTCCGGTCCGAGCTGGGTCGAACCGTTCCACAGCAGATCGGGTGTGCCGCGGGAGGCCACGTATTTCGGGATCGTGTTGAACAACGTTGCGAGCGAATCGTGTTGGTGCGGCCAGTACGCGGCGAAGATGTCGTAGGTGCGCCGCCCGAGCAGGAGCGCATCCGTGCCCTCGTAAGCGGCGGCGACCTGCGCCCCCGAAACCTGGTCGAGCAGAGGAGCCTGCCAGCCGCCGAAGGGAAAGTTCTCGGGGTCTTCCTCTGGGCTTCCGGGTGATTGCGCGACGAGGTCGAGGGTGGCGAACAGCTCCAACGTGATGAGGCCCATGATTGCTCCTGGTTCTGTAGGACGAAAGCTTCTTCAGCTCAATACTTTCCGAAGTTTTTCGGCAAATTCGGTCGGCTTTCCCATCTGACCGAATTCACCGCCGAGGAAGCCCGAGTGGCCACCGGGAAAAACGATCGGCTCCGATCCGAGGGTCGATGCAGTGGAATATGCTGCGCGAGCGGCGATGTGACCGTCCTCGGGACCGCCGGATTCTTCGCCGACTCCGATCACGACCGTGGTGGGAGCAGCACGCACCGCGTCGACGTCGGGCGCGAAATCGACTCCGCCGCCTCGCATGTTGACATCAGGGCGTCGTCGCGGGTTCCGTCGTCCTCGGCCGAGAAGCCGAACTGCGCCGGGTCCGGTGCCGGGCGATCGAAGAACGTGTTGTCGATGGGGCCTGCGTGCATGAGCAACGCCATGAACTGGGCCATGGCCGGACCGCGGCCGTGAGCGTCGTATGCGGCCACCATGTTTGCGCACACGGTCGCGATGTTCTCGCGGTCCGGCAGGGTGCCTCCGGCGGGTGGTTCGTGGGCCACCAACGTCCGGACATCGGACGTGTACCTGCTGACGAGTACCAGCGCATTGACCGCACCCCCGCTCGAGGCGAACACATCCACAGGCCCATGGCCGACGGCGGTGAGCACTGCGTGCAGGTCGTCGGCATGTTGGCCGGAGGTGACCGCGGCGGTCGTGTCGTCTCGTCGACTGCGTCCGACATTTCTCGGGTCGTACGTGACGACCACTCGGTCGCGGAAGTGCGATGCCAACGTCCCGAACCCGCTCGCATCCATCGGTGAGCCGATCAGTACCAAGGGAGTGACCCCGGGCTCGAGTTCGCCGATCACGTCGTACGTCAGGGTCGCACCGGGAACGGAAACTGTCTGTGTCGTCATGCTGGGGTGGACCCCGGTACGAGCGAAAACTCACCGGCTAGTTGTTCTTCCCGGGGACGTTGTGGACGGTCAGTCGCTCGATGGGTGACTTGCCGCCGATGCCGGTGTGGGGTCGGTGGTGATTGTAGTGATGGATCCAGTCTTGGTAGGTCGCCGCTCTGGCTTCGTCGGAGAGGTAGGTGTTCGCGTAGGCCCATTCCTGGTTGAGGGTTCGGTTGAATCGTTCGACTTTGCCGTTGGTCTGCGGCCGATACGGCCTGGTTCGTTTGTGCTTGATTCCAGGGCCTAGGGTCTGCGCGAACAGTGTTGAGCGGTAACAGGATCCGTTGTCGGTCAGCACACGCGCGATCGTGATGTCATGGGCTGCGAAGTAGGCTTTGGCGCGCTCGAAGAACCCCGAGGCGGTTTCTTTGCGTTCGTCACCGAGGATCTCCGAATACGCGAGCCGGCTGTGATCGTCGACGGCGTGATGGACGTAGGAGTAACCGCGGCCCTGTTTCTTGTTGTGCCGCTTTCCGATCGCGCGGCCGAGCTTGCGATGTCCGCCGCCGTCGGGGATTCGG
>NZ_NOYR01000003.1:0-89912 GCF_002258885.1 Rhodococcus sp. 06-1474-1B | reverse complement strand
CGCTATCGGCGCGGGTACCGACGTTGCTATCGCGTCGGCCGGAGTGATCCTCGCCAGCGACGACCCGAGGTCGGTGTTGTCGGTGATCGAACTCTCGCGCGCCTCGTACCGAAAGATGAAGCAAAACCTCTGGTGGGCAGCGGGATACAACCTCATCTCGGTTCCGCTCGCGGCAGGAGTGCTCGCGCCGGTCGGGTTCGTGCTGCCGATGTCGATCGGCGCGATCCTGATGTCGCTGTCGACGATCATCGTCGCTGCGAACGCACAATTACTGCGTCGACTCGACCTCACACCCGACACCATCACCGGAGCGGTGAACGAGGGGAGTTCCAACCCTCCGTCGCAGCGCACACCGTCACTGTGAGAGCTGATCTCGTACCGGGAACGCAGCTCTGACAATTGTGGAACGTTGATGGCCGCACCTTCTCCGCCGGAGAGGATGCGGCCATCGTTGTCTATAGCGGGCCGGGTCAGCCGAGCAGCCGCTGCATGGTGTCGATTTCCTGCTGCTGGGTGGCGACGATGGTGCGGGCCATCTCCAGGGCGTCAGGATTGGAACCGTCTGCGATTTCGGTGTTGGCCATCTCGATGGCGCCGGTGTGGTGGGCGATCATCATCGTCAACCACTGGCGGTCGAATTCCGGTCCCGACGCTGCCATCAACGCGTCCATGTCCTGAGCGGTCATCATGCCGCTGCCGGAGCTGTGGTCCATCCCGCCCATGTCACCCATGTCACCCATGTCACCCATGTCACCCCTGTCCATGTCGGGCATGGGCTGGCCCCACTCGGTCAGCCATGCCGTCATCTGGTCCATCTCGGGCTGTTGCGCGGCGGCGATCGCCGATGCCAGCGACAGCACCTCCGGGTTGTCGGTGCGGCCGTCCGCCAAGTCGGCCATCTCCACTGCTTGCGCGTGATGCGGGTACATCATCTGCGCGAACATCACGTCGGCATCGTTGAACTCTGCGGACGCGCTTGCTTGGGCCGAGGACATCGGTGCCGAGGACATCGATCCCATCGCATGGCCATCCATCGACGAATCCGCCCCGTTGTCGCTACAGCCGACGACGAGGAACGCGCTCGCGGCGGCAGCAGCGATCGAGGCAATGACTTTGGTACGCATGAGGAAACTCCTTGCAAGAGTGAGTAGTACAGAGGATTCGATGTCGTTCGATCCGCCGACAGACACGCGTCTGCCGGGCTCCCTGTCACACTCGCAAGGTCACCGATCTGTCCAACTCCCACAACGTCCACGGCGGCGCACGCCCCCACTCAGAGTCGGTGCGCCCAACGATCCGGTTAAGCAGCGTCGGTACCGGGTCGATGGCTGCGCTCGTCACCGGGACCGTCAGCGCGGGCCACGACGCTGTCGTACCCACACAGGGATGCATCATCTGGTACCCCGACGGGCAGTCATGTTCCCCGGTCATCACCGGAACCGTGGCGTCCGTGTGGGACGGTGCTGCGAACGAGGCATGGCCGCCGCTCATCGATGTGGACATCGAGCCGGTCACGGGCATCGACATCGGTGTCACCGAATGCATCAACAGGACACCGAACACCGTCAGTGCAATCAGTAAAGCTGCCGTCGGAGCTGTGCCCCGTCGACCGTGCCGATTCACTGAGTGCATGCGGCCGATGATACCAACATATACCCCCTGGGGGTACGCCTGTCTCGTCGCGTTCGGTCGTCGAAGCATTTCGTCATGTCTTCGAGGTGTCGAGTCCGAGATCTGTTGCGCGGTTGTAGTCGTCGTCGATGAGCACCACGCTGCGATGTTCCCGGTCGAGTAGTGAGGCCGCGATCGAGGCGCGATAGCCGGAGGCGCAGTGCACCCACACTTTGCCGTCGGGAACTTCTGCGAGTCGGTGCGGCAGTTCGTGGAGGGGAATGTTGATCGCACCGGGGATGTGGCCGTCCGCGTATTCGGACTGTTGACGGGTGTCGAGCACTGCAATGTCCGAGTCCTCTGCGGCGAGTCCGGCGAAGTCGGACACTTCGTAGGACCGTACGCGCCCGTCGCTGGCGAGTGAGTGAATCTCTCCGACAGCGGAGCCGGAGGGGTGGTCGATGCCGATACGTGCCAACTCCCTTGTGGCCTCGTCGATTTGATCGGAGGTGTCGCCGATCAAGGTCAGCGGCGCACCCCACTGGTAGAGCCAGCCGAGGTAGGTGACGAATGTCGTCGACAGCTCGAAGCCGAGGGAACCGTCGAGATGTCCGGCAGCGAAGGCGGTGCGTGCGCGGAGGTCGACGACCCATTGTCCGTCGTCGATGCGGCGGCGTAGTTCGTCGGGGTCGACGGGTTCTGGGGTGGACAGGTCGATCGGGGCCGGACCTTCGGTGTTGATGACGCCCATGTGGGCGTAGTACGCGGGGTAGGCCGACAGTCCTGCGATCAACTCGTCGACGTAGGTTTGTTCGTCCTGGGTCAGCGCGGGATTGGACTGTTGCTGTTCACCGATGGTCGACGAGTCGCCGCTGGTGGGGGTCGCGGAGCAGAAGCTACCGAATCCGTGGGTGGGGTAGACCTCGACGTCGGCGGGGAGTTCGGCGGCGATTCGACGGACCGAGTGGAACTGGGCATGGGTGAGCTCGTCGGTGTGTTCGGAGCCGAGTAGGTCGGTGCGGCCGGTGGATCCGTAGAGCATCGAGCCGCCGGTGAAGATCGCGATCGGTTCGTCTCCGAGTTGCAGTACGTAGCTGACGTGATGATGTGTATGGCCCGGGGTGTGCATGACCTGAAACGTCGCCGATCCCGCGTCGACGACATCGCCGTCCCCCACTGCCCGTCGCTCGAATTCGACCGGGTCACCCTCGGGCACAACGTATTCGGCTCCGGTGGCGCGTGCGAGTTCGAGTCCGCCGGTGACGTAGTCGTTGTGGATGTGGGTTTCGAGTACGTGGGTGATCGCGGCGTTCTTCTCCGTGGCCAGTGCCAGGACGCGGTCGATGTCACGTTGGGGATCGATCACGACGGCGATGCCGTCGTGGCTGATCAGGTAGCTGCGGTCGCCGAGGCTCGACGTTTCGATGATGGCGATGTCTGGATCGGTGGTGCTCACGGGGTACTCCTACGGTGTAATCGGGTCGGCCTCGTTTCTGACGTGAAACGTCCTCGTTCAGGCCAGTGCGAGGAAGAGCTTTTCCAGTTCTGCTTCGGTCATGGGCTCTTTGTTGTCTGCGGTGTCGCCGGTCATGCATTCACGAAGGCCGGTGGCCACGATCTTGAATCCGGCTTTGTCGAGGGCGCGGGAGACGGCGGCGAGTTGAGTGACGACGTCTTTGCAGTCGCGTCCGTTCTCGATCATGCCGATCACACCGGCGAGTTGGCCGTGTGCGCGGCGCAGACGGTTGAGTACCAATGCGATGCTGTCTTCGTCGCCGATCATTGCGGTCTCCTGAGGGTGTGTGATGGTGGTAGTCCTTCCAGATTACCCCCGGGGGCATCGGTTCGGTGTGTGCAGTCGGTCATGAAAGAACGAGGGTGTCGACAAGTACATAGCCCGCGACGGCGAACACCAGGTAGGCGAACCACGTGCGCAGCTTGTCGGTGTCGATGCGTGTGCTCAGTTTTCCGGCGACCAGCGAGCCTGCGATCGCCGCACCGGCGAACGCGGCTGTCAGTGGCCAGTTCCCGCCGAGCCCGTCGGCCTGAGCGATCAGTCCGGCGGCGGAGTTGGCGACGATGACCACCAGCGACGTTCCGACAGCGACACTCATCTCGATTCCCAGCAACAGCACCAGAGCGGGGATGATCAGAAATCCTCCGCCGACGCCGAACAGTCCGGTGAGGACACCGACCCCGAACCCGGTCGGTATGGACCGTGGTGCGCATCGCCGCCAATCGATCCCGGAACTTCCTGTCTTGCAAGCGGTTCCGACATCGTCGGTGCTGCGCAGCATCCGCGCCCCGGCGATGATCATGACGATCGCGAAGCCGATCATCACTGCGGCCTCGGGCAGATGCCTGCCCAGGACGCTGCCGACCAGCGTGCCGACGATACCGGTGGCCGCGAAGATCGCCGCCAGTCGCCATTCGACGAGCTTCGCCCGCACCTTGGGGATGGCCCCGGTCGCCGAGGCGACACCGATCACCAGCAACGATGTCGGTATCGCCTCCGACAGGTCCATTCCCAGGGCGTAGACGAGAACCGGGACGGCGAGGATCGACCCGCCGCCTCCGAGGAGACCGAGCAGGATGCCGACGGCGACGCCGAGGACCAGTGCCAGCGTCAGGGTCATCAGCTGTGGGCTGCGTCCTGGCCACCGAGTGCGTCGATGGCGGCCTGGAGCTTGGTGGTGGCCTCGGCCGCGACGTCGGACAGTGCTGGCTCGCCGGTCGCTTGGACCATGATGTCGGGGTTCATCGCTTCGACAATGACCGATCCGGAAGCGGAGGTGTCGGCGCGGACGACGACATTGCACGGCAACAGCAAGCCGATCTGGCGCATGACCCCGACGGCGCGGTGCGCGAGGGACGGATTGCAGGCACCGAGGATCAGATACTGCTCCATGTCCTCGCCGAGCTTGGCCTTCAACGTGGCCTGCATGTCGATTTCGGTGAGAACACCGAAGCCCTGATCTGCGAGGGAGGCTTTGACGGCGTCGACTGCGGTGTCGAAGTCGGTGTCGGTCAGAGTGGTCGAGAGTGCGATGTTCATAAGGGAAGTTCCTTTCGGTGGTCGAACTGCGGTGATCTGGGCCTACCCGATTCGGGGCTGGCGAATACTCGGCACGCCCACCCTGGTGAGAAGCGCGCTGGCCGGGCACCAGCCGACCGCTGCGTAGAGGGCGAGGTTGGCGGCAGCGAACGCGCTGAGTAGTCGCCATTGCGGTGCGTGTAATTCGCCGAGTGCCAGACCGGTGGCGGTGACACCGGCAGCAAGGGCGGGGACGATACGTTCGATCGGCCATCCTGTGAATGCCGCCGAGTGGGTTGTGTTCGGATCGGTCATGATTGCTCCGTTGGGTGTGGTGAGGGTGTCAGTGAGAGAAGCTGATCGAGGGCAGCACCTTGCGCAGCCAGGCTGGTGACCACCATGCGGCGTGACCGGTCAGACGCAGCAGGACCGGCAGCAGGATGAGCCTGATCAGGAAGGCGTCGAGCAGTACCGCGACACCGAGAATGATGCCCATTTCTTTCGGTGGGAGCGGATCGGAGAGTGCGAAGGTGAAGAACACGGCGACCATGACCGCGGCGGCGGCGAAGATGACGCGGCCGGAGTGGGCGAGGCCGTCGACCTGGGCGGCTTTCGGGTCGCCGGTCTTCTCGTAGTGCTCTTTGGCGGTGGCGAGCAGGAACACGGTGTAGTCCATGGCGATGGCGAAGATCATCGCGAAGAAGAACACCGGTCCCCAGCCGTCGAGGAACCCCTGTGGGGTGAAGCCGAGCAGTGATGCACCGTGTCCGTCTTGGAAGATCAGCTTCGCTACTCCGAATGCGGCTGCGGTCGAGAGCAGACTGACGGCGGTGCCGAGGATCGCGATCAGCGGTGCCTGCAGTGCAACGAGCAGCAGGATGAAACCGAGCGCGAGGATGATCCCGATCACCAGCGGCAGGTAGTCGTTGAGGGCTTGCTGCAGATCGAGGTTCTCCGCCGGTGCCCCGCCGACCAATGCCGACTCCGGGAGCTGCGCGCGCAGGTCACCGAGGATGGTGCCCATACTCTCGTCGGAGGGGTCCACGGCGGGAAGCGCTTGTAGCAGTGAGTAGTTCGAGCCGTCCGCGGCAGGCTGGGGCGGAGTCACCATCGAGATCCCGTCGACGCTGCTGGCTGCGGTGGCGGTCGCGGCGGCGTCGGAAGAGGGGACGACGATCTGCAGTGCGCCGGGTGCGCCGTCGCCGAACTGGGCTTGGACGAGCTCGTAGCCTTGGCGAACCGGTGCATCTTCTGGGACGACGGTGATCGAGGGCATTGCGACTTTCAGTCCGAGGACCGGCAGTGCCAGGACGATGAGGATGCCGACGGAGACCAGTGCGAACGGCCAGGGATGCTTGTGGAGTAGTTCGCCCCAGGCTGCGAATTTCGGGGAGCGGTGCTGCTGGCGTTTGGCGTAGGGCAGGGATGCGGCGTTGACCTTGGAGCCGAGTGCCCCCAGGGTTGCGGGGAGCAGGGTCATGGTGGCGATCAGCACGAACGTGACAGCGAGCATGATGCCGACGGCCATGGTCCGCACGGCCGGTGCGGGAACGAGAAGCACTGCCGAGAGGCTCACCAGGACTGTCAGACCGGACAGGACCACGGCTTTGCCTGCGGTGTCCATGGTTTCGGCGACGGCGGCACGGGGATCGGCGTTGCGTAGTGCGTCGCGGAACCTGGCGACGATGAAGAGGGCGTAGTCGATGCCGAGGGCGAGCGCGAACATCATCGCGAAGTTCATCGCCCACACCGAGATCGGGGTGACGCCGTTGAGCAGCACGAGACCACCGGCGGATGCGACGAGTCCGGCGACGGTGAGTAGCAGCGGCAGTCCTGCGGCGACGAGCGATCCGAACGCGAGCACCATGATCGCCAAGGTGACCGGCCAGGAGAACAATTCGGCTTGGATCATGGCATCGTGGTTGGCTTTGTTGAAGTCCGACCACAGTGCGGAGGACCCGGTCGGGTAGACCTCGATGCCGTCGCCGGAGAGTTCGGTCAGTTCGCCTTTGACCTCGTCGACGGCTTTGACCATGTCATCTGTACTTGCGTTTGCGCCGGCGATGAGGATGCCGGTGCGGCCGTCGGGGCTGATGGTCATGCCTGGCTGGGGGGCGATGATCTCGCCGAAGCGAGTGTCACCGTCGAATACGGCCGCGACGTCGGTGAGTGTCTGCTGCACCGCTGCGTCTTCGATCGTGGCGGTGTCGGAGTGAACGACCACTTGCACTGCCGCAGAGGAGTTACCACCGAAATGCTGCTGGGCGAGCTCGCGGACCTGGACGGATTCGGAACCGTTGGCCTGCCAGCCGGCCCCGGCCAAGGATGAGAACACCGATGGCGCAGCCGATCCCAGGGCAACGAGGGCGATCAGCCAGATGCCGAACACCCACCTGCGGCGGGCGACCATCGTGCTTCCCAGGCGGCCTAGTGCGCCGGGTGCCGGTGGCCGATGGCGGTCGTGGCGGCCGGTGGCCGCCGCGGTAGCGGGCTTGGTCACAATTACTTCTCCTAATACGGGTGGGGGTATTCAGAAGCGTTGAAGACGCCCAGAGATTCCTGCGAAATGCAGTGGAGTGCTGTTGGGGTGGGGGTCAGCGACGAAACAGGGAACGAAAGAAGTTGTCGCGTGTAGCTGGGGCGGGTGTCTCCATGGAGCAGGAGCACTGCTGCGACCGCGGAACGTTCTTCATAACGCTGTCGACATGTCGACCGCAGCCAGCCCAGGTGGTCTTACCGCATGCCGGGCACGGGACGGGGTAGCACATGGCGGTCCTTTCTGGCGGGTACATCCCTACTGTGACACATACCTAGGGGGGTATGCAAGTACCCGTGGGGGTATGAGGGAAGGGGTGGGCCGGAGCCGATCGGTAGACGGCAGTGGTCTTGCCGGATCAAACGCGAGGCTGTGCTGGCGGCCGCATAAGGCGTTTGATGGTCGCCAGTCTGCGAATGCGGTTGCCCCTCACGGGTTGATGCTCCACGTACGCGCGTGTTGCGACGCTATCGTTCGCGAGTTTCTGCGAACCCGCGCAGTTACATCCCACTTCCATTCCCACACCCAGGCCGGTCCGGACGGGAGCGGCCCAGCAGTGGCAAGCATCGGAGACAACGGATTCGGGGGCATCGGCGACGAATGCCCGCGCCGCTGGCATCCGAACCATCTCGAGCAACAGCACCGCGGCTTGCAACACGAAACGGAACTGCTTCACAACGGCGGATCCGCGGTACTTCTAGATCATGTCCGGCAGGCGGTCGCGCCAGCAGGTAGGATTGACATACGTTGCATGACAATGACTTTCGACTGCAACCTGACATAATATCCGTTATCAGCAATGAATATCGTATTCAACTTGCTTTCTAGACAAGGCACTACTCGACATGCGCCTCGGGACACGGTCGGCCCGTGCCTGCGACAACCCTGCGTGCCTGAGTGAGGTTGGCTCGCTGGGCGAGCAAAGAACTCGGTTGTGCGTCAGGTGAACAAGTTGCCGGCCGATGCGATGCAGAGCACCAGCTTCCCGCGCCGGGACTCCGTCCGCGTTCTTGTGGGTGCCAACGAGGCCGACGAAGTGTTGGATATCCGCGAAATTAAGTGCGTCCGGTAGCTGGCCCCTGCTAACCCGAGGTCAAGCTCAGTAGATCGATGCGATTCATCTCCCCCTTGACCGCACAGCCGAATGTCACGTTCGTGATACACATTTGATGTAAAGTCTTTGATACAAGAATGGTCGCAGCGAGCAGGAACGAGCAGACATGGCAGAGTCGACGACGGCGTCCACCAGCACGAGCACGACGACAGCACGCATAGTCTGGGACACCGCAGACAAGTTCCTTCGCAACATCGTCGACGAAGAAGACTACGGAGATTTCATTCTTCCGTTCACAGTGCTGCGTCGCCTGGAATGCATGCTGGCCGACTCGAAGGAGCAGGTTACCGATTTCGTCGCCTCGCGGGGCGCGCTGCCTCCGCACCTGATCGACATCGCGGTCAAGGACCGGTTCAAGCTCAGTTTCTACAACGTCTCGCCGCTCGACCTCGCCACTATCGCGTCCGTCGACGACAACGTCGAGAAGTCGTTGAAGAGCTACATTGCTGGGTTCTCGAATAACATCGCCGACATCTGGGTCTCCTTCGACTTCGTCCGACGAGTGCAAGTCCTTGCCGAGGCAAATCGTCTGCATTCCGTCGTGAAGCACTTTTCAACGCTAGACCTCGCGCCGAGCAATGTTGAGAACACGACGATGGGCGACGTCTTTGAGGACATCATGTACCGCGCCTTCAACAAGAAGGGCAAAGCCGCGGGCAATTTCTACACGCCGCGCGACGCGATAAAGCTCATGGTCGACATCCTGATCACCAACGATGACGACACTCTCGCAGGCGAAAGCGCGGCGCGCTCTGTCTATGACCCAACTGCTGGATCCGGAGGTATGCTGCTCATCGCTCATCACGCACTGAAACGGATGAACGACAAGATCGATGTGACGCTCTACGGCCAAGAGCTCATGCCCTCCGCTTTCGCGCTCGGCAAAGCGGACCTGCTCATCCAGGGAGGCCGACCGGACGCTATCAAGCAAGGAAATACCCTCGTAGAGGACCTCTACGAGGGACAAACTTACGACTATGTGCTTTCCAATCCGCCATTCGGAATGGATTGGTCGGCGGACGAGAGGTCCATCCGTGATCAGGCCAAAGCGCTTGGCACGCGCTTCAGCCATGGTCTACCGAGTACGAGCGACGGGCAGATGCTGTTCCTCGCACACTGCGCATCGAAGCTCAGCCCTGCAGCGAAGAACGGCCAAGGCGGCCGCGCTGCAGTAGTCTCCAACGCCTCGCCGTTGTTCACCAGCGATAAAGGTCCCAACGCGATACGGCAGTGGCTACTTGAATCGGACCTCATCGACGCAATTATTGCTTTGCCGATGAGTATGTTCTACGGCACAGGGATTGCCACCTACGTCTGGATTCTCGACACGAAAAAGGACCCCGAGCGCCAGGGCAAGATCCAGCTCATCGATGGCTCCGGGCAATGGGCCTCAATGCGAAAGGGCATGGGCGACAAACGCCGTGAGATGCGTAAAGGTAACCGAACTGTGGTGCTTGAGGCGTACAAGGCGTTTGAGCACGCCGACCCCGTCATCTCGCGGGTAATGAGACCCGAGGACTTCATGTTTCGGGACGTACCGGTTTTCAAGCAAGCCAGGCTCGCGACTCGGTTCAGCGAGACGAGTGTCGAGCTTTTACGCAAACACCGAGACTTCGCCGACGGGTACATCCCGGTGTTGAAGTCACTGGATCGCACGCCCTGGAACGAGCTGCCGAAGTCATTCCCTCAAGCCGCGAAAGCTGCCGGGCTGAAGTCCTCCATCAGCCTTATCGGCGCAGTCATGAGCGCGTTGGCGGTGCCCGCCGCCGATGCGCCGCTGGCTGTCGACCGCAAGGGCATGCCGGTTATCGCTGACGACTGGAAAATGACTGAACGGGTACCGCTGAGCGAGGACGTAGTTGAGCATATGGAACGCGACGTGCTGCCGTTCGCTCCTGACGCGCAGTGGGATGTCAGCAAAGCCAAGCATGGCAACGAGATCCCGTTCACGCGAATCTTCTATACGCCCGAGGAGCCCCGCCTGCTCGCCGAAATCGACTCCGATGTTCAGAAAATTATGGGCGAGCTGGCAGCGATGTTCGAGGCGGTGAGTGAGGAATGACCCAATCAGGTTCGTGGCCCCCGTCTGTACCTGCTAACTGGACAACATGCAGGGCCCAGTATGTCCTGCAGCCGGTCTGGCGTGAACCGTTGGAAGACGACGAGATTGTTACTGCGTTCCGAGACGGTCAGGTCACTTTGCGCCGGAATCGTCGTCAAGAGGGGTTCACCAACGCATTGAAAGAAATTGGCTACCAACATATTTCACAAGGCGACTTGGTCATACATTCGATGGATGGCGGCTTCGGTGCCATTGGCGTCTCGGACTCTGACGGCAAAGCGTCTCCCGTGGTCCATGCTTATCGGAGCGACGACTGTGACCTCGAATTTCTTGCGTATTACCTGCGTGCGGCTACTGCAGCCGGCTGGATTGCGGCAAATGGTAAGGGCATCCGAGAACGTTCAACGCAGTTCGACCGTGCCGCCCTCGCGAAGCTGGAGATTTCCTTTCCGCTCAAGCCCACTCAGCGGGCCATCGCCGACTACCTCGACCGCGAGACGAGTGAAATCGACGCGATGATTGGTAAATTAGACGAACTGGCCGAAACGCTCAATGCTAGAAGGTCGGCCATGATCCAGGGCGAGACCGTAAACCGTACAGCGGTGTTTACTCGCCTGAAGTTCTGCGCCGACGTTTCGCTGGGTAAAACTGTGCAGGGTACTCAGAAGCACGACCGCGAAAGTTATGTGAACTACGTGCGTGCCGCATCTATTCAGCCCTACGGCCTTGAGCTTGACGATCAGCGCATGTGGATGAGTGACGACGAACTCAGCAAATACGATCTGCGGGCCGCAGATGTCCTAATTGTCGAAGGGGGCGGTGGCTACGGTCGGAGCGTCGTACTCGAAGACGACATGCCTAACTGGGGGTTCCAGAACCACGTGATCCGCGTTCGCCCCCATCCAGACTCAGACGGCAGATTCCTTAACTACTGCATCAAAGGCCACTTCACGGCTGGGCTCATCGACATTATCGTCGGCGGTGCGACGATACCGGCCTTGTCTTCCCAGAAGGCTCGCGAATTGCCAGTTCCACATCTATCGCACTCGGAGCAAACGCGCATCGCCAACCATCTCGATGAGATCACCGACCAGATCGAGGTCATGATGGCGAAAGTTGCAAAGTTTAAGTCCCTGCTCGTTGAGCGCCGAGCCGCGCTCATAGCCGACGTGGTGACCGGACAGAAAGAAGTCGCATGAGCCACGAGCAACTAATGGAACGAGAGTTTGAAAGCAACCTCTGCGCCGAACTTGCCGAGCGTGGGTGGCGGTACGAGGACAGCGGCAAGCCGACCGGCTGGAACATCGCCCTCGCTATGGTCGATGACGACGTGCTGCACTGGCTCAGCAGCCAGTACCCAGGTGAGTTCGAGAAGGCCGTGCCGGGTGATCTTGTCGACGAGCAGAAGTTAGACGCTGAGCGCAAGCTGCTCCAGCACGTCACTAAAGAACTCGCCAAGACAACCAAGATGGACCCGACCACCGGGCATCCGGTCGGCGGGTTGCTCGGTGTACTACGCAAGGGCTTCATCTACGCCCAGATCGGCCGTCCTGCCGCGAAATTCGGGCCGATGATGGCCTTCCCACCAGCAAACCCCAACTTGACCGAGGTGGTAGAGGCTGCGGCTGCTGTTCGTCTGCGCATCCTCCGCCAGGTTCGCTTCGACACGACGTCCAATGAGACCTTCGACGTGGTACTCACCGCCAACGGACTACCAGTCGCGACCCTGGAGTTGAAGACCGACAACACTCAGACGGTCAACCACGCGATCCGGCAGTACAAAGAAGATCGGAAGCCAGGCAAGAACCGTGCACTACTCGCGCCGGGGCGCGCGCTGGTCCATTTTGCGGTGTCCAACGACCTCGTCTATATGACCACGAAACTCCAGGGCGGGGACACAGTGTTTTTGCCCTTCAACAAGGGCAACGAAGGCCACGGGGGCAACCCACCATCGAGCACAGGCTCCTCGACGAACTATCTATGGCGTGAGATCCTCGACCGCCCGATGTTCATGCGCATCCTCAAAGACTTCGCACTCTTCGAGCCAAGCAAGGCCGGCAAAAACGAAGGACGTCTAGTTTTTCCTCGCTTCCACCAGCTACGCGCTGTCGAGCGAGTCGTTGCCGACATCGAGACCAACGGCACCGGGAAGCGCTATCTGATCTGGCACTCGGCTGGTTCAGGGAAGACGAAGACCATCGCTTGGCTCAGCCATCGACTGATCCGCCACATGAGCCCCGATTCGAAGTCGACGTTCGACTCGGTCATTGTCGTCACCGACCGCACCGTGCTCGACGAGAACATCCGCGAAGACATGAACCTTGTGCAGTCGAGCAAGGGCCTCGTCGTGGCCGTTGGCGAGAAGTCGGGTGCCAAGTCGCCGCAGCTCAAGAAATCGCTGCTTGAGGGCGATCACATCATCACGTGCACCCTACAGACGTTCCCCGAAGTCATGAAACTCATCGAGGACACCCAAGAGCTGCGCGGCAGGCACTGGGCCGTGGTGGCGGACGAGGCGCATTCCTCGCAGTCTGGTTCCACTGCGCGTCAGCTAAAGGAGCTGCTGGCGGACGTCGAGCTTGACGCCGACGAGGACACCATCAGCGCCGATGACCTGTTGTTGGCTAAGGATTCGGCGATTGCAGCCTCTAGCAACATCACGTTTGTCGCGCTCACCGCGACTCCGAAGGCAAAGACGCTGCGCCTGTTCGGCACCGAGCGAGATGGCCGCTGGGAAGCCTTCGACACCTACACGATGGCCCAGGCGATCGAGGAGGGCTTCATCCTCGATGTGCTGACCAACTACTCGACGTACGACATGTTCCTCCGGGTGAAGAACACGCTTGAGGCGGAAGGGTCCGAGACCGAGATCCGGGTTAATACAGGCGAGGCAGTCTCAAATATCGTGCGCTACGCCCGTCTCCACCCGACCGCGATCGCGCAGAAAGTCCGCGTCGTGATCGAGCACTTCCGGCGGAACGTGATGCAGATGCTCGGCGGTGAGGCAAAGGCCATGGTCGTAACAAGCTCGCGGATGGAGGCGCTGAGCTGGTCGAGGAAGATGGACGACTACATCGCGACCCAGGGTTACACCGACATGAGCACGTTGGTGGCTTTCTCCGGCGCGCTTACCGATGAGACAGGCGAGAGTGTCACCGAAGTCTCGGTCAACGGTCGCGGCGGAGTCGCCAAAGCGTTTCGAGAGGAGGGCATCTACCGGGTTCTTATCGTGGCCAACAAGTTCCAGACAGGTTTCGATGAGCCGCGCCTCATGGCAATGTATGTCGACAAGAAGCTCTCCGGCGTCGCCACGGTCCAGACCCTTTCCAGGCTGAACCGCATGTATCCGGGCAAGACCGCCCCGATGGTTGTCGACTTCCGCAACACCCCAGCGAGCGTTCAGGAAGATTTCAAGCTCTACTACGTAGATGCTTACGTTGACGGAGACGTCGATCCCAACGCGCTGTACACGATCGGCGAGCGGCTGGACACGGCTGCGCTCTACGACCAAGACGAGATGGATAAAGTCGCTAAAGCCTTCCTGAGCGACGCCGGAGGGGAAGCGATCGCTAAGGCTCTCTCGCCGATCAAAAACCGCTGGAGTGGCCGTTGGCGGCAGGCTGTGCTGACTAAAGACAAAGAGCAGAGGGAAGCTCTCAACGGCTTCCGGACGGACGTGCTCAGCTACCGCAACGCGTGGCAGTTTCTCAGCCAGATCGTCGACTACCAGGACCCCGAGCTACACCGTCGAGCGATCCTTGCAACCTTGCTAGGGCGCAACCTCCACACCGACGACATTGACTACGACGACAGCTACCTTGAGGGCGTGCAGCTTTCGGGAGTCAAGCTCGTGCCGTCCGCTATTAGTGAGGACCACTCGTTGAGCGAGGGCAGCAGCGAAGGGATCAAGCTTCCAACGTTCGAAGGTGAGCACAAGCCGGGGAACACGCCGAAACGCGGCCCCTTGGACGAGGCCATCGACAAAGTGAACGAAATGTTCCAAGCCAAGGGCGTGGACGTGAGCCCCAAGAGCGTCTCCGGCTTCATCACGACTTTCTGGGGGTTCCTCGACACAAACGAAGAGGCCGTGGCGATGGCAAAGAACAACACCGTCGCGCAGCTCAAGGCTTCCGAAGGATTCAGCGGAGCCGTTGGACTCGCTGTACTAAAGACGGTGAGCGAGTCGCAGGAGATCCAGTCCTACATGACCGACCCTGCGTTTCTTGAACAGATCGCCGAGATCGCCGCGGACGCCCTTCATACCCAACATCGCGCTGATCCGGGCTCAATGGTCGAGTCGGAGTTGGAGTCATGAGCGAGCCCGGGCAGGTGGGCTTTGGCGAAACCATCCGCTACGCCCGCAAGAAACACGGCTGGTCGCAGGCGGAGCTTGGCGAGAAATCGGGGGTTTCCCGCCCGACAATCGCGCGAGTGGAGGCGAACTACGATGTCACGACCGCTACGATTGCCAAGATTGCCCAGGCATTGGGGCTCACACTGGAGCTGAAGTGACAAACAGCGCTACATCAGTCCACTGTGCGCATACCAGACTCGAAAATCACTGAAAAATTCGCCATCGAACATTTCCTACGGTCCTCAAAGGCCTGGACAGCGGGCCGGCTATGGATGGTGCCTATGGAAATGTGGCTAGAGAGCAGACTCGACAAAAAGCTGTACCGAATCCCGAAGACGTTCGGGGCTAACCAAATGGCCTGACATAAGGGCTGCTTATCGGTCGCGGCCACGCTGTCATCAGGCCCTGGGACTGCGCTGGCGTTTGCCGTCTCGACGTGCCCGATGGTTCAGGCGCGTTCGACCTGGACAGCGCGGGTGGCGCGCAGCCACCGACCTAGATAGGCCGAGGAGGCGGCTAGGTCGGGGCGGTCGGTGAGGTAGTCGGTGAACCAGCCCGACAGGCCGTCCCAGTGTTGCGCGTCGCCGGGTGGGTGCAGCGTCCAGCCGAGCTCGGGCAGGGTCCAGTGCGCTTTGGCGGAGTTGCGCAGCATCGAGGTGGTCACCCAGTTCGAGGCCTCGTCGGCTCCCCCGCGGGCGACCGGATGGATGTGATCGATGGTCGGGAACAGCTCCCAGAACGCGAAATGGGTCTCGGTCATCTTCCAATTCGAATGTGCGGGAAAGTCGTTCGGCAGCACGACCGACAGCAACCTCAATGCTCCCGGGTGAATCAATTGGTCGCCGGAGTAGCGGTCGAGGAATCCGTCGCGGTAGAACGTGCGCAGCATCTCGGGGAGAGTGTATCGGCGTTGCGCTGCCGTGCCGACGACGTGTGGGTAGTCGGTGCCGATGATGGCCTTGGCGGCGTCAGCGTCTCCGGCGGTCAGGGCCGCGCAGGCCCGGGCGAGGACGTCCGCTTTCTGTGGCGGCCGGGCCGATTCGGAGGCCACGACGATGTCGCCGGTCATGCGGGAAGCTCATTGATGCGGGCGACCGGGTCGATGGCCGAACACGTTGCCGCTACAGCGGCCATTCCCACCCTCCCTGGCCAGGCTCCATGACAACTGGCTGGAACACGATCGTGGTCGAATCAGTTGGAACGTCGAGCACCATGAAACCTTCGTACGTGGATGCAGGCGACAGCTGCGAAGGGATCGAATTGTTGGACTCGGCGCACACCCATGCCGCCGGCGACGTAATTTCGGGAATTGTCACTCCCGATTCAAGAACGGCCGAAAACGAATCGGGAGTGAACATGCCCATGTATTGCGCTACGTTCACACCAGGCAAGATCTCGACTCGAATGGGGAATGCCAGGATCGATCCGAACTCCGGCTGGTACTGCGTCGTCGAGCATTCCGACGCAGGTATTGGCGCTCCGACCACGAATTCGACCTCACAGGGAAACCCGCCGCCGCTCTCGCAGCCAAGGCCCGCCCGTTCGTCGAACGCCTTGACCTTGTTCCCTCTCGGACTCTCGCCGGTGTTTGCAGTCGCTGTAGGAGAACTTGTCGATTCGGAAGTCGCTGCTTGCTGCGTAGGCCGATCCAGCTCCGCTGTCGTCTGTCCGTCGGATGAACATCCGACCGCGAACAGAAAACTCGCCACACCCACTGCGACGACACTTTTCTTCAAGAGACCATCCTCGTAACCAGCACTCCGGGGCACTTCAAATTTCTCGACTCATTGAAGCACCAGAAGCTTTGGGTTGGAGGAGCATCGAACCGACCGGCGCGGCGAAACTTCCGTATCGAGAAGAACGTAGCCGCGCGCTGGTCGATCGGCCGATACCAGTGCGTACGGCAAGCGCGCCGCGTGCGTCGTCGATCGCGAGTCGGTAGCGCCCGACCGGTAGCGCCGAGTCTTTAACTGCGGAATCACTCACGGACGCAGCCACCTCTGTCACGCAGTCCAGTCCAACGACGACCTAGAACGCCAAGGGTTGCGTTTGCGAACGCACAGTATGGAACATTATGACTACTTATGGACAGAACACCATAAATGACTATAGTTCTCCATATGGACCCCGCCTTGAATCCCTTCAAACCAGGATCAGGACTGCGGCCACCAGCGCTGGAGGGGCGAACCCGCCAACGCGAAGAATTCGACCTTCTCGTGGCTCGGAGCAAGAACCGCAACTATGACCGCGGCATGATCCTGTCCGGCCTCCGCGGTGTCGGCAAAACCACCCTTCTCAACAACTTGTCCGAGCACGCCGAACGTCAAGGTTGGTTGACGATTGGCCTCGAGGCGCGACCCAACGAGTCCGGCGTCAGCGCCGTGCGCGCCAAGCTCGGGTCCGAACTCGCCGCCGGCCTGCGCCGGTTCAGCCGCAAACATCAGATGCAGAAGGCGCTCGATGACCTGATCTCCCTCGCCCGCGGGTTCACCCTCGGTGTCGGCCTGGGACCGGCGAAGGTCGAAGTGTCGCTCGATCACGGTGCCGCCAGCGGAGACATCGACCTCGATCTCGAAGAACTCGTCGAGGCGATCAGCGCCGCGATGAAGAAGAAGGGCACCGCGTTCGGGCTGTTCATCGACGAGATGCAGGACCTCGATTCCGATCTCCTCGGCGCGTTGCTGTCGGTGCAGCATCGGGCCAGCCAGCGGGAGTGGCCGTTCTTCGTCATCGGCGCGGGTCTGCCCAACCTTCCGTCGGTGCTCGCCGACAACCGGTCCTACGCGGAGCGGCAGTTCGCCTACAGCACCATCGGTCCCCTGGCACCGGCCGATGCCGCCGAAGCTCTGGAGATCCCAGTCAACCAGCACGGCGGGTCCTTCACCCCCGATGCCCTGGCCCTTCTCGTCGAGGCCAGCGGCGGGTACCCGTACTTCCTGCAGGAATACGGCAAAGCCGTCTGGAACGTTGCTGCCACAGCAGTATTCGACGAAGACGACGCCCATCTCGCGGTCGAGGAAGGACGACGGGCACTGGACGAGGGATTCTTCCCCTCACGATGGAATCGCCCCTCCGACAGGGAGCGCCGCTACATGCGCGCGATAGCACTTGCCTCAGACGAGGCACCGCGTTCGGGAGTCGTCGCCGCGGCGATGGGACAAACGACGACCGGTGTCAGCGACGTCCGCGACTCCCTGATCCGCAAAGGCCTGATCTGGTCCCCCGAACACGGCCGGATCGCGTTCACCGTGCCGGGGATGTCGGACTTCATCCGGCGCCAGCCCACCGACTGAAAAGCCCTGCGATTGCCCAGCGCAGCGCTGTGCACGATCCTGTAGCGATGGCACCGAACAGCAAACGCGTCGTACTGTCCAACGGACGCGACTGGGTCAGCATCTTTTTCGACGGACGCGTCAAAGTTGCGTCCAGGAAACATCTCTGGGAGATCACCGACACCGGCAGGCACACCGCACTGGGTCAGTACGTCACCCTCGGTGTCGGCCGAGAGCTCGACGTGGACCCGCCCAGCGGTGCCGGCAAGGTTCCCGACTTCGCTGTCGACCTCGATCCACAGGGTGGGCAGGCCACGGCGGCCACCGTGGCCGCGGACAACGGCACCTTCGTCGAGCTTCATCATGACGGCAGAATCACCGTGGGGAACGACGGCCGCGACATCGCCGAAACGTTCAACACCGGACGAGAATCGCTCGACGGTGGGCCATCCGGTCGCGGCGGCGCAGTCATGGTCACGTTCGTCGGCACCTACAGGCCATCGCGGTTGCGGGACAACAACTTTCTGGTGGAAATACCCGCTCGTGAGCGTCCGGCTGCCAACCGCCTCTACCCGGGCGAGTACGTCATCGACGACGGCAAGATCGGGCCACCGGCAAATGCTCCCGAAACGTGGTTCAGATGATCGCGGGCCCGCGCATCGAATTTTCTGCCCCCGTTAGCAAACCCGCCCGTTCAGCTCGGGCGCGCGACGGTACCTAGTTTTCCGGGTTGTCGAACGCAGCAATGACATGCGCGGTGGGGTTGCTCCCGGAACGGACTGAGCAGTGACTCCGCGTGTGCCACCACGGAGAACGGATCCCTGGCGGCCGACCTTGACCCGACCGTCGGCGAAGCGAACGAGCTTGAGGCCATCCGGCCATTCGGTGACGTCGTTGCCGCTGCGGTTCTTGTATGTCTTCGGCATTCCGAAGTCCAGCCCATCCATAACGCGGAGTCTATGACTGCCGAAGTCGAACGCGCGGCATACCCGTTTACGACGCAGTCAATCTCGCCGGTGAACGCTGGTTACGGCGACATGTGCGAATCAGCGGCTATCCTGCCAACGAACCCGGCCAGGCCAACGAGGTACCAGGGTTTTCGTGTGCTCAATCTTTCTCTCGACACTACGTCCATCGAATACGTGCCGTTCAGCGATCAAGGCGGTTGGGAAGGAAAGATCGCGGCATCGCCTAGTCAATCGCGAAGGCCCGTGTCGCAGATTCTTCCCACTCTGAGCCCCGATAAGGCCGCCTGCGGCCCGGGCGTCACTCGCCTACGTCAGGGACGGCTCCTACGCACGTGACCGCACTAGCAATTAATCGTAGTCATTCAAACAAGTGAATTTGACACGCCATTGTTGGATGCTTCCGGTGCAGGTCTTGTACGGATTTTGTTAAAGTCCGTGGCTCTATTGGCCCAGCTACATCCAAACAGACCGGGGACAAAGGGTTAACATCCCAGCACCTACGGAAAGTAGGCGGTAATCTGAAGGAGCGAGGATGGTCCTTAAACGGCGGGGAGTAGTGCTGTCGACAGCGTTGGCTGTGGTGGCGTCTGTCATTGTTCCGCTGTGGGGTGCACCCGTCGCGGCGGCAGCAATCTCCAACTGTGTGCCAGTAGTGATCATTCCGCTGCGGGGTTCCGGTGAGACGTCTGTAGGAATGACTAGCTACCCCGGACAGACCGGGGGTGGTTGGGAAGGCCCGACACTCCAGAAACTCCTCGGTGAAGCTGCATGGGGCGGCTACCTGCGTGATGCGCCAATCTTGGATGTCCCGGCCCCAGGAGGTGCACTGGGAACGGAGGGTTACCGGGCGGTGCCGGTGGTTATTTGGGAGGACGGCACGATCGAAAACACGGAAGAGATCATCACCTCAGCGAACGAGGGTGCGGCCGCGGCCCTGCGGGTGTACCGCGAGTTCAGTCAAGCACCCGGTTGCGCCGACCCGAAGGTCGTTTTCATTGGTTACTCGCAAGGGGCGATGGCAGCCCGGGCTGCCGCAAATACCCTCGACATTGTTTACCCCGGTGAATCCCGGGTTGCAGGTGTATTCACCGTCGGTGATCCGCTACAAAAGCCAAATGCCGACGGCGTCTTCGGATCCGGATCGGACGGGCAAGGAATATTTCGGCTTCTGCTTGGAGACTACAACGACACGTTCTACGCGCTTCCCGGTGTCGATCGGATCTCAATCTGCCACGACGAAGACGTCATTTGCGCGGTAGGTCCACCCTTCAACGAAGATACGCACCTGACCTACTTCAACGATGGTATGAAGTTCGTTACGAGTGCCGGCGCTTCGCCCTCGACTACGAGTGAGGTCGAGTTCATGTCGAAGTCCTTGCAGGCCACCATCACAAAAGCCCGACTGGCGTATGGGATGGGGCCACGGATCGAGCCAGTGAAGGACGCATACGGCGTCGGAGATTCAGTCACCGCGACCTACAGTCTGAACCGCCCGGCCATGGCCGGGGAACGGTTGATGATGCAAAACTTTTACGGAGCGCTGGATCAATGCCAGGTCGGAATGAGCATGTCTAACCGGAGCGGCACTGAGCCCCCGAACGCACTCGACATCATCCAGATCACCGCCAACGGGAAAAGACTGTCGAGCGCTGCGAGCCTGCTTGGCTATAGCGACCCGATCGCACTCACCCCAGGATCGACATCGGTGTCTGTGCGTATCACGCTCGACAGTGATGCTCTGAGGAACGCGGCCCTGACGAAGTTTCAGCAAGGACCGCTGTACGCAGACGAGGAGCGTTTCGACCTTAACGGCAACGGCAAATTCGATGGCACCGAGGCGTACGCCGCTTACGAGCAAACACTGTCTGGTCGCTGTGGAGGTCTTGATGCCACCGGTGCGGGAACTAACTGGTTTGCCGAAATCATGGATAGCAACAACGACCCGATTCAGACCTGGCAGGATTCGCCGGCACTGCGACTGCGACTACTCGCCACCGGAACACCGACTGTCACCGCCGGCTATGTGCGGGGCCAGGCGCTCCGCCTGAACATCACTGGCCTCGCCAGCGATGCCCCATACGGCGTCTACTTCGAATCCGACCCGGTCCTTCTCACCACGGTCACTGCGAGCAGCAGTGGCACTGCCACAACAGACATAACTGTCCCAGACGACGCACAACCTGGTCAGCACCACATCGTGATCCGAAGCGCCGACAACAGTGAGGCCGCACGCGTGGCCATCACTGTCACTGCAGTCGGATCGCCAGGACCCGTCATCGACATCCCGCTTTCGGGAGACGGTCCGATCCCCGAAACTCCATCCGCAGGCAGCTCCTCCCCACCATTCGGAAGCAGCTGACTGACCGTCCCAATATGCGCGTCCGTTCCCAGCTATGCGATCGCGGCGCGTCCTACAGTCGACTCAATCTCATGGAGCTGACGCGATACCCCGCCCTCACTCAATGGTCGGGGTATCGGGTAGTCCCTATCCAACCCACGCCTCCGTGGAACGGAAAGATCTCGAATTGGGTCGCCATAGTGCGAGTCGATCCATCACGCCCCCCGACTCATCGCCCGTGTCGCGACTGTCTCCGCCCCACGTGTCGACTTACGGCGCGGCATGCGGCACTAGGAGATTGGGCCGTCATTCCCGCGATGTACTCGCTGGTCGGCACCACAGTGGCTGCACTTGCCCCGTGGCCGTATCTGCTCGGGACACGTGCGGCGTCGGGTTAGCATCCTGGAACGGTGCGTAGCACGCGGCTATGAGCTAGTCTGACTCCGTTCGACCGTCGATGAGGGTCACGGTCGAGCGTCCATCCAGCAACAGCGCTGCACCGCACCTCTTTCGGGTGTCGGTGCGATTGTGCTGTGGGCTGGCCGACGCTCCCAGTGAAGGCCCTCCATGTCGATTTCTCACGCGCTCTCGCCGAGCACTCATCACATCTCGTTCACCATCGACGGTGGTGACCGTCGATGAACACTCGCTCTGTCTCGACCGCGGAGCTGCAGCGCCGCTCACAGATCGCTGCCGCCGCCTACGAACGCGGTCGCCGCGCCACTCTGGCTGCCGCACGACGCCGCAGCCTGGCCGATCGCGCGCACGTCCGCCGCGAGGAGATCCGCACTCGGTCGCACTCCTACGAGCCGCGCAGTGACAGTCGAGCATTCGGGCTGCTCGATACTGACGTGTCGCTGGTGCGGGCCGCTGCATATCTCGCTGCGGCCGGTGTCGCGCACGAGCTGATCACCGCGCAGACCTTCACCGATCCCGTTCAGCAGGAGTGGGCGGACGCCACCGTCGATCGCACTGCGGTGCACGAGGATGCGTGGCGGGAACGTCTGGTCGACAACGGTATCGACGACGCGGTACGCCGGCCGGGTCTGTCGCTGGACGTCCTGGAGTTGCCTGCCGAGCTCGACGGCCTCGATTTCGACGACATCGCCGAACACACCCTCGACTTGTCCTCCACCTCTGCCGACGTCGAACCGCTCCGTCTGGCCGATCTCTTGCTCGACACACCGCGCCAGGAACAGTCCTCGGGTTCGGTCGTCGACATCACCGACCGGGTCGCCCGCGTCATCGAGATCGACCGCGGCGTCGACACAGCCGTCGAGGCTGGTGTGGACGCATGGTGACCAAGAAGGCGACATCGAAGGGTGCCGGCGCGTCCTCGTCGATGCTGCCGCTCATCGCAGTCATGCTCGCGATCGCGACTATCGCCCTCGGATACGGGTCGCTGTGGCTCGGGCACGCGTTCACCGACACCGGCCAGCAGATCCCCGCTAATCCGTTCGTTGCCCTGTTCTCCGTGGCCGGCGGACAGCTGACCTGGCCGACCGTCTCGACATGGATCTTCGTGATCACGGTGATCATCGCCTCCGGTCTGACCGGGGTCGCCGCAGCGGCGCGCGCGACCGGAAGTGGCAAGAAAGACGATGTCGACGCCAAGGCCCGACTGATGGGTCCCACATCGAAGCTCAGTGGAGTGACCGGCAAGCAGGCACTGGAACGAGCGAAGAAGCTGCGACCGGACCTCGTCGACCGGGACACCCTGGACGACGCCGACATCGGGGTCATCGTCGGGCGCACCGTCCAAGGCAACCAGAAGGTATTCATGTCCTGGGAAGACATGCTCTTCGCCCTCGCCGGGCCTCGCATGGGTAAGACCGCAGCGCTGGCGATCGACGCACTGTGCACCGCACCGGGCGCGGCATTGTTCACCTCCAACAAGCGTGACGGTCACGACTTCACCCGAGGTGTCCGCGAGTTGCTCGGCGCGGTGTTGCGCTACGACCTACAGGGGATCGCCGAAGGCCCCCGCACCGGCGACGACGGGTTCTGGTGGAACCCGCTGCGCGCGATCGAGACGATCATGGACGCCCGCAAGCTGGCCTCCTACTTCGCTGCCGCATCGAAGGACGATTCGGCCCGCGTCGATGCCTACTTCGACGGCGGAGCTCAGGAGTTGTTGGCGCAGATGATGCTCGCGGCGGCGTGTGCGGACGGGGATCTGTTGCACGTCTACGGCTGGCTCTCCGACGAGGGGAACGAACTTCCCCAGCGGCTGCTCGAGGTCCACGGACACCACATCATTGCGAACCGTTTGAAGTCGACCAGCGAACTCAACCCGCGCCAGCGAGATGGCCTGTACGACATGGCTCGTCGATTCATCGGACTGCTCGAACAGCGCACGTACGCGATGTCGGTGCTCCCACCGAACCGCCGCGACATCTCCCTCGAGGGCGCACCGGACACCAAGATCGGTGGATCGGTGCGGTACCCGCACTCGATGCGCGAATTCGTCGTCGAGGACTTCGTCACCAGTAACGACACGCTGTATGCGTTGTCGAAGGAAGGCCCCGACTCGTCGTCGGCGCTGACCACGGCGCTGATCGGGTCGATCATCGACGCCGCCCAGCGCGTCGCTCGCCGCAGCCCGCGCGGGCGACTTCCGGTGCCGATGCTCGGCGTCCTCGACGAGGCCGCGAACGTCTGCCGACTCCCCGAGCTCCCCGCCTGGTACTCCCACCTCGGATCGCAAGGGATCTGCGTGATGACGATCGTGCAGAACCTCTCTCAGGCCCAGAAGGTATGGGGCCAGGACGGGGTCAAGCAGCTTCTCGATGCCGCGAATTTCCTCTGGTACGGCGGCGGCGTCAAGGACAAGAACACGCTCTCCGAGCTGTCGGCGCTCGTCGGTGATCACGACGTCGAACGCTGGTCACGATCGAGTAGTGGCGGAATGTTCGACAGTGGGTCGTCGTCGAAGTCGCAGTCCTGGTCCAAGGAAGCGATCCTGACCGTCGACGATCTCGCCGCGATCCCGAAAACCCGAGCTTTGGTGCAGATTTCCGGTAATCGCCCGGTATTGGTGAAGAAGATGTATTGGTCCGACGGCCCCAATGCCGACGCGATCGATGCCTCGTTCGAGATGTACGGGATCCCCGACAAGGACCAGATCCCCGTCCCCGATCGAGTACACGCCACCGCCACCATCGACGACGTCGACGAGGAGCCGTTCCTGTGACCGCTGACGACGACTTCCACCCCGACGACGACTTCCCCGGCGACCATCCCGACAACTTCGATCCCGTTCCCGAGAAGGCTGCGTCGACGAAGTTCTCGAGCTTCGATGCCTGGTTCGAGACGTGGCTGTCGGCAATCGTGGCCCGCAAGCTCTCGTCGTCTACCGGGAAGAACCGGGTGTTCTGCCCACGTTGGTTCGAGCATCCCGAGGTTGTGGTGCGTCTGCACGCACTGTGGACGGCATGGGAGGCAGCGTCCGCAGCCGAGGACGGTGCCGCGATGTCGGCGTGGTGGGTCCATCACGCGGACCCGCAACTGCGCACGATGCTCGACGCCGAGCACGGCCCGATGTACCTGTGCAGCCGCGACTCTCATCAGAAGACACCGCCGATACGACTGAACCTGGCGCAGGCCCCGGCCGGCTGGTTCGACGAGCTCACCGGCTGAAAAACCTGACACAACCCCTGACCCGAAACAGCCAGAAGCCCTGGTGGGTCCTGCATGACCCACCAGGGCCCTTAATGGCCGGAGATTGCGCCTCCAGCCGACGACGACGTTAACGACCCCCACCCGGCCTCGGGTTGCGCGGGTCGCATACACCTCTCGCCCGACTTCAGGAGCGCACGCTGTGGCCAAAGATTCCGACGATTTCCAACTCGATTTGTTCGCCGAGACAGAGGACAGTGACACCCATGATCGACCCGATAACGCAAGACATCATGAAGCTCTATCTCCAGCACCAGGGGCTGCCGCCGGAGTTGAGCCCCGAGGATCAACAGGCGTTCCTCGAGAGCGAGAGCGAGCGGATCGCGGAGCGGATCGACAACATGAAGATCCATATGCAGGACCAAGTTCTGCGGAACTACATGCGCGACAACGGCCAACCGCCCCCGTACATGGAGAAAGTCGGGTTGATCAACCAGGCCTGGGCGCAGGCGACGGACTTCGTGATCAACGAGGAGATCTACAACCAGCTCCCGGAGGACATGGAGGCCTACCCGCCGGATCAGGAGAGCCCGGAAGCCGAAGCCGAGCGGGATCGAGCACGGATCCAGGTCCACAAGAGCGATCCGGAGCGGTGGCGCAACCCACTGAACTGCGCGGACCCGGACAAGGAAGCGAACCAGCTGACGGACCTATTGTGGGCGGAGCAACCGATGAGGTTCCGGTACTACGCAGCGCATTTGATCGCGGCGCGGATCGAGGACAACGAGCCCTACCCGACGACGACCGAGCACCCACTGTTTCCCACGTTCACGAGCCAGCTCGACGAGCGGGTGGCCGAGCACGCGGCAAGCGGAAAGTAACCCGCCGTAGCGAATCCGACGCCCAGCTGGATCTGTTCGCGTTCGACGCCGACGGTGCTGCGCCGATCGACCCGACTGCCGTCGATGTCGGCGGCACACCGCTGCCCACACCAGTCGATCCCGACGTTCTGGTCGCTGAGGCCGACGCTTCCCAACCGGTGCCGAAGTTGCAGCCCACACCAGAGGTTGTCGCGAACACCGCCGTCGACGCCGCGGTGCTACCGCCGTCCCCGGTCGAGCTGGTGCGCGACGCCTACGGTCGGCTGGCGCGCGAGGACGAAGCGTACGTGCGGTTGGCGCGGATCCGCGCCGACCTCGACGGAACACTGACCGCCGAGCAGGTCACCGACGCACTGATGGAGCTGCGCCGCGCAGGCGATGTGTCGTTGATTCCCGAGGAGAATCAGAAGACTCTCGGGCCCGACGATCACGCCGCCGCGATCAGCTACGGCAACCAGAGTCGGCACCTGATCGCCGTCGACGGTCGCCACGTCGACCAACTCCTCGCCGCGCAGAGCACTCCCCCACCCACCGTCGAGACCGACTCCCCCACAGTCGAACCGACCCCCGACCCCACGGCGACTACCGCAGTCCCTGACGCCACCGAGGGGATGGTGGTCGACACTCAGACAGTCGCCGAGCGATTGTGGAATGTCGATCCCGTCGACTTCCGGCCCGGCACCGAGATTCTGGTTCCGTCCGGAGCGAAAGCCCGCGTATCAGCGAACATCGACGCCCTGCGCACCCTCGCTGTCGTCACCGCGCAGGATCGCTACGCCACCGCCGACGAGCAAGCGGTCCTGGCTCGCTGGTCGAGTTGGGGCGCGACCCCGCAGGTCTTCGACCCGCGACGCGACGATTGGACCGCCGAACGCGAGCAACTACGCACCCTGCTCGACGACGCAGCCTGGGCTCAGGCACAGCGCACCATCCTCAACGCCCATTACACCGACCCGGCCATCGCGGCGGCGATGTGGAGGGCGACGATCCGGGCCGGGTTCACCGGCGGCCGTGTCCTCGAACCGGGTTGCGGTGCTGGCACATTCATCGCCCACGCCCCTAGCTCGGCGCAGATGGTCGGGGTGGAGCTCGATGCCACCACTGCCGCGATCGCCGCGGCGTTGAATCCGTCGGCGCAGATCCGCGGCGAAGGATTCGAGAAGACCACCGCGCCGGCGTCCTCGTTCACCGCGGCGATCGGCAACGTCCCGTTCGGGGACTATCGGCTCTACGACCCGGTCCACAACCAGGCCAAGCACTCGATCCACAACCACTTCATCGTCAAATCGTTGGCGATGACTGCACCCGGCGGTTACGTCACCGTCCTGACCTCCCGCTACACCCTCGACGCCCAGAACCAGCGCGCCCGCCGCGACATCGCCGCCCTCGGCGACCTCGTCGGCGCAGTGAGATTGCCGTCCAACGCGTTCCGGCGGGTTGCCGGGACCGAGGTCGTCACCGACATTCTCGTGTTGCGTCGCCGCGCAGACGGGGCGAAGCCCGCACCATTGACCGAGCGGTTCCTGCAGCTCGAGAACGCCACTGCACTCGATGATGCCGGCGAGGACAAGGGCGTACCGATCAATGCCGTCTACACCGATCACCCGGAATGGGTGCTCGGTGAGCTGCGGGTCGGGCACGGCATGTACGGCAACGAGACTCTGTCCGTCGACGCGACCGACAGCGACGTCGACCTCGCTTCTCTGGTCGAGGATCGGCTCACCGCGATCGTCGATGTCGCGAAGACCGACGGGCTCGGGCTCACCGCATCGTGGCGCGACACCCTCGGGCCGACCCGGGAGGACTTCGAGCGCGGGCTCCTCGCGATCGGGAACGGACCGGACCAGGACGAGCTCGCGGTGGGAACGCTGCGGCACGACGTGCAGATGGAGACCATCGAACGCTGGAACTCCCGCGAGTGGGAGCTGGTGAACACTCGTGGAGCCAAGCAGGTCGCCGAATGGGGCGAGCTGCTCGCGCTGCGCGACACCACCCATGCCCTGATCGACGCGCAACGCGGCCCCACCGACCCCGGCCAACGGCAAGCGCTGCGGGAGATCCTGGGTGAGCAGTACGACGCCTACGTTGCCCGCTACGGCCCGATCAACCGGTTCAAGATGTCGATACCCAAGGACCTCACCGAATCGCAGCACGATGCCGCTCTGGCGAAGCTGATCGAGACGTGGCGTAAGGACGAAGGGGTCGCCGGCGACCCGTATGCCGGGGAGATCCCCGAGGACGTCTACGACCGGCTGTCCGACGATGCCTGGATCAACCCGCGACAGCCGACCAAGCTGCAGAGTCACCTCGGCCGAGCTATCCGCGCCGACCCGACGTTCGCCGCGGTGCTTTCCCTCGAGCATTTCGACGAGGAGACCATGACGGCCCGCAAGGCGGCGATCTTCCACACCGATGTCCTGCACTCGCGTGAGCTGCGCAGTTACGCCGAGACGGTCGACGAGGCGATGGCCATCAGCCTCGACGAGCACGCGCGTCTGGACGTCGGGCGTATCGCCGAGCTGCTCGGGACCACCGTCGAGCAGGCCGAGACGCAGATGGAAGGCCGTGCTTTCCGCACGTTGACCGATCCGACACGGTGGGTGTCGTCGTCGAGGTATCTGTCGGGCAATGTTCGCACCAAGCTCGCCGATGCCGAAGAGGTCGCCGCCCTCGATCCCCGCTACCAGGCCAACGTCGATGCGTTGACCGCGGTCATCCCGCCGCGCAAGACCGATGTCGATGTCGCTCTCGGTGCTCCGTGGGTGCCGATCGAGACTTACACCCAGTTCGTCCGCGAGACGTTCGAGGTGCCGGCCGATGTTCCGGTGACCATCGAGCGGGCATCGGGACGATGGTCGGTCACGGTCGGGCACTACGCGGACTCGGGAGCGCAGAATCTCAAATGGGGTCTGGTGCCCAAACGGGGCGCGTGGTCGACGAAGTACAACTTCGAGCACCGGCCGGCCGAAGACCGCGGTATCGGCAACGCCGGTATGCGCGCCGGGGACTACGAATGGCCCGCAATGCTCACCGATCTGCTCAACAGCGACCCGATCGAGATCACCAGCTCGAAAGAGTTCCGTGACAGCGCGGGCGCACCGACGGTGCACGATGCTGCGACACGCGCCGCTCAGTCCAAGGCGCGACGTCTGGCGCAGGAGTTCGGGCAGTGGGCGTTGCACGCCGACGAGGTGCGCCGCGAACAGCTCCTCGACATCTACAACGACAAGTTCAATTCCGTTGTTGCGCCGGTGCATTCGGGTGCGCACATGTCCTTTCCCGGTCTCGGGGAGAAGTACTCGCCGTACCCGTACCAACGCGACGCCGCCGCCCGGATCGTCTCCGAGCCGACGGTGCTGCTCGATCACGTCGTCGGGGCCGGCAAGACCGGCACCATCTTGATGGGTGCGATGGAGCTCAAGCGCCTCGGGTTGGCGAACAAGCCGTGGGTGGTGGTGCCCAACCACATCATCGACCAGGTCGTCCGCGAAGCGGGCCAATGGTATCCCGGCGCACGGATCCTGTCCGGATCGGCGGCCACCGACGCCGAAGGGCGCCGATTGCTGGTCGCGCAGTCCGCCTCACAGGACTGGGACATGGTGATCGTGCCGCGGTCGGCGTTCTCCTCGATCGGGGTCGATCCCGGCACGAAAGCCGAATACATCCGCACCCAGGTCGAGGCTATCGCCGCCGAGCTCGACAACGTCGAGAGCATCCAGACCGGCAAACGTCTCGAGGCGATGAAAGCCAAGCTCGAGGAGAAGCTCGAAACGGCCCTCGAACAGGCCGGGAAGGATCTCGGGCTCACGTTCGAGGCATCGGGCTGCGACTACCTGTTCGTCGACGAAGCCCACGAGTTCAAGAACCTCGCTCGCGCGTCCGGGGTCACCGAGCTCGCCAACGAAGGCTCGCACCGGGCCACCGACCTCGATCTGAAGCTGAACTATCTGCGGTCGATGCGCCGCGAGGAAGCGATCACCAAAGGCATCCCGCCGGAGGAGTACGTCGAACGTGTGGCCACGTTCGCCACCGGCACACCGGTCGCGAACTCTCTCGCCGAGCTGTGGGTGATGCAGCACTACCTGCGTCCGGATCTCCTTGAGGACGCCGGGGTCGCCCAGATCAACGACTGGGGAGCGACATTCACCGACACCGTCGAGCGGGTCGAGCTGAATTCGTCCGGATCGAGACTGCGGGCGATCACCCGGGTCGGTGAATTCACCAACGTCGGCGATCTGATCGGTATGACCAGCGTCTACACCGACGCCGTCACCCGCGATCAGGTGCCGGCGAACCTGCCGGTCAAGGACGGTGGCCGCAACACCGACGTCACGTTCACTCCAGCGCTGGAAGTGCAGGACTTCATCGCCGATCTGGGCTACCGGGCCGATCACGCCGACGTCAAACGCCCGGACATCGACAACGCGCTCAAGGTCGCCAACGACGGCCGCAACGCCACCCTCGACCCCAGGGTCGCGCACCTCAATTCGGCACCGCCGGAGCATTCACGTGCGCACATCGTTGCGCAGCGAATCCTGCACGTGCACAACGACTCCAACGAGAACACCTACCTCGATGCCTCCGGTGAACCGCACCCGACACCGGGTGCGTTGCAGATCGTGTTCTGCGACCGCTCCACCCCGAAAGCCGACGGGTCGTGGTCGATCTACGACGGGATCCGCGACGAGCTGCTCGCCGGCGGAATGGAGCCCGCGCAGATCGCGTACGTCCACGACTACCCGAAGCCGTCGGAGAAGGCCCGCCTGTTCGAGATGTGCCGCACCGGAAAGGTATCGGTGGTGTTCGGGTCCACCGAGAAGATGGGCACCGGCACCAACATTCAGGATCGCGCGATCGCATTGCATCACGTCGACGTGCCGTGGCGACCGGCCGACCTCGAACAACGTGAGGGCCGAATCATCCGGCAGGGCAACCAGAACGCCCGCGTGAAGGTGTTCAACTACGTCGCCGAGAAGACCTTCGACACCGTCATGTGGCAGACCGTGCACCGCAAGGCGTATTTCATCGAACAGCTCAAGAAAGCAGATCGCTCGATGCGCCGCGTGGTCGACCTCGACAGCGACTCGCTCGCCGAGAACTCGGCCATGACCAAAGCCCTCGCCACCGGCGACGATCGGTACATCCAGCAGATCGAACTCGACTCCCAGCTCCAGGAGCTCCAATCCGAGGCGGATTCGCATTTCGCCGAGCAACGCTCGATCGAGCGAGACCGCGACCGCCTGCGCCGCGAAGTGCCACGAGCACGTCAGCGGGTCGCCCAATTGACCGAGGCGGCACCGGTGCTCAAAGGCCGGCGCGAGGTCGAGCAGTGGCCCGGCATGACCGTTCGCGGTGTGTTCTACGACAACCGGAGCGACGCCGCGAACGCGATGGCCTCTGCACTGCAAGGCACCTATCACTCGCTCAAAGGCGCAGGGTTGACCAAGACAGTGGTCATCGCGGAGATGAGCGGATTCCCGATCGAGGCGTCCCGTCCCGCCCAGGACAGTGCGCTGTATCTGTCGTTCTCCGGACTGGGGTCGTCGACGAAAGTGATCGAAGCTCGCGACCTGCACCCGAAGATCGGGGACAGTGATCGCAGCCAACACGCTTTCGGGCTGCTGACGCGGGTCGAGAATATGGCGTACACCGTCGACACCGACCTGGCCAAGGCCGAACGGTCACTCGATCGAGACGAACAACGACTCGACGACCTCGAACTCGTCGAGCTCTCCGACTTCCCGAAAGCAGTCCAGCTCAAGGACCTCTCGAACGAAGTCTCCCGTCTGCGGCGCGAGATCAAGGAAGCCGAAACCAGCCCAGAAGCCCTCGCCCGCGATGCTGCACGCGCCGAACGCGCCGCAGGGAAAGGCCGCGAGCCCAAGTGGTCGCTCATGCTCAACCCCACCCCCGCACTCGTCGAAGACCTCGGAATGGGTAGCGCAGATGATGTACGGGCAATGATGCACGACAAAGCCATTGCTGCTCAGCTCGCTACCGCGCAAAGCGCAGGCGGGAACGACCATCTGGAACCGGGCGACACATCGACTCGTCCCGGCAATTTTCTTCGTGCGGTGGACGAAAACCCAGGAGCGGCGAAGCCATGGAAAGGTACCGAGAACGGGCGACCCGAGCCCGGGCGCGAACCTGACACGGGTTTCGGCCTCGATACCTAGATCCACAATCTCGGTCGACAAGACACATACTGCTGACCGTCAAGATTCATTGACGGTCAGCAGTATGTGGGGTGCTTTGTGTTCCCCGAATCGATCTGGCTTTGCGAGGGGACTTCGGGCGATCCCGTCGTCGAAAGGCCGCACCCGGGCGACCAACAAGGGCACGGTTCTCTATTGAGCGCATGTAACGGTTGGTCGCCTGTGGACGACTTTCCGGCAAGCACACCGTGCACCTGGAGGCAGACTGTGGAGACCACGTATCGAGGTTCGGACGGCAACGTGACAGTCGATTCCCAGGGTGTGACGCTCGAGTTCCATCCTGATGCGGGCAAGGGTTCGGACAAGGTCGCCATCGCGTATGGCCACATCGAGTCGGTGACGTTTCTCTACCCCGGGCCGGGAGCGCCGGGGTACGTGATCTTTCATGTGCCCGGCGACGATGAGGGTCTCGCCCCCGAAGAGAACCGGCACTGTGTGCTCGTGACTTCGCCCGAAGCCGGTGATGCTGCAAGGGAATACGTACCCGTCGTCCGATCCAACATGGCAGGGCGGAGCGCTACGGCAGCGCTCACTTCATCCACAGCAGGCCGTTCCATGAATCGAGGTTTTGGGCTGAGCCGAAGCCGTAACTCTCGTTCAGCTCGGCGTTCACCTCCCGGCGTTCCTCCCAACAAGAAGTTGCCGACAGGCGAGTTGTTGCGAGACTTGAAATGGCCGGATTCTCCGTCTGATTTCACCCGCGCTCATGGGTACTACTGGTCGGCGAAGGAACGGATGTGGGTGCGAGATCCCAGTGCGCCGGCTACTGGCGGCGAGCGCGTGGGAATGGCTTTTGTTGGTCTGTGCATTATCGCTGTGATCGTGGCGGCCGGGTTTGCTGCCGTCCAGTTCTTCGGTTGGATCGGCTCGGACAGCGACGACGGCCGGTGCGCTCAGCTATCAGGTTGGTATGCGGACAATCCGGGCGATTCCAACCCCGCCATTGCGGAGGACTACGCCGCTGCGTGCGGGGCAGTTCCGCCCCCTGTCCAGAGCGGTGAGCTGGTCGAAGAAGACGGCGATTACGTCTACCCGTAGCTGGCTGAGGGACACCTCGGACTCATCCTCGCGACAGCAACGAATGAGACTGGAAAGGGGACGGCACTCACTGCTTTCTCACAGCCCATGATCGTGGTCGATCCCACGCTCTTGTGTGGCCGAGTCCAGCTCCATCGGCTGCTTCCGAGTGTCCGTGGCTCCGCGCACTCGTCCGGGTCCAGGTGCGTCCGCAAGCAGGCGCGCGATGCTCTTCTGCGCCTCCGGATCAACATTCTCAGCGCTGCGCCCACCGCTACCGGTGTCTGTGATTCCGTGGATCGAAGAAGCTTCGATCATCTCGATGGCACCGGCACCGGCGCGAATGCGCTGTTCAGCAGCATGGCGGTCGCCCGCCAGAGTCACTGCTCGCAGACGCCGTCCGCGTTCGGTGATGGCGGTATCGAACACCGCGGCGGCGGCGAGATCTGCGGCGCGGCGTTCAGGGTCAGTGGCGCGTTGAACGATCGCCGGCCACTCGCCGGTCTCGGCCTGGACACGTCCGGCGGCGTCGCGTGCGGCGCGTTGAGTGTCTCGCACCTGGCGGGTGAGGCGTTCTTCCCGTAGACGCGCTTCGGCGGCTGCGGGTTCGAGGGTCTTGCGTTCACGTCTCTTCGCGGTCGACAGCTGCTCGGTGAGCGTCGTGTGTTCGGTGTGTGCGGCTTCGTATTGCGCGGTGACTCGGCGGAGTTCGGCTGCGAGTTCGCGGGCGTCGGCGATGGCTGCAGCTTGCTCGTCGAGTCGGGCGTACAGCTTCTCGGTGTCCGCGACGACGGTGGGTGCGGTGCGCGATCGTCCAGCGCGGTCGACGAACGCGATCAACTCGGCGTCCGGGACGAGCCGGATCGGGTCCTGTTCCATCTTCGCGTGTAGAGCGGCGTCGGCCGGCGAGAGCACCGGTTGCGGATCGTTGGCGGTCTCGCTGGTGTCCTTCACCGCCAGTTCTGTCTGGGCAGGCGCTTCGTGCTCGAGCTGCTCGACCACGGTATCGATTTGTGATGCGTCAACCGCCGCGGTGGTGGCAGTGGGCTGCTCCTGCGTCGTCAAGGTCGGAGTGTCGGTCATCGCGGAACGCTTCGCTGCCTGTTCGGCCCGCCACAGCATCGCTTCAGTGCGGTCGACATCGGCCTTGAGCTCGGCGAGCGCGGCGAGGTCGATGCTCTCGGCCGCCAGGCGTGCGGTGGTGACGTCGACTGCGGTGACTTCTCCCCCGTCTGCGGCGGTGACGCGCTCGTACTCGGCGGCGGCTTCGTGTGCGCGGGTGCGCGCGGCGGTCGCGGTGTCGTCGACGAATCCGGCGCGCCAGATCTCCCAGTCGAGACCGCGCTGAGCGAGGGCGCGGGCATCGTCGTCGTCCCCGGCGGCTTCGACGTCGGCGGCGACTGCGGGCCGGATGACGGTGTCGATGTGATGCCAGAGCGCTTCGGCCTCGAACTCGCGGTCGGTCCATTCCTGGCGGGTGTCGAGCATCGCGATCCGGGCGGGTCGTTGCCGGTCGGCTCGCTCCTGCAGCTCGGACAGCATCGTGCGGGCATGGAACTGTGCCGGGCTGGTGCCGTCGGAAATCCGACCGCGCAGCTCTCGGTACGTGGTTTTTGCGTCGTCGAGATCTTGGGTGAGCAGGCGGACTCGTTCGTCGGTGGTGACCGTCGGGTACGGCAGCTCGATCGTCTCGACGTACGAGCGCAGCGCCTCCCACACGTCTACTTCGGCGTCGGTGTCGTCGGTGCCGCCCTCGACCGTGGTGTCCTCGATGCCGAGTGGTGTTGCGTCGGCCTCGTGGTCGATTCCGGGGAACTCGTCGTCGTAGCCGCCGTCGTATTCCGGCGGGGGCGGCTGGTCGTAGTCTACGGGGGCGTCGAGTGCATCGAGGGAGGCGAGGTAGTCGGCATCAGCATCGACCGGAACCGATGCGGTCGAGCCGTCGACGACGGTGTCGGACGCAGCAGCCTCGGTCGGTAGTGCTGTCGGGATGACGAACTCGTCCGGCAGCTCACCGCCGACGGTGTCGGAGACCGCCTCGTCGACCACGAGAACGGCTTCTTCGTCCTCGATCGACAGTGGTTCGGCGGTGGGTGGGGTGTAGGTGCGGGCGAGGTGGTTCTCACGCACCAGCATCTCGGCCCGCCACGTCAGCGCGGTGGCGAGTTCGTGGGCGGGCAGGGTGACACCGTGATCGACCGGGTCGATGCCGCCGTGCAGGAACTCGTACGCGGTCCCGAGCAACTGTCCCGGTGTCCACAGTGCCGGGTCGGCGTCGTCGACGGTCGCCACGAGCGAGGGCCACGCCGGATCGGACATGACTCGGACGGCGGCGGTGTAGCCGAGCAGTTCGGTCAGTACCGGTGCCCAGGATGGTTCGAGGACCGGGCCGTCCGTGTCCGCGTCGACCGCGGCGGCGGAGAGTTCACCGGACAGTCGCCACCACAGGGCGGCAGCGGGCAGCTCGTCGGGCAGCGGCGATGCGGCGAGGGAGTCGCGGACGAGGGTGTGGACTTCGATTCCGGCGCGGGCGGCGGCGGAGAGTCGGTCGGCGAGGATCGGGAAGTACGGATCGCGGGCGATGTGGGTGTCGAGTTCGTCGACGAACGGTCGCCACCGCTTCACGGCGTCGTTGGTGGTGCCGATGACGGTCTCGGCGCGGCGGTCGAGGCTGCGTTGCGCTTTCGCCGATGCGGCGGCGAGCTGCTCGGGTCCGGTCGGGCGACGGTCGGCCGGGTCGACGTCGTGTGCGGCGCGGAACACCGCGAGATCGGTGAGCAGCCCCCGGTCGGGTTCGTCGGTGAGCAGCGGGCGCGCCCACACCGGTGCAGTCGTCGGTGTCCACGTGGCGATGTCGGCGGCGATGCGGTCTCGGTGACCGGTGATGGCGTCGGCGCGGGCGTCGAGGTAGCTCGCCCACTCCGGTTCTTTGCGCAATACCTCGGGGATGGCGGGCAGCCACGGCAACGGTCCCTGCGCCGACGCTCCACGTGCTGTCGAGTGGCGTCCGGTGGAGTCGAGTCGCCAGTCCAGGACTGCGGCCCGGTCGAAGGCGCTGCCGAGTTCGCGTTCGGTGATTGCGGTGTTCAGTGCGTCGACCGGGTCCCGTCCGTGTGCGGCGAGGATCGCGAGGTGTCCACGCAGGACCGGCCATGCGGCGTCGTCGGTGAGGCCGGCGACCGCGGCGTCGGCGGCGGTGTCGATCGCGGCCATCACTGTGGGTCCGGCGAGGACTTCGCAGGCGGTGGCGACGGAGTAGTCGTAGGCGTTCGCGGCCGGTGCCAGATGCGTGTGAGGGTCGTCGGCTGCAGTGAGGGTGGAGTGCGCGGAGACCTGCGCGCCGTCGCGGCGCAGGATCGCCCGGAAGTCGTCGACGGCGGTCGGGGGCAGCATTCCGCGTTCGGTCATCGCGGTGTGCAGGTCGCCGTCCGATGCGGTCGCGAGATACATGTGGTTGTTCAGTCGCCCGCGTGTGAGTGCGACGTAGGCGAGCTGTCGGGTTTCGTCGCCGGTGGCCACGACGTGGCAGGTGTCGGCGGTCGAGCCTTGCGCGGAGTGCACCGTTCCGGCGTAGCCGAGTTCGGTAGCGGACTGGACGTAGTCCGGTGACAGGGTGACGGTGCGTCCGAGTTCGAGGTGCCGCACTATCAGCGATCCGTCGCGACCGACTTTCTCGACGGTCCAGCGGTCACCGTTGCGGACCCAGTCGGTCTGCGAGAGCGGGTTGCGGCGATCGTTGGAGCGGGTGCGGACGATGTCCCCGACGCTCGCGCGGAGGCCGTCGGCGAGGACGGCTTCACGTCCGACCTTCGCGTCGGCGGCGGCGAGGCGGTCGGTGCGGGCACGGGTGTTGAGTTCGGCGACGAGTTCACGAGTGGGGGCGAGCAGCAGTGCGTCCTTGCCGGCGGCGCGGTCGGCGCTCCACGCGCTGTATGCGTCGTCGGTGACGGTGGCGATGGAGCCGACATGCAGCCGGGAGTGGTCGATGTAGAAGCCGATCGCGGCGTCGTCGCCGTCGCGCAGTGCGAGCGATGCCGCGCCTTCGGCCGCGCCGGTTGCCTTGTCGCGGAAGCGCACCACCTGCGAGAGGGTGAGCGCACCGACGCGGTCGTGGATGTCGCGCAGGACACCACCGGAAGCGACGGACGCGAGCTGTTGATCATCGCCGATCAACCGCACCGTTGCACCGCGTTCAGCGAGGGCGGTGACTGCGTCGTCGAGGTCGAGGGTGCCGGTCATCCCCGCTTCGTCGACGATGACGAGAGTGTCCTCGCCGATGTCGGTGTACCACTCGGGAACGGACACCGGATCGCCGTTGCGCAACCGCTTGGTGATGTCGACGAACTTCGCCAACGTATCGGTAGTCGTCAAGATATCTTGACGCAGGACTGCGGCGGCAGCAGCAGTCGGCGCGAACCCGACAACGTGTCCGCCTGCGTTCTGCCACGACCGTGTCAGCGCAGTCATGGCGGTGGTCTTGCCGGTTCCGGCGGGAGCGAGTGCGAGCTGAAGTTTCGCACCGGACGTGGCCATCGCCCGCACCAGTGAGCGCTGCCCGGCGTTGAGTTCGCGGCCGTTCGCCGCGGACTCGAGCAGTGCCATCTCCACGTGCTTGCCGGGGAGGGCCACACCGTCGTTGCGCTGTGCAAGGGCGACGATGCGTGCTTCGGCGTCGAGTACGGCAGTGGTGGTGAACAACGTCGCTTCGTGGCGGGTGTGCACGTCTGCGCCGTCGCGGCGGCGCATCACATTCGGGGCGATGTCTGCCGCAACGTCGTCGCCTGTCTCGTCCCCCAGGGTGACGGCAAGGTCGGTGCTGCACGCGCGGTCTGTGATCGCATCGACGAGTTCGGTGATCCGATCGGCCGGCGGGTTGGCGGTGCGGACCTGACGGATCGCTTCGGCGCGAATGTTGTGTCGTTGGTAGCGCGAGCGTGCACGGGAGACGACCTCGACGACTTCGGCGGCGGTGTAGTCGATCCAGCGTGGGTCGTCGATGTCCACGCTTGCCCGGGTGCGTTTCTTACCGGTCACCTCGGCCACCATCTTCGACAGTTCTTTCGGTGAACCGAGAACGTCGACCGCCTCAGCGCGCCACCCGCTGCGTTGCTCGGCGTGCGAGCGCGGTTCGTGTTTGGCCTGCCGGGTCTCCAGGGTCGCGCGCTGCGCAAGCCGTATCGCTTCGATGGCGGTCGGTTCGCGGTGATGCTCGGCCTGGAACGCGCGTGCGAGCTCGGCGGTGCGCACGACGATGGCGGCGTTGCGCGAAGACCAGCGTTCGGCCAATCGTGTGTCCAGGCCGACGATTTCGCGGACGGGTCGCTTCGACCGGTCCTCGCTCGGGCGCTCAGTGAAGTCGACTCCGATGCGTTCACGTAGTTGCGCTTCGAGGGCGGTGTTGTAGACCTCGGAGGCGGGAACGTTGTTGCGGTACAACGCGGCCCCGTCGAGCGCGAGCCACTTCGTCGTCCCGTCCGGCAGAGTCGTGGAGACCTTGTTCGAGATCGCGACGTGGGTGTGCAGGTTCGGATCACCCGCGCGCGAATCGCGGTGAGTGAACGCTGCGGCAATCAATCCGTTCGCGTCGACCTGCGCGACACCGCCGTTGCCGAGACGGGTGAAGCAGGCGTGCTCTTCGAGGTATTCGAGGGCTGCTGCGATCGCGGCGTCGTGCGCTGCTTCGATCTCCTGCGAGATCTCCCGCGGCGCAACCGCCCACAGCGCCGAGACCGACTTGACCGGAGTGAACGTGAGGTCGAACCCGGCGACGGCTTTGGTGTTCTGCCGCCCCGATTTGGCGACCCACCCGGACAGTTCACGCTCGTCGGCCGGGACGCGTCCGTACTCGCGCTCGAACATCTCCCTCGCGACGCGGGTGCGGATCGTTGCGCGCGATTCGGCCTCGATCGGTGCGTTCCATTTCTCGCCGGCCGCGAGGTTGTGCTCGACGAACGCCTTCGCGCACGCGACCCGATAGTCCGACGCTCCGTTGTCGATCTTGAACGCGCGACCGAGCTTGATCGCCGCCGATGCCGCGCGCTCTGCGTTCTTCGTCGACGCACCGGCAGCGAGCTCGGCCGCGAACTTTTCCGCGTACATCGTGTCGGCCTCGGGGTGCAGGCCGTCACCGAACAGCGCCTTCATGTGCGCCTCGGACACCTGCTCCCCTGCGCCGATGGTTTCCAGCTCGGCGAGTCCGGACCCGGTCCAGCGGCCCGGAGATTCGCCTTTTTCGGAGTAGTACTCGGCCAATGATGCGGCCCCTCGTTCGGTGGAATCTGCCGCTGCAACCTGCCTGGTCAGGTACGTATACCCGTCCCCGGCGGTGAGCTTGTGCAGACCCATCATGGACCGGACCTTACCAGCGAAATCCACAAACTGTCCTGAATGCATGAGGTCTGTGGGTTGGTTTTGGCTTCGGATCGGTAAAAGGTGATGGGTCGGAGTGGGTGGGTGAACTGGGGTTTCGTTGGTGGTGGATCGGTGATGTGGCGGGAGGTTGTGTCAGGATCTGTGAAATTGACGGTGTCTGGGGCTATGGTTGGCCGCATGGCGTCGACACAGGCTCGGATGACTGCGCGTGCTCGGGCGCGTGCGGCGCAACAGAAAGTGCTCGCGGATCGTCAGCGCCGGGACGCGGCGAACATGGCGTCGTTGACGGCGTTCTTCACCGCCGCCGAGCAGATCGACGCCGCGAAACTCGCGATGGCCCGCGCGCTCGACGACATCCGCGCCCGCGAAGGAACACTCGTCGCCGCCGCGACACTGACCCAGATCACGACCGGCGAAGCACGCAAACTTCTGGCCCTGCTCAGCGACACCGCCGACACCGACTCCTCGGACGACTCCGACACCGGCACCGGCTCGTCGCCGGACACCGTCGAGGCACCGGCCGACGACACGAACGGAGGACACAGATGAGCGTCTACACCGGCGAACTGGTGGCGGCATTGACCGACGCGGGCTACCCCGCTCCCCACACACCGGACACGGATCCGAATGTGCTCGCCTGGAGCAGCGACGGCACCGTTCCGCATATCCATGTCGACGACACCGGCCGGGTGCGCGTGCACACCGCGGCACGCCTCGACGCGCAATTCACCCTCGGCCCGCAGCGTCAGTCCGCCGCCGACTGGGTCGCACTGCTGCACCCGCACCTCGCAACACGTGTCGCCGCCGCGACCGGCACTGTGATCGCCGAACCCGCGTCGGTCGTGCAGCGCAGCGCGGCGCTGGTGTGGCTCGAACCCGATTTCGCCAGTCACGGGACCTACGCGGTCTACACCGACAACGCACGCATCCGCGTGTCGGACAAGATCGGCGTCGAGACCGCAACCGACTTGTTCGGCACCGCCCGCGGACACCAACTCGGCATCACACCGTCGGTGCTGTCTCCGCTGCACTCGGCACACCTGGGAACGGTGATGATCAACGCCGACCTCGCCTACGCGTCGGCCGGGCAGAGCTCCGGAATGTGGCGGCCCGCGATCTCCTTCCGCGACACCCGAGGGTTCATGGAGCGAGCCACGATCCGATTCGGCGGACGTGAGAAACCCGCGCAACCGTCCGTTCCCGACGCGCGTTTTCGTGACTTCCACGCCCCGACGATCGAACTCGCGGCCGGAGGATCGAATACGAGATCGACCTTTGCCGACGCGTCCTCCGTTGCGTTCGTTGTGCTGCGGAACGCGCGGCGTCGACACCTCGCCGACAGTCACCACTTATCGGGACGCTGATCGTGACCGCGACGACGCAACTGGCACTGTTCGGCGGGGACACCATCGTCGAACCGGAGATGTCGGTACGTCGATCGTGGCGTCCGTTGCAGGGACCGTTGACCGCCAAGACCGTGGCCCGGTTCTGGACGAAAGTGGTCATCACTCCGACGTGCTGGCTGTGGCGATCGGCCGTCAGTTTTCCCGACGGCTACGGTCGCTACACCTTCACCGACGGCGACACACCACGAACGTTGTCGGCGCACCGGTTCGCGCTGTTGCTCGCGCACGGCGACCTCGGTGACGGGATCGTCGGCGAGCACGACTGCGACGAAACCTTGTGTGTACGAGTCGACGACGGTCACCTCAAGCGGGGCACCCAATCGGCGAACCTTGCACACGCTGTTGCAACCGGACGCCACATCGGACCGACGCCCGCAGGCGGCGATCCGCGCGGGCGCTACGGGCGGGCCGTGGCGATCCGTGATGCGCTCAAAAACGGCTACGACGCCGAGCGACTGCGCGCCGCCCTCGCCGGATACAGCTTCGACGCACAAGCACCACCAACCTTGTTCTGAACCGAACGCCACCGACACATGTCGGTGGCGTTCGGTAGAGATAGATCCATCAGGCCTGGGCCGCGCCGCCGCACCGGTGAGAGCAGTCCTCAACGAAAAGGACGTACGACATGACGCTCTCCTCGCTTTTCACCGACGACGTCGGACCGCTGCCCCTGCTCGCCGTCGCCGGTGCCGGACTCCTGATCTGGTACGTGCGATACCTCGGCGAGAACGACCCCGGATGGAAAGGTTTCGTGGCGAACATTCTCACCGTCATCGGCGTCGGCGCGTACCTCGTCGTCCTCGCTGTTGTGTTCGGCGCGTTCATCGCAGTGATCGGCGCGTTCATCGCAGTGATGCTGTTCATGCTTCCCCTGTTCGCACTCGGCGGTGCCAGCGGAGTCGCCGACCGCCGACCCCGACGCGGGTACCACCGCGACCCCTACGGCAACGACTACTACTGACCGACCGCAGCGCACGCACCGAAGCTTCTGCACACACCGCACTTTGTGCGATGCGCACGCGATGCAACGCCAACTGAGTATGCGTGAAACGGTGTTCATGCAACCGTTGCGTGCGCCGCCTCCAGCGGCCGGTGCACGGTTGTCGACGCCTCCTTGCCGCGCGTCCAACTGGTGACGTCGTCGTCGGTCACGGTCGACAGAGTGCCAGCAGACGCCTACGGGAAACATCAACCCACCGGGTGCAGACACACTCGCAGTAGCTGATTGGACATACGCTGGTGACGCACGTTTCCGGGCGCTCACTACACACCCTTTGGGAACTGCGAACGTCGTCAGCGCGCTCGAAGCCAACTCATAAGCGCACCACGGACCTGCCCTGCGGTTGGAGGCGTCAGCGAGGAGTAGCTGGGATCGGAGCTGGGCATGCCGCCGTGATTGCACAGGACAACCGTGCCATTGCTGTATATCCGCACCTTGGCACCGTTGGAACTTATGTAACCATCATCGAAGATCTCCCCGTTGGGGACGCTGAGGTCAAGGTCCCAGCGAGGTCGAACCCACCCATTTGTGGGCTTTATTTTCAGACGGCGAGCTGAGGCAATGAAGTCCTCAGCCTGATCTTCGAGATGCTTCTTAAGTGTGCCGCGCGCAGCGGCACGTTTCGCTTCCCATTCAAGTCGGTCGCGCTCCACGCTGCTGCGGTGAGAGTTGATGTCGTCCGCCATACTCATCATGGAATTGTGGCGCATCCAGCTTTTGGCTGCACCCCTCCAGGGCGCTGTGAACCAAAAGCCCAGACGTCGGTTGCGACTCATGGCGGGACACACTGGTTTGCCCTAAGCTGTAGACCAAGTTCGAGCGTCGATGAGGGTCACGTTCGAGCGCGCCCCACCCGTACCGATTGACTCCGCACTGCGTTCACCGCACTGCCGGTTGTGCAGCTCTGTGAGCGATCGGTGCCAGTCCGGTGGGGGATATCCGCGCACCGAATCTGGAAGGCCCTCACCATGTCTGTCTCTCCCGCTGTCGACAAAGACACCGCGCTGGCGCGCGCCCGCGCCGCGATCGAGAACCGCACCAAATACATCGAGTCACTCTTCGACGCCGCCCAGGCGTCCGCTGATGCGCGCGAGAAGGTCGCCGACGCAAACCGCGCGGCCGAACGCGCGAACGCCGACCACGCGGCCGCGTACAAAGAAGCGCTCGATGCCGGATGGACGGTCGCCGAACTCACCGGAAGTGGTCTGACCGCTCCGACACCGGTGGGCAAGAAATCATCCAAGACCTCCAAGCGGACGACCGGTCGCGGTGCGCCGCGCCGCCGCGTCGGTGCCGAGAACACCACCGGCCTCGACCGCCGACCCGACGACGCCTCGTCGACGACACCCGGTACGCCGTCCGAACCGCAGACCTCGGCTGCAGACGCGCACTGACACTTCCGCTCTCGCACCACCTGCGACCGGTACTGGTCGCGCCACTGCCCTGCCATTTGCGCGCTCGCCACGTCTTCTCGTGCGGGCGCACCCACATCACTGAGAAGGACCACCGACTATGAGCCAGCCCGAATTCAACGTCGAAGTAGCCACCCTCGACCGCAACGGCGATCCCGGTTTCGTGCACTACCGCGGCGCGTTCTACACCTCCCGCTCCGCCGGACAGTTCGCCCTCACCCAAGCAGCAGCACTGGCAGACACCTACGAGCTCGACACCGTCTCGGTCGTCATCGACGCAGTCGACGAGGGAACCTCACGCCGTGATGTCGAGTTCATCGGCAGCCCCGGCGAGCTCGCCGCCGAACTGACCGCACTCCCGGCCTACGCCTCCGGTGCACGGCGCACCGTCATCCCCGCACCCCGCAACGTCACCGCCGCAGTAGCCGCCGTCGTCGAAGCGTCACCGCCGCTTCCCGATTCGGCGGTCGACGGTCCCGACGCAGTCGCAGTTCTCGACGTGGAGGTGTACTCCACCCGACCCGGCCCGATCCCCAACTCACGCACCGACGTCGGCTCATACACCCCCGATGACGCGCACCGCATCGCCGAGCAGCTCGCCGCCGATCTCGGCGGCACCATCGAACCGATGCGCAACGACACCGTCCTGCGCGTGACCCACACAGCGGATGTCTCGGACACCGATCGCATCGCCGCCGAGCGGTCCGTGCAGGTGCGGAACCTGCGCGCGAACCTCGCCGTCCTCGACCCGGTCGCCGACGCCGAACACATCACCGCACTCGCCGCCGACCTCGAGGATCTGCGGGCACGGTCGAGGCCGGCCGCCCGTCCGGACGACACTGCGAATGCGACTGTGTCCGCCTCGGTATCGACGTCACCCGTGATGCACGCGGTCAAGGCCGACCGTGCATCGACGCGGCCTCGTGGGTTGGTCACTCCCCCGCAGGCCCGCTCGACCGGATCGCTGCGGGCGGACTCCCCGACACTGCACACACCACCGCCCGCGGCGCACACCGCAGCGACATCGCGCGTGGTCGATCACGGACTCGGATGAGCGCCGAACATGGGTCACGGGCGGCATCGGCTGCGAACCGAACCACAGATCGGAACCAAGCCTGCTCATCGGCTACACGGCGGCGACATCGGCTGCCGGGTGACGTTCGCGCCACTGCGGTGGACCGACACTGCGATGACCGGCGAGCTACGACAGATACACATGTCGGCGGACGAGATTCACATCGCGGTGCTGCAAACCGATCAGCAGAAGGGGGCGTACCCGATGTTCGAGAGCAGCGGCATGGACGACGCCCCGTATTTCGTGGACTACCAGGTCGACTGGGACGCAGACGTCGACGTGTGTGATCGGTAGCGTCCACACCGCACCACCGAAGATGGCCACCGAATCACTGCCACGACAAGGAGGCACCTGCACGATCGTGCGGGTGTCTCCTTTCGTTCAGGACCTCAGTTCCGGCAGGGGCAGTATGTGGTGGAGTCCAGTGCCCGGCGGCGTATGTCTCAGGCTGCGCTGTAGAGGTCCAGTCCGACGGCCCATGCGGTCACGGCGCGTTGCTCGGCTTCGGTCATCTCGAAGGCGCGGAGGTAGTCCCAGTCTTGGAGCGCCTCGACGTCGAAGGGATCGGCACCGACACCGCTGCACCAGACGAGGTAGTCCGCGGGCGGTGAAAGGGTGCCACCGCCTGCGATCATGCATTCGGGCATCGAATTTCACCTTCCAGGTTTCGTTGACGCTCGTGTTGCTGACGAAAATAGGGTTCTACGAACGCAATCTGTTACGAGGCAGGGGTCTCGACAGTCGTTGGTCAGGCGATACGTCGGCGGCGTTGTTCGGTGGCGCTCACCGGTGGTTCCCAGCGTCCGGTGTGCCCGTTGTAGGAGTATCCGCGTTCGTCGATCCATCGGGTGTCGCGTTCGTTGCGGGGCCCGGTGCGGGCGCGGGGACTGTCGAGGTCGACGACGTCACCGTTGTAGTCGTAGGCGATCCCGGCCACGACCATCGACACGGGTGTCACTGCGCCGGCCGCGAGCGCGTCCCGGCACGCCTGGTAGACCGGGCACTCGAACCGGCAGGTTCGGACGGCGATTTTCAACCGATCCTTCGTCGAGGCGTCGAGATCCCAGGACGACGGGTCGGCGCTGCACGCCGGGGTCGCGTCGTCGTCGACGGCGGAGGGTCGCTGGATGGTCATGGTTCCTCGCTCGGGCCGGTAGTCGGAGATGTGGGTCGTCGGTGCGGATGAGTGACGGCGTGGCGGTGAGCCGCTCGGGGTGGTGTCGGAGACGGTCATCGTTCACCGCGAAAAGTGTTGAGCCGGTTCCACAGTGCGCGTTGAATGCGTCCGCGCTCGACCATGTGGTCGAACAGATACTCCTCGGGTAGCTCGTCGGCTGCCTGAGCGATGGCCTCGCCTACGGTGCGGTAGCTGCGTCGGTAGGCCTGCGAGAGCACCATGTCGGCGTAGTGGGCCGCAGCGGCGGCGTGACCACCGGCGGTGGCCACGCCGGTGAGGCGGTGACGTAGCGAGTCTCCGGCGGGTCCGCCGGATCCGGCGCGGGCAAGAGCGTGGGTGACACTGGCCGGGTCGTGCTGCTCGTCGGCCGCGACGAGTGCGGCGATGACCTCGTACAGACTCGCGTAGGCGGCGGTATCGAAGTCGGCGGCGGTGACAGTGGCGGCGATGCGCCGGGTCTCGGCGGTAGGCCCGTCGGGGTGATTGCTCCACATCAATGCCGACAGCAGCAGGGCCTCGGGGTCGGTGGAGGGTCGGTGGGCTGCGCTCCAGTCATCGACCGCGCCGTCGTCGTCCACGGACACCAGACCCTGCGCGGTGATGCCGGTGGGCTCGTCGGCGGGTGAGGGAACTGCACTCAGGGGCGTCATCGAAAGACTCGTTTCGCTGGCGGGGTTTCGAGCAGGGACAGAGGCGAATCGGTCAGGCGGTGGCGGCGAGCTTGTCGAGTGCGTCGATCCGGAAGCCACTCCAGTGTTCGAGGTGTGTGCCGTTCTCGGTGGCCTCTTCGACGACCACGACGGGCATCTGCCGGTACCCGAGTCGATCGGCGACGAACTCGCGCGCCGCCTCATCTTCGGTGACATCGACCGTTTCGTATTCGAGGCCGTGCTTGTTCAGACGCCGTTTCGTTTGATCGCAGTTGTTGCATTCAGGCTTCGTGTACACGGTGATCGACATGAACAACTCCTCGAAAGAATGTCGGTGATGGGTTCAATTCTATCTCAAAAAGCGCGAATAGGCCATGGGTAACATAGATGTATATTCCTTCGATTTCATTGCAGCCCTTGACTTTACGAATAGAAACCACAAGGCGCAACATGCACTCGAGGGGGTTGTGCATTAGGCATTCCAAGAATTTATTCGAGCGCCGAAATAGAGTTTCAATTGCGTCGGCATTCCCGAGGAGACATCGTTGTCAGGAAATGCGAAACGCCGCCGGAGCTGGTGCTCTACGGCGGCGTTGTGGGATACAGCGGGCGGGGATTCTGCGTGGGAGCGATGGAGGGTGACGAGGCTCGTCAGTGGTCGAGTTCGTAGCGTCGGGTGCGGGCGACGTTCGTGTTCGCGGTCAGCCTTCGTTCCGAAGAGAGCTGGCCGTGTCCACGAAGACATGTGCCGAGACAACGAGCTTGCGGACCATGAGTAGCCAGCGCATGTTCCAGGTAATCGGCACCATTGCCGCGATCACCCACACCCATATCGCGATGGTGGCCGGGACCGGCGGGGCGTTGAGAAGGAAGTACAACGCTCCGAGAGCGACGAATCCCGCCATGCCGATCCGGAAATAGAGGCTGATTCGATGATTGAGGAAACCCGTGTAGATGGTCGCTGCGGCGTCGTACTGTTCGAGATTGTCGAGTGTGGGTTCGTCCATCACCAGATCGAGAGCTTTCTGGTGTCCGTCCGCAGCGGTGGCGATGTCCATGGTGTCTCCGTTCGTTGTGTCGAGGTCGGCCGGTCAGTGGTCTGACGGGTTGTTGCGGCGTTGATCGCCGACGAACTTTGCCCTGTTCGCGGTGGCGACGATCTCTTTCGTCCCTTTCGAGCCCAGCTCGTTGCCGATACGGACAAGAGCGAACACCAATGCCACTGCAAGAGCGGGAAATAAGAGTTCGATGATGCTGACGTCAGATCCGTCGAAGCGCATCTTGACGTTGTACGCGGCAGCGGCGATCCCGAGGATGCCCACCACAACAGCGGCGAATCTGTTGAGCCCGATCCGAAGCCCGTCCATTGCGTCCGCTGACTCGAAGTAACGTGCCGCATTCTCTTCGCTGTCGTCGGACAGGAATTCCTGGCGGATCCGGCGGTGGTCGCGGAAGGTGGTGAACGGGTTCATCGGTGGTTCCTGTCTTCTTCGACGGTGGCCTGGACGAAGCTGCGCTGCTGGCTGGCCTCGTACTCCTCACGGGTGCTGTTGAACATCCGTGCGCACTGGTAGCCGAACAAGATGAAGCCTGCAATAAGGGCGGCTTTCCATCCCCAAGCGAGGTCTGGATAGGTAAGGGCAAAGACAGTGGCAGCGACTACGGCGAGGCTGATGAGAGCAAGTGCGTTGCTATGCAGTGCGGTGCGGGACGGTCTGCGTATGTAGAGGATACCGAGGGCGTAGGCCCCGGTGACGGCTACCACGAACACGGTCAGCGCTGTGGGGTTGACGAGATTCATGGGGTGTCTCCGTTTCGAGCTGTGGTCCAGTCGTAGTCGACGGTTGTGTTCGTTGTTGTGTCGTTGATGGGTCATGTTGCCAGGTGGTGCCGACACACTGCTGGGTGTCGACACCACCGGGGCCGGGTTGGGGTCAGCTGGTGAGCTGTTTGCGCGTGGTGGTCTCTATGGCGATCTTGACGTTGTCGTAGATGCGGTCGGGGACGGTGACAATGCCGACCGCGAGTTCCTCGACGGTGCGTAGCGCAGTCTCGCGTTCCTGCCCGGTGGCCGAGGTGTCGAGGGCGATACCGAGTGCGCTGCGGATCCGGCGAACGGTTCGTTGGCCCTCGACGCTTGTCACGCGCAGCCCCATGGTGCGGGCGTAGCCGTCGGCGCTGCGCCAGGCGGTACGTGCTTTCTGCGCAGCGACGGCGAAGGCCTGCACGCGCTCTGCGGTGTCGGGGCACTGTTCGGGCCGGACATCGTTCATGGCGGCAAAGGCGTCGATGAACGCTGCGGTGCGCGGCTCGGTGAGGTCGTCGAGCAGGGGCCTGATGAAGATGGAGTACGGGTCGGCCAGGTAGGCGGCGTAGGCGTCCGCGACCTCGCTGTAGACGGCGTGGGCGGCGGCGTAGTCGGCTTCGAGTGCCTTCTTGGCGTTGCGTCGGTCGACGACATGGCTGCGGGTCCGAACGCTCAGGTACGCGGCCAGCGCGAGGGCAAGCACAACCACGACCATCCCGACCAACGGAGTCCAGTCCATCGGAACGTCGGGTGCGGCATCGACTATCGGCGGTGCCGGGGCGGCTGCCGGAATCGCGAGCGGGTCGGCGGACGGGAGATCCGTCGCCTCCTCGGTCGACACCGGCAAGAGGACCACTCGGACTGCGGTGGCGGCGACGGCAACGAGGAGCCCTCCCCCGCACATTTGCGGGGCTGTCCTGGCCTCTCCACCTGACATGCGGGACCAGTAGAGCGTGGCTCCGCCGTAAATCATGCCCGCGATACCGAGCGCGGTGCATCCCCACAGGACGTACGACAGGAACACTTCCAGATCGGCGGTATAGGCGAGAGGCGGCTGAGGTATCGGGTTGTTCATCGGAGATGGGGCCTTTCCGGCTCGGTGGGGCATCAAGATCAGGAGTGGCGGGCGAGGTGTGCGTCAGCAGAGGCGGCGGCGACGTCGTAGCCACCCCACGGTGAGCGGTTCGGGACCGAGCGCAGGCCGATGGTGTCTCCACGTCGGGTGATGACGGGCCATCCGGTGGGGCGTTCCCCGACGACCTCGATGACCTTCGCTGCCCACACCTGGTCCTTCTGCGACGGTCTGCGTTCGGGGATCACGGTCGGGAGGTCGTCGATCCAGCCGGGGTGGGCGTGATCGAGGGCGTCGCAGACTGCTTCGTGTTCGTCGGCGCGGTTCTCCCCTTCCCACGGGCAGCCGGTGCACGCGCCGCGGTAGAGGTCGCCGCCGACGCACTGACATGGAGCGTCCCTGCTCGTGTCCGGGCACTGGCAGTCGAGGTCCGCTGCGATGCAGGTTGGTTGGCAGGTGTCGGTGGGTGTGGTGGGGTCGCAGATCCCCGGTGCGAACGCGTGGGAAGCGGCGCTCGAGCCGTGCCGTCCCCAGGTGGTCGCCCAGGTCTCGAATTCGGCGATGCGAGCTGCCACCCCTCGGGTGGGGCTGGCGAACAGGATCGGGATGCCATGGCGGTCGACGCGGCTGTTCTGCACCTCGGCTTCGGCGGCGGCGAGCACCTCGAAGATGTCGATCTGGCCTACGGTCTCGGCCATCACCGCACGCCCAGCTCGGGGCGGGTGAGGGACTGCAGGGCGAGCGAGAGTCGTACGTCGCTGGCATCGAGGACGACGGGGTGGGTGCGGCTGTACCAGGCACCGGGTGCGTCGAGGATGGCGGTGACCTCGACGCGGCCTGCGGGCGCGGTGCGGTAGCCGAGAATGTCGACAACCGTTCCGTCGAACTGGGTGTCGAGCGAAATCAGTTTCATTCCAACTCCTTTGAGGCGGCGGCGCGTGGGCATAGTGGGCGCGGTGAGGGTGGCGGTCATGAGTACTCCCCAGGTCGGGTGGAGAAAAGATGAGGGAGAGAGGCGCGGGCTCTGTGCAGCTACTCAGACCGGCAGGGCCTGGCAGTCGGTGCATTCCCAGCGTCCGCCGGTAGAGGTGCAGGTTCGCCGCTCGTTGCAGAGCCAGCAGATCTGGTTTCGCTTGCGGGCCGAAACCTGCTGCGCCGCAGCCACGGTCGCGGCCTGCGCTCGGTACTGGTCGCGGGTGCTCGCGTCGCGGGCGGCGAGGTCGGCGCGGACCTGCTCTGGGTCGAGGTCAGGACCATCGGCTCGCACGGTCAGCATGTCCCCGAACGCCGCGCGGCAGGACTGGCACACGTCCCCCGGCACGGCAACGGGGGTAGCACAACCGGGCAATGCGCAGTCATCGAACAGCGTTGACTGCCAGTCACATTGGTGTGATTCGGTGCGTGTCGTGGCCATGCCCCAACCTTACAGTCTGAGACTGTAAGGTGCAAGGTGCGGAACCAAAGTCCTTACAGTCGGAGCCTGTAAGGTCAGGGCATCGCCAACCACGACCCAGGAAGCACCCGATGCCCGACGAACTCACCACCGCCGACGTGCTGGCGCTGATCGAAGACAAAACCGGCAAGGCCATATCGACCAAGACGTGGTCGTCGTACGTCGCGCGCGGGCAGGCCCCGAAACCGGCGCGACACCTCTCGCGCACGCCGCTGTATGCGCGGGAGGACATCGAGCAGTGGATCACCGACCGGCCAGGGAGCGGTGCAAGGACCGACCTCCGACCGTGACGAGCGAACCCACCAACCCCTCGATCGTCAACATCTCTTGACGAACAGGAAGGGCCCCTGCCATCGGGTGATGGTCGGGGCCCTTCTGTTGTTGCGGTTCGATCAGGCGTCGTCGTCGACGGCGGCGTAGGCGGTGTCGACGGTGATGTTGCCGATCGCGGCCTGTTCCACCGGGGTCAGGGTGTGCCCGCTGTCGGCGAGGAAGGTCAGGTAACTGTCGATGCCGACCATGCCTCGGTAGTGCTTGGAGGAGAAGCGCCAGTAGTCCTTGGCGTCCTGGGGGCCGGTGAGTCGGGCCTCGAACGCGGTGAGCACGCGAGCAAGGAGCAGCACCTCGGCGCGGGCGGCGGTGGCACCGTCGACCTTTCGGGTGACCTCACGTAGGGAGGAGCCCATGATCTCGGCGTACCGCTCCGAGCACTTTGATTCGGTGAACACATCACCATGGGTGGACAGGGTGGTCACCATCCACTTGGTGGCGTTCTTCGGGACGTCCTTGCGTGAGAGCAGGCCGGTGAGGAACGTACGCCGTGCCTCGGTCGCGGTCGCTCCGGCGCGATTGAGTGCCTTGACCTTTCGGCGTTCGGCCCGCTCTTTCTCGATGCGTTCGGCTTCGGCACGGGCCGCTTTCCGCTGCGCCGGGGTCAACCCGTCCTCAGCGTCTCCACCACCCTCTGTGTCGGCGGCGGCGATCTTCTCGGGGGAGAGTTCGAGGCCGGCCGCAGTCCGTCTGTCGTGATGGAGGAAGAACTCGTGGCCCCAGGCGGTCACCTTCTCGACCGTGTTTGCGTGCCGCAGCTCCTCGTACGCCTCGGCCTCGGCCTCGTCATCGCCCTCGGTGTCGAAGTCGATGTCGTCCTCGTCGACTTCCTCGCGGGTGGTCTTGTCGACCCAGATGATGCCGGTCTCGTGGACGTGGACGTGCCACAGGTGCGGTGCTTGCTCCGGGGCGTCGGCCGGGACTGCCGCGCCGTCGGCGGTGCGCAGGTCTACGAGGGTGTACCACTCCCCCTCGCTGGTGGACGGTTCGTCGTGGAGCAGGGTGAAGCCGCGCGCGATGTAGTCGGCTGCGGCGGCAGTGGTCTCGGCGCGTTCGTCGATGCGGCGCTGGAGGGTGGCCAGGCGGTACTCGAAGCCGAATCTGTTGTCGAAGATCTGCTCGATTGCCTCGGTGATCCACGGCTCCGTCTGCGCGGCGTCTTCGAGATCGGCCAGAATCGCGGCCCCTTCGAGGGTGAGCTGACGGTCGTCGAGCTGGCGGCGAGCGCGCTCGGATCTCCCCGCGCGACCGGCCTTTTCGACGTAGGCCTTGGGGACGTGCAGTGCTGTCGCGACCTTCTGCACGTTCAGACCCAGGTCGAGCAGGCCGGTGACGGCGGCGGCGCGTTGCCCGGTGGTGAGGTCTTCGCGCTGATCGTTGGATACGACCTGCTCGGTGATGCGTTCGATGCCTGCGGCCTTCTCGTCGTCGGACTGCTCCCGGACCATCACCGGTATCGAGGTGAGACCGGCTTCGCGGGCCCCGAGAGTTCTGCGCTGTCCGTCGTGGACGACCAGGGTTCCGTCGGTGCGGCGGACCGCCGAGACGGCCTGGAGGACACCGTGGGCGGCGATGGAGGCGACGAACTCGGGGTCGGCGGTGATGTCGACGCCGTCGCGGACGTTGGCGGTGATGTCGAGGTCGTGCGGGTCGGCGTGGACGAGGGTGTAGCCGGTCGAGGTCGGTGCCGATTGTGCAGCCGTGGCGATGGTCATGATGGCGGTCTCCCTGGTTAGTGTGTGCAGGTGAGGCACCGGGCAGATATCAGCTGCCCGGTGCCTCGCAGGTGGAGGGTCGAGCGAGGGTCAGCGGTCGGCGGTCTTCGCGACAGGTAGTTCCCAGATCGGATCTTCTGCACAGGGGGCGCTGATGTCGACCCAGCGCCCGGTGACCGCGTATCCGCGGCGGTCGAGCAGCACCTGCGCCATGTCCGGGGTCCAGTCCATCGGTGCGTGCTCCTCGATGCCGGTCGCGTCGATGTACTCGACCTCGATGCCGCCCCGTCGGATGGACACTCCCAGGCCGCGTTCGGGGCGTTCGTCGCCGTATTCGGAGGTGACTGCTGTGAGGTCGCGCTGCGTTTCTCCCATGCCCCTAACCTTACAGTCTCAGACTGTATAGTCAAGTGCTGCAACGTATTTCGATGCCAACGCGCAGGGGAGCTGATTCGTTGCGGGTTTCGAGAGGTGGCATCGCGCACACTCGGATCGCTTACAGCGCAGGATGATCGAGCCTGCGACTCACGCCGGGTCGGTGCGGCGGGTGGGGTTCTCGATGCGAGGGCGCAGATTGTAGGTGTCGTACCACTGCTGTGCGGCTTGCTTGCTCATGCCGAGAATCTCGCCGATCTTCGACCACGGCACGGGTCGCTCCTGGCTGCGGAGGCGTCCGATGATGGCGTAGCGGTCGGCGATCATCGTCGAGGCGAGGAAGGCGTTGATCTCGAGTGCGTCGACATCGGAGACCGCGTCGTCCATGCGTCGTTGGGCGTTCGCGGTCCACGTCCCGGCGTCCTTGCGCCCCTGCTCGCGCACCATATCGGCCAGGTCGACGTCGACGAGAGCGTCCTTGTACTGGACGTAGAGCTCCGTCAGCTCGGTTGCGGTGAGGGCCTTCTCCGATTCCATAATCGTCAACATATCTTGACGCTCTCCATATCGTCAAGATATGTTGACGATTGGTCGAGTGTCAGTCGACGGGAGTCGCTGCCTCGGCAGGGCACCACTGGCCTTCGAGACGAAGAAAGCCTTTACCGTTACCAATGGGGATGTCGAAGCTCAAACAGCAAAGCCACTGTCCCCGTGATGTTTTCACCCACGCCGAGAGCAGACCGGGGACCTTGACGTCCATTGCCAAACCTTCGGAACGGATTTTGAGAGGTGTCCCGTCACGGAAAGAGCCGCCTCCGGACGAACCTGCAACGGTGAGCGCTATGTTTTGTGCACGGATGGACAGATGTCCACGTACTGTTGCCCACCATGCCGAAACCTGGTTGGCGTGTTTGTATCACTCCACACGAGTTGGTGCCGCGGCCAGCGGTTCCGGACACAAATTTGGAGTGGCCTGGGTTCGCGCGGCCAGAGTTGGTGGCCGGCACGCCGTTCCTCATCGACCCGGTATTCGAGTACGACGTCGAACTAAATGCCTTCTTCAGATCAGTCGATATGCAGACGAAGGCGCGCAACACCCAGGTGGGCTACGCCCGCGATCTAGCCGCGTTTTTGAACTTCGTTGCTGTCTCACGAGACAGAACTCGTTGGCGCGACGTCAACGAGGCTGACCATCTGGCGTACTGGCGCTGGCGCAGGATCGACCCCCAAGGGCCGCACATACAAGGTGCGACATGGGACCGAGAGGTTGCCGCAGTCGACAAGTTCTACCAATGGCAGGTCCGCGCGGGCCACATATTGACAAACCCTGTGCCGCACAGAGTTCGACAGCCAACACCGTTCGGCGCGGGCTTCGTCCGTCATGACTCTTCGACCACAACACCGGCAACCTACTCGCACGATGCCGCGACGGATCGTATCGAGTGGCTCCCACCCCAGTCCTACCGTTTGTGGCGCGATGTCGGGATTCGCGGATATCGCGCCGACGGTGTCCACGACACCGGGTTTCGCGGTCGCTGGGCGGCGCGCAACGCGTCATTCTGCGACTTGATGGTGCGCACCGGGATGCGGTTGTCCGAGCAAGCGGCGCTGACGGTATTCGATGTGCCCGCAGCTCGCAGTCTGGGGGGCTATCAACGTTTTTGGTTGCCGACGGCCATCTCCAAAGGTCGTTCGGCCCGCCGGGTCTACGTTCCTGAATCCGTGATCGCCGACCTGATCGGGTACGTGACACTCGATCGCGCGGAGGTCGTCGACCGCGCACGCGCCTGCGGACGGTACGAACAGGTTCGCCGCCCGCTCGTGATCCCTGATCCGCATTCGCCGGTCGTCGTGCAGACTCGGTCCGGTCTGAGATCGACCGTGAAAGTTTCCAACCTCGATGCCGACGAGCGCCGCCGTTTGCTCATCGACGGGCCCGATGGTTTGACGCCGGCCGCGTTCTGGCTGTCGGAGTTCGGCACCCCCATGGCGGTCTCGACCTGGAAAGACATGTTCGCAGTCGCCAACACACGGTGTCGTCGAGCAGGAGTTCCTCTGTCTGCACATGCTCACCTCCTGCGGCACACGTTCGCGGTGGTGACTCTGGAACAGCTTCAGCGCGGACATATCAGCGCGATGACTGAGATGACTGCCGAACAGCGAGGGCAATGGACACAGATCTTCGGTGACCCTCTGGACTGGGTGCGACGTCGGCTCGGGCACCGCTCCGTGGTGACAACACAGATCTACTTACACGCGCTGTCGGAATTGGAAATGGAAACGCGAATGATGTTGGTGCCCAACACATGGGAAGATCCCCGCGACACTCCACTCGATGTCTTCGACGTCGCCACTGAGAACAAAACGCAGTGAGCGGTCGCGGCAGTACCGGGACCGGGCGCCGCGCGATGCTCCCATCTGGCCCGTACACACCGACCGAAGGCGAACACGCCATCGCCTCCGGCCTCACGGTCCGATTCGATGGTGAAGACGGCCGGACTCTGCTGGTGGACGTCGCGAAGATGGCGCTGCCCGGTTGGCACACGGCAGTTGCAGAGGCTCTGGCCCTTGCCCTCGGGGCGACGGGACGCAGCAGGACGCTCAGCTCAGCGAAGGGACTGGTTACGAGGGTGCGATCCATGCTGCGATCCCTCTCGGAACTGCGGGATCCGCCGACCGGACCACCGTTGCTGGAGACCGCCCACCTCCAATCTGTCTACAACCAGCGCAGAGTAACGCAGAAGGACGTCTACGCCTGGCGAGGCATCGCACTTTTCGGACAGTTCCTGACGTTGCCACCGCTGGTCGATACGGTGAATTCATCAGTGATCGACTACACCTGCCGCCAGATCGGGCAGACCCGGATTGGCCAACCTGGCTACTCGGACGGAGAGTTCGATCGTATTCTCTCAGCCGCTCGGTCTGACATCACCGCATTGCGCGATCGGATTCGACTCTCGGAAGCTGCAATAGGACAAACGGGTGAACGGGAAGGCTTGGAGGGCGACAAAGAGCTCGTCGCGATTGCGGAATCAGGAGTCGTACCCCCGAGCCGGAGCTTCAGCGCGCACGTTGTCAGACTGGAGCTTGCGAGCCGGCTCTATATGACGATCCGGGACCTCGCGCCGATGCTCGTGTTGATGGTGGCGCTGACCGGCCGCAATATCGAAACCATCAAAGAGCTCCCCTGGGAACACCGAATCCTGGAGACACGCGCCGTCGAAGTTCGTGTCATCAAACGCCGCCGCGGCAATCACCGATGGTTCGAGACCGCGACGTGGGAGATCGGGCCACCGGGTCGCGAACTGCACTATCCCGGCGGTCTTTACCTACTGCTACACGAACTGACCACTCGCAGCAGGAACACTTCTGGCAGCGCATCCGTTTGGTCGATCTGGCGTAGCGGCCACAACACCGGCCTTCGCGGTATCGAAGAACATTTCGACCCATTCGCTCGCGAACTGACCGCGACAGCAATCAACCTTGCCGGATGGCGCACCCGGCATTGCCTCCACGCTGACGTCGTCGACGGAACGCCCCCGGCTCCGCTTGCGGTCACCGGCAACCGGATCAAGACCACGGCAGACGTGCGCCGTACCAAACAGATCGGCGGTCACCTCCCGTCCGCTGCCCGGAGCAACACCATCCCGGTTCTGTTCCGGAACTATCTACGCGGAGACCCGACAACACAGGAATGGGCACACACCGTTGTTGCGGCTGCCGTCAGCGACGCCGAATCGAGCGCTCTGGCAGCACACAGACGGGCGCTGCACGTTGCAGGAGGCACACTGAACGTGCAGCCGGAACGCTCCGCCACCGATCCCGATGGTGAAACCCCGTCGACGCATGCAGACGCAGCCGATACCGCCTGGTCAGCGTGCCGGGATCACGACCACCATCCCGCCACCGGGAGAAGCTGTCGCGCATCGTTTCTCGACTGCTTTCACTGCGGAAACTGCGTGGTCACACCGGATCACCTTCCTGGACTGCTCGGATTGCTCGATGCGCTGGCGGCCCGCCGCGATCAGCTGTCGGAGGCCGATTGGTGGGTCCGATACGGACCGACGTGGGCGGCCATCCGCCATGACGTTCTCTCGAAGTTCAATCGGTCCGAGATCCTGGCGGCAACGGAGATCAAACCCACCGATGCACTTCTCGATCTCGTCGAATCACCATGGGAGCAAACATGACCAACGCCCACCCTCAACCGTCGACGTCGCATCCGTTCGACGAACGATGCGTATTGAACGGGCGGCCGGTGCGCCCGGAGACAGAACTCAGCCGAGCTTCCCGATTCGTAGACGACGTCTGGGATCTCAGTCCAGCTTTCTTTCAGCAACATCATGTTGCTCTGATCCTCGACTTCACATCCGTGCCATCTGTCTATCGCACCGTGGCCAAAGAACTTTTCATCGGGCTACTGGGCGGGCCTGCACCCGCCAGAGGACGCGGCTTACCGAAGGTAGCAACGATTGCCTCGATGTTGCCCACGCTACGCCACTTCTTCTCCTGGCTCGCCTCGCGACCCAACCTGCGCCAGCCGCTGCTATCGGAGTTGCAACCTTCCGATTTGATTGCGTACCAAATGCATTTGCTCGCGACGCAACCCACTCTCACGGTTCGTGATCGCTATCGCAGTTCGGTTCGGTCGCTCTATCGCTACCGCGGACTCATGGTTACCGATCAGCTGACTTTCGACCCGTACCACATCGATGGTTGGAGCGAGTCCGGCGACAGGAGCGGACCAGACAACGCGACCGCCAGAATTCCGGAGGCGGTGCTCGGACCCCTACTCACATGGAGTCTGCGATTCGTCGATGAGTTTGCATCGGACATTCTCGCGGCAGACCGCGAGTGGCGACGAGTTCGATTGGGACAAGGGTCAATTCCGCCCAAGACGAGACGATGGGTCAAGGAGGAGCTGGACCAACTCATAGCTGAATACCGTGCCGCGGACCGCCCACTACCGGGGCATAACGGACAACCGAGCATTCGCCACCTGTCCCGCATGCTTGGATGCGATCGCACGACCTTGCGGACCTACCGCCACCTCATCGAAGACACAGCTCGACTGGTCGGGGTCGACAACGACGTCTCGTGTGACGTGGTGATCAACGGACGGATCAACGGGTCCCCCTGGATCGACCGCATCCTGTTCAATCGACGTGATCGTCAAGCCGGGATCTTGCACCTGCTGTCGGCGCTGAGCGCAGCCTGCTACGTCATTATTGCGTTCCTGTCCGGCATGCGTGACAGCGAGATCAAGCATCTGCAGCGGGGCTGCATCAGCGTCAAACGTGACCCTCACGGCAGGCCCTACCGGTGGATGATGACCAGCCTCGCGTTCAAAGGTGAACGCGACCCCACCGGAGTGCAAGTGACCTGGGTTGTCGGCGCTCCGGCCGCCCGCGCCGTGGCGGTCCTCGAACTCCTCCAACCCGGTAACGAAACCCGGCTGTTCGCACCCTCAACTCATGGCACCGCAGTGCGGATCGGCAAAACCGCCGCCCACGTCAATTTGACCAAGACCACGAACGACCACATCAACAATCTGGTGTCCTGGATCGACGGCTATTGTCGCGCACATGGTCTCGCAGAGAACATACCGGCTGTGAATGCCCAAACCTGGCGGCTGACAACCCGCCAGTTCAGACGAACGCTCGCCTGGTTCATCGCACGCCAACCCGGCGGATCCATTGCCGGAGCAATTCAATATCGCCACCAAGCTGTCCAGATGTTCGAGGGCTACGCCGGCACATCGGATAGCGGTTTCCGCGCCGAAGTCGAGTCAGAGGTGGCCCTTGCCCGAGGGGAGGGTCTGATGGCAATGATCGATACCCATGAACACACCGATCTCGTTGGACCCGCCGCCGACGAAGCCCGCCGACGTCTGAGCGAGCTCGAGTCGAATATCCGATACCAAGGACAGGTCGTCACCGACCGGCGTCGGCACGACCGCTTGATACGCCGATTCGACCCAGCAATCTATCCAGGCCGATACGCCACCTGCGTCTACGATCCGGACAAGGCACTGTGCACACGCGCACAGAACCTTTCGGGCCAGAACGCGCCGACGCTCGGTGATTGTCGACCGCTCGAATGCCGCAACGTCGCGCTCACCTCAGGCAACCTCGACGAGTTGCGTTCGGAGAGCTCCGATATCGAGCGCGAGCTCGAACGAACACCGTCGCTGCCTCCGTTGCTGCAGCATCGACTACGGCAACGGAGTGAGCAGATAAATCAGTTCGTCGACCGACACGATCCGAACTCAATCCGATGAGTAAACGCATCGACCTCCCGAGCGAGCAGGACGTCCGTCGAGTGATGACAGAGCACCTCGAAGACGCAGCATCGGCCGGCGGCCGCGCCACTGTCATCGGCCTTGCCCGTCGACTGGGTCTGTCCAACGCAACCTTCTGGCGGCACTACCCCGCTATCGCTGCCGAACTCAGAGCCGCTTCCGTCGCAGCTCCCGTCGCCACACGGCATGACGACCGGACCGAACTCCTTGCCTCCAACAAGCGCGTGCAACGAGACAACGCGGCGCTGACTCAAGACCTCACCCTCGCACTGGCCGTCATCCAGCGGCTAACACTCGACAACCACGCCCTACGGAAAGAACTGGAAACAACGTCAGGGGTGATCTCCCTGCAGTCACGCTCGAACTCCGCGGACGCTGTCGTGGGCGCGTGTGGCCGGCAGGACCGCTAAGCCTCGATAAAGCTGCAAGATACTGGCGTCGGGGAGGAAGTATCCTCTGACCAGAATTGATTCGAGTTCTCACACAGCGAATCAGACCAGACCACCGAGTATGTTCACCGCTGTCCTTTTTGAGATGACTCGTTCAGCTTTTGACGTCGGACGGCAGATACACCAACGACAATGCTTGCGATCCCAGCCATGAGGACAAGCGTTGACAGCGGGTCAAATTCATGAGTCTCCACACGCGTGTCAAAATCCTGTGCAGCGCAACGCACGACGACCAGCGGTAGAAGGGGACGACTGGACTCGACGTCGACAGCCCCCGGATAAGCATTCTCGCAAATCTCTGAGGCCGAGCGACCGAGCCCAATCTGGCTGGTCGCCCCAAAAGCAACACCAACGAGCAAGACGCCGACTAGAACCAGCAGGACAGCTGGCCGTAGCCACCGAGAACCTGTATTGCTCATGCGTTCGAAGTCTAGCCGCCGTCGAGTTGGCGGCGGTCACGGTGACCGAATTGTGACCAAACTCGTGTTCGCGTGCCTCTCCAACGGTGGGCAAACTGACCGTACTGTTCGGTTCGTCCTTGATGCCCTTCACTGTGGGAGCTCCATGAAACCGAGCAGGTTACCTCTCAAGTCGCATATTGGCGATCCAAGCCCATTGATCAATGTCCGCTTCAGGCAGCATCGGACGCGAAACTAAATTGTCGCTCGAAGAATGTCACTTATCGGTGCGTTAATTACATCCCTTGCATTGCTAGTTTCTACACCTGGCGTTGCGAACGCCGATCAATTTCGCAACAACCAGTGGGTCCTCGGCTCCATCGAACGCGAATTTATCGATTTCCTTTCGGGCGCTAACCAATACGGCCAAGGCGGCACCTCGAGTATCGGAGAACCCACCAGTGGCGAGCTCTGGGCAGGAAACAGCAACGAGGGGCGGTGGCAGGAATTCGGGTTCACGAATCGCATTTACTGGTCGCCAAATGTCGACCCAAATAAAGGTCGTCAAATCGGCGGCTTGATCATGAACAAGTGGCTCAATTTGCCATCGCGTCAGTACAGAACGTATGTCAACGGCCCGTATCAATACGAGAAGCGAAGCGACGAACGTGGACGACTCGGCTACCCGGTCACACGTGAGAGCCCTGCTTCGGGCGGGCGATACAACAACTTCCAGGGCGGCGCGATTACATACAAGTTCGGAGCCACATCCGCCTATGCCACCTGGGGGAACATTCGCGATCAGTGGGCTGCGCAGAATTACGAGCTTGGACCCTTGGGCTTCCCGAGCAGTGATGAGTACCTGTGTCAAGATGGAACAACGTCCAATGATGGTTACGAGTCATATGGCGCTTCCGGACAGAACTTCCAGAACGGCCAGTATCTGACGTCAGGACGCAAGCCGCCGACATTGGGCTACAGCTCGGTCCTCTTCTCCAAACTCACCTATCAGTCATCTTCCCAATACACGACCGCAATTTCGCAGGCATCCACTGCTTGGAATGCACTTGGGAGCGTCCAGGTTACCCCCTATGACCCTGTGAACCCGACGCTCACTAATGTGGAAATTTCCGACGCCAACCGTCCGGACGTCACATGGGCCGGGCTATACAGCAACACCGACTTTGGGGTGGACACTATTCAAATGAATACAGCGAAGCTCGGTAACGCCAGTAATCAACGGAACGTTATGACACACGAGATGGGTCATGCGCTCGGTTTGGCGCACAACTGCAAAAGTCAGCTGATGGATCCGATTTCAAACTCATCGGTTTTTGCGCCGCAGTTCATGGATCAAGCCGCCTACCGTCAACTCTGGGGATGACATGATGAAGGTCAGAAGTTTAGGATCAAAGTACGGCAGGGTGGGCGTTGCGAGCTTATTCGCCTGCATTGTATTAGTTGGCTGCAGCACTTCGGCAGGCACGCAACCTGGAGATGCTGGCGCGACTGCCAGCGTGACTACGCGCACACAAGCAGTGGAAATGGACTCGGCTTTCGATGTGACAGACCCTCAGCAGCTTGCCGGTTGGGCCGACGCGGTCTTCGTCGGAACAGTGATTGAGCAAGTCGGTACGAAGGCAGTTGGGCCGTTTCCCGAGACGCAGTTTTCTGTTGAGGTGCTTCAGACCCTAAAGGGTGACGTCGCGGGCCAAATACTCGTCAATCAGCAAGGCGGGTATGGCACCGACGGTACGTTGTACTTACTGGACGATGACCCACTGATCGAGCCGGGAGCAACATACCTTATGTCGGCTGGCTTCTTGCCGTCCGAAAACTGGTACACGGTCGCTCCACGCGCGGGCAAAGTGACGTTGTCAGCAGAGGAAGTTGCTGCCGTCAGCGATGGAACTGCGCGGCGATCAACCGATGAGCCAGCGCCGGTCGCAACAATGCGAGATGCCATCGACAACGAGATTCCGTTCGATCCGAACCGCGAATCGGAGCCCGTCAGCTCCGAACCGCCAGTGCCACCAAGGTAGGTGTGTGTGACTTCAGTCGACTGGACCGGAAGCTGATCTTCACGTCCCACCAGTGCAGTTCGGGGGTGTATGCCTTATTCCCGAACTGCACTGACGTTTTAGCCTGTCTTGGCTGTCGACGGGCCAAATCCTCATCCGCGTTGGCTCCGCTACAGCGGCAGCTCATGGTCCGAGCCTGATTCGGGCAGGTATCGAACCTCGTTGGTGATGGCCCGAAACAGCGGGAGACTAATCGGATGCACAGTGGTCAGAGGCAAACCCCGTCTACAATATGTTGACCAGGACTCTCCGAGGTGGATCGACGATGCGGCGCGTGGGGGGATCGAAGCTCACGGGCCAGTTCTCGTACAGGTCGGGGGTCATTGTGCGACCGCCAATCGGTGCGGCCCATGTTCGGCGACTGCGTCGGTGACCGCGGGGGCCCAGCGCAAGCCGTGTTCGCCGAACATCGGTGCGGTGAGGGTGTAGCGGCCTGTGCGCTGGGTGATTCCGCGTCCGTGGACGGTGGTCTCGAGGGTGATCGAGCCGATGCGGCCCCTGCCTTGCTCGATGCCGCCGTAGCCGACCGGCCGAGAGAAAATCGTCAGATCGAGACCAGGCATTCGACCGTCCGTGATTGCGAATACCCCTGCGTGAGTTCGGTTTCGGGCCAGCAGGGCACGTGCGCGGGTCGGCGGTACGTCGCGACCGTGGACGGTGCTGATGACCAGATCGATCCCATCGATGCAGATATTGGCGGCGTCGAGAGGGTCTGCTTGACCGGGGTCGATCAGGGCGATCTTCGACAAGTCCCCGCCGTGTTCGTGGACGGCGAGGAGCCCGAACTTGGGTTGACCGATCAGTGCGACGTGGTGGCCGGCCGCGGTGGCGGTGGCGACGAGTCCGACGAGAATCGATCCGGCACCGGTGATCGACAGGGCCGTTCCGCGGGCCAGCGCGCCGCGTGGCAGCAGTTCCGACAGCGGCATGGGCACCGGCAGGGTTTTGAGGGTTCGTGAGCGCACGGGGCCGCTCAGTGCCCGTTCATCGCCGTCGGTCGCGGCGGCCTGCGCGTTCGGCTGCGAGGGGGCGAATGCGGGCGAGTCGTCGGAGTCGGTGGGTGCGTGGTCGCGGCGTCCGGGGATCGCGGCCATGCTGCGGCGAAGAGCGGCGAGCTGTGCAGCCTTGTCCAGGCTGGTCAGGTCGGGAATCGTGTCGGCGATACCGGCCATGAGTGCGACCTTTCGCCGAACGGATCAGTGCCCTCAATCTATGCGAACATACGTTCGATGTCGAACTACCTGCGTGTGCCCGAAGCTGGCCCTGGTTCGCGAACCCTAGCGGCGTTCGCGAGGTGGTCGAGGGAGAGTTCGGGGTCGGCCGTCAGGTGGCGATGTTCGGCGAACAGACGCCTGACGTGATCGAGGTCCGCGCGCACGGCCGGGTCGTCGGGGTCGTAGCCCTCGTCGATGATGGCGGCGCGTTCGTCTGGGTCCATGTCTAGTTCGACGCAGCAGCGCCGGGCGCGGTTCCCGTGTCGTAGATCAGGTCGTCAGAGCCGTCGTAACGGAGGCGCGCGAGTTCACCATTTCCTGATCCTGCTCGCCGTGGCGAGCCGGTCCCTGGCTAGATTCAGGGACCGGCGCGCCCCTGGTGTCTTTATGGCCGCTCATAAAATCCCGTGCGGGCGGCGGTCACGACGGATAGATCACTTTCATGGCGGCCAGCAAGCTCAGACTGTCCGAGTCCAGGTAGATGGACCAGTAGCTGTCGACGAGCGCGAAGTGGATTCCCAACCCCGAGCCGCCCCGAGCAAGAACCTGAAGGGTCTCGTCGTATCCGATGGTCAGTTCCGAGTTGTAGGTCCCTCCTGCAATCGCGTCGTACCTGTCCCGCAGATCGGTGACGACCATCGCCGGCCAAACCGGTACTGACCTTTTTCTCAGATCCTCTCGCAGTTGCTGGACCGTCGGCGAGTCGTCTGCGTTGTCTGCTGCGGCGATCAAATCCTCGCTTCGGACCTGCGGCTTTTCTATAGTTTGCACTGCTCCGGCACCGCGGTACACCCCATCCAGGTCCGCGCCGGAACGGAGGTCGTCGAAGCTCAGATTTGCGATAGACAAGTTGTTCTCGATTACCGCAAGCCTGCTCGGTACAACCCGAAAAGTAGCTGCCTCATCGTCCGGATCGGCACTTGTATCCACAACGAGCACTGGATGTTCCGGCTCGTCACATGCCCGCTGGTCGACTACGAAGAGATAGTCCGGCGGCGGAGATTCCACCAAGCCGACAATGCGTGACACCGACATGTCGGCAAACTCCGGGTCGTCGACCGTCGTCAGAAAGGCTTGAGCCTCATAACCACTGTCTTGCACGTGCGACGCCTGGGCATCTCGCGCAACCTGCGCCCAGGCACCGTCATCGCCGAAGTACGTACGGATGAGCAGGGATTGGCCCTCTGGCAGAGTTGGCATGGCACCGACTCTAGTCGTTCACAACCGTGAAACCGATGCAGTTGCGAGGGACCGAACATTCGATGCTCAGGTCAATTGTTGACGAGTTGGCTGGCTCGCTGAAATGTCACGCCGAGAAGCGATCCGATATCTCGGACGGGTACCTGAGCGGTGGCGAGCTTCTTCGCGAAGGCCTCGGTGCTGGCTTTGACGCGGGCTTCGTCCTCGGCCAGACGTGCTCGCTGTGTCGCGATCTCGGCGATGTGGACCGCGAGATCCTCTCCCCCGGGTTCGAGCTGGATGTGCTGCTCGATCTCGACATCGGCGAGGGCGACTCCGGTTTCGAGGGCGATGAGTTCTTTCGCTGCGGTGTGGACATCGTCGATGCGACGGGCTTGAGTGAGGGCGTCGAGTTCGGGGACGGCGATCATCCACCACTTGCCGTCTCGGGTCACCGACACCGTGTAAGTTTTGCTCACTGCTGTGCCTCCTTCATGGCTGCGAGGATCTTGCGGTAGACACCGGGCGAGATCGTCCGGTGCCCATCGGGCACAGTCACTTTGACTGCGCCGTCGGCCGAGACCCACGTGCTGTGCGATCCGACCGTGCGGACCGAGGTGAACCCGGCCGCTTTGAGGGCCTTGACCACTTTCCGCGTGGGCTGCTCGGTAACCATGACTTTAGTCTAGTCGATTGGACATTTTCTAGTCAAGTCGACTAGACGAAATAAGGTCGAGTAGCGGTGGCGTGGTCGACACGGGAGGAAGTGCCTATTACGCATTTCCTCATCTGGTGCATCTGCCTGCGGGTTCGGTCTGGTTAGAGTGGCAGTCGACAGCAATGTGTTTCCATTCGAGAGAGGCCGCATAGAACCGTGGCGAAAAAAATATTCACCCAATTGGTCGACGATATCGACGGCTCGGTCATCGACGACGAATCAGGCGAGACAATCGAATTCTCCGTCAACGGCGTCGACTACCTCGTAGACCTGAAGGCAAAGAACGCCAGCGAGTTTCACCGCAAGATCGGCTACTACATCGAGCACGCGACCCGCGTCGGCGGGCGTAAGCGTCGGCACTCCCCCACCTCCACGGCTCCATCTGCTGCACCCTCGAACAGCGGGGCCACACGTAATCCGGCTCAGACCAGAGCTGTCCGGCAGTGGGCCGCAGACAACGGTTACGAGATCAGCGATCGCGGCCGCATTCCCGCTGCTATCGAAGACGCATTCAACGCTGCACACTGATCATTACTTCAGGATCACCGCGCGAACTCGACGGTGTATCCGGCCTGACCGTCGATCGACAGGCTGTACTTGCACACCACCGAGCGTTGTCATGTTCGAGCCTTCCTTCCTTCGCAACTACGGATACGCCGTCATTTGCGGGCCCCGCTCCTGCAGACCCCCGCTTGAATGCCAGCAGACGAAACGAGGTGAAGTTCACCGATCAGTCAGCCGCGGGCTTGGGGAACCTGGGAACAAACTCCCGCCGGAATCGGCGCAGCCTCTTCACAAATGTCGAGATGAGAATAAACGCAACAAAGACGGCGACCATGACACCGGTGACGATCTGCAGCCAATCCGCGGCACCACAAATGGTCGCAATCACCACTGCAATCACGCCACTGATCATGGAGTTCACGACTCCGACGATGACGGCGGATCCGCCGAACAGATGAAGGACTCCGATGCGCCGTCCGAAACCGTATGTCTGGAGGAGACTGGCCCAATCATCGTGATACCCGGTGACGAAGTACGGCTCGAGGCCAGGCAACAGATCTAGGTACGCGTGCCGCAGACGGTTCATACCAATGACTAACCAAAGATCTTCGAGGTCAGCTTCTAGCAACCTCGTGTACGTCGACAACCCAACTAACAAAACCAGCGGTAGAACGAGCGAGGCAATGACTCTGAAATTCTGCCCGAATCCAGTTGCCTGGACCATCAACGAAAGGGCAACGACGGATGCCGAGACAATCGCCAGGAACGTTCCCGTGCGACTGAAGATTTCCTGCCAGAGTGCCCCCCGAGCGGCGAGAAGGCTCCAGTGCTCGACGCCGAGGATCTGGGCGTTCAAGGCGTCGGGGCCCCTATCCGCAACTGGTCGAGGCTCAGGAAAAGGTGGCGTAGCCGGGTTCTTCATGTCGTCCTAACAGGTCGAATCGAAGGCCAGCTTCCTGCCCGGCTCAGTGCGGCAACCGTGCGATCGCGGGCAAGGGTCGCTGGGCAATGTCATGAGGTTACGCCGCCGCGCAGTGACCTACCGGCTTCCGGCCCGCAGATCTTCGAGGCGATGCAGACAGTACAGAAACTTGGTGCCACGAAGCCGAACATAACAGAATTTGGACTTGACGGTCCACAAAAAGCTGGCACAGTAGCTTCCGCGTGCAGGCAGTCGAAGAGTCGTTCACTGCGGACGAGAGCGCACCGGAAGGACTGCAACGATGAGCGATGAGCGGCCAGAGGAAACAGGCCGACGGTCACCGGAAACCGTCACCCCCGCTGAGACTGCCGGTATTCACGGCCACGAGATGTCCGGGCACTCCGGTCATGCCGTCGGCCGAGAGATGTTCGCGTGTCCGCACTGCGGGCACCAACTCAGCATGTTCAGGGAGTCGCGGTCCAGCCCCGGAGACAAGGCTGCGGCGTGGGTGGCCGGCGTCGCCGGATCCTGGCCCTTCCTGCTGATCATGTTGCTGTCCATCTTTGCGTGGTTCGTGATCAACGCCATCCGGCCGATCTTCGATCCGGAGTCGTCAGCCATGCTCGACTATCTGGGAACGGTTCTGGCGATCATTGCTGCCTTGCAAGGACCGCTGATCCTGCTTTCTCAACGCCGCGAGTCCGATCGTGACCGCGCGCGAGACATCGAGACCTTCGTGATTTCACAGAACACCGAGGCCGACCTGCACTCGATCGGTTCCGCGGTCACCACCGCCCTCGAACAATGGGAACGAGATCGAGCCTTACATGCTTCGGTCGAGCCTGAACGCACTTGTGAAGGTGATGACTGCAAATAGGAGACGGACAGTTGCCCTTCCGGATCAATGGCCAACGAGCCGCCGGTCCCTCCGGAGACGGCCCGGCAGGATCTGGCCGACGGCTTCGACGCGTGGCAGCGCCACTTCTCCGACGGTCTGCAGCGAATGCAGCGCTCCGGTGAACTGAGGCAGGAGGCCGATACCGACGACCCGGCGACGTGCCTGTTTGCATCGACTCGAGTCACGAACTGCCGCCGAATCGTTCGGTACGGATCCGCGCTGCATCGTGGCCGAGGTCGACAAGCCACCCGGTGACGGCTTCCACGAACGGCGATGGCCCGCAAACGAATACGCGCGGAGACCGTGATGCGGCGAACGTCCGCTCGGCGATCGTATTCCGGGTCAACCGCCCGCCCTCCTGGAATCCAGGTGCGGACTGTCGGGTGTGCACGATGTCGACGGTAGTTCGTGTCAACCCTACGAGCTCGTCGGCGAACATCTCGTCTCGCGGACTGCGGACCGAGTACAACAACCGACAGTCGGAGCTGTCCGCCTCGCGTTCGCGTGCGGACGCAATCGCGAACAACGGCACGACTCCGGATCCGCCCGCGATGAGCTGGATAGGAGAGCGGTCGGTATCGGAGCGGGACCAGACGAAAAAGCGTCCGAGAGGTCCTTGCACCTCGACATCCTCACCCTCCGCGAGGTGACGTACGAGAAACGGTGACACCTCGCCCGTGGGCAGTTCCTGGACCATCAGAACCACGCGAGTTGACTCACCCGAGGACGCAAGAGAGTAGGACCGAGACGCCTGGTATCCGTCCGGTGCCGTGAGCCGGACATCCACATGAGCTCCGGCGTCGTTACCGGGCCACGTCGGCACATCCAATTCGAGGCGCACGGCCGATGGATTCTCGAAACGCCGACTGATCACCCGCCCGAGATGCCACTGGACGCCGCTCGAGGTTGTCACGAGTAGCGCTCTTCCCGCCATGGGTCGCCCCGAAGGTGGTAGCCGTTCTGTTCCCAGAACCCCGGTTCGTCCGAGGGCAACATCTCCATTCCGAGAACCCACTTCGCGCTCTTCCAGAAGTAGAGGTGGGGCACCAGGAGTCGGGCCGGACCGCCATGTTCGGGTGTGAGTGGTTCTCCTTCCGCCTCGGTGGCTATCCAGGCCTGCCCATCGAGGAGATCTTCGAGCGGCAGGTTCGTGGTGTAACCGCCGGAGCTATGAACCATCACGTAGTCGCAGCTGGTCTCGACATCGTCGAACAACAGGTCCAACGAAACACCCCGCCAGGCCATGTCCAGCTTGGTCCAGTGAGTGACGCAGTGAATATCGGTGACGATGTTCTCGACGCCCACCTTCTGCAGCTCATGCCAGTTCCACCGGTGTGCGACTTTGTCCTCGGTCGTGATCGTAAAGCTCCATTGGCTCTCGTCGATTGCCGGCGTCGGTTCTATCGAGAGCACCGGCCAGTCGTGGGCGAGGGTCTGCCCGGGGGGCAGTCGAGCGTCGGTGGACCTTCGCTGATTTCCGAAACCACTGTTGATAACTCCCACGACTGCACCTTTCCTCGGGCATTCACTACCGCGGCCTACGCGAACGGAACCGAAAACTGTTTCATATCACCGAGCGTCGAGTTGGACCGGAAGTCTGGAGTCGTGCTCCGACAGCCGTGTCGGGGAACGGTTGAGCTCCTCGGCGAACGCCCTCGGCGCGGGTCCTCGCGCAGCTCACGGTCCCCTTCCTGTTTAAGTACCCAAATATGGACTTTGGGGTCCAGTTTTGTGACTGGAATATATCGGAAAACCTAGGACTTTCGCGGCGAATATTGCTTTTCCAACGGGTTTCTCACTTTCGATCCAGCCTGGAGCTTACGGCAGATAGCCAGGAATATCTGGACCCATAGGTCCGTTAAACGATACGATGGCGCGGCCGCCGCGCCATTCGCAAGGAGGAGCCCACGTGATGACGAACGACTACCGCAAGACTCCTGAGTCGGTCAGCCGCCTCAACGACATGCAACTTCGGGTGACGCAGCAGGGCGGGACCGAGCCGGCGTTCCGCAACGAGTACTGGGACCACCACGAACCGGGCATCTACGTCGACATCGTCTCGGGTCAGCCGCTGTTCTCGTCCACCGCCAAATACGACAGCGGCACAGGATGGCCCAGTTTCACCGCCCCCATCGACGCCGCCGCCGTTACGACCGAGGTGGATCGGACATACGGGATGAGCCGCACAGAGGTGCGCTCGGCAGGTGCCGACAGCCACCTCGGGCACGTGTTCCCTGACGGACCGAAACCCGGCGGCCAGAGGTACTGCATGAACTCGGCCGCAATGCGCTTCGTACCCGCTTCCAGGCTGGTCGAAGAAGGGTACGGCGACTTCGCCACGTTGTTCGACACCGACCAAAATTCCTCGAACGGAGCGGCCTCATGACCAACGAGATCAACAACACCGAGACGATCACGAGCGGCGCGACAGCGGAAACGGCCGTCCTGGCCGGCGGGTGCTTCTGGGGGATGCAGGACCTGATCCGCCGTCATCCCGGGGTACTCGGGACCCGCGTCGGATACACCGGCGGACATAACGAGCATCCGACGTATCGCAACCACCCGGGCCACGCCGAAGCCATCGAGATCGTGTTCGCCCCCTCAGAGACGACCTATCGCGACATCCTGGCGCTCTTCTTCCAGATCCACGATCCCACCACGCTGAACCGACAGCGAGGCGACCGCGGCACCAGCTACCGGTCCGCGATCTTCCCCGTCACACCGGAACAGGAGCGGATCGCCCGCGACACGATCGCCGATGTGGACGCGTCGGGTTTGTGGCCAGGTAAGGCGGTCACCACGATCGAGCCGATCGGCCCTTTCTGGGAGGCTGAGCCCGAGCATCAGGATTACCTGCAGAAATATCCGAACGGCTACACCTGCCACTTCCCCCGCGATGGTTGGGTGCTGCCTGATCGGAGTTCGTCGGGCGCGGGAGCGTAGCGGTCGTCCGGTCGGGCGCGGGCCATCTTTCGGCCCGGCCCGGCCGCGAAGCCCTGATCTCGACACCGGTGTAGTTAGCCTGGGGAGATGACCGACAGCGTTAGCGGCTCTCGCCCGCGCCGCTTGACCACGCGCGGTGCCGCAACGAAGGCACGAATCGTCGATGCGGCCGATCAGTTGATGTACGAGCGCGGTGTTGCTTCCACGACCCTGGCCGACGTCCGGGCCGCGAGCGAAACCTCGAAGTCACAGCTCTACCAGCACTTCGCCGGAAAGCGCGCACTTGTGTTGGCAGTCGTCGAGGTCCGCGCCGACGCAGTGCTGTCTGTCAGTTTCAGAAGACGGCTGCACGATGTCAGAAGTGCACTGCAGTGCAACTCCGAGTTCTCGAGCACACGTCCGGCCTTATCCAGTGAGCGCTGCGATCCCTGACTGGATAGCGCATTGATGGTGAAATTTCCCATCAAGTTTTACTGGCCGTCGGTGAGCTGCGGGTCTAGCGCCGCGGCCGGCCATGGACGGCTGTTGTCGCGCGAAGTGCTCGATCGGACACTTGCGGCATGGGCGGCGAGAAAGTTGTCGACGATTTGGATGCAGTCGTCGGCGTGGATGTGGCGCAGTCCTGTGAGGCGAGCGAACACTATCGGTCCGAGGAGCTGAATGAGGGCGAAGGTGGTGTCGATCTCGCCGAGCACAGCGCGAGCGTCAGGCGCCGTCAGGATCTGATCCAGGGACCTGCGGTATTGCTCTATGACACGGGCCCGAAGCGAGACCACCGCGCCAGGATCGAGATCGCGCCGGCTGGCGTCGCCGCTGTTGACGGGCCCCATTGCCAGCCAGGCCAGCGTGGTCATCTGCACCGGAGCTTGGTCGATGAGGTCGGCTTGGGTGGTGAGCAACGAAATCAGACGTTCACGTAGCGGACCGGTATCGATATCGGTGTCGACTGGGGGTAATAGTCGCTCGAAGGTTGCAGCGAGCAGGTCAGTGGTACTTCCGAAATGTCGGTACAGAGTGGCACGTGCAACCTTCGACATGCGGGTGACCGCCTCCACGGTGACCGCCTCCACACCGCCGGTGGACAGCAGCTGACCGGCCGCTTCGAGTAACCGGTTACGTGAGCGCGCCAGCCGGGGGTCGGCCGAGCCCTCGGTTGCAACGAGAGGGTCGACCATGAACGGGCTCCGCTCCATTTGACTGACAAGACATGTCCTCGATTGATCATTCTGTCACACCCGCAGAGTTGTGATACTAATAGTCTCGAACCGAGACGATCAGTCTCGAACTGGGAGGCTGGCCGTTGAACGAACGTAGATCCGACTCTGCCAGCGTCGCTCGATGGAGCGGTGCCCAGTGGTGGATGTTGATTGTGTCGTGCATGGCAGTCGCGTTGGTGGTGGCCGCAATGGCAGCATTGTATTCAGCGTTGCCCCAGATCGCGGTCGCGACAGGGGCGACGCAAGCCCAACTGACCTGGATAGTCGACGGTTATACGTTGGTTTTGGCGTGCTTCGTTCTGCCTGCCGGTGCGATCGGTGACCGGTACGGTCGCCGGGGGGTGCTCGTGGCGGGGTTGGCGTTGTTCGCTTTCGCGTCGGCATTGCCCTTGTTTCTCGCCGACCCGGCGTGGCTGATCGCTGCTCGCGCGTTGGCTGGGGCGGGTGCGGCGCTGGTCATGCCCTCGACGCTGTCGATACTGACCGCGGGATTTCCACCGGCGCATCGCGGCCGCGCTGTAGGTGTGTGGGCCGGGGTTGCTGGATCCGGGGCGGTCCTGGGCATCCTCGGGGCTGGTGTGCTGCTCGAGCAGTGGTCGTGGACCTCGGTGTTCGTCGGGTTGACCGTCGCCGGAGCGGTTCTGGCCGGGTTGGCATGCAGTATCGCGGAGTCCCGCCAGCAGGAGCATCCACCGGTCGATTGGGTGGGCGCGGTGACCGTAGTTGTCGCGGTCGGGGCGATCGTCTTCGCTGTGATCGAGGTTCCGGCCCGTGGCTGGTCGGATTCGCTCGTCGCCATCAGCACTGCGGTGGGCTTGTTTGCGGTTGCGGTGTTCGTCGTCGTAGAACTACGTTCCTCGGCACCCCTACTCGATGTCCGGTTGTTCGCCCGCCGTGGTTTCGGTGCCGGCGCGCTGTCTGTCTGTATCCAATTTCTGGTGACCTTCGGGGTGTTCTTGCTGTTGGTGCAGTATCTGCAGTTGATTCTCGGTTATGGACCGCTCACCGCCGCGTTGGCGTTGACCCCTATGGTCGTGCCGCTCATCGTGATCTCGGTGATTGCACCCTGGCTGTCGAACATTGTTGGGCTGCGGGTGATGACCACTGTAGGTCTGCTCACCATCGCGGCGGGACTGGTGATGGTGAGCAGACTGACCGTCGCGGCGACTTACCCTGACCTGCTGTGGCCCTTGCTCATCATGAGTGCGGGTTTGGGGTTGTGTACCGCCCCTGCGACTTTCGCCATCGTCTCGGACACTCCTGAGGCCAAGCACGGGGTGGCTGCCGCGGTCAACGACGCAGCTCGCGAAATCGGTGCCGCGATTGGGATTGCGGTAGCCGGTAGCGTGCTCGCGGCCGGTTACGTTCAGCACATTCAGCCGGCTCTGCCCCAGCTACCCGAGCCTGCCCGTGGTCCGGTGGCCGATTCTCTGGCCGCCGCGTTACAGGTCGCCGACCGCGCAGGACCAGCTGGTCAGCCGCTGGCCGAGTTCGCCAGCGCCGCATTCGTACACGGAAGTGGTCAGGCGACACTGTCGTTGGCGGCGCTGACCGCCGCTGGGGCACTCGTCCTCGCCGTCTTTGCGCCAGGTAGACGCAGCCGTACGACAGCCACCGCGGGTGATGGACGTCGGTGAAGGTCGGCCAGGGTGTCTATTCTTCGGTGTGATTCGTGTCCGTGGCCCGGAGTTGGGCTCGGGCTTGGGACTGCATGAAGTGTTCGACCTCGACCACCACGAACAGGGCAGTAGCGGTGGCTACCGAGCGGCCCTGCGCATCGTCCATCGTGGCCGTGAGATCCAGTTTGCGCCCATCACGAGACCGAACGGCAGCACGCAATACGTATGGAGTGCCGAGCAGAACCGGCGCCAGGTAGTCGAGCTCGAGACGCCGCGTCACGGCGAGCTCACCCACTGTGTAGAGCAGGAAGCCGAACAGATCGTCGAGAACGGTCGCCACCGCGCCTCCGTGTGCTATCCCGGGTGCCCCGACATGACGTTGATCGAACACATGGTGAGCCACCACGCCGTTCTCGTCACGCTGGACCGACAGGGCGTGGCCGTGCGGGTTCTGCGGCCCACAACCAAGACAGTCGGGGTGGTGGGGCGGTAGATCAGGCGAGTCGAAACTCGTGCTCCAGAACGAGCGCGCCCAGTTCTCGACAGCCGGGCCGGCCGACCCGCTGACCTCGTCCGGAACTCTTTTCATGGTCGGACCTCTCTGTCGTGAAAAAAAATTGTGCCGAGTCTGTCGCGTCATCGTGCGCTCGGCCTGCACCGCTGTTAGTTTCGATAGATAAACTGCACTATGTCAGAAGTGAACCGCGCGTTGAAAACGTCGGCGAGGTTGCAGATGAGGGTCATCCACCCCGCAGCCCAGTGGCTGGCGTCGTGATCTGATCGGCCCAGGGATTCGGACACTAGACCCGCTTGGAATAGGGATCTACAAGCATGAGCAGATCGCGTCGATCTTTCAGCACCGAGTTCAAAGACGAACTGTGCCGAGAGGTCATCGACTCTTCCAAGCCGATCAGTGAGGTCGCCAGGGCGTACGGTGTCGGCGACGACAGCTGCAGCACAGTGCGATGCGCCCCGTGTACCGCGCGCCATCGAACGACGGTGGGCATCATCTCGTGATGGCGGACAGCGAGCGTGAAGCAGACTCCAGGGACTCCACCAGGATCAGCTCGAGTTCCGACAGTCTGGCAGCCGACACGGCCACCGCAGCTGCGCGTGTTCGTACATCGAGACCGCGTTGTGTTCCGGCGCGGGCAGTTTCGGTCCAGGCCTGGGCGCAGTGATCGGCGGCCACCGCGAGGTCTGCGGTAGCGGGATCACCGGTCAGACGTGCAATCTCGGTACAGCCGTCGGCGAGAAGCCGACGAAAGAGCCCGCCTCCGGTTCCGGCCTTTTCGATGAAGATACCGAGACTGAACAGCAGCGTCTCGAGGTCATCGGGCGGAAGGTCGACCCAGCTCTTGACGTCGGTTGCCAGCTGGTCGACCGCGGCCAAACCGTCGGCACCGGCTGCTGGTATGTGGTCGGCTATTCCCGGTGTCGATGGGGCGTGCATGCTGGCGGCGGATCGGGCGAAGGCCGCGGCCGCGGCAGTCGACACGGGCGGCAGTGTCTGCGGCCACGTGATTCGGTACGTGCAGTGACGTGTCGGTTGCGGGAACGAGGTGGAAGATCGCGCCCGAGCCAGCGCGTCGAGCGGGATCTTCTGCACGTCGGCCCGATCGTTGTCGACGACCGAGGCAGTCCCCCCGATCTCGTCGTAGCCGATCACCACGATGTCGTGGCGACTCATCTGCAGTTTCACCCGTAAGTAGGGCAGCTCAGCGATATCGGCCCAGACCAGACTGGGTCTTCCCGCATCGATGTCGTCGCGAACCCATGACCATCCCTCACCGGGATCGTCGGTCGTGAGAACCTCGACTTGTCCGCCGAGCCTGCGCGGTAAGTCGATCTCGAAGTCGGCACCGCGGCCGACCAGGTACATCGGTGGGACCAGGTCGTCCGATCGCAGGTAGGACAAACCCAGATCACCACCCAGTGCGAACACCAACCCCTCGTCGGGTGGTCCGTCCCATCCCAGACCGTGCCACTGGAGAAGGTCTCGCATTGCACCCGACCCGCAGTGCCCTCCCATCCGGTGGGGATAGTTCTCGATCAGAGTCGTGGGGGTCACTGTGACTGCCTTTCGGGTTGCTGGTCGAGCGCGCGTGTCGGCACGCTCAGCTGTTCCGGATTCTGTCGAGATACGTTCGGCGAGCAGCCATGTCGACGTCCGCGAGGAACACCGAATCTGTGTTCAGGGCCGCACCCAGTCCGGTCGCCAGCCGCCGGGGGACGAATTTCACCGCCGCGACCATTGCGCCTGCGAGACGGGTGACGCGGACGAAGGGGCGTGGATTCTCGATCAGATCTGCTGTCGCGCGGGCGATCTCCTCCGGCTCGGCGTTGCGTAATCCCTTTGCGCCGGCGGTTCCGGCGACGAGTTCGGTGTTGGTGAACGTCGGGCGGACTGTGGACAGTCGAACCCCTGACTTGCGGTACTCCAGTCGTGCGGCCTCTGTGAATCCGATGACTGCGAACTTGGTAGCGCAGTAGGTCGCCAAACCAGGTACCGCGAGCTCGCCGGCCAATGACGCAGTGTTGATGATGTGTCCGGTGCGGCGCGGCAGCATGCGCTGAAGAGCCAGTTTGGTCCCGAAGATGACACCCAGGACGTTGATCTCGACTTGACGCCGGGTTACTGCATCGTCCTCTTCGTGGGCGTGGCCGGTAGGCATGATGCCCGCGTTGTTGATCAGGATGTCGAGGGGTCCGAGTTCACGTTCGACCAGGTCCAGAAACGTTGTGAACGAGTCAGGTTCGGTGACGTCGAGTCGGGTGACGACCTTCACCCCGAGTTCGGCGGCGGCCTCCTTCGCACGTGCCTCGTCGATGTCGCCGATGGCGACCCGGTGGCCTCGTCGAATCAACTCCTTCGCTGTCTGATAGCCGATGCCGCGAGCTCCACCTGTGATCGCCACGGTCCTGGCGGGGGTGTGAGGTGCGTTGTTCGTCATGCTGCGCTCCTTGCATAGATGAGAGACATCGGTAGACGCCTGTCGGCCCGCTCTCGCGGTAGCGGCTGCGCACACGGGAGAGGGATATGGGTATCGCGCGTCGTCTCGTGCCCGGGGAGGCGTTCGGATCGGTCGTTCATCGCCCGCAGCCGCAACCCCAGCGGCAGAACGGGTCTCGTCTGTTCGGTGCAACTTCCGGTGTCGGCCTTACCACGGCCGCGCCGACGAGACAGTCATGTGGCACAGCTCTGCCAGCAGGTATCGGCTCACCCGATTCGAAGGTGTCCGAGGCGGTCCGAGTGTTCACGATCGCGATTGTTCGCGGAGAGAGCTCCGACCGATCGGCAGTCGGCCGCGATACGGGGTTCGGCGCGTATGTTCTCACCGCTTGTGTTCATCGAGACTCCCGCGGCGAGTTTCGATCCCCGGGAGTTTCGTCCGGCCGGGTGCGGCCGGTGAAAACATCATCGAGTGGGTGAGCGCCCGTGAAGATCGTGGGGCCGTAGGCGTGCCGAAGCACCGTCAAGATCGCGTTCAAGGGTAGGTCGTCGAAGACTCCTCGCTCGCGGACATACTCCATGTGCTGAGCTCCGTCTGCGGTGAAGGCATGCATGAGAGCATCGCGATCGCCGTCGAATTCCACTGGCGGCACGCCGAAACGAGCGCACAACTCGACATTGAATGCCGGCGTGGCCTTCAACCACCGGCCCTCGATGTAGAGGCGACTGTAGCCGTGGTAGACGAACAGATCGGTGCCGCCCATCAGCGCGCGCAACGTCTCGGTCTGCAGGTGATTTCGGACGTCGGCGAAGCCGAGCAGTGCCGGGATACCCGCCGCCCGGCACACTGCGGTCAACAGCACCGCCTTCGGGACGCAATAAGCGCGCCCGGCCTCGAGGACGAAGCTCGCCCGATAGTGGGCCGGATCGTCCGACACGGTGTACGGGTCGTACCAGATCCGGTCGCGGACGGCGGCGAAGAGGCGTCTGGCCTTGTCACGGTCGCTGCTCGCATCCCCGATTACCGCGGCGGTGAACGCCCGCACGGATTCGTGCTCGATGTCGAGGAAGTCCGTTGCTCCCAGGTACGCGTGTGGTGGCTGCGTAGTATGTGCCCCGGGCGGGCGGTCTGTCATGGTCATCGCCGATGTTCCCTTCTCTGAGCAAACCGGTTGCTGTTGTGTGCACAACGACCGAAGGATCGGTCAGTTGCGCGCGAGTGCGCCGAGCATCAGGTCTTCGCGTTGGACGGGGAGTCGCTGGGCGATCACCCGTTTGCTGTACATGAACTCGCGCGGGCGACCTATGCAGTCGGCGGCAATGAGCTCACCGGCCTGGAGATAGAAGCAACTGAAATCACTGTCGCGGGTGGGGTCACCACTGAGAACCACTTCGTCGTATCCAGTGTTGAGGCCGGCGATCTGCAGCTTGAAGTGATACTGATCCGACCAGAACCACGGCAACGCTTCGATTTTTCTGGACTTCCCGCAGGCGGTCGACGCAGCGACTTTGGCCTGCTCTCCTGCGCTCGAGACGGACTCCAACCGTAGTCGACGGCCGTAACGGGCCATGTCGTGGCTCGCGCAGTCCCCCGCCGCCATGATGTCGGGGTCGTTGGTCCGAGTGTGATCGTCGATCACGATGCCGTTGTCGATGACAAGACCCGCATCGGCGGCGAGGTCGGTGTTCGGCTCGACGCCGACACCGACGATGACCAGATCTGCGAGGATCGATTCCCCGCTGGCCAAACTGACTTCACGAACCTCACGGTCACCGGACAGGCCCTGAACCATCGCGTTCGTTCTGATGTCGACTCCCTGCTCGCGATGTATCCGCTCGAAGAACGTCGAAACCTCGGGAGCAGTGACCCGCTCGAGCACACGCCCAGTTGCCTCGAGAACTGTGACCTGCACGCCCAGTGCGCGCAGCGATGCCGCTGTCTCGAGTCCGATGTAGCCGCCTCCGACGATCACCACCCGCCGGCCAGGGCCGGTGGCCATACGTATCCTCTCGACGTCCGCTGCGGTGCGCAGGTAGTAGACCCCGTGGAGATCGGCCCCGGGAACGGTGAGCCGACGAGGGCGGGCTCCCGTGCACAGCGCGAGCTTGTCGTAGGCCAGCTTCTCCCCGGTGTCGAGAACGACGTTGCCTTCCGACCGAACGATGGCCTCCACCTGCGCGTTCAGGAGCTGAATACCTTGCTTGGAGTAGAAGTCCGTGCTGCGAATGGCGATATCGTCGAGTACGCATTTGCCCGCCAGATATGCCTTCGACAGCGGGGGGCGTTGATAGGGAGCGGCAGACTCGTTACCGATGAGGACGATGTCGCCTGTCCAACCTTCTTGGCGCAAACTAGCTGCCAGTTGTGCCCCAGCATGGCTTGCGCCGACGATGATCGCCCGTTGCGATGTCATACGCTGGAAGTAGGCGTCAGGCGCACCATCATCTTGCTGATGCCCCGCACGAAATTCGACTGAACATACTCGGGGTCGCCGACGACCTCGATGTTCTCGAAGCGGGGAAGCAACTCCTCCCACAGAATCCGCAGCTGCATTTCGGCCAGCCGATTGCCCATACACCGGTGCACACCGAATCCGAACGCGATGTGATTGCGCGCATTGGCACGATCGATGATGAAATCATCAGGATTCTCGAAAACGCGTTCGTCGCGGTTACCCGAGGCATACCACATCACCAATTTGTCACCCTTGCGGATGAATTGTCCGTTCAGAACGGTGTCGGCTTTGGCGATTCGGCGCATGTACGCCAAGGGTGTTTGCCATCGGATGATTTCCGAGTTCATGTTGGGGATCAAATCGGGATTGGCCTTCAATTTCTCGAACTGGTCGGGGAATTGGTTCAACGCAAGAACGCCACCGCTCATCGAGTTACGCGTCGTGTCGTTCCCACCGACGATCAGCAGGACGAGGTTGCCCAGAAATTCCATCGGACGATCGATCAGATCCTTGGTGTCCTCGTTGCTCTGCAACATGGTGATCAGATCGAAACCGGACTCTTCCCCTGCAGACCTCCTGGCTGCTTTGTCATGCCAGAGAGCGCTGAGGCCACGCGCCATGTCACGCATGCCCTCGAACACCTCGTCGTTGTCCGAGGGCCCACCGTTGGCTTGCTCCATCGAGGTTGCCAAATCGGACCAGTAGACGAGTTTGCGGCGTTGTTCGTAGGGGAAATCCAGAAGAGTTGCGAGCATCCGAGCTGTCAACTCGATCGAGACATTCTGCACCCAGTCGAACGGCTCGTTCAAGGGGAGGTCGTCCAATACCTCCCGTACCCGCGATCGGATCAGTCCCTCCATCTCCCGGAGGTTCTTCGGTGCGACAACCCCCTGGACGGCAGCGCGCTGCTTGTCGTGGCGTGGCGGGTCCATCGCGATGAACATCTCGATATCGAGAAACCGGGGCGGAACGCCGATGACGATGAACGGTTCGGCCGAGAACACAGCGTGATTCTTGTCGACGGCCACGATATCGGCATGGCGCGTGACCGACCAGAACGGGCCGAACGGACTATTGGGTTGGTAATGAACCGGTGCCTCGTTCCGCACGCGCTCGAAGTACGACTGCCACCGCCCTTGTCTGTAAAGAAAGGGGTTACTGAGGTCGATGTCGGCGAGCTCGACATCCTCGACCGGTGGAATGGGACTTTCGACGAAGATCTTCTTGCCATTCGTGCCAGTCACCCACCGTCGGGTCTTGTCGTACAAATGAGCGCCCTGGATCTGCAGCCCTATCGGGATGGTCGACTGGACCTTGTCGGCGATCGACTCAGAAACTTTCATGCTGTCGTGCCTGCCTTTCGCACATCACAATTGGAATTCAGGTGTTCGAACGATCAGGCCATCCCACGCTTCCGAGGCCACCATCTGGCACGACAACCGAGACGTGGGTTCACGCTCGGGGTTCATCGCCAGCATCTCCTCCTCGTCGGCGCCGGACAGACCCACCTCTCCTGACCACTGCGGGTCGACGATCACATGGCAGGTGCCACAGGCCGTTTCGCCCCCACAGTCTCCATCGATCCCCGGCACAGCATTGTCGGTTGCAATCTGCATCAGCGAGCGACCTTCGACCAGAGCCGCCTCGTGCTTCTCACCATCGTGGGCGACGAAAATTACAGCTGCCATGTCAACTCCTCGTTTTCCGGCGTGATTGACGAAAGTGTCGTCGCAAACGCGGGTGACGGCTATGTTCGGTGGAGTCATAAACTTGTGAATTCGGGTCAAAGGGGTCACCGTGAAGCTGAGCGACGAGGGCGTGCCACCGCTTGCGTTCGTGCAGCTGCTCGAACGCCGCGCACTCGACCCTGACGCCGCCGCGCGGCTTCGCGCGATCATGCACCGCGAAGGAACCAGTGAAGCGACGCTCATTCAGCATGACGTCCAGGCGCCGATACGGTGGTTTCGGGAGGTCTATCCCGAACTCGATATCGCCCAGGCCACTCGACTCGGATTTGCGTTTGCCGAGCAGGCCCAGTTGACATCGTTCGGGCCCCTGAGTTCACCTTTGATCAGCGCTGGTTCGGTCGCCGAGATCGTCGATCTCCTGACATACCTACCATTGATCTCCACGGCGTTGAAATCGCAGTTCCACACCGGCGACTACGGTCTGATCGTCGGGCTCACTGCGCACACAGGCGATTCCGCACTGGACTGCTTGGTCATCACCTACGGCGGGTCGGCGTTACTACGACTGCTGGACATGCTCGCCGGTGACATATCGCCGGTGACACTCCATCTGAGCTGGCCGGAGCCGACCGAGGTGAGCCACGACAAAGGTCCGGCGAATCGCCGGTTCTTCGACGCTCCGATTTCCTTCGTCCACGTACCCGAGGACACACTAAACAAGGCTTGTCGCTTCTCGGACCCCCTCGCATATCGTCTCGCTATCACTGATCTGCAGCGAACACTCGCCCAGCGGAGTGGGTCCATGTCATCCGCCGAGAAGGTGAGGCAACAGTTGGAAAAGGACCTCGGACAGCGAACCAACCATGATGTTGCACAAGCATTGTCGATGTCGAGTAGCACGTTGAAACGGCGGCTTGCCGAAGAAGGAACCACCTATAGCAAGGTGCGCCACTCGCTGCTGTACGAACGCGCGATGCTACGGCTCCTCGACCGATCGGTTTCGGTCAGCGAGATCGCTACCGAACTCGGATACAGCGACCTCGCCAACTTCTCTCACGCCTTCAAACGCTGGACCGGACGCTCTCCGAAAGATTTCCGAAATCCCCGACTCTCAGACGACCCGGATTCGACGTAGACCCCGCAGAACGGGGTCGAGATCGATGCCTCGTTCGTTCGCGGCCTGATCGATCTTCATCTCGGAGATTTCTGAGACGTCACCGCCTCCCTGCCGTGAGAAGAAGAGTGTGTGCAAACCCGAGTACCAACCACTAGTCACTCGACGGTGTCGGCCGGCACGCGTGCGGTCTCCGATTCGAGAAAGTCGACGAGAGCTTCCAACAGGCTGTCCGCGCGGGTTTCGACATCGGCCAGGACAGAGTCCACGTCGTCGAGAAGACCGTGGGCGTGTCTACGCGCAAGCGTTCCGCGTTCGTAGTAGCCGGGGTCGAGTAGAACCCGCGGTACTGGATCCGGTGCCGCGATCTGCTCCGGATGTTGTGACCGCGCAGTGGGCTGCAGGTGGGTGGGTGCCCTTCCGTCCCAGTGCATTCGCACGATGCCCGCTACCGCACGGGCGGTCAGCGGGGTCGCAGCCAACGGGGTGTGGCCCCACCGGTCGATCGCAGTCGACAGCGGATGTTGACCGGCCGGGTCGAAATACCGGTCGTATCCGCCGAGCCCGGTGCCGTCCACGGCATCGAAAGCGTCGGCGAGCATTCGGGTGCTCGGATACCGGGCCTGATGGCCGAGCACCTCACACCAGCGCTGGTACACCGTGCGCGGAGAAATGCCCGTCCCCGCCAGCGCGAGGGAGGTGAGGGTATGAACGCCGCGGCCTGTCTCGACGCGAAGGGCGTCGAGACCCGCATCGGCGGTGACATCGCATGCCCGCAGGGCCGCGATCTGCGTGTACGGCAGACCTGTCGTAGCGAGCGTGAGGATCAGTACGTCTCTGCGTGCAAACAACGCTGACGGCCAACCGTATTCGGGAAGCCGTGCGATGATTCCGCCGATCACGGCTGCCACCTCCTGCAGGCGCGACGTGCGGGCCCCATCCAGCGCAGCCCGGACGGTCTCAGCGCGCCCTGGAGGAGGTAATAGATGCCGATGATGAGCGGAGTCGATCACCGCGATCCGACGGCGTTGGGTCGTCGGCGCGGCGGGGTGCGCATACAGGAACCGAGCAAGTGACTCAGGAGAGGCCGCCAATGGGGGTTCGCCATGGGCGGTGCACCAGTCCTCGAACAGTGACCACGTGTGCCGATCCCGCCTCGGTATCGACGTGTTCGTGATGTCCGATGCACGTATCGGACAAGGGCGGTCGTCGTGGTCAGCATCTACCCCGGTCGTCCCGTCGCCGCTCACTGGCTCGGTCGGGTGCCTGGTCATAAGCCGAGCTCGGTGACGGCGTTGCCGACCAGTGGCGCATTCTCGTGAGCGTATGTTTCGACCATTGCGGGTGTGGTGTGCCCGGTTTGGCGCATGATCGCATGCGCGTCAGCTCCGTTGCGGAAGGCCTGCGTGACGAAGCCGGAACGGAGGGAATGCCCGCCGAGCTGAGCGACGGTGACGGGGCCGTATCCAGCTCGAGTAGCGCGGCGGCGGATCGCCGCGTGCACCGCGGCTCCGGACAGGGCTGTGTCGGAGAGGTTGCCGTTCTTACGGACGGACCGAAACAGAGGGGACCGTTTCTCGACCACAGGAAGGGTGCCGCGGCAGATATGGGAGTCGAATTCCACTGCGCGGGAAAGTATTCGGATGACAGCAACTCTGCCGCCGGTGTCGAACGCTGCGACGATCTGCAGCCATCGCACCCACGCGCAGACCGGACATGACTCGTGGCGGTCGGTGAACGGGAGTGCTTTCACGGTTCCGGTGCCGTCCTGGTCGGTCTTCGACTTCCGGATACGTACGTGCGCACCGTCGAGGCGGTCGCGGTGGACATCGCGGCATTCGAGCGCTACGAGTTCGCTGCGGCGGAATGCGCCGGTGTAGCCCATCAGCAGTAGCGCGGTGTCGCGGCGTTCGAGGACCTCCGACGCCCAGCCCGCTGCAGTGCGTCGGGCGTGGTCGACGATCGTAGTGATGTCAGCGGTGAGGAGCGGGGCACGGGGCCTGCGGGGCCGCTCCCCCGCAGACGCGTAATCCCGCCGGATACCCGAGAGGGTGGCGCGGACCATCTCGTGCCCGCACGGGTTGTCGTGTCCAGTAGCGCGGTGGCGGTCCGTGACCGCCGCGATCCATTTGTCGAACGTCGACGGCGCATACGCCCGCGTCCCGTCGACGGTGAGCGTGTCGGCAGCGCCGACGAGGTACGCCGCCACCGTTGCGGGATGCGCCGGCAAAGCCTGGTGCCCGAGGACGATGCACCAGTTCTCGAATCGCCTCCACGCCGAGGCATAGGCACGGCGTGTTCCGGCCGAACGAGAAGCTGCGATCGACTGTTCTATCCGAGCAGCGACCTCGACCGGTAGGTCCGGGAACACTGCCACACCACTCACCGAGACGAGTGAATCCGCGTCCCCGACCTTACCGAGCTGCCGATCTGCCATGACAAGCACTGTAGCGAGCACCTCCGACAGACCTCTCAAGCCGAAAACACGCTGAGCAGGCCTTTTCGCGATGATGGTGCGGGAAGGAAAATTCTCGTCGGTCACCGCACAGATAACGTTGGTGACTATGACCCGGGCGCGAAAACGGGCTTCTCGGCTGTCGCCGCGTGTGCGCCGCGGACGACCCCGCTCCATCGGGCGATAGCTATGTCGGCGGATGGTGCAGCGGGATCCCGTGGTCGAGGAACAGTTGCACCGTCTCATCCAGCTCCGCTGCGGTGCGGCACCCCCAGCGCAGGAAGTTGTACAACGAACTGGCGGATGCGGGATCGACGCGCGCTGCCGCGATGGCGGCCTCGGCCGCAGCGTGCGCGTCAGCCCATAAATCGCGCTCGGGTGCGGGATAAGACGAGCGCGTCGGAGCTGTCCCGGGATCGACCGGCTCATACGGTCGTGGGCTCAGCAGAGATGCGTGCGCACCGCCGGCGTCGATCTCACCGCTCTCGACCATCGCAATGCCGATCGCTGCGGCCTCGAGGACTTTCGCCTGCTCGTCCCAGTGCAGGTCCTCGAACGGAACCCACGCGGTCCGGAGCGGGCGGGAACGACCGGCGGCCTTCCAGATCGCAACGAGTCTCGTCGCCCACCGTCCGGTGCGAACCAGTGGTGAGGACACTTCGTCGACGACGGTGCGCAGCAGTCGGAACCAGACTGCGGCATGTACCCGGCCTGGGCCGAGTTCCACCCATCCCGTCGTCAGGGCCTCGGTGCTGCGCCGATCGAGGTCCGTGACCGCCGAGGGAACCGGAACGGGCGAGACCCGTTCGTCCGAACCGAACCGGACCTGATCCCAGAAGATCGCATGACCAGGGAAAACAGAGCAGGGTTCGAGTCGACAACGGTGGTCGAGGCAGCTGCTCAGCACCGGATATTGCTGCAGCAGAGCCATGTTGATACCAGCAGTGGATTCGAGGCTGTCGACACATGCCGGGCATGCCCGACTACGCGGAGTGCTCGCCCACGGCAACCATGCCTCGCTCGTGGGTGTGCGACGTCGTCGATCCTCCCTCGCGAGGTCGGCCGGTAGCAGGATCGAGAACTGGTGGACGTAGGTGTCGAAGTCGCAGTCGGCGGGGTCGGTGCTGTCGAGCAACCACGGTGTCCACCCCGCCAACGTCATCATCCGCACCCTCTCTACCGGGACTGCGCCGCGACCGGCCAGCTCGATAAGTATCGGCTCCGGTGTGTAGCGGTCGAGATCCTCGACAGCACAATCGATATCGAGGTCTGCAAGCAGGTCAGAAGGCTTGATGTGCGGATACAGCTCGCATATCCGGGCCACCCAGGACGAGAGGGCCTCACCTGGCAGTGGCTGCGGATGCAGCGGCCACGGGCGAACGTACGCATCACCGGGCATCGGTGCGAGCCGCGCGTTCACGCGAGGTGGCGCTCGAACTGGCGGCGCCGCTCGGTGGGACCGAGGTACAGAGTGCGCGTGAGCACCGATGAGGTGATCGCTTCCTCTCCGCTGTCGACGGCGGTCACTGCTGCGGCAGTGAGCAGCGTTGTCAGTTCACCGATGGTGCCCTCGGAGCGAGTGAGGAGGTAGTCGGTCATCTCCGGTGATGTCAGGTGCGAGGGTTTACGGAGGGGGAAGCTCGTGGTGAAGCTGGCCAGCAGTGATCTGGTGTCGGCAGTGTTGGTACAGACCGGCAAAGTCATGGGGTGGAATCGGTTCTCCAGCTGGGGATCGGTCCGGATGGCGAGGTAGGCGTCGCGGGTTCCGACAGCGACAAGAGGAATGCGTAGTTCGTTGCCCAGGAATCGCAGCACGTTCAAGAATTCGCGGCGGACGTTGTCGCGGCCGGCGAGAACATTGTGGAGCTCGTCGATGATCAACATCTTCACGCCGGTGGCGCGGAGCAGCATCAATGCTTGCTGTTCGAGTTCGTGGACCCGATTGCGGGGCCTGGTCGGTGTTCCCAACGCTGTGAGCAGTGCGAGGTAGAACCGGCCGGGTGACGGGTCCGGGGGCATCTGCATGCACAACACCGGTATCTGCTCGCGGTCGGACAAGCTGATCGGCGGATGAGTGCGCCGGAACTTTTCGATGATCATCGACTTGCCGTTGTTCGTCGGACCGAGCAACAGTAGGTTCGGCATACGCTGTCGGTCCGGCCACGACAGCAACGTCTCCAGATGGTCGATGACCGTACGGGCCTGCGGATACCCGTCCATCTCTCCGACCGGATCAACCGGATCCGCTCCGCGTCGTCGAGTGCGGTGAGCGGTCGAACCGACTCCCGCAGGTGCCCCAAATCCTCGCTGGACGACTCGGTGGGTTCGTTGCTGCTTCCTTTCGATGCGGTCATCGGCTCACCATTCCTCGATGTCGCTGAAGACCGGCGTTGCGGTGCCGCCGTCCGTTTCAGGCTCCACCGGCGGGTGGATCGCCGGGATCGGTGCAGACGCGGCGCCGGTGAGATGCGTGCGGCGGGCACGGTTGCGCCGGGCTTTGCGGGTGGCTTTCTGCGAGCGGTCGGTGACCTCACGCATCTGCTCGATCATCGAAAACAGTGCGCTCTCATCAACGTTCGACCGACCTTGTTCGCGGAGACGGGCGATAGCAGCTCTGTGCTCCCACAGTGTCACCGCGGGATGTGACATCGTCCGGTACGGCACCTCGACATAGCCTGCACCGTCTGGTTCGAGGACCCAGATTCTGCTCAGATCGCGTGGGTCACGTCTTATCACGAACCGCCCCAACTCCTCTCGCCGCGCAACCCACGGTTTGAGCGCGTTCGAGAAGTAGTGCACGTGATCGAGAACGAAGCCCGTGCGCGTCAGACGTCGCCGGATGACGGGAAGAAAGTCCACCAGGAACGCGGTCTCGCCGAGCACCACACGATGGGCATGACCAGCTGCGGCGACACCGCCGGCCCACACGGCGGCCGGAGTGTTCCCGATCCCTGAATGCACGCTCGCGTGATACGAGGCTATCGCCAGAACCAGCCAGCGCTCCAACTCGCGCAATGTCAACGCGGCGTGCTTGTCCGAGTCGTAATTTCCTCGGTCCGCGGGGTTCGAAAAAGTGGTCCCGGGTAGCTCGTGCACAGCCGTCATCGCCGTTCCGAGAATGCGTTCGACGATCCCGCCGTAATGCGGCCGGCCCGGTGGACGGTATTCGAGGGTGATCGCGTGCTGGGCGCATCCGCGGCGTAACGCTTCGCTTTTGAACTCGGCGGCATTGTCGAGGTATAACCGCTTCGGCTTGCCTGCCATCGGCCATTGCACCTGTTCGGCCAGCTCGCATGCTTCGAGCCACGTCTGCTTCTCGCTGCACACCCGGCCCAGGCACAACCCAGCAGATACGGCTGACGGTGCCTCCAGAGTGACGACGAACCCGAGGACGGTACGGCTGAAGACATCGATGGCGATCGTCAAGTAGGGGCGACCTATCGTTTGACGCTCGTACTCGTCGACGATCATCACATCGACGACGGTGTGGTCGATCTGGACCTGATCGAGAATCCCCGCAACCGCCGGTGGAACGTCGCCGGCGGACTGACGCGGCCGGGCGGCATCGGGTCCCCCGCGTGACCTGGCCACCGACGCCGGATGGAGGCCGGCGATACGCGCGGTGACGGTGTTCCTGGCCGGCACAGGCAGACCCGCACGGTGACAGGCCAATGCGATACGTCTATGCAGCGCAGCGACACTGAGCTTCTGACGGTGAAGAAAGTATCGAGTCAGATGGTCGGCGATCACTTCCTCGACCTCAGCGGATACTCGGCTGCGGCCACGCCCACCCGACGAGACCTTCGTCAGAAGATCGGTGACCGTCCCCGTCCCGTTCCTGAGCCTGCCGACCAACGTGTAGACCTGCCGCCTGGACAGTCCCAAGCGCTGCGCTGCAGCGTCGACCGCTTCCGAACGCACCGGATGCATCTCCAGCAAGGGAGCCAGGACAGCGAAACGGGTCTCGGCCTGGGACCACCGCTCCCCCGACGCTGTCAGCACACCGGTCTCCACGACGTCGAGCTTGTCGGGGTCCATCACAAGCCTCCCTGTCACCGAGAGCCGAACATGCGACCGTGCACCGCACTTTTGACATCAGAATGTCAGAAGACACGTGCACTCACCCTCGTAACGCCTGCAATGAGTGCAGCCGTCTTCTGAAACTGACAGATTGTCAGATTCAGAAGTGAGCTGCACTGGTTCAGAAGTCGAGTGCACAGCTCCTTAACTGGGGCGGCGTTTCCCAGAGATTCGGCCTCTGCCCGACAGCGGAGGGCGGGCGATCCCCTGGTTCGCCATTACCCCTGGGGGGTATCTCTGCTACCGTCAAGGGCATGCAATTGGCAGTCAGACGTGGTCGACGGGGCACGGCCTCGGTGACCGGTCTGCTAATTGCACTGACGGTGTTCGGTGTCCTGTTGATGCATTCGGTGACACCGATGTCGATGTCCGTAACCGGCTCGATGTCGTTGAACGGCGGCCGTGCCTCGATGGCGACGCCGCTTCATATGTCCGAAACTATGTCGGTTCCGGTGATGGCCGGGGAGCACGACTGCCCGACGGCCCACCAAATGATGCACCCTTGTGTGGGCACGACGGTGTCGTCGCCCGCGCTGACGGTCCCGGCGTTGAGCGCAGCCATCGATCCAGTACCGACGCTACTCAACCGGACCGTCGGATGCACCGATTCCACGCTCGAACGTGCACCGCCGTGGACGTTGTGGGAGTTGGACAGATCGGTGACCTTGCGAGTGTGACAGGGAGCCCGGTAGACGCGCGTCGACCGGCGGACCGAAACACGTCACACACCCCTGATTGTCCACTCTTGCAAGGAGATTCCACATGCGTACCAAAGTCATGGCTTCACTCGCTGCTGCCGCCGCCAGCGCGTTCCTCGTCGTCGGCTGTAGCAACGACTCGACCGAGTCGTCGATGGACGGGCATTCCATGGGCTCGATGTCCTCGGCACCGATGTCCTCGGCCCAAGCAAGCGCGTCCGCAGAGTTCAACGATGCCGACGTGATGTTCGCGCAGATGATGTATCCGCACCACGCCCAAGCAGTCGAGATGGCCGACATGGCGAACGGCCGCACCGACAACCCGGACGTGCTGTCGCTGGCATCGGCGATCGCCGGCGCACAGCAGCCCGAGATGGACCAGATGACCACCTGGCTCACCGAGTGGGGCCAGCCCGCGCCCTCGGCTGACATGAGTCAGATGGGCGGGATGGACCACAGCTCCGACAGCGGCATGATGACCGCTCAGGACATGGACGCGTTGATGGCAGCGTCGGGACCCGAATTCGACCGCCAGTGGTTGACGATGATGATCGCCCACCACACCGGTGCCATCGAGATGGCCAACACCGAAATCGCAGACGGTTCCAACCCTGACGCCCTGGAGATGGCCCGCACCATCGTCGCCACCCAGCAGCAGGAAATCGAGACCATGCAGCGGCTGCTCGGCTGACCTGGTCCGCTATACACAACGATGGCCGCATCCTCTCCGGCGGAGAGGGTGCGGCCATCAGCGCTTCGCAGTCGTCAGGGCTGCGTTTCCGGTACGAGATCAGCTCTCACAGTGACGGTGTGCGCTGCGACGGAGAATTGGAACTCCCCTCGTTCACCGCTCCGGTGATGGTGTCGGGCGTGAGGTCGAGTCGCCGAAGCAGCTGCGCGTTCGCGGCGACGATGATCGTCGACAGCGACATCAGGATCGCGCCGATCGACATGGGCAGCACGAACCCGACCGGCGCGAGCACTCCTGCCGCGAGCGGAACTGAGATGAGGTTGTATCCCGCTGCCCACCAGAGGTTTTGCTTCATCTTCCGGTACGAGGCCCGCGAGAGTTCGATCACCGACAACACCGACCTCGGGTCGTCGCTGGCGAGGATCACTCCGGCCGACGCGATAGCAACGTCGGTACCCGCGCCGATAGCG
>NZ_NOYR01000024.1:0-96737 GCF_002258885.1 Rhodococcus sp. 06-1474-1B | reverse complement strand
AAAACCCCGTCACCGCCCACAAAGCAGGCACCATCACCGGCCTGAGCGTCACCGCAGGCGACGCCATCACCCAAGGCACCGTCCTCGCAGAAATCAAGTGACACCGACGTTCGATGCCGAACGGATCGACCCCCGGGCGACTTTCGGCATCGAACGGCGGCGCGGATAGCGCTACCCTGTAGCAATGTCCGAGCTTCCGGAAATACGTATCGGTACCGCTGATCGGGAGAAGGCCCTCGATGTGCTGAGTCAGCACTTCAGCGAGGGCCGCCTGACGGTTCCCGAATTCGACGAGCGCAGTGCCACAATCGCATCCGCGACGACGCGTGGACAGCTCGAATCGGTATTCGTCGACCTCCCTGCCGCGTCCGGCACTGCGTCGGTCGCTCGATCCGGCACCGACGCACCGGCCGTGAAGGACCGCGGAATCGATTGGGCTGCAGTGGTGATGCCGATCGTCATCTTCGGATCACTTGCTCTGTTCTTTCTCACCGATTTCGACCAGAAGTGGCTTTTCTTCCTTCTCATTCCCCTGGCCGGAGCCATCCTGTCTGCGGTAGGACATCCGGCGGACAAGAAGAAAAAGAAGAAGAAGAAGCGTTGAAAGCGCTGCTGTTCGACGTCTTCGGCACCGTCGTCGATTGGCGCACGAGCATCGCCCGCGAGGTCTCCGAAATCTGCGGTCCGGGAGTCGACAGCTATCGGTTTGCCGATCGGTGGCGGAGCCTCTATCAACCGGCCATGGAACAGGTGCGGTCCGGTGGGCGACCTTTCACTCGGTTGGACGTACTGCACCTGGAGTCCCTGCGAACGGTGCTCTCCGAGTTCGAGATCGACCTGGATGCGGACGCGACGACCGCACTCAATTTCGCGTGGCATCGACTGGAGCCGTGGCCCGATTCCGTTCCCGGGCTCACGCGGCTGCGCACCGAGTTCGTCGTAGCACCGCTCTCGAACGGCAACATCTCTCTGCTGCTGGACATGGCCAAGAATGCCGGCCTTCCCTGGGACGCCATCCTCGGCGCAGAACCGGTGCAGGCGTACAAGCCCATGCCCGACGCCTACCTGCGTACCGCGGACATCCTCGGGCTCCGTCCCGACGAGTGCATGATGGTTGCCGCCCACAACAGCGACCTCGCCGCCGCAGCCGACTGTGGCTTCGCCACCGCATTCGTCGCCCGCCCGCTGGAACACGGCCCGACGCAGACGTTCGACCTTGCTCCCGAAGCCGAGTGGACCTACAGCGCAGACTCGATCGAGTCCCTTGCCGACCGACTCAACTGCTGACAGACGCGGTTCAGAATCTCGCCGCCGGAACCAGTCGATCGGCCAGCCATCTGTTCACTTCTGCGTGCGATCGGAATCGCACGATCGTCAGGTCCGGTCGGCGCATGTTCAGTCGCTGAACTCGCGCGGCCGTCATCCGATGCGTGTTCCAGGCCCACCGGACGACGTGCTCGCGATCGAGAAATATGCGATACAGCGGTGGCTCGAAGTTGCCGTTCCACAGCACTGTTCGACCGACCCGACGACGGAGCGTGCGGAAGACGATCTGCCGCATCACCGTTCGACGAGGCAGATCGAGCCACAGGCAGAGGTCGGCCCGATCGGCGAGTCGATCCCGCACCACGCTGTACTGCCACTCGGTGACCCAGGCTGGGCGGGTGATGAACTCGTCCACGTCCTGCTCGAACGTGGCACGGGGCGTCCAGTCAGGCCCGTGATAGAGGCTGTCGATCTCGATGTGTTCGATTCCCAGAATCGATCCGAGACGAGCCGACAACGTGGTCTTACCGGAACCGGATGTTCCTGCCACCACGATTCGCGAGGGGCGACGCGATACCGCGTCGTTCGGTCCGAGAATCACGACTGTTTTCGCCCGCTACGGTTGAGCACACAGCGCTACGATCGCGTCCGCAATGTTGGTCACGAAGTGTCGACGCGCCGTTTCGGGCAGCCGGTCGAGTGAGAGGTACGGGTTCAGGTCTTCGAGCTCGACCAACAGCAGCGTTCCGTCGACGGTGCGGCATGCGTCCACCCGCGTGATTCCGTGGTCGATGTCGTTCCAGTCGACGAAACGTTGCGCGAACTCTTCGTCCTGAGCAGTACTCGAGTACGGCTCCAACTCCCAACGTCGGCCGGGGTCCGGGGCGTACAGGGCGTATTGCACTGCGCGGCCGATGAAGTAGAACGACACTTCGTAGACAAAATCGATCCGCGGCTGAATCAATGTGCCCGGCTCGACTTCCGACAGTTCGGCGCGTCCGATCTGACGCATGCCGATCGAGTCGGCACCCCATTTCGGTTTCACCACATAGGTATTCACCTCGGGTAAGCGCGAGACGCCCCGCGGATCGTCGACGGTAGGTATGACCGGAAAACCATCTGCGAAAAGATCGACCAGGTACTGCTTTCCTCTCTGGTCGCCTTTGCCGGTCAGCTGGGTGAAAACCTTCGTGCCGTTCTCGCGCGCATGGCGAGCAAACGCGTCGAACGCTTCCTGGTATCCCAGCACAGGTCCGGAGTTCCGGACGACGACAGCATCGAAGCCATCCATCAGTGCCAGCGCATCGAGCGGGTGACACAGCGCGATGTCGACCCACTCACGGAGCTGCGAAGACAAGAAGATGTCTTCGTCGCAGTAGCGTCGGCCCTTAGACAGATACGCCAAGTCGGTGACGAACAAAACGCGTGGACGGGGTGCGCACATCGGGCAAATCCTACCGGTCTCGAGACGTCATGATGTTCGCTTGCGGGCCAACAGAAATGCCTGCGATGTCGACTCGTATCCCATCGGAGCTCGATGCACGCGGACGTCCACCTCGAAGTTCGCCTCGACGAGCATGCCCGCGACCGCGTCCGGGTCGAGTCGGTATGCGTCGTACGAGACCGAGTGTCCGTACGCCTGCTCGAGTCGGACTCGCTCGTTGCCTGCTTGAAATGCCAACAGCAGCAGACCTTCCGGCACCAGCACCCGATGCAATTCGGCGAATATCGTCGACAATTGGTGCGGAGGCGTGTGGATGATCGAGTACCAGGCAACGATCCCCGCCAGGGAGCTGTCCCCCGCGTCCAGTGCCTCCATCGATCCGACACCGAATCGCAGGTGCGGGTGTTCGCGCTGCGCGACCTCGATCATGTTGGGCGACAGGTCTATTCCCGCTACATCGAGACCGAGGCGGTGCAACTGGTCGGCGATGCGGCCGGTTCCGCATCCCACTTCGAGAACGCCGCCGGTCGACGCTCGGTCCGCGAATGTCGCCAACAGTCCATGCTCGAGATGCCGCCCGTCGAGTTCGTCGCGAACCAGGTCGGCGTAGCTCTCGGCAACGGTGTCGTAGGCGGTCCTCGTCATCGAAACATACTGCTGCTCGGTCACAGTGGTTACGGTACCGGCTCACCCGGCGTCGCCAGGTAGGAGTGCGTCAGCATCTCGAAGAAGTGGCCGGTCGGGTCGCGAAAGTACACCGCGACCACCGTCTCCAGGAATTCCGGTCAACCCTCGTGCGCGTTTTGCGCCCCTCCAGGTACGTAAAACGCGCACGAGGGAACCCGTTCGATGGTCTCCTTCTACGACAGCGTTGTCGAGGAGAGGATCTCAGCATGGTCGGCCGACTTCTGTTCGTTCACGGTGCCGGCGGCTTCGTCGACGACACAGAGCTGGCGCAGGGGTTGGCTGAGGCGCTGCGCCTCGACCTCGTCATGCCGGAACTGTCCGACAGCGATATGGGTTACGAGGCCTGGGCTGTGCCGGTTCGGAAGCTGCTCGACGACGCAGGACCTGCGGACCGCGTTGTCGCGCATTCTTTCGGAGCCACGATCGTGGTTCGGGTCCTGGCCGAAGCGATGCGCGCCCATCCGCAGCAAGCCACGCTGCTGGCCATGCCGGACTGGAGTCCGCAGGGCTGGGGCGTGGCGCAGTACGCGCTCACCGGCGAACCGCGGACCGACCTGACGTTGCTGCACTGCCGAGACGACGAGGTCGTCCCTGTGTCGCATCTGGCGCTGAACTCGGCCGCCCTACCGTCCGCGACCGTGATCGCCTATCCCAGCGGTGGTCACCAGTTCGTCCGCGTGACCGAGACGATCGTTGCCGACATTCGGTAGCTACCGGTAGTCGTGGTCGATTCCCGTTGCCCACTGCGAACATTCGACGGCGATCACGTCGTCCCTCCCCCGCAGGAAGTCCCGCGCCCCCGAGTCTCCCGACGCCGATGCCGCAGCTGCCTCGAGGTGTCGACGCGCCAGAACGACCGGATGACCTGGGCGGCCGTCGAACACTGCCCTCGCCAGACCCGTCCGCGGTGCGGCGTCGAGAACGGCGTGGACGACCTCCGGTCCGACGTCGGGTGTGTCGACCACGTGAACCACCACGTACTCCGCGTCCGATGCGGCCGCCAAGCCGGCGGTGAAGGATGCGCTCATTCCCTGCTCCCAATGGGGAGCGTGTACTGCGGTCGCGCCATCGGGCACGGTGACGTCGGCCGCGCCCAGCACAACGATCACCTGGTCACAACCACCATCGGTCAGTGCCTGCACGGCCGTGCGAAGCCACAACCCGTCGTGAGCGAGCACTTTGGGCGATCCGTATCGCGTTCCGGCACCTGCGGCCAGGACCACTCCCACGACAGCGTCGGACATCGTCGCTCCTTCAGTTGTTCTGCCGAGTCTTGGATGATCGCACAACACGCGCCTCGAGCGCGGCGGAAACTTTGTGCTCGCTCGACTGGCGGCAGCGGTCGCAATGACCGATTCTTGGTGCACTTCTCCTGCAGCGTCGCAGGAATCCACCCTGTTGCGTCCGCGAGGTGCCCACCGATGTCCGTCAAGCCCATCACACGCAAGCGCGTCCATCCCGTCGACGAAGTGCTTCCTGTTCCCAAATTGGCCGCGTACGGGTTTCAACACGTGGTCGCGTTCTACGCCGGTGCCGTTCTCGTACCGATCATCATCGGCAGTGCAATCGGGCTGACCAACGAACAGCTGATCCATCTCATCAACGCGGACCTGTTCACCTGCGGTATCGCGTCGATCATTCAGTCGGTCGGGTTCTGGAAGATCGGTGTCCGGCTCCCACTTCTGCAGGGCGTCACGTTTGCCGGTGTGTCGCCGGTGATCGCGATCGCAATGGCCAACGGCGGCGGCACCGAGGGGTTGCTGTACGTCTACGGTGCCGTCATCGTCGCCGGTCTGGTCACGTTCTTCATGGCACCGTACTTCAGTAGGCTGCTGCGCTTCTTCCCACCGGTGGTGACCGGAACTGTCATCACGATCATCGGCGTCGCATTGCTGCCGGTAGCGGTCAACGATGCGGTGACCAATCCTGCGACACACGAACAGGATCCGACCAACGGTCGATGGATGGCGTACGCGATCGGAACGCTGCTGATCATCGTGCTGATCCAACGGTTCTTCAAGGGCTTCATGGCCACCATCGCCGTCTTGCTCGGTCTGGTCATCGGCAGTTCCGTCGCATTCGTGTTGGGGGACATGAACTTCGACGGCACCGCGGAAGCATCGTGGGTCGGATTCACCCAGCCCTTCCTGTTCGGTGTGCCCAAATTCAGTGTCGTCGCCATCATTTCGATGATCGTCGTCATGCTCATCATCGCGGTCGAAACCACCGGCAGTGTCTATGCGACGGGTGAGATCGTCGGCAAGCGCATCAAGAAGGACGACATCGCTGCGACGCTGCGGGCCGATGGAGTCGCCACCGTCATCGGCGGCACGTTCAACTCGTTCCCGTACACGGCATTCTCGGAGAACGTCGGCCTGGTCCGACTGACCGGTGTGCGTAGTCGGTGGGTGGTCGCCAGCGCGGGCGGCATCATGATTCTGCTCGGTCTGCTGCCGAAGACGGCGGCCGTCGTCGCCTCCATCCCGCCACCGGTACTGGGCGGTGCCGCACTGGCCCTGTTCGCGACGGTCGCCGTCGTCGGAATCCAGACTCTGTCGAAGGTGGACTTCACCGACCATCGCAACTTGATCATCGTCGCCACCAGTCTCGGACTGGCGATGCTCGTCACCATCCAACCCACCGTTTCGCAGGGCGTGCCGGATTGGCTCGAGATGCTGTTCGGCAGCGGAATCGTCCTGGGAGCCGTCTCTGCCATCGTCCTCAACGTCCTGTTCTTCCACATCGGGAATCGTGGTCAGGCCGTGGCCGGCGGTCCGGGTGCAGGTATCACCCTCGACCGGGTCAACGAGATGCCGGCCGAGGAGTTCGCCGCCACGTTCGGCGGTCTGGTGCAGGGCACCCCGTGGGTAGTCGAGCGTGCGTATCAGCAGCGCCCGTTCGCCGACGCCCACGGTCTACGTGAGGCATTCCAGGAAGCACTGTTGGCCGGTACCACCGAGGAACAGATCGAGCTGATCAACAGCTACCCCGACCTCGGCAGCGAGGATGCGACGGGCACCCTCAACGCTGCCGATCACGTCGGATTGTCCAACCTCGAGGAGGACGAACACGAGAACATCGTTCAGCTCGCCGCCGAGTATCGGCGACACTTCGGATTCCCGTTGGTGATCTGCGCCCGAGAGACCGAACGCTACGATCGGGTTCTGGCCAACGGATGGTCGCGGGTGGAGAATGCGCCGTCGGCGGAGCGATCTTTCGCGATGATCGAAATCGCCAAGATCGCGAACTATCGGTTCGACGATCTGGTTGCGGACGCCAACCCCATCGCGGCCGCGCGGTTCGGCCGGACCAACGACTTCAGATAGCGAGCGAGATGTGCTGCACGAATGGATAGGACTCGACGGGTTCAACAAGCTCTCCGATCGACAGGCGATGCATGCACTGTTCGAGTGCTGTGCGTCCTCGATCTGGGCCCGTCGAGTCGCCCAGGGTAGACCGTTCGCCAGCCGAGACTCTTTGTTGGACAGAGCAGATCGGGTACTTGCCGAGCTGCCGGAGGCCGAGATAGATCATGCACTCGACGGCCATCCCCGGATCGGGGGCACTGCGGACAACCCGTCGTCCAAGCGTGAGCAGGCCGCAGTGACCACTGCGGGCACCGAAGTACGCGAGAAGCTGGCGGCGGGAAACCGCGCGTACGAAGACAAGTTCGGGCACGTGTATCTGGTGTGCGCGACCGGCAGGTCGGCCGAGGAGTTGCTCGCTATCCTCGAGGAGAGGCTCGACAACGATGCCGAAACCGAAAGACGGGTGCTCCGCGTGGAACTGGCCAAGATCAACCGAATTCGCCTCGGCCGCGTGCTGGGACCGACGCAGTGACCGGGCTGTCCACGCACGTGCTCGACGCCACGGCCGGTACACCGGCGGTCGGCATGCGCGTGCGGCTGTTCCATTCCGAACAGGGCGAGATATCGACGGCCACCACCGACGGAGACGGCCGCATCGGTGAGGTGATTCCCGGACCTGTCGAACCGGGCGTGTACCGGCTCTCGTTCGACACGGAATCGTATTTCGAGGCGACCTCGACCCCGAGCTTCTACCCCGAGGTGTCCGTCTCCTTCACCGTCATCGACCCCGACGCCCACTATCACGTGCCGTTGTTGTTGTCCCCCTTCGCATATTCGACCTACCGCGGGAGCTGACATGACCGACCTGACCGGAAAGATCGTTCTGGGAGCCAATCAGTACGGCAAAGCCGAGAACCGGGTGGTGCGGATCTATCGAGATTCTCCGCGGCACGAGATTCACGACATCAACGTATCGAGTGCGCTGCGTGGCGATTTCTCTGCCGCACACCTGGCCGGCGATCAGTCCGCCGTTCTGCCCACCGACACCCAGAAGCAGACCGCGTACGCGTACGCCAAGACCAAGGGTCTGCTCCACCTGGAGAGCTACGGGCTCGACCTCGCCCGTCACTACGTCGACGACGTCGAGCCCGTCGACGGTGCCCGTATCGAACTCGAGGAGTACGCCTGGGCGCGTGCGGTCGTCGACGGCGTCGAGCACGACCACACGTGGACCCGCAAGGGCGAGGATATTCGCACCTCGGCCGTCACGGTCGAGGGTAAGGGCGAGGCGCAGCGAACCTGGGTCGTCAGCGGTTTCAAGGAGATGGTGATTCTCAAGTCGACGGGTTCGGAGTTCCACGGCTTCCTCGAGGACGATCTGACGATTCTCGAGCCCACGACCGACCGAGTGATGGCGACGTCGCTGACAGCGCAGTGGCGCTACACCACAACCGATGTCGAGTGGGATGCGGTGTACGCGGGCGTCAAGGCCGCGATGATCGAGCGATTCGCCAACCTGCAGTCGCTGGCTCTTCAGCAGACCCTGTACGCCATGGGCGAGGCGGTACTGGAGAAGTATCCGTTCATTGCCGAGATCTCGATGTCGGCCCCCAACAAGCACCACTTCGTCTACGACTTGGGCAAGTTCGGCATCGAGAACAACCTGGAGGTGTTCAACGCCGACGATCGGCCCTACGGTCTGATTCAGGCAACGGTCGAACGAGAGGACGCTCCGGACGCCGGAAGTGCTTGGCGCACATACTCCGTCGTCGGGTAACACATTGCGCTCACGTGTGCAGTGCCGCGGACCATTCCACCAGTGGGCTCAGAGCACGCCAGGCGTCGCGTACTTTCGTTGCTGCCTTGGGGCTTTCGAGCCACGCGGGTGAGCCGAAATGTTTGCCGGCAGTCAACGTCTTGTGCCGCAGCAGATCGATGCGCGGATGGTCGATCTCGTAACCCCGCGGCTTGGTCTTGAGCACGTCACCACCGATCTCGAACCCGGATTTCGTCAGCGTGGCCAGTAGCGCCTCGAGTTCGGCTCCGCGTACGTCGTCGTCGACGGTCTTGCGGAAACGCGCGATCGAGTCCGGGGAGCTGTTGTAGAAGCCGCCTGCGACGAACAATCCGGCGGGATCGATCTGGACGTAGTAGCCGAGGCTGTCGCCCCGTGCGACGAACCCGCCCTGGTGACTCTTGTACGGGGTCTTGTCTTTCGAGAATCGAACGTCCCGGTACGGCCGAAACAGTTTGGCGCTACCGAATTCGGGTTCCAGGTACGCCAGCAACGCGGTCATCGGTGCCTTGACGGCACTGTCGTAGACGTCCTTGTGTTCGTTCCACCAGAGTTTGCTGTTGTCGGCTTCGAGGTCTTCGTAGAAGTCCAGGGCGGTGAAGGGGATTCCGGTGAAGCCTGCAGTCATTTCCCCATTATGCAGCGCCGTGGGCCGACGCCCGAGGCATGGATTGCAGGGCGAGGTAGACATCCAGTCTGTCCGCAGTGGAGCCGAGATCTCGCCCGAGCAGTTCCTCCACGCGTTTGATGCGATATCGGACGGTGTTCAGATGGACGTGCATCGACTCTGCGGTTCGATGCCAGGACCCTCCGTTGGCCAGAAACTCCCGCAGCGTGTCGGTCAGGTCGGCGTCGGTGCGTCGGTCGTGCTCGAGCAGCGGCGCGAGGACATGCTCGACGAACGATTTTCGTACGTCGTCGGGAAGCGCCGACATCATCGATACTGCCGAAGTCGGCTTGGTGCCGGCGGTGACCGTCACCGCCGCGGATCCCTGCTTGCTGAGTTCGAGAGCGTGACGAGCCGACCTCAGTGCGCCGTCGATGGTCAGTCCGGTGGCCACGGCGCTCACGCCCACATGTATTCGGCTGGGTCCGATCCCCGAGCGCAACCGGGACAGCCGAATACGGATGGTCTGCGCGAACAGTATGTCGTCGGTATTGACGACAGCGACGATGTCGCCGTGCGCGCTGCATCCGACACACCCACCGCCGAAGGAGGTCAGGGTGTCACCGACGACGGATCGGAGCATCTCTCGCAGGTCGACGCGACCGCTGTGGGCAACTCTGACGACGGCGAGCGGCCTGTCGGGGTCGACTCCTGCCTGGCGCAGCCTCGTCAGTGCCTCGAATCCGGTGCTGTCGTGTTCGATCAACGCCACCGCCTGATCTGCGATCTCACGCCGCACCAGACGTCCTTCTTCACGCCGGGCACGATCGAGCGCGGCGATGGCTGCGAGTTGCCCGAACGCCTCGGAGACGTCGGGAGAGAACGAATCCATGTCTCCGGCCACAGCCAGGAACCATCGCGTGGTGCGCTGTACGAGCGATGGCCCGACGCCGAAGACACTGTAGGTCGAGCCATCAGCGAGAACGGTTGTCGTAGGAAGTGTTTCGGACGAGAGTGCCGCGTGCGTCAAGGTGTCGACATCGGCGTCGGACAAAGCAGATGCCTCGGTGACCAACCGACGCCCGGTGGCGGTGTAGATCAGGCACGCCATTCCCGTTTCTCTGGAGATGTGCAGTGCCAGTTCGTCGAGGGCTCTGCCGTCGGGGACCGCGGTGAGCAACTGGCGTTGGCGCACGAGCGAATTGTTCAGCGAGGCAATTCGATCACCGGTGACCCGGCCGACGAGAAATTCGGTGACCTCACCGAACGACACCGTGTCGGGAACAGCGAGGAGCGGCAGACCGTGTCGCTCGCATGCGTCGACGAGATCGAGCGGAATGTGTCCGAGCAATCCCTCCCCCGCGGCCAATGCCGCCGCACCGGATCCGGACACCGATCGAACGAACACTTCGCTGTCGTCGGGCGTGCGCCGCCATACGAGTCCGGTGATGACCAACTCGCCGCCCGCGATGTATCGGGACGGGTCGGGTAGGTCGGTGGTGAACGTCCACCGCAGGGTACGTCCGAGTGCGTCGCGATCGGGGGTGAGCAACCGGATGCCCAGGTGCGAGGCGTCGAGTAGGTCTCCGACGTACATCGCTGAACCTCCCGCCTCGTGTGTTCGGCCGTGCCGGAGGCAAAGATAAGCGCGGGTTGTTTCCGCCGAGTTTCGGGCGTATCGCGTGAGCACCGAGATCGGTAACAGAAAGTCACTACAGTTCGAGAAGGCGCACCGGGCGGTGAATCCGGGCCGGCGAGAATGAGGTGAACGAAGCCATGGATCTCGGCACTGTCGATCGTGTTCTGCTTCCCCGCTCGCGTGCGGATCTGCCGCCGGGCAGCGCGGACGCCGCGGTAGTTGCGGGCGGCACGTGGCTGTTCTCGGAGAAACAGGACCACCTGACCACCCTGATCGACATCACGGCCCTGGGATGGGAGCCGTTGATCGTCGACGAGAACGGACTCGGGATCGCAGCGACGTGCACGATCGAGACTCTGGCTCGATTCGAGTCCGCCTTCCCCGCAACCACCTTGTTCCCTAGGTGTGCAGCCGCCCTGCTGGCCTCGTTCAAGATCTGGAAGACGGCCACAGTCGGCGGAAACGTAGCGCTCGCCCTGCCCGCCGGAGCCATGATTTCGTTGACTGCCGCCCTCGACGGCGTCGCAGAGGTGTGGTCGGCACACGGCCCCGAGCACGACTACCGTCTGCCTATCGACCAGCTGGTCGTCGGCCCCCAGACCACGGTGCTCCGACCCGGGGATGTGCTGCGCAGCATCGACGTTCCGCGGCACGCCCTCGAGTCGAGAACGGCGATGCGCACGCTGTCGCTCTCACCTCTCGGCCGATCGGCGGCGGTGGTGATAGGACGCGTCGACCCCGACGGCACATTCGTGTTGACCGTTACCGCGTCGACCGTTCGTCCGTTCGTACTTCGGTTTTCGGCCGTACCGACGGCGCACGAGCTCGACGACGCCCTTGCCGACACTGTCGGTCCGCAGCACTGGTACGACGATCCCCATGGTGCGCCGGATTGGCGTCGACACATCAGTTGCGCTGCGGCGCAGTCCATTCGCGAGGAGCTGTCATGATCGTCGACATCAACGGCGTACCGACCGAGGTCGCCGCGCGACCGGGTCAATGTCTGCGCACCCTGCTCCGCGAACACGACCGTTTCGAGGTCAAGAAGGGCTGCGACGCCGGTGACTGCGGCGCATGCACGGTCCTCGTCGACGGAGAACCGGTGCACTCGTGCATATTTCCCGCTTACCGCGCGGCCGACAGGTCCGTCACCACCGTGGCCGGGCTCGGCACCCCGGAGGATCTGCACCCGATGCAGCGCCGGTTCGTCGAGGCCGCCGGATTCCAATGCGGGTTCTGTACGGCCGGGATGGTCGTGACCGCGTCGACCCTGACCGCGGAAGACAGGGACGAGCTGCCGGCACGATTGAAGGGAAACCTGTGTCGCTGCACCGGGTATCGCGCCATTTCCGATGCCGTGTGCGGGGTGGTCAACACCGAGAAGGTGGCAGACGGTCCGGCATGCGGGCGTTCGCTCGAAGCCCCCGCGAGCACACGGATAGTCACCGGAACCGAGCCGTACACGCTCGATCACTCCCCGCCCGGGTTGCTGCACGCCAGCGTTCTCGGCAGTCCGCATGCCCACGCGCGGATCGTCTCCATCGATACCACGGCCGCGGAGCAGGTTCCGGGCGTGCAGCTGGTGCTCACCTCGAAAGACAGCCCGGCGGTGGCATTTTCCACGGCCAGACACGACAGCCGCGTCGACGACCCCGACGACACCCGGGTACTCGACACCGTCGTCCGGTTCATCGGCCAACGTGTGGCGATCGTGGTCGCGGAGTCGATCGCCGCCGCACAGGCGGGCTGCCGCGCCCTCATCGTCGAGTACGAGGTGCTACCCGCCGTGTTCGACCCCGAGTCGGCATACGCCCCGGACGCACCGAAGATCCACGGCGACAAGGACGCAGCGGCTCGGATCGCCGACCCGTCCCGAAACCTGGTGGCCGAACTGCACGGCAGCACCGGTGACGTCGACGCTGCAGTACGTGATGCAGCAGCGGTGGTCACCGGGCGATGGACGACTCAGCGAATTCAGCACGTGCACTTGGAAACTCATGGCACCATCGGTTGGCTGGACGCCGACGGCCGGCTTCATCTGCGCACCAGCACCCAGGTCCCCTACCTGGTGCGCGACGAAATATGCGAAATCTTCGGCCTCCCCCGGGATCGTGTCCGCGTGTTCACCGCACGGGTGGGTGGCGGCTTCGGCGGCAAACAGGAACTACTGACCGAGGACGTCGTCGCCCTGGCCGTCCTGCGAACCGGTCGGCCGGTGCAGTTCGAGTTCACCCGCACGGACGAGTTCACGGTCGCACCGTGCCGACACCCGTTTCGCGTCGACGTCACCGCCGCCGCGAGCGCCGACGGCGTGTTGACCGCACTGTCGATCGACGTGCTGACCGACGCCGGGGCGTACGGCAATCACAGTGCCGGAGTGATGTTTCACGGGTGCGGCGAATCGGTTGCGATCTACCGGTGCGCCAACAAGAAGGTCGACGCGAAGACCGTGTACACCAACAACATTCCATCGGGTGCCTTCCGCGGCTACGGACTGGGGCAGGTCATGTTCGCGATCGAATCGGCCATCGACGATCTCGCCCGAGAGCTCGATATCGACCCGTTCGAGTTCCGCCGCCGCAACGTCATCGTTCCCGGCGACGTGATCGTCGCCGCGCACCTCGAAGGCGATGACCTGCAATTCGGCAGCTACGGTCTCGATCAGTGCATCGACCTCGCCGAGAACGCCATCAGGCAAGGCAACGGCGAGCCTGCGCCGCCCGGCTGGAAGATCGGTGAGGGAATGGCGGTGGCCATGATCGCCACCATTCCGCCCCGTGGCCACCGCGCCGACGCCACCGCGTCGCTGTTGTCCGAAGGTGGTTACGAGATACGCGTCGGAACAGCGGAGTTCGGAAACGGGACCACCACCGTCCACACCCAGATCGCGGCCAGCGAGCTGTGCACGTCGGTCGACCGTATCCGCGTCGTGCAGTCCGATACCGAGTCGGTCACCTACGACACCGGTGCGTTCGGCTCGGCGGGAACCGTGGTGGCAGGCAAGGCGCTCTACGCCGCTGTGCGCGGGTTGTCGGCCCGCATCGTCGAGGTCGCCGCCACCGCGACCGGGCACCGCCCTTCGGACTGCACGTTGGGGCCCGAGGGGGTGCGGTGCGGAGATCGCTTCGTCCCGTTGGACGACGTACTGGCATCGGCGGGAGGCACGTTGACGGCGAACGGCAACAGCGGCGGACTCCCGCGATCACTGGCGTTCAACGTGCAGGCATTTCGGGTGGCGGTCGACGAAGCGACCGGTACGGTCGCGATCCTCCAGTCGGTGCAGAGCGCCGACGCAGGCACCGTGATGAACCCGCAGCAGTGCCGGGGTCAGGTCGAAGGCGGTGTCGCGCAGGCCATCGGCAGCGCACTGTACGAGGAGATGCGCACCGACGGTGCGGGTCGAATCACCACCGACTCCATTCGTAGCTACCACGTTCCCCAGTTCGCCGACATTCCACGAACCCAGGTGCTGTTCGCGGACACCTACGACCGATTGGGCCCGTTCGGCGCGAAGTCGATGAGCGAGTCACCGTACAACCCCGTCGCCCCCGCACTGGCCAACGCGATCCGTGACGCGGTGGGAGTGCGCTTGCACCACTTGCCCATGTCCTCGGACCGCGTCTGGCGAGCGGTCAACGATCGTAGAACGTCTGCAGAATGATCGTGCTGCGCGTCTGCACGTGCGCCGTGGCGCGAATTTCCTGCAGTAGATGTTCGAGGGCGCGCGGCGACTCGACGCGCACCATCAGGACGTAGCTCTCCTCGCCGGCAACCGAGTGACACGACTCGATGGCGGTCAGATGCTTCAGTCGTGCGGGGGCGTCGTCCGGGCGAGCTGGATCGATCGGAGTGATCGCGACGAACGCCGACAACGGACGCCCCAGAGCTTCGGGATCGACCTGCGCCGTGTAGCCGCGAATGACTCGTCGCGACTCCAAGCGTCGAACTCGCGACTGGACAGCCGACACGGACAGAGACGCCTTCTCGGCCAACGTTGCCAACGTCGCGCGGCCGTCCGAGATCAATTCGTCGACGATCAGGCGGTCGACGCGATCGAGGTTTTCACTCACGTGCGCAATCTAGCTCAGATCCCCGCCGATGCCCCTCTACCCGCACGAGACATGACCCTGTGCTCACACGAACAGCGGGGGCAGGGCCAGAACCATGACCGCCGACCAGCTGACATGCGTCAGGATCGGCGCCAGAATTCCGCCCGATGCCCGACGTTGCAGCCCCATCACGTAACCGAGCAGCACGGCGGCGAAGCCGAGCATCGGGTTGCCGGACGCGAGGGTGGCGATGGTGTAGACGACCGTCGAGATGATCACCGGATGTTTGACCCCGATGGCGGAGTACAAGGCTCCTCGGAAGAAGATCTCCTCGGCGACACCGTTGAGCAACGCGATGAACACGATCAGTACCAGCGACCCCACTCGGGCGTGTGCGAGCACGTTCTCGGTGAAATCGGCGAGCGGCGGAATCTGACGGACGACGAGGCCGCCGAGCATGAACACGCCACCGACTGCGAGACCGATGAGGATGGGGGTCAAGATCGGCCGCCGGATGGACCCGCCCACCTTGATCCGTCCGAGGTGCAGCGGCCCCGACAGACATCCACCGACGATCCACACTGCGGCCAACACGAGCGTCAATGCGTAGAACGACGGGTCACCCGGTTCCACCTTCAGCGAGAAATACAGCACCGTCGCCCCGATCACCAGTGTGATCAGCACGATGATGCGCCGTTTCCTGAACGCCGCGTCGGACTCCCGGTGGTCTCGCTCGACAGGATCGACCAGAGCGGACTTCATCACGTTCAGCGCGGTCGTCGACCACGTTGCCATCACGCCTCCTCGGTATCGGTCAGTCGGCGCACGACCGACTTCGCGCGTCGGTTCACACTCGCAGCCACATCGAGGTTGGTACGCACTGCTGCTGCCACGGGCTTCGATGCCAGCAGTCGACGGCCGCCCAGAGCCTCGACCAGACCCCAGGTGCGGTCCGAGGACGCTGCCACGCCGTGCCGCCGGACGCCGAGCGCATCTCCGCCGCTCCATGCTGCGTCGGTGTTCGCCAGTCGCAGCGGGTCCTTCAGTGCACAGACCCCGGGCGGCTCGCCCACGGTTCCTCGCACGCTACGGGCCATGGCGTCTGCGATGGTGGTCAGACCACGGGGCGGATCGGGGACGAGATCCCGAATCCGGCTCTCCGACGTGGTCATCGTGTTGTGCAGTGAACCGACCAGATCCTCGGCGAGCCCGGCGGGCACAGGAATGATCTTTCCGATCACCTTGCCGGCGAGTGACGTCGGAACGAGCGGTACCGGTATGCCGATGCGCTGCAGCCCGGCGGCTTCGACGTAGGCGAACACCAGGTCGCGGTACGGGACCACGTCCGGGCCGCCGATGTCGTAGGAACCTGCTGGGACGGTGTCGGTATCGGCCGACGCCACCAGGTAGTGCAGTACGTCGTCGACTGCTATCGGTTGAACGGGCTCGGCGAGCCAGCTCGGCAACGGCAGCACCGGCAGGCGGTCTGCCAGATAGCGGAGCATCTCGTACGACGTGGAGCCGGCACCCATGACGATCGCCGCTCGCAACCACACCAGATCGATACCGTCCACCGTCAGCGCCTCACCGACGTCGGCGCGACTGGCCAGGTGCTCCGACAGGTGGGCGTCGTCGGGGACGAAGCCGCCCAGGTACACGATTCGACGCACTCCCGCTCGCGCGGCGGCCGCGGCGAACTGCTCGGCGGACGTCCGGTCCTGGGCACGGTAGTCGGCTTCGCCGATCGCATGGACGAGGTAGTAGGCGACATCGATGTCGCCCGACTCTGCGAAGGCCGCGGCACAGGATTGTTCGTCCGTGACGTCGAGCGACACCGCGGTCACGGAATCGTAGAAGTCGAAAGTGCGCAGGTTCTTCGGAGTCCGAGACCCGACGACGACGTCCGTGTCGTCTGCCAACAGGGCCGCCACCAGCCGAGATCCGATGTACCCGCTGGCACCGGTCACGAGGACTCTCATGCGTCGAGGCTAACGGCAGTCGGGGCGTTGCGTCGGTATGGCATTGTCGCTCCCATGGCTCTCGTGTTGGCAGGTGTGGTCCTCCCCGACCCTCTCGGTACCGAAACGGTGCTTCGGCGAGGAGCCGCAGTGGCGCGGGCCGGTGTGAGCTGGATGTTCACCACGGCCGATTTCGCGCTTACCCTGCCCGGCAGAATCGAAGCACTGCTGAGCCGTATAGAGACATTGATGACACGAATCGACCATGTGATCGATTCGGCCGATGCCGTGGTTGCTCATGTACAACGGACGACCGGTGCCGCGGACACCGTGGTCGCGTCGGCATCGGCCGCCTCGCATACGGCGTTGGAGCTCATCGAGATGTTCGATCCCATCGCCAAGAAGTCCGAGCCGATGGCGCGACGCTTCGTCGACAACCTGTCCGACGCCGAGGTCGACGCAGCGATCGCCATGGTCGATCAGCTTCCCGGACTCCTCGACCACATGGAAGCTCTACTCCCCATCCTCGCGACCCTCGATACGGTCTCCCCCGAGATCCACGAGCTTCTCGGAGTGACGAAGGACGTCAGGCGCGCCGTCATCGGCATCCCCGGATTCAAGTTCTTCCGCAACCGGGGCGAGGACAAGTTGAACGACGAGATGGAAGACGAACAGCGGTAGTCGCTATTTGACGAACGCGAAATCTTCACCTGCGTGGAAACGGGCCAGGGTCTCCGAAATGGACCGCCGTGATGGCGGATGAAATGCGAACGCGTGCAATGCTGCTGCGACGTAAGCGATTTCGGGTGACTTGATGAAGCCGATCCCGCCCAGCGATTCGATGGCAGCCGAACTGCTGCGCACCAGTGCGTCACGAATCGCGATGCGGTTGAACAGCAACTTCACCGAGATGTCCTGTCCGCGTTCACCTTCGTCGAAGGCACGGGCCACGTTCTCGATTGCCGCCATGGACACCTCGAGTTCGGCCGCCGCTCGAACGTAGCCTTCGTAGTCACCCTTGTCCTGCTCGATCATCCGCTCGAGCAGAGAGGTCGCGGCGCCGATGTAGTTGGCGGAGATCAGCATCCCGAACCAGAGGTAGCCGGTCATCTCGTGCACGCCATCGGGATCGTCGTCCTTGTTGGGTAGGACGAGGCTTGCCGGTACTTCGACGTCTTGGAGCAACACTTCCTCGCTCTGCGCGCCGGCCAGAATGTCGGTGGTCCAGAACGGCTTCACACTCATACCCGGAAGGCCGGCCGGAATCAGCGCGACGGCGCGGTCACCGGAGTCGATCTCGACGCTGCAGGTCAGCAAGTCCATCGAACGTGCCAGACTGCACGGCTTCTTGCTTCCGTTGACGATGTAGTTGTCGCCCTTCTTCACGGCGGTCATCGTCGGAATGAACACACTCCCGCCGGTGACGCCCTCGGAGAACCCGGAAGCGACGATCGCCTTCTGGTCGACCAATCCCTTGATCAATGCTCGGTCGTCGTCGGTGGCACCACGAGCGAATTCGGTCAGGGACGCGAGTGAGAGATGGTGCATCGTGGTTCCCGCGCCCAGAGAGGGTGAGCGAGACCCGATGGCCCTTTGCGCCCGAACCGCGTCGATGGCCGGAGCACCGAGACCACCCAGTTCGCCCGGGACCACCAAGCCGGTACCGCCGAATTCCCGAAACTTGTCGATCGCGTCCGAATCGCGGGACTCCAGTCGGTCCAGTGGGGTTGTGTCCAGATAGTGCAGCAAACCCGGCATGTACTTCTCGAGCGTTTCTCTTTCGCGCACCATTAATCCAGTCACTGTTCATCTCCTTGTGTCACTAATCGATTGTGTGCCACTGATTGATTGCGGCTTCGTTTAATTTGTACCATCAGTCGACCTGGACAAATCAGTCGAATATCAGCATGGACAGCGGTAGAGCAGGTGAATTCGCGCTGGACCCCGACAATACCCCGCCACCTGCGGCGATAAACTAAAGGTCTCGTAAAGTTTGCCCCTCGAAAGAAACCGAAGTTATTTTTCGGTGCGTATTTACCAACCGATTTCCGTCGCAAGAGCATCTTTTGAAACGCTGAATATTCTTCTGCCGAATACCAATCGCCCGCGCCGCCCGCTCCGAATGAACTCATGAATTCGCGACAATCCACAATCGACTCTGTGAGGAGTTCTGGTACACGATGGTTGTCAACAGATTGATGAAACGACTCGGCGGAGACGAGCGCGTGGATTTGCTGCGCGCTGTTCGAGACGCCGATGTGGTCCCGTACTTCCGCAAGATGGAATCGGCCGTTGCCCCGGTCGTTCGCGTCGAGGGCCGGGACAAGATCATGCTCGGATCCAACAATTACCTCGGCATTGCCGACCATCCCAAGGTTGTCGAGGGTGCCCAGCACGCGCTCGACACATTCGGCAGCGCAGTCACCGGAAGTCGTTTGCTCAACGGCACTCTGGACCTCCACCTCGAACTCGAGCACGAGATCGCCCAGTGGCACGGAACGGACGACGCACTCGTCTTCACCACGGGCTACCAGACGAACCTCGGAACGATCAGTGCGATCGTCGGCCCCGGTGACACGGTGATCGTCGATTCGGCGGCCCACGCATCGATCCGCGACGGCAGCACCCTCTCGGGCGCGTCGGTGGTCAAGTTCAAGCACAACGACATGGCCGATCTCGAAGCCAAACTCCAGCAACCCGTCGTCGACGACGGAGCCGTGCTGGTCATCGTCGACGGTCTGTACTCCATGGAGGGCGACCTGGCACCGCTCGACGTCGTCTCCGAGCTGTGTATCCGCTATCACGCAGCGCTGATGGTCGACGAAGCCCACAGCCTCGGTGTCTACGGGCCCGAACTCACCGGAGCGGCAGAGCTGTTCGGCATCACCAAGGACGTCGACGTCACGATGGCGTCACTGTCGAAGAGCCCCAGTTCCACCGGCGGGTTCGTGACCGGCTCGAGCGACTTGATCGACACCCTCCGGGTCAAGGCCCGCGCCTTCCTGTTCACGACCTCCGGTGTGCCTGCTGCGGTGGGTGCCGCATTGGCTTCCGTCCGCCTGATCCGAAGCGACGAGGGCAAGGATCGGGCTCGGCGCGTACTCGACAACGCCGAGATCCTGCGCGGCGGACTGCAATCGGCCGGCCTCGACGTGGCAGGCCGCTCGTCCACACCCCACGGCGATACGGCCGCCCCCATCGTCTCACTCCACATCGGCGACGACCTCGTGGCCATGAGTCTGTGGAAGAACCTCTACGACCGTGGCATCTTCACCAGCGCTGCCTTGCATCCCGCCGTGCCGAAATCCGGTGCCATACTTCGCCTGTGCGTGATGGCAACGCACACCGAAGAACACCTGTCGACCGCCACGGAACAGATCATCGAGGCCGTAGCGGAGCTGCCCTCATGAGTGAGCGCCACCGCGGCGTGCGTATCGCGGTCACCGGAGCCACCAGTGACTTCGCGGCCGCGATACTCCCGAGGCTGTTCGAGGATCCCGAGGTGGACGCGGTCGTCGGGATAGCCCGTCGCCCAGCCCGAATCACGCACCCGAAGTTCACCTCGCTCCGCTCGGACATTCGCTCTCCCGACCTCGAGGAGACGTTCGCCGAGTGCGACGTCGTGCTGCACTTGGCGTTCGTGGTCGAGGAGCTCAAAGACAAGACCGAGACCCACGACATCAACCTGCGCGGGTCACGCAACGTCATCGATTCCGCATACCGAGCGGGGGTGTCACGCGTGGTGATCGCCTCGAGCATCAATGCGTACGGTGCCGACATCGCTCCGGAGCCGCTCACCGAGAACAGTTATCCAGCAGGCGATCCCAATCGCTATTACTTCTACGACAAAGCCGAGGTGGAACATTACGCGGAGTGGTGGCTGCGTAGGCACCCCGGTGAGATGACCATCTCCATGTTGCGGTGCACGTACATCGTCGGACCCGACTTCGCCAACGACGGGATCGACCAGTTCACCGGGCCGATCGGCGCGTTCCCGGAAGCGGATCGGGCCTCGTATCAATTCTTGTTCCAGGACGACATGGCCGACGCCTTCCACCGCGCGGCCAAGACCGACCTCGTCGGTCCGTACAACCTGGGTCCGGTGGACTGGGTCGGCGTGCGCGAACTCGCTGCGATGCAGGGCCAGTTGATGTTCGACGTTCCACAGAAAGCGGCGACGCGTATCGCGAACATCGCCTTCGCCCTCGGCCTCACGCCGTTCTCCGGGCAGTGGGTCACGCCCGGAGAGCCCATCGTCGATTCGACCGCGCTCGGTGCTGCCACCGGTTGGGCACCCACCCTCACCTCCCATGAGGCTGCCGCCGTGATGATTCTGCTGCAGGGCAAGTCGCTGCTGAGGAGTCAGGACGCCCTCGAACGCGACCTCGCCTGCGAGGCAGCGTTGCGGCCGGCCTCCGACGCGGTCGCGCTCGCCCGCGCAGACGTCGCCGGCCTCGATATCGTGCACCGGCAGCTCGACATCGCCGGCGGGCGAGTGCACATCGAAGTACACCGATCGGCGACAGCCACCGACCAGTCGGTTGTGCTGGTTGCCGATACCGGTCTGCATGCCCGCTACCTGACACCCCTGGCCGAAGAGATCGCACGGGCAGGCGTCGACGTAGTGGTATTGGATCTCCCCGGCCACGGCCTGAGCACCGGGCTGCGCGGCCGATCATCGGCCACCCAGACCGTCGACGCTGTCGACGCCGCACTGCGCTTCGCTCGCACGCACCTCGACACCGCCCCGGTGGCGCTCCGCAGCGGAGTCCGGCACGCGACCGACACCGTGGTCGGCGGCGTGCGCCGGCGCGCAACCGGGTGGACGACACTGGAGGAACCGATGTGCCCCGACGGGCTGTTGCCTTCTCGAGTTCGCGTGGACGGTACAGCTGCGCTTCCGTTCGTGTCCACTGCGGCGGACGCTCTGGCCTACTGCGCCAGGACGATCGGACTCAGCGCCACCAGCTGAACCTGCTGCGAACGCGCGCGAACCACGATGCACCGTCGTGGTCCGCCGCCGAGGGCCGGCCCGACGTCACAGCCGACTCCGCGTCGTGCTGTCTTTCCAATCGGTCGACCTCGGTTCGATTGGTACGCCACCGGGACACCCATGTCTCGACATCCACGGGGCCGAGCGGCACGATCGGCGGGGTAGGAAAGCGAATCCACTCGACGATGCGAGCGTTGAGCTCGTCCAACACGTCTCGTACGGACTCCTCGTGCCGGAGACCGATCAACGTAGAGGGCAGCCGCTCGATCTCTTTGCGCAGGGCCAACGCCGTGGGCAAGAGCGCATCGACCGGCAGGTTCTCTCGCCTCAGATAGCCGCGAACCCACCACAGTTCGTCGTCGGGGTCGCCCATCGGGATGGGTTTGCCGGTGCCGTCGAGTCCTTCGAATGCACCGGCGTCCTGCGCCTCGCGGATCTGTTTGTCGACCCAGGACTCGAACGTGACTCCTGGCTTCTTGCGTTCGGTCACTCCATCGACTGTAGAACCGGCCCCGGGTGTTCGCCAGGTGCGCCCGAGACGAGCGAGCCCCGATCCCATGCAGGGGTCGGGGCTCGCTCAAATGCGTCGGCTCAGCCGTATTCGGCGACCAAGCGGTCGAACTCGTCACGGTCGATCACCTGAGGCTCGTTGATGGCCAGCGCCTGGGCGTACTTGCTCGCCAGGTGGTAATCCCGGCCGAGTGGACCGTGCTCGGCGTCGTCCTCGTCCGATTGGATGCTTGCCCCCGGCGGCACCTCGTTCTGCAGGCCGTTCGTCTTGCTGCCGAGCAGTGCGTCGAGTTTCGCGGAAATCTTCTGCATGATCTCTTGGTCGTCGGTCATGGCCACCGGGTACCCGAATCGGGCGAAACGACACCGCAGCGCACGAGCTTCGCGCTCCGGGGTTACCTGTCGGTGCCTCGGGGCATGATGGTGGGATGGCCACGCACAGTATCGGCACCGACATCATGGAGAAGCTGTCGCGGCCGACTCGCGAGTGGTTCAACGGCGCATTTCCGGCTCCCACGTCGGCGCAGCTCGGTGCCTGGTCGTCCATTTCCAGCGGATCGCACACCCTGGTGGTCGCGCCGACCGGCTCGGGCAAAACTCTGTCGGCGTTCCTGTGGGCCCTCGACGAGCTGGCCCAGCTGGGTGCGGACAGCACCCGCAAGACCAAGGTGCTCTACATATCGCCGCTCAAGGCTCTGGCAGTGGACGTCGAGCGCAACCTGCGAGCTCCGTTGGTCGGCATCACCCAGACGGCCAAGCGTCTCGGTCTGAACCCGCCGGAGATCTCCGTCGGAGTCCGCTCGGGCGACACCAGCGCTGCCGATCGCCGGACCATGATCAAGACTCCGCCGGACATTCTGATCACCACTCCCGAGTCTCTGTTCCTCATGCTCACCTCTGCGGCGCGGGACATCCTGGCCGAGGTCGATACGGTGATCGTCGACGAGGTGCACGCCGTCGCAGGCACGAAGCGTGGCGCGCACCTCGCGGTGTCCCTCGAGCGGCTCGACGCGATGCTGGACAAGCCCGCGCAACGCATCGGCCTGTCCGCGACGGTGCGCCCCCACGAGGAAGTAGGCCGATTCCTCGCCGGTGCCGCCCCCATCGAGATCGTCGCCCCACCCGCTCCGAAGACTTTCGACCTGACGGTTCAGGTGCCCGTGGAGGACATGACCGAACTCGGCGTCACCGACCCGAATGCGGACACCTCCGCCGCTCCCCCGGCTCAGGGATCGATCTGGCCGCACGTCGAGGAGAAGATGGTCGATCTCATCCTCGAGCACAAATCGTGCATCGTCTTCGCCAACTCGCGCCGGCTCGCGGAACGACTCACCGCGCGGCTCAACGAGGTGTACGCCGAACGTATCGGCGGCGGAGTCGATACCGAGCACAAACCACCATCTCAGGTGGGCACCGCATCCGACGTCAACCACGGCGCCGATCCTCTGCTGGCACGGGCCCACCACGGCAGTGTCAGCAAGGATCAGCGCGCGCTGATCGAAGACGATCTGAAGACCGGTCGTCTGCGCTGCGTTGTGGCCACCAGCAGTCTGGAGCTCGGAATCGACATGGGCGCAGTCGATCTGGTGGTCCAGGTCGAGGCACCGCCGTCGGTGGCCAGTGGCTTGCAGCGAGTCGGTCGCGCCGGCCACCAGGTGGGCGAGATCTCCAAGGGCGTGCTGTTCCCCAAACACCGCACCGATCTCATCCATTGCGCGGTCACCGTCGAACGCATGACGTCGGGCAAGATCGAGGCCCTCTTCGTCCCGGCCAATCCCCTCGACGTCCTCGCCCAGCAAACCGTCGCAGCGTGCGCACTCGAACCCATCGACGCCGAGGACTGGTTCGAATCAGTCCGTCGCACCGGCAGTTTCGCCACTCTGCCCAGATCTGCCTACGAGTCGACACTCGACCTGCTCTCGGGCCGTTACCCGTCGGACGAGTTCGCCGAACTACGGCCACGGCTCGTGTGGGACCGCGACGCCAACACTCTCACCGGCCGTCCCGGGTCGCAGCGACTGGCCGTCACGTCCGGCGGTACCATCCCCGATCGCGGCCTGTTCACCGTCTACATGGTGGGCGAAAAGCAGTCTCGGGTAGGCGAACTCGACGAGGAGATGGTCTACGAATCGCGAGTGGGCGACGTGTTCGCACTCGGTGCCACCAGCTGGCGCATCGAAGAGATCACGCACGACCGGGTGTTGGTCAGTCCCGCATACGGCCAACCGGGCAGGCTGCCGTTCTGGCACGGCGACGGCCTCGGTCGACCGGCCGAATTGGGTCGGGCCCTGGGCGAGTTCCTGCGGAGCACCACCGACCGTAGCAACCTGGCCGAGCGGCTGAGCACCGACGGTCTCGACGCCAACGCGGTCAACAACCTGATCGCTTTGCTCGACGAACAACTCGAGGCCACCGGCCAACTGCCCACCGACAAGACGATGATCGTCGAGCGCTTTCGCGACGAACTCGGCGACTGGCGACTGGTGCTGCACTCCACCTACGGTCAGCAGGTACACGCGCCGTGGGCCCTCGCGGTCGGCGCGAGGCTGATCGAGCGATACGGCATCGACGCCGCCCCCACCGCATCCGACGACGGCATCATCGTCCGGCTTCCCGATACCGACGACCAGCCGCCCGGCGCGGAACTGTTCGTGTTCGAGCGTGACGAGATTGCCGACATCGTCACCGAGCAGGTCGGTGGATCGGCATTGTTCGCGTCGAGATTTCGCGAATGTGCCGCTCGCGCACTGCTTCTGCCCCGCCGCAACCCTGGCAAGCGCGCACCACTGTGGCAACAACGGCAGCGTTCGGCACAGCTGCTCGACGTCGCTCGTAAATACCCCACGTTCCCGATCCTGCTCGAAACCGTGCGCGAGTGCCTGCAGGACGTCTACGACCTCCCCGCCCTCGAAGACATCCTGGCCCGCATCGGGCGACGCCAGATCAGGATCGTCGACGTCGAGACGCCGTCACCGTCACCGTTCGCGAATTCGTTGCTGTTCAACTACGTCGGCGCTTTCATGTACGAGGGCGACAGCCCGCTCGCCGAACGGCGGGCCGCCGCACTGTCTCTCGATTCGGCGCTGCTGGCCGAGTTGCTCGGACGCGTCGAGCTGCGAGAGTTGCTGGACGACAGCGTCATCACCACCACCGAGCTCGAGTTGCAGCGACTGCCCGAGGACAGACACGCCAAAGACATCGAGGGTGTTGCGGATCTGCTGCGGCTGCTCGGTCCGCTGACCGCCGCGGAAGTCGGACAGCGCACCAACGGCGACGAATATCCGCAGTGGCTCGCCGAGTTGGCCGATGCAAAGCGGGCAATGGAGGTCTCGTTCGCCGGCCAGAACTGGTGGACGGCCATCGAGGACGCGGCTCGCTTGCGCGACGCACTCGGTGTTCCGCTACCGATCGGCACTCCCGCCGCGTTCATCGAGCCCGTCGACGACCCACTCGTCGACCTGATCAGCCGGTACGCCCGAACCCACGGACCGTTCACCCTCGACGACGCAGCCGCGCGGTTCGGCGTCGGTACCGCCGTGGTGCGTGACGTCCTGCGCCGACTGGCCGTGGACAAACGCGTCGTCGAGGGCGAATTCCGTCCCGGTGCCACGGGCAGTGAATGGTGCGACGCCGAGGTTCTTCGGCGATTGCGGCGGCGATCTCTTGCGGCGGCACGGCAGGAAGTCGAACCCGTGTCCACCGCCACGCTCGGCCGCTTCCTGCCGACGTGGCAGCACGTGGACAGTCGTCGGTTGAGCGGGATCGACGGTGTGGCAACGGTCATCGAACAGCTTGCGGGCGTGCCCGTTCCGGCGTCGGCGTGGGAATCTCTCGTGCTCGCCTCCCGGGTGAGCGACTACAGCCCCGCCATGCTCGACGAGTTGACCTCGACCGGCGAGGTGTTGTGGGCGGGGCACGGTGCAATCTCGTCCAAAGACGGCTGGGTGAGCCTGCACATGGCCGATACCGCGCCGCTGACTCTGGTGCCCGCCGCCGAATCCGACCTGTCCGAGTTGCAGATTCGCATTCAAGACGCAGTCGCCGGCGGCGGTGCGTACTTCTTCCGCCAGCTCTCCGACACCGTCGGCAGCACCGACGACACGGCTCTGCAGGCTGCGCTCTGGGAGTTGGTGTGGGCCGGACGACTGAGCAACGACACGTTCGCGCCACTGCGGGCTCTGTTGAACTCGACGGCCACCCGCTCCGCCCCGAGTCATCGATCACCGCGTCGAACCCCGCGCCTGCGTTCCTACCGTCAGTTCGAGCGGCCGTCTCTACCCACCCGCACCGGCCCCCCGACGGCCGGCGGCCGATGGTCGCGATTGCCCGAACTCGAACCGGACCTCACCGTCCGGGCTCATGCCACCGCAGATGTACTTCTCGAACGCTATGGCGTGGTGACGCGTGGTTCGGTCATGAACGAAGGTGTCCCCGGCGGGTTCGCCACGATGTACAAGGTGCTGACGGGGTTCGAGGATTCCGGTCGCTGCCGACGCGGATACTTCGTCGATTCGCTCGGCGGCGCTCAGTTCTCCACCTCCGACGTTGTCGACCGTTTGCGCAGCTACGACGAACCGAAGAAGAACGCCACCGCCGTCGTACTCGCGTCCTGCGATCCGGCCAACCCCTACGGCGGAGCACTGCCCTGGCCGAAGGCCGGCGGCGAAGACACCGACGACACGACGAAGCACCGGCCGGGTCGCAAGGCCGGTGCACTGGTAGTCCTCGTTCGCGGTGAGTTGACGATGTTCGTCGAACGTGGCGGGAAGTCGGTGCTGACCTTCGGCGACAACACCGAGGACATCGCTTCTGCAGCAACGGCATTGGCGACCACGGTCAAGCGCGGCGGGGTGGACAAGTTACTGGTCGAACGGATCAACGGTCACGACATCCACGGCACAGACTTCTCCAAGACGTTGACCGCGGCCGGTTTCTCGGCGACTCCCCGCGGACTACGCCTGCGGCGCTGAGGCACCACACCACTGACGACGAAGAGAACCGAAGAACGAGAGAGGACGTAGATGCCCGAGGGCGACACCGTCTGGCGCGCCGCCAACACTCTGCGGGCAGCGCTCGAGGGCCAGCAGCTCACTGCCTGCGACATTCGTGTACCCCGTTACGCCACAGTCGACTTCACCGGCGAAACGGTCGAGTCCGTCGCGTCGAGGGGCAAACACCTGCTGATCAGAGTGGGCGGCTACTCGATCCACTCGCACCTGAAGATGGAAGGCACCTGGCACGTCTATGCACTGGGGGCTCGCTGGCGTCGTCCGGCCTTCCAAGCTCGGATCATTCTGAACACCGAGAAGGCGCAGGCCATCGGATTCGAGCTGGGCGTGCTGGAGATCCTCGAGAACGAGGACGACGCTGTCGGCTATCTCGGACCGGATCTACTCGGACCCGACTGGGACCCAGGTGTCGCCCTGACCAATCTGGAGTCGGACCCCGGCCGACCGATCGGCCTGGCCCTGCTCGATCAGCGCAACATAGCCGGACTCGGCAATGTCTACCGCAACGAGATCTGCTTCCTTCGCGGAGTCGATCCCCGCACGCCGGTCGAGGACTCCGGAGACCTGAAGAAGATGATCGACCTGTCCTTCCGCACCATCACCGCCAACAAGAATCGCAATCAACGCGTCACCACCGGGGATCGTCGCGCGGGCCGTCATTTCTGGGTGTACGGCCGTGAGAACAAGCCGTGCAGGCGGTGCGGTACCACCATCGAGTTCGGACTGATCGGCGACAACCCACTCGAAGAACGGCAGATCTACTACTGCCCGCACTGCCAGAGATGACCGGCCTTCACAGAGCTTCGTCAGGTGAGACCAAGCCTGCTCACAGCTTCGCCGATCACCATGGATCGTATGTTGACACTTGCGATACTCACCCTGCTGGTCATGGCTGTCTCCGGCGCGACGGCTGCTCGCGCACCGCGGACGCTGGTTCGGGTTCCGTGACTCAGAGGGTCCGGACGGGTTCGAGAATTTCCTGACGCGCTTCGGGGGCGACGACGCGCAGAGCGTCGGCAGATTCGTCGTCCGGCTGACGCTGCGACGCGATCTCGGCCTCGACCCGAGCCCGGTACGTGTCGACCTCACGGTCGACCGTGGCCTCGTCCCAACCCAGGATCGGGGCAATGAGTGCTGCGACCTGACCCGCGCAGTTCATCCCCCGATGTGAGTACTCGATAGAAATCCGGGTGCGCCGCGACAGCACGTCCTCGAGGTGCAGTGCGCCCTCGGCCGCAGCGGCATAGACCACCTCGACCTGCAGATAAGCGGGCGCGTCGGTCAACGGTTGGAGCAGTTCGGGTTTGCCGTCCGCCATGGCCAGCACCTCGTCGATCAGCGAGCCGTATCGGTCCAGCAGATGAGTCACTCGGTGCGGATGCAGCCCGTGTACTTCGCCCAGGTGCGGGGCCTGATTGACCAGCGCGAAGTAACCGTCCGCGCCGACGAGCGGCACCTTCTCGGTGATCGACGACGCCACCCGCGCCGGGATGTCCTCGGCCGCGAGATCCACTGCGTCCTCGGCCATAACCCGGTAGGTCGTGTACTTGCCACCTGCGATAGCAATGAGTCCCGGTGCCACCCGCGCCACCGCGTGCTCACGGGACAGCTTGGACGTCTCGTCGCTTTCACCCGCCAGCAGCGGCCGCAATCCCGCGTAGACGCCGTCGATGTCGTCGTGCGTGAGCGGCGTGACGAGCACCCCGTTGACTTCGCCGAGAATGTAGTCGATATCGGCTTTGGTCGCGGCAGGGTGCGCGAGATCGAGGTTCCAGTCGGTATCGGTGGTCCCGATGATCCAGTGCGCGCCCCACGGAATGATGAACAGCACGGACTTCTCGGTGCGCAGAATGATCGCGGCTTCGCTGACGATGCGATCGCGCGGCACCACGATGTGCACACCCTTCGAGGCCCGTACTCGGAAGCGACCACGCATGTTCGACAGCGACTGAATTTCGTCGGTCCACACGCCCGTGGCGTTGATCACCACGTGCGCACGCACCTCGGTGGTGGCCCCGGTCTCCGAATCGCGCACTCGCACACCGGAAACACGGTCGGCTTCACGGAGGAACCCCACGACCTGAGTGGACGTACGCACCACTGCGCCGTAGTGGGCTGCCGTTCTGGCGACGGTCATCGTGTGCCGCGCGTCGTCGACGACGGTGTCGTAGTACCGAATTCCGCCGATCAGCGACTTCCGCTTGAGGCCGGGCGACATCCGCAGGGCACCCGAACGGGTCAGATGCTTCTGTTGCGGAACCGATTTGGCACCGCCCATCCGGTCGTACAGAAAGATACCCGCCGCGATATACGGGCGCTCCCACCCCCGATGGGTGAGGGGGAACAGGAATTTCAGCGGTTTGACCAGATGCGGCGCGAGTGTGGAGAGCGAGAGTTCACGTTCGTGCAGCGCCTCACGGACGAGTCCGAACTCGAGTTGTTCGAGGTAGCGGAGGCCACCGTGGAACATCTTGGACGAGCGAGAGGACGTGCCCGACGCGTAGTCACGCGCCTCCACGAGCGCCACCTTCAGGCCTCGTGTTGCGGCGTCGAGCGCGGCACCCGAACCCACGACGCCACCGCCGACGACCACGACGTCGAATTGTTCGCGTCCGAGCTGGTCCCACGCCTCCACCCGTTGGGTGGGTCCGAGGAACTTCGTGTTCGATCGGTTGCTCACTGGGCGCTCCCTGTCCTCGAAAATTCCTCGCGATGTCTCCCACGTCAGGCTACCGCCCCAGGTCGGCCGAGCGCAGAACCAGCGCAGGCTGGTCGCGGTTCAGCTTCGCCGTGTCATCGACGCATGTGCCGTGCTCAGCCGCCGCACTGCCTCGTTCAGCACCTCCGGTGTGGAGCCGGCGAAGCTCAACCTCAGCGAGCGGCGGAAGTACTCGGCCGACGTGGACGTTGCAGCGCGCACGAACGCGCTACCCGGCACGAACGCGACGCCGTGCGCGAGCGCCGCAGCGAGCAGCTCGGTGGTATCGGTCCCGTCGCGAAAGGTCGCCCATGCGAACATTCCACCTGTGGGTCGCGAGACGTCCAGCGCCGAACCGAATTCCCCGGACAGAGCGCTCGTCAATGCGTCTGCGCGACAACCGTACACGCCGAAGATCGGTCAGGTGGTCCGCCAGCCACCCGGTGTCGCCCAGCATGTCCGCTGCCATCAGCTGTGTCAGCGAGGAACCGCACAGATCGGCACCCTGTTTGAGCAGTTCCACCGCCGCGCACACTCGGGGCGGGGCAACGAACCATCCCACGCGCAGAGTCGGCGCCAGGATCTTCGACGCGCTCGACAGCCTGACGACACGATCGCTGTGACACGCGATCGGCAACGGGGACGGTCCGGATTCGATTGTGTCGAACCAGAACTCGCCGTACGGATCGTCCTCGATGATCCAGAATCCGTACCGGTCGGCCAGGGCCGCGAGTCGGCGACGGCGAGCCTCGGTCATCGTCACGCCGCGGGGGTTGTGGAAGTTGGCGACCGTATGGACCACCGCGGGCCGCAGGCCGGCGAGCAGCCGCGCTTCGAGCTCGTCGACATCCATCCCGCCATCGGTGATGGGGATGGATTCGATCTGCGCCTCGGCAATCGAAAACACCTGCAGCGCGCCGGTATACGCCGGCTCGTCGACGACGACAACGGCACCCGGGTCGATCAGCGCCTGCGCGAGCAGCGTCAGTGCCTGCTGCGATCCGTGCGTCACGACGACGGTGTCAGTCGGAACCGTCACTCCCCCGCGCACGGCGCTCTCTCTGGCGGCGATCACGTTGCGCAGTGTGCGGTGGCCGGGGGACTCGCAGTACTGCACTGCGTCGGAGTGTCGCAGCACTGCGTCCGCTGCGGCAGCGATGCGGTCGACCGGTATGAGATCTGTGGCCGGTAAACCGCCGGCCAGGCTGATGATCTCGTCGCGAGCGGTCAGGGCCAGAAGGTCGCGGATGGCCGAACTGTCGAGTGTTGCGGTGCGTCGGGCCAAGCCGGCCGGCGGATGGATCGAAGACACGAAAGAGACTCCAGGGAAGCAGGGACGGGGAGAACGGCCCGCGGATCCGCAGAGTCGAAGAGAGAGCGGACGGGTGTGTCCGCTCTCTCGACTATGTCATGTGCGTCCGAAATATGAAACGCGTTTCTCACATTGCGAGATCAGTCCAGATCGTCGTGCGCCATCAGCTGGCGCGCGGCCTCGATGACCGAACCCGACAGCGACGGATAGACCGAGAACGTGTTGGCCAGGTCGTTCACCGACAGATTGTTCTGTACGGCCATCGCGATCGGAAGAATCAACTCCGATGCGCTCGGAGCAACCACCACGCCACCGATGACCACACCGGTGGCGGGGCGACAGAAAATCTTGACGAAACCACGCTTGAGACCACTCATCTTCGCTCGCGGGTTGGTCGTCAACGGCAACATCACCGTGCGTGCCGGTACGTCGCCTGCATCGATCGCGGACTGTGCGACGCCGACCGATGCGATCTCGGGCCGCGTGAACACCGCCGACGCCACGGTCTTGAGCTTGATGGGACTGACGGCCTGGCCCAGGGCGTGGTACATCGCGATGCGTCCCTGCATCGCGGCCACCGACGCCAACGGCAGCAGACCCGTGCAGTCACCCGCCGCGTAGATGCCCGCGACCGCGGTACGAGACACGCGGTCGACACGCAGGTATCCACCCTTGTCGAGCTCGATCCCGACCTTCTCCAAACCTAGTCCCGACGTGTTCGGGACCGAACCGACCGTCATCAGCGCGTGGCTGCCCTCGACGGTGCGCCCGTCGGACAGCGTGACGACGATGCCGTCGTCGGTGCGGACGACCGAGTCTGCGCGGGCATGCTTGACGAGGGTGACGCCACGTTCGTTGAACGCGTCTTCGAGCACCAGGGCAGCGTCCTCGTCCTCGTGCGGGAGGACGCGATCGCGGCTCGATACCGCGGTGACCTTGACGCCCATCTCGGTGTAGGCCGAGACGAACTCGGCACCGGTCACACCGGATCCCACGACGACGAGGTGTTCGGGCAGTGCTTCGAGGTCGTACAACTGACGCCAGTTGAGAATGCGTTCGCCGTCCGGCTCGGCACCCTTGACGACGCGGGGGCGCGCTCCGGTGGCGACGAGGACGACATCGGCGTCGAGAATTCGCTCCTCGCCGTCGGCCAACACCGCCTTGATCTGATGCGAGGCCAATCCGACGTGCGTGTCGATCATCTCGGCGCGACCGGCCAGTATTTCGACGCCCACCGAGGTGACCCGGTGCGCGATGTCGGTGGACTGCGCCTGCGCGAGGCTCTTCACTCGCGAATGAATCTGGGGCAGCGCGACCGCTGCCTGTGATGGGTCGAGTGAGATTCCGAGGTCGCTCGCGCGACGCATCTCGGTGCGAATGCCGGTCGAGGCGATGAACGTCTTCGACGGCACGCAGTCCCACAGAACGCAGGCACCACCGATGCCGTCGGAATCGACGAGCGTCACCTGTCCGCCGTGCTGCGCCGCCACCAATGCTGCTTCGTACCCTGCCGGACCACCACCGATGATCACAATCCGGGTCATTGATCCTCTTCTCGCGTGCTGAAATCTTTGTACTGTGTCACGTCAACGGTATTGCAGTGTCCGGTTCCGCGCGTCGGTAAGGCTAGCTTCACTCCACCCGCCGCTCGGCGTACCTGCGACGACGCACCGAAACACCACCACGGGGCGTCAACGGGCGGCGATACGGTTTAGGCTGGCCGACGTGCCAATTTATGCCGCCTACGGATCGAACATGCATCCGGAGCAGATGTTGCAGCGTTGCCCCCACTCACCGCTGTCGGGAACCGGGTGGCTGCACGGGTGGCGCTTGACCTTCGGCGGTGGCGACATCGGCTGGGAGGGCGCGCTCGCCACGATCGTCGAGGACCCGGACTCACAGGTCTTCGTGGTGCTCTACGACGTCTCCGACGAGGACGAGGAGAGCCTGGATCGGTGGGAGGGCTCGGAGCTCGGCATCCACCGCAAGATTCGGCTGCGCATCGAGACCGGAGGCGAGCCGGTCCTCGCGTGGCTCTACGTTCTCGACGCCTACGAGGGTGGCCTACCGTCGGCACGCTACCTCGGGGTCATGGCCGAGGCCGCCGAAATTGCCGGTGCCCCAGCCGAATACGTGCGCGACCTACGCACCAGGAACAGCCGCAACGTAGGGCCCGGTACAGCCTCGTAGCCAGAAGGACAGATCAGAAGTAGTTCTTCATCACCGACGCCACCCAGGCCGGCTCGGTCACGTCTTCACGTGTCGGAACCATGGACTGAAGGAACGGCTTGACGTCGAATATCGGTGACCCGTCGATCGCGTCGAGACCGCGGACCCGGATGCGCAGACCTTGGACCTCGACGATCTCGCACCGCGACACTCCGAGGTGATTCGGCCGGTCCTTGACGCGTTGCGCCAAGACGCCAACCCGAGGGAGCGTCGTATCACCGCGGGGGTGGCGCGAGCCGAGTGTCGTCGAGTCCGGATCGCACAGGTGGAACCGATAGACGACCTCGAGGTGAGAGAACTCCTCGAGCCCGAGAGTCGCATCGGCGTCCAGCACGGTCTCGTCCAGTTCGATCACGGACACGACTTCACCCCAGTTGTCGTCCACCACCTCTGCGCGATCGGAGCGAACGACCCCGATCGGTGAGATCGCGAAATCCACGGTTACCCCTCCGCTAGTTCGGGTCTAATGCGATTCCGGTCATCACTTTCACACCCACGGCCAAGGCTCGCTCGTCGAGGTCGAATGTCGGCTGATGGATGTCGAGTTGCGGACCGGTCCCCGACCACACGCCCAGTCGGGCCATCGCTCCCGGCACGTTCTCCAGGTACCACGAGAAGTCCTCGCCACCACCGGACTGCGCGGTGTCGGCCAACGCCGCCGGCCCCACTCGGCCGATGGCCTTTTCGAAGGTGGCCGTGGACCCCGGGTCGTTCACCACGGGCGGTACGCCGCGACGGTAGTGCAGCTCGAAGCGCACCCCGGTCGGTGCCAGCAGACCGGTGACGATCTCGCGAACGAGCGGCTCGAGCAGCGCCCACGTTTCGTGGTCGCCGGTCCGTACTGTTCCGGTGAGCATGCCGGTCTGCGGAATGGCGTTGGGGGCCTGCCCCGCCACGACCGCGCCCCAGACCATGACCGTGCTGGTTCGCGGATCGATTCGCCTGCTCAACATGCCCGGCAGCCCGGTGATGACGGTGCCCAACGCGTAGACCAGATCGGTCGTCAGATGCGGCCTCGACGTGTGCCCGCCAGGCGAGTCCAGACGCAATTCGACGGTGTCGGCGGCGGAGGTGATGGCCCCGACACGCACTCCCACCTGCCCCACCTCGAGCCGCGGATCGCAGTGCAACGCGAAAATCTTCGACACCCCGTCGAGCGCACCCGCGGCAACGGCGTCGAGTGCACCGCCCGGCATGACCTCCTCGGCAGGTTGAAAGATCAGCCGAACGCCATAGTGCAGGTCCGGCAGCGACGCCAGCGCGAGTCCGGTCGCCAGCAGCACCGTGGTGTGCGCATCGTGCCCGCACGCGTGGGATACGCCGGGAACCGTCGACGTGTACGGCGCACCGGTGATCTCCTGCAGCGGCAACGCGTCCATGTCCGCGCGCAGCGCGACGCGCGGGCCGTCGGGACCGATATCGCAGATCAAGCCCGTGCCGCCGGGCAGCGGCTTGGGTGACAGGCCTGCCGCCGAGAGCTGCTCCATGACGAACGCCGTCGTAGCGAATTCACGACGGGCCAGTTCCGGATGGGCGTGAATGTGCCGACGCCACAGGGACAGATCTTCTGTGTGAGCCTGAATCCACCGATCGATCGCGGCTTCACGTGAACTCATCGCTGCACCGCCGATCGAGCGTTCACACCGTCGAGCAGACGCGCCCGGGTCTGTGGATCGGCTGCGGCGCGAGCGGCCGTTCCGGCGAGGGCGAGAGCACCGTCGAGCAGTGCACGATCGGCGGACTCGGTGACACACGCTGCGGCGAACTCCGGTTGATGCGTCACCGCCCCTCCGGCATCGAGGCCGACGACGGGGTGGATTCCGGGTAGAACATTCGTCACGTTTCCCATGTCAGTGCTGCCCAACGGGCGAAATCCTTCCAAATCCGGTGCCAAGGGCGACCGTCCCAATGATTCGATTTCCTGACGAAATGCCGCCACCAGCCACGAATCCGGGGTCAGGGCCGCGTACGTCGGCGACACCGTGCGGATTTCGTGTGTGCATCCGGTGGCAATGGCACCCGCCTCGAAACAGGCGAACGTCTTCTTCGTCAGCGCCTCGAGTGACTCGGTGCTATTCGCGCGAAGATAGTAGAGCAGCTCGGCATGTCCGGGCACGATGTTCGGCGCGACGCCGCCGTCGCTGACGATGCCGTGCAGTTGCTGTCCGGGCGAGAGGTGCTGCCGAATGAGCCCGAGCGCCACCTGCGCGACGGTGACGGCATCGCCCGCGTTGATTCCCCACTCGGGGGCGGCCGAGGCATGGGCAGCGCGGCCGGTGAATTTGACGGCAACGTCGGCCAATGCCAGCGACGTCGCGCCCACGATGTCGAACGGGCCCGGATGCACCATCAGTGCGGCACCGATGTCGTCGAAGACGCCGCGCTCGAGCATCAGGACCTTGCCGCCGCCGGTTTCCTCGGCAGGGGTGCCGAGCACTCGGACCGTGATGCCGAGCGCATCGGCCACCGGCGCGAGCGTCAGGGCGGCACCCACCGCAGACGCGGCGATGATGTTGTGGCCGCAGGCATGACCGATCTCGGGCAACGCGTCGTACTCCGCGCAGATTCCGATCACGAGCTCGCCGCTACCCACCGACGCGGTGAATGCGGTGTCGATGCCGGCGACCCCGGATTCGATCTCGAAATGGTGGGCGCGAAGCGTGTCGAGGACCTTCGCAACGCTGCGATATTCCTCGAACGCCAGTTCCGGTTCTGCGTGAATCGAGTGCGACAGCGCAACCAGTTCGTCGGTTGCGTGAGCGAGCGCGCGGCCGATCTCCTCGCCCACGGCGGCACTGTTCGGTTCGTCGATCACGAGAGACAGTGTGTCACTAGCGCGGCGGCGTGTCGGAACGGCTGTGCCGACTCCGAGCCCGAACAGTGCCGGACGGGCTAGTTGCCGAAGCTGAAGTTGCTGTCGTCCGTCGGCGTCATCAGCGCAGCGAGCAGGTCCACGTGCATCCGACTCTTGATGCCGGCCAGGTTCGCTCCCCGGGTGCTGGTCAGCGCCGCGGCCTTGGCAACGGCGTCGGAGACCACCGATTCCTCGGACGCGGTGGCCTCGACGATTCCTGCGGCCACCGCATCGGCCCCGCCGTAACGACGGCCGGTCAGCATCGCCTCGACGGCGGTCTGCTTGGGCAGCCTGGAATTGATCAGGGCAGACATGCCGACGGTGAACGGCATGTTGAGGTTGACCTCCGGCAGGCAGTAGAAGCCTCGGTCTGCGCGCTGGATGCGGAAATCCTGCGATGTTGCGAACATCGCGCCGGCACCGAACGCATGGCCCTGCACCGCTGCGACCGTGGGCATCGGGAACGCCAGCAGCCGCGTGTAGAGCGTGTGCACGCGGTCGAGGTACCAGGTGATCCGGTCCAGGTTCGCGAACAGCCAATCGGTATCGAGTCCGTTGCTGTAGAACTTGCCTGCCGAGGTGGTGACCAGCGCGGCCGGACCGGTCGATGCCTCGACCTCATCGAGCAGTGCATGGACGGCATCTATCCAGTCGGGGTGGAACCTGTTCTCTGGATTGCCCGCGCCCTCCTGGGCACCGAGGAACAAGATGTGGACATCACCGTCGCGTTCGAGATAAGGCATGCAGCGGATACTACTCGGCGGTAACTTCCCGGTCGCACCGTCTCGGTTCCACATCCATCGCAGCGATCTCATACTGTTGTTCATCGTGGCAACTTCCGACGCACGAGCAACCGATCCCGTGACCGATCCCGATGCGGCGGCGCGCACCGCCGCCGATGCTCTCGCTGCAGCGACCGGCATCGACACCCATACCGTCGCCATCGTCCTCGGCTCCGGCTGGCAGGCGGCCGCAGATGTCTTCGGCTCCCCCACCGCGACCGTGCGCATGGCCGATCTCCCCGGCTTCGCGCCGCCGTCCGCGTCGGGCCACTCCGGCACGATCACCTCGGTGGACGTGGGCGGAACCCACACTCTGTTACTTCAGGGCCGTACGCACGCCTACGAGGGCCACGACCTCCGACGCGTCGTGCACCCGGTGCGCACCGCGATCGCGGCAGGCGCGACGACCGTCGTCCTCACCAACGCCGCCGGCGGCATCCGTGAAGGCATGAGCGTCGGCCAACCCGTTCTGATTTCCGATCACCTCAACCTGACCGCCCGTTCGCCGCTCGTCGGCGCCGAATTCCTCGATCTCGTCGGTGCCTACTCACCCGAACTCCGCGCTCTCGCGGCCGAGATCGATCCGTCTCTCGAGGACGGCGTCTACGCGGGACTGCCGGGCCCTCACTACGAGACGCCTGCCGAAATCAAGATGCTGCGCACGTTCGGTGCAGATCTGGTGGGCATGTCGACGGTGCACGAGACGATCGCCGCCCGTGCAAAGGGTGCTCGCGTGCTGGGAATTTCGTTGGTCACCAACCTCGCTGCCGGCATGACCGGAGAACACCTCGATCATTCCGAAGTGCTCGCTGCGGGCAAGGATTCGGCAGCTCGGATGGGCGCTCTGCTGCACGAGTTGGTCACCCGGCTGTGATCGAGGATCTCACCGAACGCGTGCAACGCTGGATCGCGGGAGATCCCGATCCGGCGAGCCGCGACGAACTCGACGGCCTCTCCGATTCCGAACTCGCGGACCGATTCAGCGGTCCGTTGACCTTCGGCACCGCCGGTCTCCGAGGGCCGGTGCGCGCCGGCCCGAACGGCATGAACGTCGCCGTGGTCGTGCGAGCAACCGCCGGTATCGCAGCGTGGTTGCTCGGGCAGGGCCTCGGCGGATCCACGGTCGTGGTGGGCCGTGACGCGCGCACCGGTTCGGAACAGTTCGCCTTCGCAGCGGCGGAAACGTTGGCTGCGCAGGGATTTTCGGTGGTCCTTCTCCCTCGACCACTCCCCACGCCCGTTGTCGCCTTCGCCGTACGGGCGCTCGATGCCGAGCTGGGGGTGCAGATCACCGCCTCGCACAACCCGGCCGCCGACAACGGGTACAAGGTGTATCTGCGGGGCGGGTCGCAGTTGGTTCCGCCGAGCGATGCCCAGATCGAGGCGCTCATCGACGCCAGTGCAGATGCAGTCGACGTGCCTCGCACAGCCGTCGAGCCCAGCGGCTCGGACATCGCGTCGCGCTACCTCGATTCGGTTGTGAGACTGCCCCGTTCGAGATCACGCGATGTTCGTATCGCCCTGACCGCACTGCACGGCGTCGGCGGAGAACTCGCCGTGGCGGCACTGCGCGGCGCTGGGTTCCGCGACATCCGGGTGGTCGAGGGGCAGTTCGAGCCCGATCCGTCCTTCCCGACGGTGACCTTCCCCAACCCGGAAGAGCCGGGTGCTGCGGACGCGGTTCTCGCGCTGGCGGCCGAGACCGACGCCGACCTCGCCGTGGCACTCGACCCCGATGCCGATCGCTGCGCAGTCGGAGTCCGAGACGCTCACGGTTGGCGGATGCTGACCGGGGACGAAACCGGCGCTCTGCTGGCCGACTACCTGCTGCGTGACGCACCGCCCGGCTCACTGGTGGCCAATACCATCGTGTCCTCGCAGCTGCTCTCGGCACTGGCACCGGCCCGCGGCGCGCGCTATGCCCGCACACTGACCGGTTTCAAATGGCTCGTGCGCGCCGGAGACGGCCTCGTGTACGCCTACGAAGAAGCGATCGGTCACTGCGTAGATCCAAATGTGGTGCGAGACAAGGACGGGATTTCTGCCGCCGTCGTACTGGCGGACCTCGCGGCGGCGCTGAAGCAGGACGGACGCACGCTACTCGACGTACTCGACGACCTCGCCGTCGAATTCGGAGTCCACAGCGGCGCGCAGGTGTCGCGCCGAGTGCAGGATCTCACCGACATCGGGGACATGATGCGCCGACTGCGCAGCACGCCGCCGACCGAGCTGGCCGGACGCACGGTGACTGTCATGGACTACGCCGACCGGGACGACGAGTTGCGCACCGACGCAGTCGAAATCGCGGGATCCGGACTCCGGGTCATCGTGCGACCGTCCGGGACCGAACCCAAGCTCAAGGCGTACCTCGAGGTCGTCGAGCCCGTCTCGGACCGGCAGGATCTGGCGAGGGCGAGAGCGACGGCGTACGAACTCCTGGCCCAGCTCTCCGCGTTCGCAAAAGAGCTGTAACTCAGAACAGTGCCGACTGCACCGCAGGCAGATCGGACGTGAAGGCCCCGAGTTCGATGCGCCGACCCTTCAATGCCGCCAGATCCGCGACGTAGGTCTGCTCGTCGACCGAGGCGATCACCGCCTGCCCGACGCATGTCCTGATCTGCAGTCCATGAGAGCCGGTTGCGACATCGGCGGGGTAGGCAACCCGAGTATCGTTTTCGCTCAATGTTTCCCGCCCCGCAGGCGGAGTCCACCGCTCCGCGATCGGCCGACATCCGCCGATCGCGGCGTCGGTCAACAGCTGACGGACCTGCTCCGCACGCGCGGCAGTGCCTGCCTCCAACCGGTCGAGATCGAGTGGCACGCACAGCGATGCTGCTTTCGTCGCCGACCGTACGGCCTGCCGTAGTCCGAGCCTTTCGGTCACCAGGTCCTCGGCGACACGCACGGCCTTGCCGTCGTCCGCGTGCGCGACGTACTGCGCACAGATAGCCCCCTGCTCGGCCAGCCGACCCCATTTGCGAGTCTGCGCGGCCGTCCCGATCTTGAAGGTGCCGTTGGCAAACGCCGCCAGGTAGAGCCAATGCGGTGCCATGACATGCTTTTCCAGATCACGCGAGACGAATCCGCTGCGGTGCACGGTATGAACGAAACGAAACACGTCCTTGTCCGCGCACCGTGCACACTGGCTCGATCCGACGGCCGGCTCCCGGCCCGGGCACGGAACGTACCGCGGCGGCCCGTCCGCAGTGAATGCCGTTCGGCCCGTGCAGTATCGGTCTGCCGCACCGCCGAGAGCGCGGTAGCTCAGTGTGTTACCCACCAGCTCCTGAAACTCGACCTGCTCGGCCTCGATGTCGAGCAGGCGCAACCGCGGGGTGTCAGGACCGGCGGAGGGCCAGGACACCCCGAGCGCGAGCAGGGTTGCACCGGAGCGAATCAGCGGGGCCCGAACTGACGGTCGCCCGCGTCGCCGAGGCCCGGGACGATGAAGGCATTGTCGTTGAGTCCGTCGTCGATGCTCGCGGCAACGAGTCGCACCGGGAGTCCCGATGCTTCGAGCGCTGCGACGCCTTCGGGGGCGGCCACGACGCAGATGGCAGTGACATCGGTTGCGCCGCGTCCGACGAGCAGCTCGATCGTGTGCACCATCGATCCGCCGGTCGCCAGCATGGGGTCGAGCACATAGACCGGAGTCTGGGACAGGTCGTCGGGCAGGGACTCCATGTAGGGCACCGGCTGATGCGTCTGCTCGTCCCTGGCCATCCCGACGAACCCGACGCGAGACTGTGGAATCAGACCGCTCGCCTTCTCCACCATGCCGAGACCGGCACGCAGTACGGGCACGAGCAGCGGCGGACGAGCCAACCGGGTGCCCTGGGTGACTGCGACGGGAGTACGTACCTCGAACGTGTCGATGCCGGCGTCCCTGGTGGCCTCGTACACCAGCATGTGGGTGAGCTGGCGGAGCGCAGTGCGGAACGTGGCGTTGTCGCTCCGCTCGTCCCGCATGGTGGTGAGCAGGGCGGCGGCCAGTGGGTGGTCGACCACGTGTGTATCCATGTCTCACAGGATAAGGCCCAGCACCATGAGGCCCACACGATGAGCCCCAGCGGAGGAGATCGCCGAGACGCACGGTGAACGGCAAGTCGTGGGAACCGATGTGCCCGCAGTCGCGTCGAACCAGTTGGGCGTCGCATTCGGCGACTGCGCGAACGCACGCGATTTCAGGGGGACTCATGGACGAACTCGTCGTCGAGACCGAGGGGGTGCTCGCCTACGGTGCGGCTGCGTCGACCATGGCCGAGCAGATCGCGGCGGCCGGTGCTGCCGCCGCTGCCTGCGGGCCCGCCGTGTTGGCGCCGGTGTTCGGCCTGATCGGGCAGGAATTTCTGGCCACGGTGACCGGAACCCATCTGGCGCATACCGATGCGGTCGTTCGCCTGGCGGGAGCGGTGGCGAGCCTCGGTTCTGCGGCCGCCGATGCTGCGGTGTCGTACGCCCGCACCGACGACGCAACCGGGGCGGCCGTCACGGCCCACTCTGCCGGTCGCGCACCGGACGCTCGGTAAGCGGCGATGATCGATCTACTCTCTCGCCCCATCGTCGAGCTACTCGGTGCCTTCGGCGGCGGTACCGTTCCCTCCGGAGGCCCCGCGGACGTGTTGCGACTGTCGTCGGCTGCGATCGAGGCCGCCCAGGGAATCGGCCGCATCGCGATCACCGAACTTGCTTCGAACTGGAACGGCGACGCCGCGGACGCAGCACTTCGGTACGCCGAGAACGCTCATGCGAGTGCTCTGGCCCTTGCCGATCACGCGGACGATATCGCCGCCGTCGTCGATCGGGCATGTCGGGATACCGAGCAGGGTTTCGTCGAACTACAGGCAATAGTGCAGTCGTTCGTGGGCATCGCCCTTTCCGCAGGACCGATCATCGCCACCCCGATGGGGCAGACGATGCTGATCTCGGCCGCGATCGAGCACCTCGAGCGCGCTCTGGCGGTGGTCGCGCGTGTGCGCGCCGAACTGGCCGTGCACGCTGCGACAGCCGGCGAGCTGGCCTCCCCACCCGCGGTCCCCGCACCCATCGACTCCGGCCCGGCAGCGGTGCCGGGCTCGCCCTCGAACCTGATGACCTCACCCGCAACGGCTCAGGTGATCGAGACCGGGGAGAAGCTGGCGAAGACGTTCGCGCAGTCGCTCTCACAAACCGGCGGCACGCCGGACTCCCCCGGAGCCGGTGGAGCACAGCACTTCTTGGGCAATTCGGCGATGGATTCACCCCGCGCCGGGGACGCCGGCCGAGGAGTAGAGGTGCGATTGCCCGACGGGAGCACCGTCACCGCCCCCAACGCCGAAGCCGCAGGTGCCGTTCGCAGCGCGTTGACGCAGCAGGGCGTCCCCTACGCCTGGGGCGGTACGACGCCGGGCACCGGACTGGACTGCAGTGGGTTGACCCAATGGGCGTACGCACAGCAGGGCGTCGACATCCCCCGGCTGGCGCAGGAACAGGACATCGGCACATCGGTGGCGGCCGGTGACGTACAGCCCGGCGATCTCGCGGTGTGGGACGGCCACGTAGCGATGGTCATCGGCAACGGCCAGCTCGTCGAGGCGGGAGACCCGGTGCAGGTAGGACCGATCAGAACGACCAACAGCGACATGGCATTCAAGGGCTTCTACCGCCCGACCCAATAACGGTCGGACCGAACGAGAGGCAGACCGAATGAGAGGAAGTCGATGACGGACGCGAACACCACCGTCGTCAGCGCGGTATCGGCAACTCGATCCGGCTCGGTATCCGTTCGCGCCACCGAGCATGGAGTGCCGATCGCAATCGCTATCGACGAACGTGAACTACGTTACGGGGGAACAGCATTGGCGTCGACAATCCTGGATCGGTGCACGCGGGCGACCGCAACCGCTCAGGCGCAGCGCCGAATCCGGTTGGCCGAGGACGGGGTTCCCGCCGACATCCTCGATCGCCTGGGTCTGCCGACCGACGCCCGAACGGCCGCCGACGCGAACGACGATCTGGCCCAGGAACCGGCACCCACGAGTTGGTTGCGACCGGTATGACCCACTCTCACCCCACCGATCTCGACACCGTGATCGACAACGCCCGATGCCGGCTCGACGGATTGCGTGAGACACAGGAGCGCGTCGACCACATCAGGATTCGAGTGGCCTCGCCCAACGGGCTCGTGACCGTCGTCGCGGACGGAACCGGGGCCATGGTCGGCCTCGATCTCGCGGAGGATCTCGGATCGGTGACCGCCCGCGAACTCGCGTCGACCATCGTTCTCACAGCTGCCGAGGCGGCGTCCGCAGCGTTGGACCTGCGCGAGACCATCCTGCAAAGTCTGCAGGCTTCGTTCACAGACTCCTGAGATAGGCTTCGCGCCATGGCTGGAGACATCATCCCGATCGAACTCGGTCTGACCGCCGGTGACTTCTCGACTCTGTGGGCACCGGAGTGGCGAGAAGGCGACGACGAATGGGAGGCATTCCTCGGACACGAGGAAGATCTCTACGGATTCGCCACGGTTGCCGAGCTCGCCGCATTCGTCCGATCCGACGACGACAACGACCTCGTCGACCACCCGTCGTGGCCGGTGGTGTCCGCTCTCGCGGCCTACGAACTCGAGCCCGACGAGCTGCATCGGTTCGACCTCGTCGCAGTGCCCGAGCTGGTGGCTGCAGACCCCGAAGCCGACGTTCTCGCCGAACTGCAGGCCACCTTCGACATCGTCTCGTCCATCGGTGATGTCTGCGAACTACGGCCCGTCACAAGCTTTTTCGGAACCAATCCGTTCGTCGGAGCGGTGGCCGGTGGCGTCGAGAACTTTCTCGGCCGTGAAGGTGCCGAGCTGTGGGACCGCATCGGCGCAGCAGTGGCGAAGCATTGGGACGAAGTCCTCGACGCAGTCGATTCCATCGTGACCTCCCCCGACGTCGACAGCGCCGCCGTCGCCGTCGCCGACGCGGAGATCACCGCGGCTGCAGAGAACGCCGTCGATGCAGACGACGCAACGGACGACATCGACGACGACACCGAGGACGAAGAGTCCGACGACGACGCAGAGAGCGACGAGGACGACGTCGACCGAGATCCCATCGCCGCTGCCGCGGCGGAGGAGACGTTCTGGACCACCGTCGGTATCGATCCCATTCGCATCATCACGTCCGACGACACGCTGTACACCCTGCGGTGCTACCTCGGCGACAAGCCCGTCTTCCTCGGCCGCGGTGGCGCCATCAGCGTGTTCGGGTCCGAGCGCTCGCTGGCTCGCTATCTCGCCGACGATCACGATCACGACCTGGCGCAGGTCAGCACCTACTCCGATGTTCAGACCGCCGCGATCGACGGCTCACTGGACATCACGATCACCGACGACAACGTCTACGTACTGCCCGGACTCGCCGACGACCTTGCCGACGGGCCCACCGCAGTGGACGTCGACCAGCTCGATCTTGCCGTCGAATTGTTCACCGATGCAGCCGATTTCGCCGGGGACAGCTCGGTGGACGAGGCCCTCGCCACGTCCACACCGTTGGGCTGGTACGTCTCGTACACCCTCGAGCCCAGTCCCGATCGGCTGGCCCCGAGCGCACCGTTCGACGTCGAGGCCGAGGCCTGGCGCGCCCTCGAGCGAGAGTTCGAGAGCCGTCTCCGCAAGAAGTAGGGCGTTCTCGCCCGGCCACGCGCCCGCTCGTCAGCCGATCAGCACCGCGTAGCCGGGTTTGATGACGTCGTCGATCAACGCCAATCGCTCGTCGAACGGCAGGAATGCGGACTTCATCGCATTGATGGTGAATCGCTCGAGGTCACTCCACCCGTAGCCGAACGTATCCACCAGTTTGACCATTTCTCGGCTCATCGAGGTGTCGCTCATCAATCGGTTGTCGGTGTTCACGGTGACGCGAAACCGCAGTCGTGCGAGCAGATCGAAGGGGTGCGTCGCCAACGATTCGACGGCACCGGTCTGCACGTTGGAACTGGGGCACAACTCCAGAGGCATCCTGGTGTCGCGGACGTACGCGGCCAACAGACCGAGTGACGGCGTGCCGTCGGAGTTCGTGGTGATGTCGTCGGTGATCCGCACTCCGTGTCCGAGCCGGTCGGTCCCGCAGAACGCCACTGCCTCCTGGATCGACGGCAGACCGAACGCTTCGCCTGCGTGAATGGTGAAGTGCGCGTTGCTGGCTCGCATATATTCGAAGGCGTCGAGATGGCGGCTGGGAGGGAAGCCCGCCTCGGCCCCGGCGATGTCGAAGCCCACCACCCCGCGGTCACGGAAACGCACCGTCAGTTCCGCGATCTCTCGTGAACGTGCGGCGTGCCGCATGGCCGTCAGCAGGGTGCCTATGGTGATGTTCTTGCCCCGCACCTTGGCTGCGGAGATGCCCGCCTCGAAACCGGCGAGGGTGTGGGTGACGACCTCGTCGAGGGTCAGCCCGCGTTCGAGGTGCTGTTCCGGCGCGAAGCGCACCTCGGCGTACACGACGCCGTCGTCGGCCAGATCCTCGGCGCATTCGCGCGCCACCCTGAACAACCCCTCGGGGGTTTGCATGACGGCCACGGTGTGCGCGAAGGTCTCGAGGTAGCGCTCGAGCGATCCACTGTCCGCTGCGTCGCGGAACCACTCCCCCAGAGCGGCACCGTCGGTCGCGGGTAACCCGTCGTATCCGCATTCGTCGGCCAGTTCGAGCACGGTCTGCGGTCGGAGTCCGCCGTCGAGGTGGTCGTGGAGTAACGCCTTCGGAGCCGACCTGATGGACGCGAGATCGAGTGGCGCACTGCCACCGATCGAGGACTGAGTGTTCTCCGCGGTGCTCATGTGTCGACGGTAGCGCGCGTCGTGCGCGGACGCGCGCCTGTCATCGCCACTCGGCGAGTCCGCGGATTCCCCCGACGTCCGCCGCTTCCGCGACCTATTTCGTTGCATTGTTACTCCGATGAAAACTATTCCGTCGATACACAGCGAATCGGCGACGGAAATCGTAGTGTTCATCCATCACACGCGACCGATTCTGTCGGGTCCCCTTCCGACGCCTCGGTCGACTCGAACCTCGGAGAGACCTATGTCGATTGCGGAACCGCCCAACACCATTCCGGGCAAGGGACTCAACACCGGCGCGCTCGGGTTGGTCGGCAACATCGTCATCGGACTGTCGGCGGTGGCCCCGGCCTACAGTCTCGCCGCCACCCTCGGCTACGTCGTTCTGGCCGTCGGCGACAAAGCACCGTCGATGTTTCTCATCGCCTTCGTTCCGATGCTGCTCACCGCCTTCGCCTACCGCGAGCTCGGGCGCGACACACCGGACTGCGGGACGTCGTTCACCTGGGGCACCAAAGCCTTCGGGCCCTGGGTCGGTTGGATGGCCGGGTGGGGGTTGGCCGTCTCGGCGATCATCGTGCTGGCCAACGTCGCCGAGATCGCAGCCATCTACCTGTTCGAGTTCCTCGGCCTGTCGGACTTGGCGGAGTCGACCGCGGCCAAGGTCGCCCTCGGTTCGTTCTTCATCGTCGCGATGACCTACGTCAGTTTTCGCGGCATCCTCATCAGCGAACGCATGCAGAACGTGTTGCTGGTCGTTCAGTTCGGCGTACTCATCGGAGTGTCGGTGACGGCACTGGTCAAGGTGGGGACAGGTACGGCCGGTCCGCAGGCCATCACGCCGCAATGGAGCTGGTTGGCGCCCACCGGGGTGACGATGTCCGACGCGGCCCAGGCCATCATCCTGTGCATCTTCATCTACTGGGGATGGGATGCCTGCCTTGCCGTCGGCGAGGAAACGAAGGACTCGGAGAAGACGCCGGGACGAGCCGCAGTGATCACGACGTTGATTCTCGTCGCGACCTACGTGCTCGTCGGATACGCCGTGCAGTCGTTCGCCGGGTTCGGAGACACGGGTATCGGTCTGAACAACCCGGACAACGTCGACGATGTGCTCACCATTCTCGGCGATCCGGTCGCCGGCTCGATCGTCGCGTCGCTGCTGCTGTTGACGGTGTCCATCTCGGCGCTGTCCTCTACACAGACGACCATCCTGCCCACGGCCCGCGGAACACTGTCGATGGCTGTGTACGAGGCAATCCCCAAGCGGTTCGCCAGTGTGCACCCCAAGTACATGACGCCCGGCTTCGGCACGCTCGTGATGGGTGCCGCAGCCCTGATGTTCTACCTTGTGCTCACCTTCGTCAGCGCCAACGCGCTGCAGGATTCGGTGGCATCGCTCGGGCTCGCGGTCGCGTTCTACTACGGCATCACCGCCTACGCGTGCACCTGGTACTTCCGTCGGACACTGTTCTCGTCCGCCCGAAACCTGTTCATGCGCGGCATCTTTCCACTTCTCGGCGGGCTGTCCATGACGTGGGCGTTCGTGCAGAGCGCAGTCGACATGATCAAGCCCGACTACGGTTACACCGTCTACGGTCCGATCGGCGGAGTGTTCGTCCTCGGTGTCGGCATGCTGGTACTCGGAATCCCACTGATGCTGCTCTGCTTCGTGGGTAACAAGGATTTCTTCCAGGGCAAGACACTCACCGCGTCCACCGAAGTCAAGGTTCCGGACACTTACTAGAAGAGAAGGACCGAAACTCATGAAGATCACCGTCGGCTACCTCGCCACCCCCAGCGGCGACGACGGCGTAGCCCTGGCCACCGCCCTCGCCCGCGCCCTCGACGCGTCCATCGACATCGTGCTGGTGATGGCCGTCGACGAACCTGTCATGGAAGGCAGCGGACCGTATCGAAAGATCCTCGAGGCCAAGGCGAGGGGCTGGGTGGACGACGCGGCCGCCCAGGTCCCGTCGGATATCGAGGTGACCACGCACGTGATCGGCCACGAGTCGTTCGCCCGCGCCCTGATCGACTTCGCCGTGAACTCCGATGCCGACATGATCGTTGTCGGCGGTGCCAGTGACGGCCTGCTGAACCGACATTCGATCGGCTCGGTCGCCGGTCAGCTTCTGCACGCCTCGGAAGTTCCGTTGGCACTTGCCCCTCGGGGTTACCGGCTCTCCAGCGCACCGATCACCGATCTCACCGTCGCCGTCCCAACCCGGTCATCCGCCCCGAACCCGTTGCCGTTCGCTTTCACTCTCGCCAGCGCTGCGCACGTGCCTCTTCGATTGGTCTCGCTGGTCTCTCTGGAATCGACCGGAACCCCGAGCGACGAGACTTCACTGGACACGCGTCGCCGGCAAGTCGCTGCCGCACAGGAGAATCTGGAACTCGCGGCCCGCACGCTCCCCGGCATCGAGGGCCTGGAATCCGTGGTGGCCGACGGGTCGACACTGGACGAGGCCGTGGGCAACCTCGAGTGGAAGCCGGGCGATGTGTTGTTGCTCGGCTCGAGTCGACTGGCGACCCCCAAGCGGGTGTTCCTGGGCTCGAGTGCTGCCAAGATTCTGCGTGCTGCCCCGGTGCCGGTGGTCGTCGTTCCGCACGAGTGAGCGGCTTCGCCGCATGTATCAAGACAGCACACGTAGCAGAGCCCGAGTTTCCACTCACGTGCGGCGCAGCCGCTCTAACTGTCGAAGCCCAGACCCAACGCGTCCATTCCCTTCAGCCACAATCCCCGCCGTCCCTCGTTGCGGTCTGCACGAGCGAATTGCGCACGAGTGATGTTGATCCCGATCGACTTGAGGGGCTCGGGTGGAAACGGCAACGGCTTGGTACGCACCATTTTCAGGCGCGTTCGTTCGGTATCGCGTCCGTCGAGCAGATCCAGTGCCGTGCGGGCCCCGAAGTGCGACGCGCCGACGCCGAGGCCGGTGAACCCGGCCACCGACGCCACTCGCCCGTTCATACCCAGATCCCAGAAGGCACTGAACCGCGAGCACGTGTCGATCGATCCGCCCCACGCGTGGGTGGCACGGATTCCCTCGAGGGCTGGGAACATCTGCAGCAGATGTTCGGCGAGCAACGCGAACTCTTCTGGATGTTGGGTTCGACGTGGGTCGGTGTCGCTACCGTAGAAGTAGTGCGCGTCCCACCCACCGAACAGGATGCGATCGTCCGCCGTCAACCGGAAATAGTGGAATCGATTGCCGGAGTCGGCCAATCCTTCGCGGCCGGACCAGCCGATTGCGGCGAGCTGCGCAGACGTCAGCGGTTCGGTCATGATCACGTAGTCCCACACCGGGACTATCCAGTGACGGAGCTTGCGGCGTAACGATTTCGATGCCGAGGTGGCCAGCAGAACCTTGGCTGCCTCGATGGTGCCGTAGCCCGTCTTCACCCGAATACCGTTGCCGGACTTGTCGATCGACAAGGCACGAGTGTTCTCGTGGATGCGTACGCCGAGCGACTCCGCCGCGTCGGCCAGGCCCCAGGCCAATTTGGCAGGATCGATCATCGCGACGTCGGGGTCGAACAGGGCACCGCGCGCCATCGGTGAGGTGATTTTGGCTCTCACTGCAGCGGCGTCGAGGTATTCCATCGGTTGCGACAGTCGTCTCCCCTCGTCGCCGAGCTCACGGAGGTCGTCGACCTGCCAGTCGAAATTGGCGATGTCGAGCTCGCCGGTGCGTTCGATGTCGGCGTCGATTCCGTACTTCTTCGCAGTCGCGCAGATCGCGTCGAGCGTCTCGGTTCCCATCCGCAGCAACTCGGGTAGTTCGTCGGCATACCGGTCGAGTCCGTTGCCCAGTCCGTGCGTCAGGCTGGCCGCGCAGAAGCCGCCGTTGCGTCCGGTGGCGCCCTCGGCAATGCGGTCGCCTTCGAGCAACACGATCGATCTGTCGGGGTTCTCCTCTGCCGCCTGCAGAGCCGCCCACAATCCGGTGAACCCGCCGCCGACGATCACCAGATCCGCAGACGTCGAACCGGAGTGCCGCGGCCTGGGCGTCGGTCGTTCCGGTCGGTCGAGCCAGAAGGGCTGCGGCGCTGCTCCGAGAACCATCGCCACGCCGCGATCGGTGGGTTCGGTAGCCCAGGATGCGCTCATCGTCGTAGCTCCTGATCCTCGGGTCCTGCGCTGGCGAAAACGGTGCGATGCCAGGACTTTCGGGCCACACCGGTGATGTCGGTCATCACGTGTTTGACGGTGAGGTACTCGTCGAGCGAGTAGCTCGACATGTCCTTGCCGAACCCCGAGGCTCCGAATCCGCCGTGCGGCATCTCGCTGATGATCGGGATGTGGTCGTTGATCCACACACAACCGGCGGCGATCTCCCGCGACGCTCGGCCCGCGCGGTACACGTCGCGGGTCCACGCCGAGGCCGCCAGTCCGAACGCGGTGTCGTTGGCCCGCCGAATCGCATCGTCGTCGCCGTAGTGCCGCGACACCGTGAGCACCGGTCCGAACACCTCGTCGCGGTAGATCTCGTCCTGCTCACCCACATCGGCGATCAACGTCGGAGGGTAGAAAGCACCCCTACCGTCCGGGACACGGCCTCCGGTGACGATCCTCGCTCCGGTATCGCGAGCCCGATCCACCATGGCCGCAACCCGATCCCGATGCGCGATCGAGATCAGCGATCCCATGTCGGTCGCCGGATCCGTCGGATCTCCCATGACGACGCGTTCCATCACCTCGGCAACTCCGGCGACGAAATCGTCGTACAGCGAGTCCGCGACGATGGCGCGGGTGGCTGCCGTACAGTCCTGTCCGCCGTTGATCAACGAACCGGCGACGGCACCGTGAATCGCAGCCTCGAGGTCGGCATCGTCGAACACCACGAAGGGGGCCTTGCCGCCGAGTTCGAGCTGCACCCGGGTGCCGTGCACGGCTGCCTGCGACATCACCTGCCTCCCGACGGGAGTGGAACCGGTGAAAGTCATCAGGTCCAGGCCCGCATGCGAGGACAACGCGACTCCGGCCTCCGCTCCGGTTCCGGTGACCACGTTGAACACCCCGTCGGGCAGGCCGGCCTCCGAGGCGAGACGCGCCAGACGCAGCGTGGTCAGAGGCGTGAGTTCACTGGGCTTGAGCACGATGGAACACCCGGCCGCCAACGCCGGGATCGCCTTCCAGACGGCCATCTGCAGCGGATAGTTCCACGGCGTGATCGATCCGACCACGCCGACCGGGTCGCGTCGGATGGCCGAGGTGTGTTCGCCCGAGTACTCGGCCGCTGCCTTGCCGTCCAGATGTCGGGCAGCTCCGGCGAAGAACTCGATGTTGTCGACACTGCCCGGAACGTCGAACTCCGTTGCCAGACGCACGGTTTTACCGGTCTGGGCCACCTCTTCGGTGGCGAATTCGGCGTCGGCCGCCACCGATCGCGCCAAGTCGGCAAGCACCGCGCCGCGCTGGGCCGGCGTTGCGGTGGCCCACTGCGGTAGCGCCGAGCGCGCTCGAACGAGAGCCGCTTCGACGTCCGCTGCCGTGGCGAGACCGAACTCGGACACCACAGTTCCGGTCGCCGGGTTCTCGACGCCGCAGCGGTCGCCGCTGCCGTCCACTGCGCGTCCGTCGATCCAACAACCAGGAATGTTCGCCATGACTGCACGATACCGACCGATCCACGGATTCGCCCGGTTTCCGATCCCGCAACAACCGATTCTGTCGTCGACACAGATATTTATTGCGAATTTCATCGCCTATCGCTTGTGTCGGCGGCGGTGTCGGTGACAAGATCGACCGATGCCGGATCAGTCACCCATCGCACTCGACGACGTCTCCAAGGCGATTATCGAACAACTTCAGGAGGACGGGCGACGCTCCTACGCCGCGATCGGCAAAGCCGTCGGGTTGTCGGAAGCTGCCGTGCGGCAACGTGTTCAACGCCTGACGGACTCCGGCGTCATGCAGATCGTCGCCGTCACCGATCCGGTACAGGTCGGATTCAAGCGGCAGGCCATGATCGGCATCAAGTGCACCGGGGACAGTCATGCACTGGCCGAGCAACTCTCGGCGATCGACGCGATCGACTACGTGGTCCTCACGGCAGGCTCCTTCGACATCGTTGTCGAAGTGGTGTGCGAGGACGACGAACAACTACTACGGATTCTCAACAAGCAGATCCGCAGCCTCGACGCGGTCACCAGTACCGAAACCCTGGTCTATCTGAAACTCGTCAAGCAGCAATACAATTGGGGAACACGATGACGCGATCCACATCCGAACTCGACGCCTCCGCGGCCAAGCATCTGTGGGGCCACTTCACCCGTCACGGCGGCGGGGTCGTTCCCCCGATCATCACCCGCGGTGAGGGTTCGACCATCTGGGACTCGAACGGCAAGAGCTACATCGACGGACTGTCGGGCCTCTTCGTGGTGCAGGTGGGGCACGGCCGCGAAGAACTGGCCGAGGCCGCAGCGAAGCAGGCCAAGGAATTGGCGTTCTTCCCACTGTGGTCGTATGTCACCGAGCCTGCCATCGAACTCGCCGAACGGCTCGCCGGATACGCCCCTCGGGACCTCAATCGTGTTTTCTTCACCACCGGCGGTGGCGAAGCAGTCGAGAGCGCATGGAAGCTGGCCAAGCAGTATTTCAAGAAGGTCGGCAAACCAGGTAAGCACAAGGTGATCTCGCGTGCCATCGCGTACCACGGCACCCCGCAGGGCGCTCTGGCCATCACCGGTATCCCGGCACTCAAGGAACCGTTCGAACCGTTGACCCCGGGCGCATTTCGGGTGCCGAACACCAATATCTATCGGGCTGCGGCCCCCATGGACACCGATCCCAAGGCGTTCGGAATCTGGGCGGCCGACCGCATCGCCGAGGCCATCGAATTCGAGGGCCCCGACTCGGTGGCCGCGGTGTTCCTCGAACCGGTCCAGAATGCGGGTGGCTGCTTCCCTCCTCCACCCGGATACTTCGAGCGGGTCCGCGAGATCTGCGATCGCTACGACGTCCTGTTGGTCTCGGACGAGGTCATCTGCGCGTTCGGGCGCATCGGATCGATGTTCGCCTGCAACGACTTCGGCTACGTGCCCGACATCATCACCTGCGCCAAGGGAATGACCTCGGGCTACTCCCCCATCGGCGCGATGATCGCCTCCGACAAGCTCTTCGAGCCGTTCGACGACGGCACGTCGAGCTTCGCCCACGGCTACACCTTCGGCGGGCACCCCGTCTCCGCAGCCGTCGCGATGGCCAATCTCGACATCTTCGAACGCGAGGGGCTCAACGCCCACGTTGCGGACAACGCACCCGCGTTCCGCGCGACGCTCGAAAAACTGCACGATCTGCCCATCGTCGGCGATGTGCGCGGCGAGGGGTACTTCTACGGCATCGAGTTGGTGAAGGACAAGGCCACGAAGGAAACGTTCAGCGACGCCGAAGCAGAACGCATCCTCCGCGGGTTCCTGTCCACCGCCTTGTTCGACGCCGGGCTGTACTGCCGGGCCGACGATCGCGGCGACCCGGTGGTACAGCTGGCTCCGCCACTGATCTGCGGGCAGAAGGAGTTCGACGAGATGGAACAGATTCTGCGCAGCGTGCTGACCGAGGCGGGCAACCTGATCTGATCGCCGGTGCTACTGCCCGATACGGTCGATGACGAGGGGGGTCGGCTGCGCGGCGGTGGTGCCGATCTCCCAACTGCCCTCGAGGGCCTGCTGCGCGTAGTCGAACTTCTCCGGGGTGTCGGTGTACAGGGTTGCGAGCCGATCCCCGGCGCGAACCCGATCGCCCGGCTTGGCATGCAAACGCACCCCGGCTGCGCTCTGTACCGGCTCGCCCTGCCGCTCCCGGCCCGCACCGAGCCGCCACGCCGCGAGGCCGACTCCCATCGCATCCAAGCCGGTGACGACGCCGTCCTGCGTCGCAGTGAATTCCTGGCTCTCACGGGCGACGGGCAGCGCGGCGTCGGGGTCGCCGCCCTGCGCGGCGATCATCGTGCGCCACCGGTCCATGGCGGACCCGTCGGCAAGCTTGTCGGCCGGATCGATGCCCTCGATCCCGGCCGCGGCGAGCATCGTGCGTGCCAGCGTGATCGTCAGCTCCACGATGTCCGCCGGCCCGCCGCCGGCCAGTACCTCCACCGACTCCTGCACTTCGAGCGCGTTGCCCGCGGTGAGGCCGAGCGGTGTGTCCATCGCCGTCAGCACCGCCAGGGTCCGTACGCCCGCATCCGTTCCGAGTTCGACCATCGCCGTTGCCACTTCGCGTGCATCGTCGACGTTCTTCATGAACGCGCCCGCCCCGACCTTCACGTCGAGCACCAACGCGCCCGTGCCCTCGGCAATCTTCTTGCTCATGATCGAACTGGCGATCAACGGAATCGACTCGACGGTTCCGGTGACGTCGCGCAGGGCGTAGAGCTTCTTGTCGGCCGGAGCCAGATCTGCGCCTGCCGCGCAGACCACCGCGCCCACGGCCGGGTCGGCAAGAATCCGGTGCATCTCGTCGCCGCTGAGATCAGCTCGCCATCCGGGGATGGACTCGAGCTTGTCCAAAGTGCCCCCGGTATGTCCCAGCCCGCGGCCCGACAGTTGCGGCACCGCCGCTCCGCACGCAGCGACCAAGGGTGCGAGCGGCAGCGTGATCTTGTCTCCGACGCCACCGGTCGAGTGCTTGTCCACGGTAGGGAGCGGCAACGCGGAGAAGTCCATTCGCGTGCCCGACGCGATCATGGCGTTCGTCCACGTACTCAACTCCCGGCGCGACAATCCGCGCAGCAGAATTGCCATCGCCAACGCCGACATCTGTTCCGGCGCGACGCTTCCGCGGGTGAACTCGGCGATCACCCACTCGATCTGCTCGTCGTCGAGAACGCGTCCGTCGCGTTTGGCGCTGATGATCGATACGGCGTCAGGCATGGTTGTTCACGCGTCCTTCGTCGAGGTTGTCGGGGCCGAATGCGTCCGGGAGCAACTCTGCCAGCCGACGCGGCCCGGTGGCGGTATCGACGAGCAGATCCGCGCCGCCGAACTCGTACAGCAACTGCCTGCACCGCCCGCACGGCATGAGGATCTCGCGTCGGGAATCGCAACAGGAAAAGGCAACGAGCCTGCCCCCGCCGGTCGAGTGCAGGTTCGACACCAACCCGCACTCGGCGCACAGGCCCAAACCGTATGAGACATTTTCCACATTGCACCCGGTGACAATGCGATTGTCGTCCACCAGAGCTGCCGCGCCCACCGGAAAATTGGAGTACGGGGCGTATGCATGCCTCATGGCCCCATGGGCATTGTCGCGCAACGCATTCCAGTCGATTTCGTTCATGGTCACCCATCCAATCACGCTGTCTGAATTGATGCAGAGATCTACCCGAAACCGCCCGAATGAATTGGGAAGGCAAACCTAACACGGGATTTCGGCACCGTACGAACCTCGAGTCGAATTAGTTCCGTGTTTCGAATGGGTTTACAGTTTCTATCAAGCGGCTAGTACAACCAGCACTAGGGCCGAATCGCGACAAATCGAGCCAGGTTAAGCCCGGCCACCGGGCTCGACGCGTCCACCAACGACGTTGGAGGCATTGCACTCGATGAGTAGCACGACGGAAGCCGCTCCGGTCAAGGAGCGCAAGCGGTCTCTGTACCGCGGGGACCCGGGAATGTGGTCCTGGGTTCTGCACCGCATCACAGGCGTGTTGACGTTCTTCTTCTTGTTCGTCCACGTTCTCGACACGGCGATGGTTCGGGTCAATCCCGAGACGTACGACGCCATCATCGAAACCTACAAGACCCCGCTCGTCGGACTCATGGAACTCGGCCTCGTCGCGGCAGTGCTGTACCACGCGTTGAACGGCATCCGAGTCATGCTGATCGACTTCTGGGCCAAGGGACCGCAGTACCAGAAGCTGATGCTCTGGGTCATCGCAGTCGTCTGGCTCGTCGTCATGATCCCGGGCGCGGGACGAATCTTCTACAACATGTTCACGGCGGGTGGTCACTGATGTCGACGCAGGGTCCCGAGGCGAAGGTCCTCGGCACGAACTACGACCGTCCGGCCAGCCTGGCCAACCCGCGTTCGCCGCGGCGTCAGAGCAAGGGCAACTTCGAGCTCTACGCGTGGCTGTTCATGCGGTTCTCCGGCCTGGCACTCGTCGTGCTGGTCCTGGGCCACATGTTCATCATGCTGATGCTCGACGACGGCGTGCACCGCATCAACTTCGCCTTCGTCGCCGGCCGTTGGGCCAGCCCGTTCTGGCAGTTCTGGGATCTGACGATGCTGTGGCTGGCACAGCTGCACGGCGGCAACGGTCTGCGCACCATCATCGCCGACTACTCCCGCAAGGACTCGACGCGATTCTGGCTGACGACCTTGCTGGTGCTGTCGATGATCCTCATCATGGGCGTCGGCACCTACGTCATCTTCACCTTCGATCCCAACATCTCGGCGAGCTAAGGACACTGACGCTTACATGCAGGAACATCGTTACGACGTACTGATCGTCGGCGCAGGCGGTGCCGGAATGCGTGCTGCGATCGAAGCCGGACCCCGTGCTCGGACAGCCGTATTGACCAAGCTCTACCCCACCCGCTCCCACACCGGAGCAGCTCAGGGCGGCATGTGTGCCGCACTGGCCAACGTGGAGGAAGACAACTGGGAGTGGCACACGTTCGACACCGTCAAGGGCGGCGACTACCTCGCCGACCAGGACGCGGTGGAGATCATGGCCAAGGAGGCCATCGACGCCGTCCTCGACCTCGAGAAGATGGGTCTTCCGTTCAACCGGACACCCGAAGGAAAGATCGATCAGCGACGCTTCGGCGGCCACACCCGTGACCACGGCAAGGCACCCGTTCGTCGCGCGTGCTACGCAGCCGACCGCACCGGTCACATGATTCTGCAGACGCTCTACCAGAACTGCGTCAAGCACGACGTCGAGTTCTACAACGAGTTCTACGCGCTCGATCTCTGCCTGACCGAGACGGACGACGGGCCGGTTGCCACCGGCATCATCGCCTACGAACTCGCCACCGGCGAACTGCACATCTTCCACGCCAAGTCGATCATCTTCGCGACCGGCGGCTCGGGACGTATCTACAAGACGACCTCCAACGCGCACACTCTGACCGGCGACGGCATGAGCATCGTGTTCCGCAAGGGACTTCCCTTGGAGGACATGGAGTTCCACCAGTTCCATCCGACCGGCCTCGCAGGCCTTGGCATCCTCATCTCCGAGGCCGTCCGCGGCGAAGGCGGCATTCTGCGCAACGAGTCGGGTGAACGCTTCATGGAGCGGTACGCCCCGACCATCAAGGACCTCGCTCCGCGCGACATCGTGGCGCGGTCGATGGTGCTCGAGGTTCTCGAGGGACGCGGCGGTGGTCCCAACAAGGACTACGTCTACATCGACGTCACCCACATTCCCGAGGAAGTTCTCGACGAGAAGCTCCCCGACATCATGGAGTTCTCGCGCACCTACCTCGGTGTCGACCCCGTCAAGGAGCCGGTGCCGGTCTACCCGACCTGTCACTACGTCATGGGCGGTATCCCCACCAAGATTCGCGGTGAGGTGCTGCGCAACAACGAGGACATCGTCCCCGGCCTGTACGCGGCAGGTGAGTGCGCCTGTGTGTCGGTGCACGGCGCGAACCGTCTGGGAACCAACTCGCTGCTCGACATCAACGTCTTCGGTCGTCGTGCGGGCATCGCCGCGGCCGAGTACGCCAACTCGGTGGACTTCACCCCGCTCCCCGAGGAGCCGGCGAAGATGGTGCAGGACTGGCTCGAGCTGATCCTGTCCGACCACGGTCACGAGCGGGTGGCCGACATCCGTTCCGAGATGCAGCAATCGATGGACAACAACGCGTCGGTCTTCCGCACGCAGGAACGCCTCGAGACGGCGCTGAAGGATGTGCGTGCCCTCAAGGAGCGCTACAACCACATCACCGTCGCGGACAAGGGCAAGCGCTACAACAGCGACCTGCTCGAAGCCATCGAACTCGGCTTCCTGCTCGAGATGGCCGAGGTGACCGTCGTCGGAGCGCTCAATCGCAAGGAATCGCGCGGCGGACACGCTCGCGAGGACTTCCCCGATCGCAACGACGCCGAGTACATGAAGCACACCATGGCCTACAAGGAGGGCGAAGGTTTGCTCACCGAGATCCGCCTGGACTACAAGCCGGTAATCCAGACCCGCTACGAGCCGATGGAGCGGAAGTACTGACATGAGCGCACCCACACTGGACAAGAAGTCCGAACAGAACGATCTGCCTCCCGTGCCCGACGGCGCGGTCATGGTCACGCTCAAGATCGCTCGTTTCAACCCCGAGAGCGGCGACGGCCAGTACTGGGACACCTTCCAGGTCCCCACGCTGCCCACCGACCGCCTGCTGAACCTGCTGCACTACGTCAAGGGCTACCTCGACGGAACTCTGACGTTCCGTCGCTCGTGCGCCCACGGCGTCTGTGGCAGTGACGCGATGCGCATCAACGGCGTCAACCGTCTCGCCTGCAAGGTGCTGATGCGCGACATGCTGCCGAAGGATTCGTCGAAGACCCTCAACATCACCATCGAGCCCATCCGTGGCTTGCCGGTGGAGAAGGATCTCATCGTCAACATGGAGCCCTTCTTCGACGCGTTCCGCGCCGTGAAGCCGTTCCTCATGACGACGGGCAACGAGCCGACCCGCGAGCGCATTCAGTCGGCTGCGGACCGCGCCCGTTTCGACGACACCACCAAGTGCATCCTGTGTGCGTGCTGCACCACCTCGTGCCCGGTGTTCTGGAGCGACGGAAGCTACTTCGGTCCGGCGGCCATCGTCAACGCGCACCGGTTCATCTTCGACAGCCGTGACGAGGGTGCCACCGAGCGTCTGGACATCCTCAACGACGTCGAGGGTGTGTGGCGCTGCCGCACCACGTTCAACTGCACCGACGCATGCCCTCGTGGCATCCAGGTGACCAAGGCCATCCAGGAAGTCAAGCGCGCACTGCTGTTCGCTCGCTGATCTCCACGGCTACGACGAAAGCGCCCCTTCGCAGACGCGAAGGGGCGCTTTCGTCTGTCCGTCACACGAACGCGCTGTAGCCCGTCACGCCGCGACCGACGATGAGATTGTTGATCTGAGCGGTGCCCTCGTACGAGTACAACGCCTCGGCATCGGAGAAGAACCTGATGACCTCGTGCTCGATGAGAATTCCGTTGCCGCCCATGATCTCTCGGGCCCATCCGACCACCTCGCGCAGACGCGTCGTGCAGAACGTCTTCGCGAGCGCCGCATGCTCGTCGTGATGAACTCCGTTGCCCTGCAGTTGTGCGACGCGAACGGCCATCCCCAGAGACGCGGTGATGTTCGCCGTCATCCGCGCGATGAGATCGGCAATGAGCTGGAACGAGGCGATCGGAGACCCGAACTGCTCCCGTTCGCGCGCGTAGGCGACGGCTCGCTCGTACGCGCCCATCATGACGCCGACGGCTTGGAACGCCACTCCTCCGCGGGTCAGCCGCAGCACCTTGGCGGTGTCGGCGAACGAGTTGGCCTCGGCCAGCTTGTTGGCGACCGGGACGCGGCAGTTCTCGAGATGGACGTCGGCGTTCTCCACTGCGCGAAGCGAGTACTTCCCCTCGATCTTCTCTGCCCGGAACCCCTCGAATTCCTTCTCGACCACGAAGCCCTTGACCTCGCCGTCCGCCTCGTCCTTGGCGAAGACGATCGTCAGGTCCGCGAAGGTCGCATTACCGATCCATCGCTTGCTTCCGTTGAGAATCCAATGGTCTCCATCGAGGCGAGCCGTGGTCTCCAACCCGCCGGCGACGTCCGATCCGCCGTGCGGTTCGGAGAGTCCGAACGCGCCGATCGTCTCCATTCGGCGCATGGCGGGCAACCACCGCTCGCGCTGTTCTTCGGACCCCAGAATCGAGATACTGCTCATGGCCAGCGAACTGTGCACGCTGAACATCGTTCCCGTCGATGGGTCGACCCGCGCGAATTCCATCTCGAGCCAGCCGGTGAGTAGTTTGCGGGAGGCCTTGCGGTCGTCAAAGGTGTATCCCAGACCCGCGATTTCGAGTTCGGCGATGGCCGGCATCAGGTGTACCGGTGACACGGCCTTCTCCCAGAACTCGTTGGCTCGCGGCGCAACCTGCTCCTGGAGGAACCGGCGGGTACGCAGCACCACGTCGACTTCGGCCTCGTCGAGCAAGCCCTGATACCCGTAGAAATCCGATTCGAGGAAGTCCGGCGACAGTGGCCCGAGGGGCTCGTGCTTGCTCATGGTCGACTCCTTCGTCCGGTGCCGCGCTCGGGCACCACTACTGCTCTTCTACCCGCCGCGCCCCTGTCTCACCCATCGCGGGTCGTCAGCGACCGAGTTCGTGGGTGAGGGTTGCGAGCTCCTGGCCCCCGGCCATTTCGGTCGTGAGCTCGTCGAGCGAGATGTCGTCGTAGGTGCAGTCCAATTTCTGGCGGCCGCGGTCGAGCAGGACGAAATGATCGCCCACCAGGTATGCGTGGTGAGGATTGTGGGTGATGAACACGACGCCCAGTCCCTGCTCTTTGGCGGCGGAGATGTAGCGCAGCACCATCCCGGATTGTTTGACTCCCAGCGCCGCGGTCGGCTCGTCGAGAATCAACACACGGGCTCCGAAGAAGATCGCGCGCGCAATTGCCACGCATTGCCGCTGACCGCCGGACAGCGCCCCGATGGGGGCATCGACGTCGGGCAGATCGATGCCCATCTTGCGCAGCTCTTCGATGGTCGTCGCGCGCATGGCGTTCGTGTCCAGAGTCTTGAAGAATCTGCCCTTCGTGAGCTCCTGGCCGAGAAAGAAGTTGCGCCACACCGGCATCAGCGCGACCACGGCAAGATCCTGGTAGACCGTCGCGATACCCAGGTCGAGAGCATCCCTCGGCGAGTCGAACGTCCTCGGTGTGCCGTCGACGAACAGCTCCCCCTCGGACTGCTTGTGCAGGCCCGCCATGATCTTGATCAACGTGGACTTGCCCGCGCCGTTGTCACCGAGAACTCCGGTGACCTCACCGGCGCCGACGCGTAGGTCGATTCCGTGCAGCGCAACGATGTTGCCGTAGTTCTTACCGACGTTCTTCAGCTCGATGAGCGGCGCCGACGGCGACTCGACGGGCTGATCCGAGGAGGTAGTCATGCTCACCTTTTCGCCGCGTAGTTACGGAAGGAGTTGTTGGCGATCACGGCGAAGAGAAGCATCGCGCCGAGAAAGAACTTGAACCAGTCGGGATTCCATCCGGCATACACGATGCCCTGGTTGGTCATTCCGAAGATGAACGCACCGATGAAGGCTCCGACGGCGGTGCCGTACCCACCCGTGAGCAGACACCCTCCGATGACTGCCGCGATGATGTAGAGGAATTCGTTGCCGACGCCTTGGCCGGACTGCACGGTGTCGAACGCGAACAGCAGGTGCATCCCGACGAACCACGCGCAGAACCCCACGAACACGAAAAGGCCGATCTTGACCTTGGTGACCGGAACACCGACTGCCCTGGCCGATTCCTGATCGCCGCCGACGGCGAAGATCCAGTTACCGATGCGAGTTCTCATCAGCACCCACGTGGCCACGAGTGTGAACACGACCCACCACACGACGGTGACGCGGATGGAGACCCCGAACAGCGAGAACGACGAGGAGAACACGGCTTTCGCCGAGTCGAAGCCCTGCATGTCCGAGATCGACGGGGTCGCAACCTGTCCGGTGACGAGTTTGGTGACGGCCAGATTGATGCCGGTGAGCATCAGGAACGACGCCAGCGTGATCAGGAACGACGGAATTCTCGTCTTCGTCACCAGATACCCGTTGACGAAGCCGACCGCCGATGCCAGGCCCAGCGCCAGCACAGCTCCGGTCCACACGTTGAGATGCAGGTTGTAGGCGAGCATCGAGGCCATGATCGAGGAGAACGTGACCGCGACCCCGGTGGACAGGTCGAACTCGCCGCCGATCATCAGCAGCGCGACACCGATCGCCATGATTCCGATCGTCGACGACGCGTACAGCACGGTCGCCAGTGCTTCGGGAGACCGAAACGGCGGCGCGACGATGCAGAAGAAGACGAAGATGGCGATCGCACCGAACAGGGCACCCATCTCTGGGCGGATCAGCAAGCGCTGCAACGGTTTCTGTTTCTTCACCCGCTCGTCCAGGATCACGGCGTGCGTTCCCGAAGCCGGGTCGGCCTGTGTTGGCATGATGTTCCTTCCGCGTCCGGACGACGCTCAGCGAGTTCCGTTGCGGGCGTACTCGGCGATGGCCTCGATGTTGGTCGAGTCGACGAAGGCCGGGCCGGTGAGCACCGGGGTGCCGCCGCCGATGGTGTTGCCGTTGTTGAGGTACAGCCACAGGGAGTCGATGGCGAGATAACCCTGCAGATAGGGCTGCTGATCGATGGCCCAGGCGACGTCGCCTGACTCGATCGCGTCGACGAGGGCCGCGTTGGTGTCGAACGTGACGACGGTGGCGTCGCTACCGGCATTGGTCTTCGATTGCACCGCGGTCAGTGCGATCGGGGCTGCGAGCGCTACCACGTGATCGATGCTCGGGTCCTGCTGGAGCTTCGCGGTGATCGTCGCCTCGACCGACGGCATGTCCTTGCTGTTGACGTTCAGAATTTCGGTGCTGCCCCCGGTGAAGCCCTGTCGAACTCCTGCGCAGCGTGCTTCGAGCGCTACTGCACCCTGCTCCTGGATGATGCACAAGGTCTTTCGCGCACCGTCTTCGGTGAGCCGCGCCCCGGCAGCCCTACCCGCAATGGTTTCGTCCTGACCGAAGTACTGCTGCACCCCCATTGCGCTCCATGCGTCGTAGCCGGAATTGAAGGCGACGACCGGGATGCCCGCTGCGGTTGCCGCCTCGACAGCCGGAGCCATGGCCTCGGGCTTGGCCAGTGTCAGAGCGATGCCGTCGACCTTCGAGTCGATCGCGCTCTGAACGAGATTGGCTTGATTGGGTGCCTCCGGATCGGCCGAGTAGCGGAGCTCGATGTTGTCCTTGGCGGCTGCGGCCTCGGCTCCCTTTCGGATGAGATCCCAGAAGGTGTCGCCCGGTACCTCGTGCGTGATCATCGCTACCGTCGCCGCAGGCGTGTTCGCCACTCCCGCATTGCTGCCGTTGTCGGTGGACCGTGGAGCCCCACCGGTGCTCGAACAGGCCGTCAGCGTCAGCACCATCACCAACCCGAGCGCGACACCCGCCCCACCGGCGCGGCGTCGAACCGAGCGGAGCGAGCCGGTACGGGCCGCCTGTCGAAATGTCATCCGGGTTCCTCTCGGGCGACCGAGCTGTCGGTAGTACAGCTCGGCGGATCACTGTCTGTACAACGTAATGCCGATCACAGACGATGGACGTAGTTTGGCAGGGCCTTCGAACCGGCCCGCTCCCCGGTGGGTCGCGGCCTCGGTGACCTCTGCAGCGCCTATGGTAATTCGCGATGAAAAGGACTCGAAAGTTCGTAGCCGTGTGGGCGACAGCTCTCGCTCTCGCCGGCGTCGGCGGCGGCCCGGCATCGGCGCAGCCGGCAGTCGAGCCACCCGTCGTATCGACGACGCCACCGTTCACGACGCCGAACACCGACGCGTGCCCGTTCGCGGCCTCGCCGCCCCCGGCGATCGATTCCTCGGAAGTTCCGGCTCCGGGTAGCACTGCGCCACAACCGGTTCCGATCCCGGCGGACCCGGTGGGCGGATCCCGACTGGCCGAGTGCGGCGCGATCGTGCCGGACGGCGCGCCCCCACTGCCCGCGGACATCTCGGCAACCGGGTTCGTGGTGGCAGACCTCGATTCCGGATCGGTGGTAGCCGCCAAGGATCCACACGGTCGGCACCGACCGGCGAGCACGATCAAAATACTGCTCGCCCTCGTCGCTCTGGACGAGCTGGACCTCGGCAAACAGATCACCGCAACGGCCGAGGACGCCGACGCGGAAGGCAGCGCCGTCGGCATCGGGAAGAACGGTGTCTACACCAATCTGCAACTGTTGCAGGGCCTGGTCATGGCGTCGGGAAACGATGCCGCGCATGCCTTGTCGACTCAGCTGGGAGGTGACGCCGCGACCGTCGAGAAGATGAATGCCAAGGCAGCAGAGTTGGGCGCGCTCGACACACGGACCGCGACCCCCTCCGGCCTGGACGGGCCCGGCATGGCCAGCTCGGCCTACGACCTGGCACTGTTCTACCGGGAGGCCATGCGCAATTCGACCTTCGCGCAACTGATTTCGACCGAGAACGTGCAATTTCCTGGCTATCCGAAGGATCCCACGATCCCCGACGACCAGGACCGCCCCGGTTTCACGCTGTCCAACGACAACCAGCTGCTCTACAACTATCCGGGCGCTCTCGGCGGCAAGACCGGCTACACCGACGATGCCCGGCAGACCTTCGTGGCGGGTGCCGAACGCAACGGTCGCCGTCTGGTCGTGACGCTCATGAAGGGTGACGTACTACCGATCCGGCCGTGGGAACAGGCGGCTCGGCTGCTCGACTACGGGTTCGCCCTCGACCCGAGCAGCAGCGTCGGCGATCTGGTCGAACCGGATTCCACGTCGCCGGTGACGAGTACACGTGCGACCGGCGCGGTGCCGACCCTTGCTCAACCCCCTGCCTCGGCGTCGAGTGCCGAATCGGGTACCCGACAATCCGATCTGCAGGCGCAGGGCGACACGGTCGTACGCATCGCGATCGGGGTCATCGGTGCACTGGTCGTGGTCGGTTTGCTGTGGGGCGCACGCACACTGTCTCGCCGCCCCTGAACTCCCCCGCCGCCTCTCACATTCGCAAGTAGGTTGCCTCGGATCAGCGTCGCCGATTGCGAAGTCCAGCGATACCCAGAGCGGCCAGAGCGCCCGCGCCCACCAAGGCCAGACCACCCTTGACACCCGGGCCGTCGCTCACCTCGACCCGGGTGTTGATCACCGCGGGGTTCGGTGCCGGAACATGAGCGTCAGCAAGGCTCTCCCGAGTGGTGGCTGCAAACGCAGTCGAGAACAGCACCAACCGCGACGTCGTGAACACGAACACCAACAGACCGATGATGGGACCGAACACGACTCCGGCGGGCCCGCTCGTGACGGACGCGAGGTAGATCGCGCCGAGCTGCTTGAAGATCTCGAACCCGACTGCGGCCAACAGTGCACCTTTGGCCGCACTGCGCCACGACACCGGTTCGCGGGGCAGACGTGAGATCACCCAGGTGAACAGCGCCCACGTTCCGGCAAGCGCGAGCAGTATCGAGAAGACCCGCAGCGCCACTCCGACGCCGGGAACGGAATCGAGGTTCAACCATTCGAGAATGCCACGCATGACGCCGCCCCCGGCCAACGCGGACAGCCCGAGAGATAGCACCAGTGCTGCTCCCAGGCCGAGCAGAGCCGCGAGGTCCTTGGCCTTGGTCGCAAGGAATCCGCCCGCCTCGTGCTGGCTTTCCCACATCGCGGTCAGGGCCTCACGCAGATTGGCCACCCAACCGAGCCCCGCGTACAGCGCGCCGAGCAGGCCGATGACACCGACACCGGTACGGGACTCGATCGCGGTATCGATCAGCGAGCTGATCGTCTCACCGAAGCTACCGGGGACGTTCTCGGCGATCTGCGACTGAATCTCGGCAAGCCATTCGGGCTGATTCACCAGTACGAACCCGGCAACGGCGAATGCAACCATCAGCAGCGGAAACAACGCCAGCACACTGAAATACGTCATCCCCGCGGCGTAGTAATCGCCCTTCTGCCCCTGATACCGCTGCGCGGCAACAACAGTGTGATCCAGCCACGGCCACCGAGCACGCCGATCGTCGAGCATGGCCTTGAAATCGGGCATGGCACTCACCTTTTCGCTGTCGTCGGCGGCTGTTCGGGCCGTGTCCTCGAAATGTCGTGTAGCGCGAATATCGTGTACTGACAGGGCTATGCGCCGGGAGGAAGGAACCCCACCCTGTCGTACACCTGAGCCAGCGTTTTGCTCGCGACCTCCCTGGCTCGATCCGCACCGGCAGCGAGGAGGCGATCCAATTCGGCTACGTCGGACATGAATCCGTCCATTCGTTCGCGCAGCGGAACCACGAACTCGGTCAGCACGTCGGCAGTGTCGGACTTGAGTTCGCCGTAGCCCTTGCCTGCGTAACCGGCGACCAGATCATCGATGCTCTTCCCGGACAGAGCGGACTGAATCACCAGAAGATTGCTGACGCCCGCCTTGTTCTCCGGATCGAAGACGATATCGCGTTCGTTGTCCGTCACTGCCGAACGAATCTTCTTCGCGGACACCTTCGGATCGTCCAGGATGTTGACGATGCCCGCCGGATTCGACGACGACTTGCTCATCTTCGCCGTCGGATCCTGCAGGTCGAAGATCTTGGCCGTGCCCTTGATGATGTGTGCATCGGGAACCACGAAGGTCTTCTTGAACCGCGAGTTGAACCTCTGCGCCAGATCGCGAGTCAACTCCAGATGCTGACGCTGATCCTCGCCCACCGGAACGAGATTCGGCCGGTACAGCAGGATGTCCGCGGCCTGCAGAATGGGATAGGTGAACAACCCGACGCTGGTGTGATCGCGACCCTGCTTGGCGGACTTGTCCTTGAACTGCGTCATCCGGCCGGCTTCGCCGAACCCGGTGATGCAGTTGAGAACCCACGCCAACTGCGCATGCTCGGGAACCTGGCTCTGCACGAACAACGTCGACTTCTCGGGATCGATACCCACCGCCAACAGTTGTGCGGCCGCTATCCGGGTGCGCCGGCGCAATTCCTTCGGGTCCTGCGGAACCGTGATCGCATGGAGATCGGGAACGAAGTAGAACGCATCGAACTCCTCCTGCAACTCCACCCAGTTCCGCACAGCACCCAGGTAGTTACCGAGATGGAACGAATCCGCCGTCGGTTGGATGCCCGAAAGCACCCGACGACGCGGACCCTGCGACGTGTCGATCGAGTCAGGAGAAGACATGCGGCAATCTTTTCACGCCGTCCCCGACCCGTACCGATTGCCTTGCCACACCGGTCACTCCGCAGGCTCCGCTCCTCACCACCCCGGTCACTCCGCAGGCTCCGCTCCTCACCACCCCGGTCACTCCGCAGGCTCCGCTCCTAGCGGTAGCGCACCGTCACCGGCGCGTGATCGGACCACCGCTGGTCGTACGCCTCCGCTCTCTCGGTGACGGCTTCCTTCGCACGCTCGGCCAGATCACTGGTGGCGAGTTGGTAGTCGATGCGCCACCCGGCGTCGTTGTCGAACGCCTTGCCGCGGTAGGACCACCAGCTGTACGGCCCCTCGACGCCGGGGTGCAGCTCACGCACGACGTCGGTCCACGGTGACTTCTCGGCGAGCAATCGCGATACCCACTCACGTTCTTCGGGCAGGAATCCCGACTTCTTGCGGTTGGTCTTCCACGACTTCAGATCCGCTTCGGTATGGGCGATATTCCAGTCGCCGCAGACCACGACGTCGCGCTCGGCAGACGTCGTTGCCTTGGCGGTCTTGGCGAGATACTTCGCGAACGCCGCCATGAAGCGTTCCTTCTCGTCCTGTCGGTCGGTCCCCACCTCGCCCGACGGCAGGTACAGGCTCGCCACGGTGACGTCACCGTAGTCTCCTTCGATGTAGCGACCCGCGTCGGCGAATTCAGCGACGCCGATGCCGGTTCTGATCGCCTCCGGTGCGGCCCTCGACAGCAGGGCCACACCGTTGCGTCCCTTCGCCGACGGTTCCGCCGACGCCAGATGCCATCCCGCATCGAGGGCCGGGGCCAGTGCTGTGGTCAGCTCGCCGTCGTTGGCGCGCGTCTCCTGAAGACAGATGACGTCGGCATCGGTGGCCTCGAGCCACGGAAGCATGCCCTTGCGAACAGCGGCGCGGATCCCGTTGACGTTGACAGTGGAAATAGTGATCGGCACGCCGACGACCGTAGCGGAGGCCACCGACAACCGGCAGGTGGCCTCCGCAGGCTCACCTTCTCTTCGGTTTGGCTCCTGGCTTCGGAGCCGTCACCACCGATGCCACCTTCGGCACCGCGACCGGCTCCTGGTCGATCCGTCGGTAGACGATGTGCTGCTGGGCGTAGGTCCAGATGTTGTTGCTCACCCAATAGAGCAGCACCGCAACGGGCAGCACCGGGCCACCGATCAGCACCCCGGCCGGGAAGACCCACAGCGCGAGTTTGTTCATGATCGCGGTCTGCGGGTTCGCCGCGGCGGCCGCATCCTGACGCGCGATCGATGCCCGGGAGTTCAGGTGGGTAGCCACCGCGGCAACGATCATCAACGGCACCGCGACGACCGCGATGCTCCACACCGACGGCACCCCACCGAACGGACCGAACGCTTCGAGAACATCTCGAGAGCTACTGACGGCAGCGGAGATCGGTGCGCCGAACAGCCGCGCGTCGAGAAACGACTGCACATCGCCCGCACCGAACACGTAGTTGGCTGTACTCGCATTCTCCTGCGCCGACATACCGAGATGCCCGAACCCGGTTCCCGTCCGGTTGAACGAGCGCAACACGTGCAGCAGACCGATGAACACCGGTGCTTGCGCGAGCAGCGGGAGGCAACCCATCAGTGGGTTCACCCCGTGTTCCTTTTGCACTGTGCGGATTTCCGTGGCCTGTCGAGCCCGGTCACCGGAGTACTTCTTCCGTACCTCCTCGAGCCTGGGTTGGAGTTTCTTCATGGCGAGCTGTGAACGAATCTGACCGACGAACGGTTTGATCAACAGCGTTCGTAGCGTGAAGACCAAAAATACGACGGCCAAGGCCCAGGCGACGCCGTTGTCGGGGCCGAGCACGAAACCGAAGACCCGGTGCCAGAACCACAGCACCGCGGAGACGGGGTAATAGACGAAATCGAGCATGATGGAGTGCCTCACTGAGAGAGAAATCGGTCGGATGACGTCTCGACCGGATCTCGCAGTGGCTCAGCGGAACTGGAGCCACCGATCCGGTCCGTGAACCGATCCGGGTGCTCTCGGCATAGGGCGACCTGGCGCGTCGGGTTGCTCTTGTCTGCGGTAGGCCCCACGGAGTCTGCCGCCGTCGGATCCGGCGGTTGTGGACGCGGGCGGCACCACGACGAGGATGTCGGCCGATGCACCCGTCACCAGCAGTGCCGCAGCCACCAGCGCACCGAACATCGCTATCTGGGCCGCGGGCTGGGCATCGACGACGGCGAAGACGACCAGCAGAACTGCCGTCACTCCGACGAGGGTGACCACTGCGGCTCGCCACGGCGACACCGCACGCCTGGAAATTACGTCGAATGCAGCCGTCGAATCGAGACGGCGGGTGGCGTTGTCGATGGACAACATGGTGATTCTCCCGATGAACCTCGTGGACCAGGGGCACGTGAGGTGTGGGAGAGCTGTCGAACTACAGCGCTCCCACCAGGAGACCGGGTGCTCGCGGCTGCGGGCGACCGGGTGCGTCGGGGCGATGTTGACGTCGGAACGAGCCACGAAGGTGGCGCTCCTCCGCATTCGGTCCGACGTTCGACGGACGGTACAGAAGGCTCAGCGCCCCGGCACGATGCGCGTAGAACACCGCCGCCGCCAGAGCAGCGACGATGATCAGCGCGAGATCCGCCGGTCCGGCCGGAGTAGTCAGCAGCAGCGCGAAGAACAGCACCGACGTGACGACGAGGTTCTGATAGCCCATCGTGCACCTCCGTCCTTACGTCACCGATCGTCGAGTCGTTGCTCAGGGTACAGATACCGTCGGGTCTGTGCACTGGTACCAGCTGTCTCCCCAGGAGACCGGGCCTCGGGCCTGAACACACTTACGCACACGTTCGGGCAGGCGATCGAGTTCGGAATCTGCGTCCGCCGACAACCCGCCGAGGTAGAACACGTCGATCCGCCCCGTCTCCTCGAACCGTTCGACGTTCTGCCGCGCGATGTATGCGTCCGGGTTCACGGCCGCGAGGGCGAGAACGGTCAGCACTGCTCCCACACCGACTGCTCGCGGAAGCCAGCGACCCGACATACGTACGCCCGCGACGAGCAGCAATACGAACACCGAACCCAACCACCATTCGACGGCGGTGACGAACAGCCGCAGGGTGGTGTAGCCGTACTGCTCCTCGTACAACGACATTCGATGCAACGCCGACGCCACGATCACCACCGACAGTGCGCACAGCGCGCCGAGCAGAACCCGCAATGCAAGTCGGTCGCGTAGGTCCGTTCGTTCGGCCTTGGTCACGGTGACCGCGATGACGAGCAAGGTCAATACCGTCACCGTCAGCAACTGCCAGAATCCCTGCCGTGCGTACTCGGCGTTGGTCAAACCTTCGGTGCTCAGAACGTGTCCCTGGCCGCCGAACAAGCTCGGAATCTGAAAGGCGACGAACACGCCGAACAGGCCGACGACAGCGCCGAGCGGTATTGCCCACTCCCACAACCGAAGTGTGCGACGCGGTGTTGCCGCCAGGCGGTCGAAGCGCGGCGGATGCACGGCCACGTATGCGGCGGCGAGCGCACCTGCGGCCGTCAGTACGAATACGACCACTCGCCCGAAAATCGATCCGAGATCGAACTGCGGAGTGACCGAGCCCAGAGCATCCGCGAAACGTCGATCCGCCGCCCCGAACAGCGCGGCGAACACCACACAGAGCGCGACGGTGACGGCGGCGACCACGCCGATTCGGATCGGCTTGGGCCCGTCGAGATCGATGGTTTTCGCCCCTCGTCGCGTCCACCGCACGACCCGCAAGGGCAGCAGCAGCGGCAGCACGGTGCCGAGAGCAATGCCCGTCCAAGTCCAGGCCCGCGAGAGAACGACCGACCCGACGACGACAGCAAGGGCAACGGACAGAGCGACGATCCACTCCGCCTCTCGTAGCGCCGCGACGCTGGACAAGGCGAGGACCCCCGCCACACCCACCCACTCCCACGGCGACAACGACGCGCGCCGAACCGCTACGACGACGGCCATGATGCACGCGGCAGTGATGGGTACGCCGAAGTTGTTGTAGCCCAATATCACTGCCGCGACGAGCCCGGCAGCAAGCGCTCCGAGAAGTGCCGCGCGGGGTGCCCGAGAGTGTCGCAGCACCGGCCAGGTTCGAGGGCTCCACAGCGATCGACGAGGCCGCGTTCTGGCTTGAATGGGTATTCCGATCGTGGTCATGACTGTGATCCATTTCTGTGTTCGAGGCATGCCGAACCGCGGCTGCGGTCCAGGGACGAGCAGTCGAGGTGTGTGCGTGAGAGAGAAGGTGGGTCGTCAGCGCCCGGGGATGGCCACTCTGATGTGGCAGCCCGACTCACTGTCGAGAACGTCGATTGTCCCGCCGTGCAGTTCGGTGGCCCACCGTGCGATTCCGAGTCCGAGACCTGTTCCGCCGTCGGTGGATCCGCCGCGAGTGAACCGGTCGAACACCGCGTGACGGTCGGCCGGTGCGATGCCGGGACCCTCGTCGCGAACATCGAACGCGAACCGGTCCCCGGCTCGATGCGCTCGGATACTCACCGTGCCCGACTGCGGCGAATGCCGTACGGCGTTGTCGACGAGATTCGTGATCACCTGCGTCATTCGAGCGCGATCGGCGACGACCGTCCCGGCACCGGGTGAGACGACGATCGATACTCGTTCTCGGTGAACGCCGGTCGCCTCCTCGAGGAAGGGGCGCACCGGGAATTCCGTCGGTGCGATGCTCAGCACTCCGCCCTCGACCCTCGACAGATCGAGGAGTTCGGTCACCAGGTTTCCCAGTCTCTCGGTCTGGCCGAGAGCCACCGACAACGTAGCCGGGTCGGGTTCGGTCACCCCGTCGACCATGTTCTCGAGCACTGCCCGCAAGGCAGCGATCGGAGTCTTCAATTCGTGGGAGACGTTTCCGATCAGCTCGCGGCGGTACTTCTCGGCGGCTTCCAAGTCGCTCGCCATGGTGTTGAATGCGGTGGCGAGCTCGCCCACCTCGTCGCGGGACGTGGCACGCACCCGGGTCGAATAGTCGCCTCGCGCCATCGCTTTGGCCGCCGAGGTCATCTCTCGCAGGGGCGACGTCATGCCGTGCGCGACGAATTGTGTTGCGGCCAAGGACACGATCAATGCCGCGAGAAGTGTGTAGCGAAATTGCCAGCCGGCCCCGATCCAGAAGACGACGCTCGCCAGCACGAGCACGATGCCCACCACGAGCGAGACCTTGAGTTTGAACGACCGCAAAGGATCGAGCGGACGCGGCAGCATCGGCCTCATCGCGGTGCCTCCACGGCGTATCCGACGCCGTGGACGGTACGAATCAGGTCGCCACCGAGCTTGCGCCGCAACGCTTTCACATGACTGTCGACGGTACGGCTGCTGGCCGAATCGTCCCAGCCCCACAGTTCCGACAGCAGAGTCTCCCTGGACACCGCCGTACGAGGCCGAGCGGCGAGATACGCCAGGATGTCGAATTCGGTTCTGGTGACGTGGATGTCGCCCGCGTCGGTGGAGACGCGTCGCTCCCGGTGATCGATGTGTACGTCGCCGATTCGAGTGGTGTACTGCTCGGGAGTGACGACGCGCTCGGCGCGCCTGATGAGAGCGTGCACACGCGCGACCAGTTCACGCATGCTGAACGGCTTGCCCAGATAATCGTCCGCACCGACGCCCAGCCCGACGAGCATGTCGGTCTCGTCGGACTTGGCCGTCAACATCAGTACCGGTACCGGCCGGGATGCCTGGATGCGTCGACACACTTCGAGTCCGTCGAAACCGGGAAGCATCAGATCCAGCACCACCACGTCGGGGTCGATCCGGCCGCACACTTCCACCGCGGAGGGGCCGTCGGCGGCAGTGACCACGTCGTACCCCTCGCCTCGCAGTCGAGCGGCCACGGCGTCGGAGATCGTGGGTTCGTCGTCGACTACGAGAACTGTGCGGCTCATGAGAATTGACCCTAGAGGTCGCACATGGAGGACTTCGTCGGGAAATGTGGAGGTTCGGTGAAGGTTGACCTGAAAGTCGAACTAAGGGTGGGCTACCCTTCCTTTCGATACCCGACCTGACGAAAGGCCCACTCGATGCGTACCCGACCACTTCGGAGAACTTTGGCGGTGTGCGCGATCGCGCTGACCACGGCGGGACTACTGAGCGCCTGCTCGAACTCCGACGGCACGTCCGACGGCCCCGACTCCCCCACGACCGCCAGCTCGGGCGTCTTTCCCGTCTCGGTAAAGCATGCGTTCGGCGAGACCGTCGTTCCCGAGGAACCCACGCGCGTCGTGGTGGCGGGATACACCGAACAGGACACGGTGTTGGCCCTCGGCGTGATCCCCGTCGGAGTGACGGAGTGGTACGGCGACCAGCCGTACGCGACCTGGCCCTGGGCTCGGGCCGCGCTGGGAAATGCCCAGCCCGAGGTGCTCACCAACAACGGCGACGGTTTCGAGACCGAGAAGATCGCCGCCCTCGAGCCCGATCTGATCATCGCCACCAACGCCGGTCTCACCGCGGACAGCTACCGGACTCTGAGCAACATCGCACCCACGCTCGCCCAGTCCGACGCGTCGACCGCCTACTTCGAGCCCTGGGACGTACAGGCGGAGAAGATCGGCCGGGCGTTGGGCAAGAAAGCCGAAGTGGACGGACTCATCGACGGTGTGAATCAGAAGTTCGCCGATGCCGCGGCGGCTCACCCCGAGTTCGCAGGGAAGAAGGCGATCTTCCTGCAGAACGCGTTCTACGAGGGCAAGGCCATCGCGTACCAGGACGGTTTGAGCACCGACTTCCTGACGAAGCTCGGTTTTGTGATCCCCGACGACATCGACGCGTTCGTGCCGGCCGACGGCAGTGCACAGGCGAGCATCCCGCTGGAGAACCTGTCGGTCCTCGACACTGCAGATGTGCTGATCTGGGGAACGGAGAACCCGGGCGATCGCGGCCAGTTGGAGAGGGAACCGGTGTACAACGCTCTGCAGCCGGTCAAGGACGGCAACCTCGTCTTCACCGACGGGGTGACGGCGGGCGCGATCTACTTCACGAGCGTGCTGAGCCTGCCGTACGTGATCGACAAGGTGGCTCCGGCACTCTCCGAGGCGCTCGACGGTACCGCCACCACCATCACGTCCTGACTCATGCCGCGGAGCGCTTCTCCATCCACATGGCGACGGACAGAACGCCGAGGCCGGCAACAGCGAGACCCGAGCCGACGGCGGCCGGTGCCGTGTAGCCGAGACCTGCGGCGATCACCGCGCCGCCCACCGCGGCTCCGATGGCATTGGCCAGGTTGAACGCCGCGTGGTTGAGTGACGCGGCGAGAGTTTGCGCGTCCTCCGCCACGTCCATCAGACGGGTCTGAAGTCCGGGGACGACGGACGAGCCGGACGCGCCGATCAAGAACACGAGAAGCAGCGCGGTCACCGGGTTGTGAGCCGCGACGACGAAGACGGCCAGGGACACTGCGGTCGCGGCCAGCCCGATGAAGGTGCCCTTGAGCTTGTACTTGTCGGCCAACCAACCGCCTGCGTAGTTGCCGGCAACCATGCCGAGGCCGTAGATCATCAAGGCCACCGGAACCAGTGCACGGGCAAGGCCTGCGACGTCGGTCAGGGTCGACGCGATGTAGGTGTACACCGCGAACATGCCGCCGAATCCGACGATGCCGACGAACAGGGTCATCCAGACCTGGCCACGGCGGAGGGCACCGAGCTCGGTGATCGGGCTGGTGGTCGGCATGGCGTCGAGTCGCGGCATCCACAGGACCAGCGCACTGACGGTGAGCAACCCGATCACGGCGACGAGCGCGAATGCGCTTCGCCACCCGAGGGCCTGGCCGATCCAGGTCGCCACCGGTACACCGACGACGTTCGCCACCGATAGACCCATCATCACCATCGCGACGGCCTTCGCTCGTTTGCCCGGTTCGGCGAGGTGCGCTGCCACCAGTGCGGCAACGCCGAAATACGCGCCGTGCGGCAGACCGGCCACGAACCGGGAAGCAACCAACTCGTTGAAACTCGGCGCGAAGACCGTCCCGAGATTGCCGAGAGTGAACGCCACCATCAGGGCCAGCAACAACATGCGCCGAGGAACACGCGCCGCAAGAGCGGCGATTGTCGGCGCACCGACGACGACGCCGAGCGCGTAGGCGGAGATCATGTGGCCGGCCGACGGCTCCGAGATTCCCATCGTCGTCGCGATGTCCGGGAGCAGGCCCATCGACGCGAATTCGGTGGTGCCGATGCCGAAGCCGCCGATGGACAGGGCCAGCATGGCGAGCCTGCGGCGGGTCGAGTGCGGTCGATGGCCGACGCTCAACCCACTCGACACCTTGCCGCGCACGGCGCTGACGTTTCTGGCGAGAGCGGAATCGGTGACAGTCACAGCAGAACAACCTTCGTAAGCAATCGGATTACAGAGCGGGCCAGGGGCTGGTGGATCGACCTGGTAAATCGACGACCTGGTGGATCGATTCAGTACAGCCCGACCGGACGGCACAACGTTCGTCGTGTTCATTGTCTTCCCCGAGGCGACCGGTTTTCGAGTCGTCGGGCGGTGATTGTCCTCACCAGAGCATCTGCTCGAGGGTCGTGAGCGCCCTCGTTCCCCCGAGACACCCGTACCCGCTAAGATTCCTGCCAGGTCATGAGTGCCAGCATCGAGCCCCGGCTTGCTGGCCGGCAACCCTCCAACCGCGGTGGGGTGCCCCGGGTGAACGACCAGGCCGATGCAACACATCCGTGTCGTATCGACAAGCGCGGGTCCGCTCCGAAGCGGACCCACTGATCTTCGGCCCCCACGGGCCGAGGCATGTCAGGAGGTTCTCATGTGTTGCTGTACCGATACGCCCCGTAACGCTCGAGTTCTCGAGCTTCATTCGACAGAAAACACGTCTGAGAAAACGGAGTATCACCAGCCATGACCGATTCGACCCCCGACGTCGTCGACGCCACCGGAGCACCCACCGAGGATCCGTTCACCGATCCCGCAGCCGACTGGAGCTTCGAGACCAAGCAGATCCATTCGGGTCAGACACCGGACGGCACCACCAGGGCTCGTGCGTTGCCCATCTACCAGACCACCTCGTACACGTTCGACAACACCGACCACGCGGCCGCACTGTTCGGCCTGGCGGAACCGGGCAACATCTACACCCGCATCATCAACCCCACGCAGGATGTCGTCGAGCAGCGCATCGCCGCTCTCGAAGGGGGCGTCGCAGCGCTTCTGCTCGCGTCGGGCCAGGCGGCAGAAACGTTCGCCATTCTCAATCTCGCCGAGGCGGGCGATCACATCGTCTCGAGCCCGCGGCTCTACGGCGGCACGTACAACCTTTTCCACTACACGCTTCCGAAGCTGGGCATCACCGTCTCGTTCGTCGACGATCCGGACGATCTCGAGCAGTGGCGCGCGGCCATCACACCGTCGACAAAAGCGTTCTACGGTGAGACGATCTCCAACCCGAAGAACGACATTCTCGATATCCCCGGCATTTCGGCGATCGCCCACGAGAACGGCATTCCGCTGATCGTCGACAACACCGTCGCGACGCCGTACCTGCTGCAGCCGCTGAAGCACGGTGCCGACATCGTGGTGCACTCGGCGACGAAGTACCTCGGCGGTCACGGCACGGCGATCGCGGGCGTCATCGTCGACGGCGGAACGTTCGACTGGACGCAAGGCCGTCACCCCAACTTCACCACCCCGGATCCGAGTTACCACGGTGTCGTCTTCGCCGATCTCGGCGCTCCGGCCTTCGCCCTGAAGGCGCGGGTGCAGTTGTTGCGTGACATCGGGGCTGCGGTGTCACCCTTCAATGCGTTCCTGATCAGCCAAGGCCTCGAGACGTTGAGTCTTCGAATCGAGCGGCACGTGGAAAACGCGCAGAGGGTGGCCGCCTTCTTGGCCGGTCGCGACGACGTCGTCTCGATCAACTACGCCGGACTCGAATCCTCGCCCTGGTACGAGCGCGGCCAGCAGCTGCTCCCGAAGGGGCAGGGCGCGATCATCGCGTTCGAGCTGAAGGGAGGAGTGGACGCGGGCAAGAAGTTCGTCAACGCTCTCACTCTGCACAGTCATGTGGCTAACATCGGAGACGTGCGTTCTCTCGTCATCCATCCCGCGTCCACCACGCATTCGCAGTTGACCCCGGAAGAGCAGTTGGCCTCCGGCGTCACTCCCGGCCTCGTGCGTCTGGCCGTCGGTATAGAAGGAATCGACGACATCATCGCCGATCTCGAGGTCGGCTTCCGCGCGGCGGCGTCTTGAGCCACAGCTTGAACACAGGCGTTCGTCCGGAGGCGGTCCTTCCGTCTCCGGACGGGCGGTTGGGAACCATCGACATCGGTGGTCTCGATCTCGAGAACGGTTCTCACATTCCGCACGTGACCGTGGCGGTGCAGCGTTGGGGCGAGATGGCAGCCGATCGCAGCAACGTCGTGCTCGTCGAACATGCGTTGACCGGCGATTCCCACGTTTCGGGACCGCCGGATGCCGACCACGTACTGCCCGGTTGGTGGAACGGGATGGTCGGACCGGGCAGCCCCATCGACACCGACGAATGGTGTGTCCTCGCCACCAACGTTCTCGGCGGATGCGGAGGCACCACCGGGCCGAGCAGCACCTCCCCCGACGGCACCCCGTACGGTTCTCGCTTCCCGGAAATTTCGATTCGCGATCAGGTGGCGGCAGAGGTCGCGGTGGCCGACGTTCTGGGCATCGATCGGTTCGCCGCCGTCGTGGGCGGGTCGATGGGTGGCATGCGCACCCTCGAATGGATTGTGGGACATCCGGATCGGGTGGGTGCCGCGCTGGTGCTCGCCGTCGGTGCCCGCGCGACAGCGGACCAGATCGGGACACAAACCACCCAGATCGCTGCGATCAAGGCCGATCCGGGTTGGCTCGGCGGCAACTACCACGACACCGGCACCGCCCCGACCGCCGGACTCGGGATCGCTCGTCGCATCGCGCATCTGACGTACCGAACCGAGAGCGAACTCGACATTCGGTTCGGAAACTCTCCGCAGAACGACGAGGACCCGTGGGCCGGCGGCAGGTACTCCGCGCAGAGCTACCTCGAGCATCAGGCCGCCAAACTGGTCAATCGATTCGACGCGGCGACGTACGTTCTTCTGAGCGAAGCGATGAACCGCCACGACGTGGGCCGAGGACGCGGCGGAGTCGCCGAAGCCCTTGCGTCCGTGCCGGTTCCGACCATCGTCGGGGGCGTCGATTCCGATCGCCTCTACCCGCTTCGACTGCAGAAAGAAATTGCGCGTGAACTCCCACAGTGCCGGGGGCTCGAAGTGATCCAGTCGCGAGACGGCCACGACGGATTTCTCACCGAGGCCGATTCGGTGGCGAAGTTGCTGGCCGAGACGATGGAGCTCGCCCGCCTCGGACGGCGCTGACCCGAGTCGATCGGTCTACGTCAGTCCGTCCCCAGGGGATCGATCGACAGCGACAGAAAGACGATGGCGCCGCCGACGCCTCCCAGCGCCAACACGTCGAATCCCCTGCTGCGCACCTTCAGGGTGCCGACGCGTGACTCGGGTAGGCACAGTCGCAGCAACGCTGCCACCACCGCTGCGCACCCGAAGATGAACGAGCCGCGCCGCCAACGGTCGGCGAGAACCAGGACCAGCGCGGCGAGCACGATGATCGACACCACGACCATCGGTAGATTCCGAGCGAGCGCCGCTCGGAAACCCGGCACGTGATCGCCTCGCGCATCCTGTACGTCGTTCACCTCGGCTCGCTCAACTCTGGGCCGCAGTGCGTTCGGCTCGCTCCACGACATTGGACAGCAGAAACGCGCGCGTCAACGGCCCGACTCCACCGGGGTTGGGCGACAGGAAACCGGCCACCTCGGCGACGTCGTCCGCGACGTCTCCGCGCAATCCGTCCTCGGTGCGGGTGACCCCGACGTCGAGCACAGCCGCCCCGGGCTTGACCATGTCTGCGGTGATCAAACCGGGAACCCCGGCGGCCGCGATAACGATGTCGGCGCGGGAGACCTCGGCGGCAAGATCACGAGTTCCGGTGTGGCACAACGTGACCGTCGCGTTCTCCGAACGGCGGGTCAGCAGAAGTCCGATCGGCCGGCCCACCGTCACACCGCGGCCGATGACCACAGCGCGCGCCCCGTCGAGTGCGACGTCGTAGCGACGCAGCAGGTGGACGATGCCCCGCGGGGTGCACGGCAATGCGGCGTCCTTGCCCAGCACCAAGCGGCCGAGGTTGATCGGGTGCAGACCGTCGGCATCCTTGTCGGGATCGATGCGCTCGAGCGCGGCGTTCTCGTCCAGATGCTTGGGCAACGGAAGCTGCACGATGTACCCGGTGCAGTCGGGGTTGGCGTTGAGCTCGTCGATGACCGCTTCGAGATCGGACTGAGTGATATCCGCGGGAAGATCGCGTCGAATGGAAGTGATGCCCACCTTCGCGCAGTCGTTGTGCTTGCCCCGCACGTACGCGGCAGAACCCGGATCATCTCCGACGAGCACCGTCGCCAGGCCGGGAGTGATGCCCTGCTCCCGCAGCCGTGCCACACGGGCGGTGAGGTCGACGAAAATCTCGTCACGAGTCGCTTTGCCATCGAGGATCGTTGCAGTCACCGGGCCATTGTTTCAGGTTCTGCCCGTCCGGCGGCGCGCCGGGCCGATCACCGCGGTCAGCTCTCGACGATCAGACCCTGCGCAGCCGCGAAGGCCACTGCTTGCATCAGTTCGATCTTGGCCCCGCGCACCCCTGCGCCGACCCACAGGGACGCATCCACGACGGCTCCGCGCAGGTCCGACTCCTCCATTTTGGCACCGACGGTTCGTGCTCCCGCGAGATCGACGGACCGCAACACCGCTTTGCGAAGATCGGTCGAGGTCAGGTTCGCCTCCCGCATCCGACATCCGGTCAGATCGACGCCGCGCAGGTCGGCATTACCCAGCGAGGCCAACGTGAAATCGACTTCGTCGTAGGTGGCCGGCCGCATGCGAGTGTCCACGAACACCGATCCCATCAACGTCGAGTGACGGAAGACGCTGTGCTGCAGATTGGTTCGAGTGAACGTGCACGATCGAAAGGCCGAGTTGGTGTGCACCGAATCCGTGAGGTCGGTACCGGTGAAGTCGCATTCGGTGAAGACGACCGAGTCGATTCGGACATTGCTCATGTCCGCGTCACGGAAGGTGCACCGGACGAACTGCCTGCCCGACCACTCCCGCCCGTCGAGTCGAGAATCCGAGAAATCTTCGCCGATGGTCTGTTCGTCGTCCACCTGCCCCATCCTCCCCGGGCCCGTGGTGGCAGAGTGATCCGGGTGTTTCGACTCATGTTCTTCGAGCCCCGGATTCCGCAGAACACCGGCAATGCGATTCGCCTCGTCGCCGGCACCGGATGCGAACTGCATCTCGTGGGCCCCCTCGGGTTCGACATGTCCGAACCCAAGCTCAAACGTGCGGGATTGGACTACCACGACCTCGCGTCGGTCACCGTGCACCAGGACCTGCCGTCGGCGTGGTCCGCACTGGCCCCGGAACGGGTCTTCGCCTTCACCGCGCACGCAACACGCTCCTACGCCGACGTCGCCTACCAACCCGGTGACGTCCTACTGTTCGGACCGGAACCCACCGGACTCCCCGACGACGTCTTGAACGACCCCCATGTGACCGATCAGCTGCGCATCCCGATGATCCCCGGACGCCGATCACTCAACCTGGCGAACGCCGCAGCAGTGACGATGTACGAGGCCTGGCGCCAACACGACTATCAGGGCAGCGTCTGAGCGATTTGCGTTCGAGTGCGCTCGAAGCCATAGCTTTCCGTTCATGACACAACCGCTCGGACAACGGCATTGGCTCATCACCGGAGCATCCTCTGGCCTGGGTCGGGCGCTCACCGTCGCCGCTCTGGAGGCAGGCGACACCGTCGTCGCAGCGATGCGGCGACCCGAACGTCTCGACGACCTGGTTGCCGAGAACCCGGAATCCCTACTGACCATCGCCTTCGACGTCAGAAACACCGAATCCGCGCCGACCGTCGTCGAGGCCGCGATCGGCCGGTTCGGACGCGTCGACGTACTGGTGAACAACGGAGGCGTCGGGCAGATCGGTGCGGCGGAGGAGATAGACGACACGCGATTGCGCGACATGCTCGAACAACACGTGGTCGGGCCTGCTGCTCTGACCCGCGCAGTCCTGCCTCACATGCGAGAGCGGAGCGCGGGAACCATCGTGCAGGTCAGCAGCCAAGGCGGCCGCGTCTCGTTCCCGGGTGCCGGCTCGTATTCTGCAGGTAAATTCGCGCTCGAAGGCTGGTCTGAAGCCCTTGCCGGCGAGGTCGCTCGGTTCGGCATTCGAGTTCTCATCGTCGAACCGAGTCGGTTCAGGACCGGGTTCAACAATGCCGATGTACTCGAGATCGCAGACCCCATCGATGCCTACACCGCCCTGTTGGGCGCGCTCAGAGTCGACGTGCTCGACGTCGACGGACGGCAAGAAGGCGATCCGGCCCGCGCCGCGCACATCATCCGCCGACTGGTCGACGCCGAATCCGCTCCCCTGCGCATCCCACTGGGGCGAGAAGCGGTTCGACGGCTACGCGAGTCGTACCGTCGGGAACTCGACTCCTTGAACACCCATGCCGAATTGTCCGCAAGCGCGGATTTCCCCGGTGTGCCCGAATCCGTCCGTCCGGTATGACTGCCCAGGTAGGACTATCTTCCCTCTCATGTCGACGAACGAATTGATGAACAGGGCGCTGTCGGCGGCCGTGGACTCGGCTGCGCCCCTGACGGTGGAGCTGCTGCACGACCTGATCGAGCCGTCGGAACTGCCCGAACCGCTCGGTATCGCCGAGGTAGCCGAACTACTCGGCATCTCCACACACACGCTGCGGTACTACGAGCGATGCGGCCTCATCGACGTCGATCGCGACGGACTCGAGCACAGACGATACGATTCCGCGGCCGTCCGTCGATTGGTGTTCCTGACAAGGATGCGGCTCTCGGGTATGCCCATGCGCGACCTCCGGAGATACGTCGCGCTGGTCGACAGCGGCGACCAGACTGTCCCGGAACGACTCGAGATGCTCGTCGCGCATCGCGACGCTGTTCACAAGCGCATCCGAGAACTGCAACTGTCTCTCGTGGCAACCGAGTACAAGATCGCAACATACGGCGGCGCCACGGGTCCGTGATCCGGGTGAAACAACCGTTCGGCCCGGTGGGCATGTCTGCGTCCTCGCACGTCAAATCGATTGTGAGCGTCGACAAATCGATCTGGTCGGAACGGCACCTGCGCTGTGAGACCCAACTATCGAGCCGCGTCCGACGGCTCGCCAGCCCTCCGATAACAATTTCCTTTCGTTCGGCGGTCGCCCGGGCATGCCGACTCGGAGCATCGCCACCCGCTTCGGACACCGGCACCGAGCCGACAAACAGGCCCCAATCATGAACTGACGGAACGGAATCGACCGGACTGCGCACGTAGAACCTGGGCAGTACAAAGGCGGTACGAACCGGCTCGACCGTTACCGCAGGGGTCCGAGAAATCGGACTTCTACGACGATTCATCTCCCGATGCCATCGGCACCGTTACACAATCTGTGTCTGCTTGCTGTCACGGACCCCCGGAGCGGGGTACCGTGTGCCGCACCGACCCGTTTCGCTCGTGAAGGAGCTTTCTGTTGTTCTCTGTTTCCCTGCCCCGTACGGTTTCTTCCAACTCCTCCTCCGCGCGAACGTTCAGTCGGTTCGGTAGTCGAATCGCCCGCACCGCAGCTATTTTCGCCATCGGATCGGGCCTGACGGCGGCCGCCTTCGCCGGCACCGCCACCGCGTCGGCGGCACCGGTCACGTGCGTGTCGCCGCCCTCGGCCAACGACATCCAGGTGAGTGACACAGCGAGCTGCGGAGCCACCTCGAGCGGACCCGGAAGCGCCACCGCCGGTGCCGCCGACAGCGGAACTGCCGTCAGTGTCAACGACGGGCCGGGCGCAACCAACACCTACGCCAACGGTTACGGTGTCGCGCTCGGAGCGAGCAAGAACGCGGGCACGGCATACGCGCTCGCACTCGGCGGCGGAATCGCGCACTCGTGGGCAGATGCCGGCCAGACGACCCTCGCGGTCGCAGGATGGGGATCCGGTGCCACATCCGAGGCACGCGGCGTCGACTGCGTCGGGCCGCTGTCGTTGGCACTGAACCTCACGAGCGGTCAGTTCTGCGTTCTCGGTAGCTGATTCTTCATCCGATCGAGCGGAGCCGACTACCCCGACACGGACCCGTCGAGGTAGTCGGCTCCACCTACGTAGACAGTCCGGCCGGACTTCTCGATGGGTCCGATTGCAGCCTCAGTCACAGCCGACGCGAACTCCGCAATGGTCGGGAGCGCACCCTGCGCGGTTCGCGCAGCGACTGAGTCCGGATTACGGCGTTCGAGCAGGGTGACCACGATCGTGCCCTCGATCATGTCCCCGGACACCACGACCAATTCGATTCCCCGAGAATCCAATTCAGGAATCATCCCACGCAGTGCATCCTCCCCCGCCCGTTTGCTCGCAGCAACGGGTTCGTATTCGACGGGGACCGGTTTCTTGCCGTGAAAATGCGCCTGGTGGCTGGTGAGGAAGACGATCCGCGAGCCCGGCTCCATACGGGCGATACTCGCGCGAGCCAGCGCCACCTGCGCGTCGCGATTGATACTCATCGCGTAGTCGGGTTCTGCACCGAACTCCAGGCCACCCGAGGCATTGAGAACCAGAACGTCGATTGCGCCGAACTCGGCAACGACTACGTTCAGCATGGCGTCGATCGCGTCAGCGTCGGTGACGTCGGCACCCACAGGAAGAGCTGTGCCGCCGCCCTCCTCGATCGCGCGCACCACGGCCTCGGCTCGACGCTTCTTCTCGCGGTAGTTCACCGCGACCGCAGCACCGAGAGCACCCAACTGCAATGCAGTTTCTGCTCCGATTCCCCGAGATGCGCCGGTGATCAACACCGTCTTTCCATCCGCCCGCCCGGTCATTCGTTCTCCACTCCTCGTAGTGCTTCGAATTTCGAACTGCTTCGATTTTCGAACCACTATGATGAGTCGAGATGGAAAAGGCAAACGAACCGCGCCGTGCCATGATGGCCGCGCTCGACCTTCTGGGGCAGCGCTGGAACATGCGCATCCTGTTCGAGCTACGCAGCGGACCGCTCGGCTTCCTCGAACTGAGGCGACGCACCGACGACATATCCTCGAGCGTGCTCGCCACCCGGCTACGCACTCTCGTCGACGCACGAGTGCTGGCGAAGGGCCCTGATGGCTCTTACCGTCTCACCGAGATCGGTGACGAACTCGGACCCGCACTCGAACCGCTGTGGCAATGGGCACAGCGATGGAACGAGGACAGCGACCACACCGATCACCGCATGTAACCAGTCTCGGCAAGTGCTCAACGGGCACCTTTCCATTCTTGTCGGTGGGTCGAGATACTCTTTCTTCAGTTCGAACGCATGTTCTGAACTGGGGGTCACCGGGGGGTGAAAAATGGCTGCACCAGTGGTGTCGTTGGATGCGTTGACCGCTGCCGCGCGGGAAGAGAATCGGCATGCGGCCCGAAAGATCGCTGCCTGCTACGACTTCCACCTCACCTGCATCGCGCAGGATGCGAAGCATCGGCGGTACAGCCGGTACGGACGCACCGAACTCGCTGTCGCGTTGGGATGCTCGGCGACGGTCGCCGAGGCCTACATCTCTGCCGGGGTTGCGCTGCACACCCGCATGCCGAAGCTCCGGGGAGAATTCGAGGCCGGTGAGATCGACTTCGCGCGGGTTCGGGTCGCGTGCCGGATTCTCGACAATCTGTCCGACGCCCTCGTCGACCTCGTCGAAGGCGACGTCGTCGAGGCCGCACGTCGCTTCTCACCGGGGCCGTTGGAAAAGGAGATCTGGGAGATTTTGCTGCGCGTCGCACCGGAGGAAGCAGCAGCGTTGCGAGAGTTCGCGAAGAAGTTCCGCAATGTTTCCTACGCCCCGGCTGGGGAATTGGCCCGGATCCGAGCAGAATTGACCGCCCCCGAAGCCGCCGCCGCATGGCAGCTGCTCGAGGAGATGGCCGACACGGTGTGCGCGAAGGATCCGCGCGGCAAACAGGAACGACTGTGCGATGCGTTCATGGCGCGGATGCACGGTGAACCCCGGCTGACATGCCTGTGCCAACGCGCGGGCTGCCCGAAGAAAGATGCAGAGCTGCCGGATCGTCGGGTGCCGTTGACGATGGTCACTGTCGACATCGCAACTCTCATCGGACTGTTGGCAAATCCTGCGTACTTGGCTGGGCACGGATCCATCGACCCTGATCTGGCACGAGAGTTGGCGCGCAACAGTCAGTGGCAGATCCTGCTCACCGAAGCAGTCACCCTCGCCGAGACACTCGGACTGGCGGTGCAGAACCCGGAAACCGGGGAATGGGAACGACGCTCCGCTGAACCCACAGACACCACAGACACCACAGACACCACAGACGAGCCGAACAGGGCAGACCCCGAGCCTGCACAGCCGAACTCGGCAGAATCGAACGTAGCCGAATCGAACGCGACGGAATCGAATACACCTCCAGCGCATGCGGATACACGCACCGACACAGGCACCAGCACCGCAACACGCTCAGCAGCGCCGACGGACAACGCAACGGAGAAGTCAGCGCCAGCGGACACGGCAGCACCGACAACTCACACCGACAGCGCGACCAAGAATGCAACCGACAATGCAGAACGCGTGGACGATGCAGGGCCGGGTCCGGGTTCGGCTGCTGCACAGACCGATTCGACGACTGTTCCGACACCACCTGAGCCGACCGTTGATGACGACACCCGGCAACGACGTCGGAATGCCCTTGCCTCCGCAGCGGCACTGTTCTGTACTCACACCCCAATCGGCCGGGGCGCACGGCACAGCTCTGCCCTACCCTCGATGATCCGGTCGAACCGCCGCATCATGCACACACCGGCAGGCATCTACCTCGGCAATGCGTCCCTCGCCGCAGCACTCGAAGCCGACCCCACTCTCGGAACATCCGTCGGGCGCGACCCACTCACCGACCGAGCCCTGATCTACAGACCCGACGCCCTCACCATCGCCGCCGTCCGACTCCGCGACCGCCACTGCCGCTTCCCCGGCTGCCACCGACCCGCCGCACGCTGCCAACTCGACCACGTGATCCCGTTCGACCACGCCAACCCACTCGGCGGCGGCTGGACCACCGTCAACAACCTCCAATGTCTTTGCGAATACCACCACAGCGTCAAAACCGCAGGCTACTGGACCGCCGTCATGCTCCCCGGCGGCGCCATCCTGTGGACCTCCACCTCGAAGACCACCCGAATCACCCTGCCAGCCAACGGAACCACAGTACCCATCATCGGCAACGACCTCCGGCCACACACCCCCACCCAACCCAGAAGATCAGGCATCATCGCCTACCCCGACCCACCCGACAACCCGACCCCCGAGCCAGAACCGACCAACGAAGAAGACGAGGAGCCGCCCTTCTGAGTATCGGTGCGCTCTTCGGTGCCTCCTCATGGCAGCCTCGCGAATTCTGGTCGCTGCCGACCGGCATACTCGATCCATGAGGTATTCACGTGCGCACACCCGCCCGAGGGCGCTGTCGTTGCACGGACGGATTCGAGTGTTGACGATGAGCCTGGCCGCGCTCGCCGTTGCGGTCAGCGCTCTGGCGATCTACCTCGTCGCAGAGCAGTCGCTTCGCTCGCAGATCATCGACCGTGTCGGCCGAAACAGCGATGCACTGATCGCCAGCGCCGCGTCGGGAGTGCCTGCCGATCTCTTCGGGTTCGGGATCGAGGACACCGAAGGAACCGCGGTCAAAGTTGCGTTGATGACCACCGATGGCACCTTGGTGTCCTCGTCCAACGGCACCTACCCCTTCACCAACTCCGATGGTGGGCTCGACGATCCGGAGAAGGCGGTCACCGAGGGCCGCACCGATCGGTCACTGCGGGAGGTTCGCGGCTACTACATATCCGCCGAGCGCACCGATTCCGGTGAGACGATCATGGTGGCCGAAGCCCTGAGCGGTACGTCACCACTGCTCGGAAAACTCACGCTTGCCCTGATCCTCGTCGGGGCGTTCCTCGTCGCCCTCGCTGGTGTGGCCGGCGCAGCCGTCGCTCGCACCGGGCTTCGTCCGGTCAGACGGTTACGCGCCGGAACGGAACGAGTGGCCAGGACGGGTGCCTTCGAGCCCATCGACGTCAACGGAGACGACGAACTGGCGTCTCTCGCCAACAGTTTCAACGAGATGCTGGCTGCGCTCTCGCGGTCGCGGGCACGACAGGGACAGTTGATAGTCGACGCAGGTGCCGAACTGATGGAACCATTGACCGCTCTGCGCACCAACATCGATCTGTTGATGTCCCTCGACGGCCCGAATGCCCCGGTCATGCCCGACGAGCAACAGGACCGACTGCGCGTGGAAGTCATCGAACAGATGGACGTCATCATCGGACTGGTGCACGACTTGGTCGACCATGCCCGAGAGCCCGCACCGACCCAGCAGTGAGAACCCAGCAGTGGGCACCGAGCAGGGCCCGCGACTCAGGATCCGAGTCGTACACCGGTGAGAACCTCGGATGCGTCCCACAGACGTCGCGCATCGTCCATGCTGCGCAACGGCTTCCATATGGAGACCTCGGCCGGGGGACCACCGATCAGGCGTCTGGGTCCTACGAACTGGTCGCCTCGCGACAGTGTTCCCGCTGCTGCCACCACAGCCGGCTGCGCGGCGCTGTCCACGCTCCCCGCAATCCCGACGCGAGCCAGAACGCTGATCAGCCCGCGGCCGGCCGAATCCTTGGGTCGTCCCAGGCCCGGTTGAGCCGCAAGCAGATTCGTCGGGGAGATTCCGGGATGCGCCATGTTGCTGGTGATTCCCCACCCGCCGGCCCTACTGCGCGCCTCGAGCTCACGGGCGAACAGCCCCACAGCGATCTTGGATTGGCTGTAGGCCTTCATGACGTCGTAGGACTGCTCCCAATTCAAGTCGTCCCAGTTGATGGCCCCCACGCGTGCCGCGATGCTGGTCTGGTGAGTGACCCGTCCTGCGCCTTCTCGGAGCAGTGGGAGCAGGCCGAGGGTGAAGGCGAAGTGACCGAGGTGGTTCGTACCGAATTGCAGCTCGAACCCGTCCTGGGTGACCTGCCGCTGCGGCGGTTGCATGACACCGGCGTTGTTGACGAGAACGTCGATCGGTCGGCCTTCCGACAAGAACTCGTCGACCGATGCGCCAACGGAGGTCAGTGACGACAGATCGAGGAGCCGAGTGCTGACCTTCGCGTTCGGCACGGATGACCGAATCGATTCGACTACCCGCTCTCCCTTGGCGGCTGAGCGCACGGGCATGACGACCTCGGCTCCCGAACGAGCGAGAGAAGTCGCAATCACCGCGCCGAGACCGTCACTCGCTCCGGTGACGACGGCACGCTTTCCAGTGAGATTCCTGATCGATGTATCTGCGATGCGGGCCATTGTGAGCTCCTCGGCTGTAGTGATCGAGCGATTTGGATGCGCTGACATCCATGGTCGTGCCACACGCCGCTCTGATCCAGGACTTGCCGATCCACTGATGAGCAGACCTCGTCAGGTCAGTACGTCAGTACCGACAACCGAGAGCAGTTCCAATCTTGCATAGCTCTCGCTGCCCGGCACGGCTGTGTACACCAGCAGTCGATGCGATTGCTCGGGGTCGAGCAGCGTCTGACAATGCAGCTCGATCTGGCCGACCGCCGGATGGATGAAGGTCTTGAACTCGGGGGGACGAACACCCACTTCGCGCCGCTCCCACAACACTCGGAATTCCTCGCTTGACGCTTGGAGTCGAGCGGCCAGTCGAGCCGCCTGCGAGTCCGGGCCGCGCAGGGTCGCGACTTCCCGTAAACCCGAGGCGTACGCCCTCGACAGCAAGGCGCGATCTTCGAGCGGATACGACTGCTGGACAGCAGGATCGGTGAACCAGCGATATCCGAGACTTCTATCCGGCCCGGTCCGGTGCGTTGCGTCTCCGGTCAAGGCTGCTGCCAGAGGCGTCTGTCGAAGGGTCTCTCCGATCTCGGAGATGATCTCGGCCGGCGTGTCGTGCAGGCGATCCATGATGCGCAACAGGCCAGGGCTGACGTGCTCGCTTGCCGCACCGCGTACCGGTGGACTCTGGCCGGCCAAGCGGAAGACGTGGTCGCGCTCGTCCAACGACAGGTGCAGACCCTGCGCTATCGACGCGATCATCTGCTCCGATGGAGCGGGGCCTGTTCCGCGCTCGAGGCGCGCGTAGTAATCGGTCGACATGTGGCACAGGCCGGCTACTTCTTCCCGGCGCAGACCCCGCGTTCGACGCCGTTGTCCACGCGGAAGTCCGACATCCTCGGGCTGTAGCGCCTCTCGGCGCTGCTTGAGAAAAGCGGCCAATTCCGGTCTGTCGATCAACAGAACCCTCCTCTGTCGTGCGTTGCCCGCCATTGTGCTCCTTCGGTACTCGCTATTGTCGAACGATGAATGCCCCTTTGACGATCGTGACCGGCGGCAGCCGCGGAATCGGAGCCGCAGTATCTCGGCGTCTCGTGGCCGATGGGCACGACGTCGTGATCGCCTACCGCTCGGAATCTGCGACCGCCGAAGCAGTGGTGCACGAACTGTCGAGCGCCGACCGAACGGTCGTCGCGATACGTGCCGACACCACCGACGAGCGGTCGGTGATCGATCTGTTCGCTGCGGCTGCCGAGATTGGCACTGTCACCGGATTGGTGAACAACGCCGGATCGGCGCGTGCAGTAGGGACCCTGGCGAACAACGACATCGAGACGATCAGGGCAGACTTGGACGTCAACCTGCTCGGCGTCCTGACCTGCTGCAAGTACGCCGTACACGCGATGGCCGACCACGGCGGTGCCATCGTCAACATCTCCTCCGCGGCAGCCACCATCGGAAGTCCCGGTATGTACGTGCACTACGCCGCGGCCAAGGCAGCCGTCGACACCTTGACGGTCGGTCTGTCCAAAGAGCTTGCCGCGCAGAACATTCGCGTCAACGCCGTCGCGCCGGGAGTCATCGAGACCGAGTTTCACAAAGACCGTGAGCGACCACGGAAGATAGCGTCGAGCATCCCCCTCGGCCGCCCCGGAGTGCCCGACGAGATCGCCGGCGCGGTGTCGTGGCTGTTGTCCGAGGATGCGCGCTACGCCACCGGAACGGTCGTCCGAGTCGCAGGCGGAATGTGACGGACACTCGGCATGCCGATCAGCGAGGCGGAAGTCGATGCAGCTCGACGTCTGTCAGCTCGCCGCCATCGGCAACGGCGGTGAGGTAGGTACAGAACGGCTGCCGACGCCGATCCGTCGGCGATCCGGGGTTGAGCAGCCGTAGACCGTTGTCGGCCGTCGTATCCCACGGAATGTGACTGTGTCCGAACACGAGGACGTCGGTATCGGGGTATTCGGCCGCCATCCGGCGCTCGCGTCCTGTGGCGGCTCCGGTTTCGTGGACGACGGTGAAGCGCACGCCGCCGAGTGCCACGTCGGCACGTTCGGGCATGACCGCACGCAGCTCGTCGCCGTCGTTGTTTCCCCAGCAGGCGACCAGCGAACGAGATCGCTGCGAGAGTGCCTCGAACGTCGCGAGATTCACCCAATCTCCGGCATGGATCACCACATCGGCGTCGTCGACGGCGGCCCACACCTGATCGGGCAGCACTTTCGCTCGGGTGGGCAAGTGAGTGTCCGCAATGATCAGTAGCTTCACGCCTCGATTCTGCACCGGCGTCCTGCTCGATGACGCGCGGGCAGGCCGAGTTCATCAGCGAAAGTCTCTGGATCGGGACGCAACTCGCAGATCCATCAATTGCAGATGGTCTGCCACCACGGTCACCGCTCCCTCGGCATTCTGCACTTTGCCTCGAATGAGCAACGCCGGAGCGGTGATTGCGAGTTTGCGGTACTTCGCCCACAACCCCACCGAGCACACGACGTTGACCATGCCGGTTTCGTCTTCGAGGTTGATGAACGTGACGCCTCCCGCGGTTGCCGGACGTTGACGATGCGTCACTGCACCGCCGACGAGGACCCGGTCGCCATCGGGGATCTTCAGCAGCCGATTGGCGGGCACCACGCCGAGGGAATCCAGCCGATCCCGGAAGAACTGAGTGGGGTAGGAATTGGGTGACACTCCCGTTGCCCAGACATCGGCCGACGCCAGATCGAGGTCCGTCATACCCGGCAGCGCAGGCGCTTTCGTCGATGCGCCGACGCCGGGGAGCAGACCGGGCCGCTCCCCCGCGGCCGCTCCGGCAGCCCACAACGCCTCTCGACGAGTGATGCCGAAACACCCCAGCGCGCCGGCCGTGGCCAGTGCTTCCGCTTGCGCCACCGACAGTTCGACGCGTCCCGTCAGATCCAGAAACGAGGTGTACGGCCCGTGTGCGTCTCGCGCGTCGACGATCTTCTGGGCAAGTGCCGTCCCGATGAACTTCACGTCCGCCAAACCCATGCGGATCTCGAGACCGTCTGCCTCGAGATTTGCATGACCGAGACTGGCGTTGACGTCGGCACCGTGCACGACCACGCCGTGCCGTCGGGCATCGGCCACCAGAGACTGAGGTGAGTAGAAGCCCATCGGCTGAGCACGAAGGAGACCGGCACAGAACGCCGCCGGATGGTGCAGCTTGAACCACGACGAGTAGAAGACCAACGAGGCAAAGCTCTGCGAATGGCTTTCGGGAAAGCCGAAGTTGGCGAACGCCGAGAGCTTTTCGTAGATTCGATCCGCGGCTGCACCGGTGATGCCGTGCAGATCACGCATTCCGTCGTAGAACCGTCCACGAAGCAATTCCATCTTCTCCGGAGACCGTTTCGATCCCATGGCTCGACGCAGCTGATCGGCATCGGCGGCGCTGAAGCCCGCGACGTCGATGGCCATCTGCATCAGCTGTTCCTGGAACAGCGGTACCCCGAGAGTTCGATCGAGAGCTTTCTTCAGCGACGGATGATCGAAGGTGACCGGTTCGAGTCCGTTGCGCCGCTTGACGTACGGGTGCACCGAGCCACCTTGGATGGGACCGGGACGAATCAAGGCGACCTCGACGACGAGATCGTAGAAATTACGCGGCTTGAGCCGCGGAAGAGTCGCCATCTGGGCCCGCGACTCGACCTGGAACACACCGACCGAATCGGCCCGTTGCAGCATCTCGTACACCGCATGTTCGGACAGGTCGATCGAGGCGAGGTCGATCTCGATGCCCTTGTGTTCGGCGACCAGGTCGATCATGTAATGCAGAGCCGAGAGCATCCCGAGCCCGAGCATGTCGAACTTGACCAAACCCACTGCGGCACAATCGTCTTTGTCCCATTGCAGCACACTGCGATTCTCCATCGTCGCCCATTCCACCGGGCACACGTCGGCGATCGGTCGGTCGCAGATCACCATTCCTCCCGAATGGATGCCGAGGTGACGCGGAAAGCCCTCGATCTGACGGGCGAGGTCGAGAACGGAATCGGGGATCCCGTCGCCGTCCTGATCGCCGATTCCGGACCACCGGGTGATCTGCTTGCTCCACGCGTCCTGTTGCCCCTGGGAGAACCCGAGAGCGCGAGCCATGTCTCGTACCGAGGACTTCCCGCGATAGGTGATGACGTTGGCGACCTGAGCGGCATGGGTACGGCCGTACTTGGCGTACACATGCTGAATGGCCTCTTCCCGCCGATCCGACTCGATGTCGATGTCGATGTCGGGTGGTCCGTCGCGTTCGGGTGCGAGAAACCGCTCGAACAGCAACTTGTTGGCAACCGGATCGACATTCGTGATTCCGATGGCGTAGCAGACGGCCGAGTTCGCCGCCGAGCCTCGCCCCTGGCACAGAATGTCGTGGGTCTTGCAGAAATGAACGATGTCGTGCACCACCAGGAAGTAGCCAGGAAATTCGAGCCGCTCGATGATGTCGAGCTCGTACTCCAACTGCGAATATGCAGCCGGGTTCGCCGACTGCGGGCCGTACCGCCGGGCAGCACCCTCGAACGTGAGCCGCCGCAGGTAACTGATCTCGGTGTAACCGTCGGGCACCTCGAACGGTGGGAGACGAGGCGCAATCAGTTTCAGATCGAACGTGCATTCTCGACCCAGTTCGACGGCACCGCGCACTGCACCGGGATAGTGCTCGAACAACTCCGCCATCTCCGCCCCCGACCGCAGATGTGCACCACCCGTCGGTGCCAGCCACCCTGCCGCCTCGTCCAGACTGCTCCGCGCACGTACCGCAGCCATCGCCATGGCCAACCTTCGGCTACGCGGACTGGCGTAGTGCGCCGCCGTGGTGGCGATCATCGGCAGACCGTACCGGCGAGCCAGCGCTGCGAGGGCGTCGTTGCGCTCATCGTCGTCGGCAGTGCCGTGCCTGGTGAGCTCGACGGTGACGCGCTCGGCCCCGAACCGATCGACCAGATCACGCAGCGCGAGATCGGCCGCCTCCTGCCCACCCCGCGAGAGTGCTTGGCGAACATGCCCTTTGCGACAACCGGTCAGGATCTGCCAGTGCCCTCCCGCCGATTCGGTGAGTTCGTCCACGTCGTACCGCGGCTCACCCTTGACTCCGCCGGCCAGATGCGCGGCCGCGATCCGACGCGACAGCCGCCGATACCCTTCCTGTCCACGAGCGAGCACCAGAAGATGCGTACCGTCGGGATCGGTCGCTCCGGCCCTGGACCGGTGGGTGTCGAGCGACAGCTCGGCACCGAACACTGTTCCGATGCCGAGGGCTCGTGCTGCCTCGGCGAAACGTACGACGCCGTAGAAGCCGTCGTGGTCGGTGATCGCAATGGATTCGAGTCCCAGACGCACCGCTTCCTCGACCATTTCCTCCGGCTGCGATGCTCCGTCGAGAAAACTGAACGCAGAATGCGCATGCAGTTCTGCGTATGGTGTCGACGGCCCCACCGAATCGGGCCGGCGACCCTGGTAGGCGTCGCGTTTGCGCGACCACGCCGGGCTGTCGCCCCCATCGCCTTCGGCGACCGGCTTGGGGCGCCCGGAGAGGACTCGCTCCATTTCCGACCAGGTGGGCGGCCCGTCGTTCCATCCCATCGAGACCACCTCCTTCACACCGTCACGCAGATCATCGAACACTTGTTCTAATGAGAACACGAGGGTCCGACACGATCAACTACAGTCGAATCGCTACTCACCCCTTCCACAGAGCCGGAGCACAGTTGTGACGCGTTGGGCATCGTTCGTCGTATCGCACAAGCGATGGGTGCTCGCCGTCGTCGTCGCGGTCGTAGCCGTCGGCGGCGTGCTGGGACTGGGCGTCTTCTCGAAACTGAGCGAGGGCGGATACGCCGACGCAGGCAGCGAATCGTCGCAGGTCGCGCGGCTGGTCCAGGGCATCGGCCAACCGACCCCCGACATCGTCGCGATCTACACCGCACCCGACGGACGCACGATCGACGACATCGGACCACAGGTGCAGTCAACACTCGACGAATTCCGCAGCCGCTACACCCTCGGAAACGTGAACTCCTACTGGACCGCGGACCCGGTGACCAAGGAATTCCTGGTCTCGAAAGACCGAACCAAAGCACTGGTGACCATCTCCCTCGGTGCGAAATCGGGAGTTACGTTCAACACGTTCGGTGAGCTACCTCCACAACTCGTCGTCCCCGGCATCGAGTCGCAATTCGCCGGCGCATCGGTCGTGGGCGTCTCGCTCAGCCAAACCCTCGAGCGAGACCTCGTGCGCTCGGAGATCATCGCCGTCCCCATCACACTTCTGCTTCTCGTCTTCATCTTCGGTGGCGTGATCGCCGCAGCGGTACCGGTGTTCGTCGGAATTCTCAGTGTGCTCAGCTCGCTGGCAATCCTGCGGGTGCTGACCGAATTCACCGAGGTGAGCTCGTTCTCGATCAACGTTGCGTCGTTGCTCGGCCTCGGCTTGGCCATTGATTACGGACTGTTCATCGTCAGTCGATTCCGCGAGGAACTCCGCACCGGGTCGTCGTCGATGGAGGCGACCGTACGTACCGTGTCCACTGCGGGCCGCACCGTCGTCTTCTCCGGACTGCTGCTGATCTGCGCGTTCGCGGGCATGCTGGTCTTCCCGCAGGCGGTGATTCGATCCCTCGGTTTCGGTGCCATGGCCGCGGTGGCCAGCGCCGCCCTGCTGTCCCTGACCGCGGTGCCCGCTCTGCTCGCTCTTCTTGGCACTCGCATCAACTCCTGGACCTGGTCGCGTACCGCCTCGGACCGCAGTGACGCACGCGCACACAAGTTCTGGGGTGGTGTCGTCACCCGAGTGATGAAGAATCCAGGAATCGTCGCCGCCGTCATCGTCGCGGGCCTGCTGATCGTCGCCACGCCGATTCTGAAGGTCTCCCTGGGAGAGGTCGACTACACGGCACTACCGAAGAACGACCCGGCACGGGCGGCCTTCGAAACCCTCGCCACCGACTTCGAGTCCACCGGCGACGGTGCCACCGTGGTGCTGCGGGGTCTCGACGGCGTCAAGCCTCAGGGCCCGCCCGTTGCGGAACTGACCGCAGCGATGAACGCCACCCCCGGCGTTGCCCGAGCCGAATTCCTCGGATCCAAGGACGATCTGGTGGCATTCCAGGCGTCCTACAGCGAACCCAGCGACGGAACGACCGAGGCTCGGTCCCAATCGAATGCGGTGACTGCCCTCCGCGCGATCACTCCACCGGACGGCACCGAAATCCTCGTCGGCGGCGGACGCGCGAACGTCGACGACGGTAATGCCGCGATCGCGAAATGGCTGCCGGTGATGATCGCGATCATGGTGATCTCGACGTTGGTCCTGCTGTTCCTGGCCTTCGGCTCGATAGTGCTGCCGATCAAAGCAGTTCTCATGGCCGGACTGAGCCTGGCAGCGACCTTCGGTGCACTGACCTGGGTGTTCCAGGAAGGTCACGGTGCAAGCCTGCTGGGAGTGACGCCCGGTCCGCTCGAGTCGACCTTCGTCGTACTCATCCTCGCAGTCATCTTCGGCCTGTCGACCGACTACGAAGTGTTCTTGATGTCCCGGATGGTCGAAGCGCGCTCGGCAGGTGCTTCCACCGAGGAGGCCGTCATTTTCGGAGCCCAGCGCACCGGACGCATCGTCACTGCCGCGGCCCTGATCCTGATCGTCGTCACCGGAGCGTTCACGATCTCGGGCCTGTCGATCATGAAGTTCCTCGGCTTCGGCGTGATTCTGGCGCTGATCATCGACGCCACCATCATCCGCATGCTGCTGGTGCCCTCCTTGGTCAAGCTCATGGGCGAAGCCAACTGGTGGGCCCCGGCGTGGATGAAGAAAGTGCACGAGAAGGCCGGTATGGGGCACTAGCTGTTCTTCCCGGGGACGTTGTGGACGGTCAGTCGCTCGATGGGTGACTTGCCGCCGATGCCTGTGTGGGGTCGGTGGTGATTGTAGTGGTGGATCCAGTCTTGGTAGGTCGCCGCTCTGGCTTCGTCGGAGAGGTAGGTGTTCGCGTAGGCCCATTCCTGGTTGAGGGTTCGGTTGAATCGTTCGACTTTGCCGTTGGTCTGCGGCCGATACGGCCTGGTTCGTTTGTGCTTGATTCCAGGGCCTAGGGTCTGCGCGAACAGTGTTGAGCGGTAACAGGATCCGTTGTCGGTCAGCACACGCGCGATCGTGATGTCATGGGCTGCGAAGTAGGCTTTGGCGCGCTCGAAGAACCCCGAGGCGGTTTCTTTGCGTTCGTCACCGAGGATCTCCGAATACGCGAGCCGGCTGTGATCGTCGACGGCGTGATGGACGTAGGAGTAACCGCGGCCCTGTTTCTTGTTGTGCCGCTTTCCGATCGCGCGGCCGAGCTTGCGATGTCCGCCGCCGTCGGGGATTCGG
>NZ_NOYR01000025.1:0-111422 GCF_002258885.1 Rhodococcus sp. 06-1474-1B | reverse complement strand
CCGAGCCGCGACGCCATCCGCATGGCCTCGCACGCCCACCACTACCTCACCATCTTCGACGACAACGGCAGAGCCCTCTACCTCGGCCGATCCAAACGCATCGCCTCCGCCGACCAACGCATCGTGCTCATCGCCCGCGACCGCGGCTGCAGCTTCCCCTCCTGCACCCGCCCGGCGACCTGGTGCCAAGCCCACCACCTCGACGACTGGGTCGAGGGCGGACCCACCGACATCGACTCCCTCACCTTCGGATGCGACATGCACCACGCACTCGTCGGCACCGGCCCCGGAAAGTGGGCCACCACCAAAACCACAGCAGGACACCGCTATCCGGGCCGAACCCTGTGGCATCCACCAACCGGAATGGACCCCACACGCCGCGGGCTGATCAACCACGCACACCACCCAGAAGAAGTGCTCTACCCACCCGACCACCACAGCGACAACACCCGCGACACCGGCGACGAAGAACCACGACAACCCGCATGACGACCCACACAAGCGTCTGGGCACAGCTCTGTCTGTTGTCAGTACATCGCGACCGCCCGCACCGGCGTGCGCGAAAAATAGGAGGGCTCCCGAGTCGGCGCCCGCGTACGGTGACCCCATGATGGTTCTCGCCAGCAGGACTGCGGAGTTGTCGCCGCCGGTCTTCTTCGTCTGGAAGGCACTGATGCGCCCAGATGTGCATCCGAAGAATCAAGGGTTCGCCTGGCCGGTGATGTTCGAGGATGCCGCTCTGCCGCGCATCGTCGAGAGTAGTGAGTTCGACCGCGTGGTGTAGAGCTCGCCGTGGCCCAGTCTTCCCGACATCCTGGTGCAGTTCGATCTGACCGCAGCAACCCGACTTCGCTGAACGCTGTTGGCCCACACACCCGCCCCCAACCCGCAGACGGTTGAATGGCTCCGCGACCAGGTAAGCCATCTGATCAACATCGACCTACGCAATGCGACTGGACACTGAACTCTCAGCTGTTGCCGCCGTTCACCCCATACGGATAGCGCTTCCCGACTGCGAACCACAGGATCGGGCCGACGATGGGCAGGATCAGTGTCACCACTACCCATGCCAGCTTGATGAGCCAGTTGGAGCCTGTGTCACGGACGATCGACACGAGAGCAATGCCGAAGAGAGCCAATGCAATCGCGCCGCCGGCAGAAGTCATGGTCGCACCTTATGCCTGCGTCGTGGCTAGTCTTGCCCTGAGGTGAAAGGAGTCGGAAGACCATGGATGCTGACGGTAACCCGGCTCTGCCGTTATGGTTCGATCTCGCATGGATGGCTGGGATCGTGTTGTGGCTGCTACTCGTCGGTGTCGCATGGGTGTCGATTCTTCGGAGCAATCAGGCTCGTCGGGGATCCGCGTTCTGGTGGTGTCTGCTCGTGTTGCTGATGCCCATCTCAGGCGCACTGATATGGTTCGTCGCTCGCCCGCGTAAGCCCGATACAGATCAACGGTTGAGTTCGTAGCGGGCCAGCCACAGTCCCGGCAACACCTCTTGATTCTGGCTGTGCACGAAGCCGAGTGACTCGTACAGGCGACGGGCCGGGGCATTGTCTCGCCCGGTAGCCACCAGCACACGTTCTCCGGCAATGCAATTCAGTGCCGCGGTAACCAAACCGCGACCGATGCCCTGGCGATGTGCGTGCGGAGCCACCACCAGACGGTCGATCTCGGATCCGGACCACGCTGCGGCACCGAGGATTTCGTCCAGATCAAGCGCGACGAGCCAGTGGACCTGTGCTGCACACAGATCATCCACCGACTCGTGCAGTAGTGGGATGCGGTCGTCGCCGATGAGCTCGGCCTCGACAGCGTACGCACTCCTCTGTACGGCCAGGATTTTCTCGGCCGACAACCGATCCGTCGACGGATCGACCTGCGCTATCTCAATACCGGCCACCAGCGGGCTCGGGCAATGCGTCGAGCGCGGCGAGGTGCTCGGAGCTCAACGTGAGCGAGGCGGCACCGGCGTTCTCGTCCAGACGTGAAGTGCGGCGAGTGCCGGGAATCGGCACCACGTGCTCTTCCTGCGCCAGCACCCATGCCAGGGCCACCTGCGCAGGCGTCGCACCGAGCTCGTCGGCGATGGCCGCGATGGCGTCGACGATGACGAGGTTCGCATCGAGGTTGTCGTGACTGAAACGCGGCAGTCGAGAGCGGAAATCATCTGCAGCGGGTGCGGTTCCGCGGAAGTTGCCCGTCAGAAACCCTCGGCCCAGCGGTGAGAACGGCACAAAGGCGGCACCGTTGTCCTTCGTCCATGTCAACGAGGTTGCCAGGTGGTCGCGTGTCCACAACGACAACTCCGACTGCACAGCAGATATCGGATGCACCCGCTGAGCCCGATCGAGCTGCTCGACGGTGAACTCCGAAACACCCAGTGCGCGAACCTTTCCGGCCCGCACGGCCTCGGCCATCGCGCCGATGCTGTCTTCGACGTCGACCTCGGGATCGGGACGGTGCAGGTAATACAGATCGATGTGGTCGACGCCCAACCGTCGGAGCGAATCGTCGATGGCAGACCGCAGATGCTCGGGCTTGCCGTTGGGGCCGGAAATGACCGGCTCTCCGGCGTCGCCGATGTGGGAGGTCAATCCGCCCTTGGTCGCGAGCACCACCTCGTCGCGTCGACTGCCGATGGCTGCGCCGACGACTTCCTCGTTGGTGAACGGTCCGTACACATCGGCGGTGTCGATGAAGTTCACACCCAGGTCCAAGGCGTGCCCGATGACGCGATCGGGGGACTCCGTCTGGTCGTCTGCCTTGTATGCCCAGGTCATTCCCATGCAGCCCAAGCCGATGGCACCCACCTCGGGGCCGTCGTTCCAGAGTGTGCGGGCGGGAGTGGAGCCTGCGGAACGACCAAGGGGTGGCCAGGATACTGTGCGTTCGTTCATGTACTCGACCATAGAGAAGTAAAAGCGTTGTCGCTTGGTCTCACCGGGCGACTAGCATCGCCGCATGGCACTCCCGCACTCGAAGGTGTATTTCGGCGACAGACTGGTCGATGCGCAGGACGCGACACTCGGGGTCGCGACCTCGGCCGTCCTCTACGGCCTGAGTGTCTACACCGTGTTTCCGGTGCAGGTGGACGGAGATCGGCGCACCGCTTTCCGGTTGCTCGATCACTACCAGCGACTCGTCGAGTCCTGCAAGATCATCGGTATCGACACGTTCGCGTCACAGTGGACGTTCGAGCGGTTCGTACAGGCGACACGCGACGTGATCGCCGCCAACGCCCCGACCGACGAGGTCTACGTGCGGGCAACCGTCCACGTCGACGAGTCCATTCCCGGAACACGGGTCCGTGGCCTGCACACGACAGTGTCGATCTTCCTCTACGACGCCAATCCCATTGTCCCGCAGGACGGCATGCGGTTGAAGACAAGTGTCTGGCGTCGCATTCCCGACTACGCCATTCCCTCCCGCGCCAAGGTGAACGGTGCGTACGTCAATTCCGTTCTGGCGAAACAGGATGCGATCGACAGCGGTTTCGACGACTGCATCTTCCTCGACATCAACGGACACGTCTGCGAGCTCAGTGCCGCCAACATCTTCCTCGTCCGAAACGGAGTGCTCATCACGCCTGACGTCACCAGCGACATTCTCGATGGCATCAACCGTCGAACCATCCTGACCCTTGCGCGCGAAGAAGGAATGACGGTTCAGGAGCGCACCGTCGACCTCACCGAGCTGTACATCGCCGACGAGGCCTTCGTGTGTGGCACGTCGGCCGGGGTTGCCCCGGTATACGAAATCGACGGCCGCGCAATAGGAACCAAGGAGTCGGGCCCGGTGACGCTCACTCTGCGGAAGCGTCACCAGGCTGCACTCACGAGCGACGAAGTGCACGGCTGGGTGAGTGTGCTGTAGCCGCTAGGCGGGGCAGGTCGACTCGAGTCCGGCAATGAGCGCGGCGCTGGCGTACTGGAACAGGGGATCGGTTGCGGGGTCAGGTGCCGCGGAGGTCCACGACAGTGCGACTTGGCGCTCCCCGTCCGGACTCGCGAACGCGAGAGTGCTGTAGCCGAAGCCGTTGCCGCGCTGACCGAATACCAGTTCCCCGGAACCGGGATTGCAGGCATCGCCGCCGAGCAGCAGTCCGAGTCCATACGCGGACGGCGTGAGGACCTGCATCTCGTCGATCAGATTCTGCGGGATGAGCATGCCGTCGAACAGCGCTCTGAAGAAGGTGTTCAGATCGCCGACCGTGGAGACCACTGCAGCAGCGGAAGACCAGATACTCGCGTCGTACTCGGTGACGTCGGTGTAGATCCCGTTCTCCAGCACGTAGCCGTGCAGTGCGTCGCCGGCTATAACAGCGTCGGTGGGGTAAGTGGTGTCGGGCATCTGCAGAGGTTCGAAGATCCTGTCCTGCAACGACTGTCCGACGGGCTTCCCATCGAGATCGGCCACGATCCGCCCGAGTAGAACGTAGTTGGTGTTCGAGTAGCTGAACTCCTGGCCCGGTTCACTTGTCCACGGCATGGCCGATGCCTGCGAGATCAGCTCATCATCGGTGACGGAATCATCGGCGCCAGAAGCGATCTGCTGCGCCGTATCGAGTCCGGTGAGGTAGTCGGGTATTCCGCTCGTATGGTCGAGCAGTTGTCGGACGGTGACGGACTTGGGCAGCAGGCCCGGAAGGAGTTCGTCGACCCGCTGATCGAGCTGCAGCTTTCCCTCGTCCACGAGCTGGAGTACCACGGCGGCGACCATCGACTTGGTGACGCTTGCAATGCGCACCGGATCATCGGCACCCGCCGGCTCGGTGCCATCACGCTCGACGAGTCCTGCCGCTCCCGACCAGGAATCCTCGCCGTCGCGCACCTGCGCGACGGCGGCGATGGACCCTGCATCGACCAGGGCGTCCAGAGCCGCCTGGACGTCGTCGGTCCTGATGCTCCCACTCGACGTCGTCGTAGAGGTCGTCTGCACGGCTGAGGGCTCGTCGGACGACGTGCATCCACTGACCAGCAGGGACGTCGAGACGGTGAGGGCGGCGAGGACTCGTAGCTTGCTCATGGATTCGACACTAACGTCCCGAAACGGACAATTTCAGTGTCAAATGTCAGTGATCCGCGATGCCGGTCACTTCGCGCTCGAATTCAAGAGAACCTCGGCCGCAGTCTTTGCTGCAGAGGCGGATTCGGCCAGTTCGGTGATGGCGGCGGTGGTTTGCGCACCCTCGGCGAGCAGTGCGATTTGCAGACCGACGGCCGGCTCGCATCCGTCTTCGACGGCCAAGGCGGTGACGTACTCGATGAAACGTTTCTTGTGCTGATGCGCGGCGTCGGCGACCTCGGGCATGGTTGCACCCAGTTCGCCGAAGGAGTTGATGAACGCGCACCCGCGAAAGTCGTCCTCTCGGAACCATCGATCCAGGAAGTCGAAGATGGACAACAGCTTTCCGCGTGGCGTGTCGTGCCGATCCGCCTCGGCGCGGATCCCGTCGTTCCACTGGGCAGTGCGGCCACGGAGGACCTCGGCCACGATGGCCGTCTTGGACGGAAACAGTGTGTACATGCGTTTGAGGGAGATTCCCGCTGCGGTGCGCAGCTCATCCATGCCGACGGCCTGGATGCCGCGCGAATAGAACAGTTCGTCCGCGGCGTTCACCACCTGTGCCCGTCCGATTTCCGTACTGGTCATCGCTTACCCCTTGCCGAGAGAACCAACGTTCTCTACAGTAGTCCACACACGGAGAGAACGACCGTTCTCCCGCTCGATGCTCAGGACGCAGGAAGGCAGGATCATGGCGTACATCAACGTCGGAACCGAGAACTCCACCCCCGTCGAGGTCTACTACGAGGATCACGGCTCCGGCCAGCCGGTCGTGCTCATTCACGGCTACCCGCTCGACGGCAACTCCTGGGAGCGCCAGTCGCGTGCGCTGCTCGATGCCGGCTACCGCGTCATCACCTACGACCGCCGTGGATTCGGGCAGTCGAGCAAGCCCACCGTCGGCTACGACTACGACACCTTCGCTGCAGACCTGGACAAGGTACTCACCGAGCTCGACCTGAACGACGTCATCCTCGTCGGATTCTCCATGGGCACAGGTGAACTCGCGCGGTACGCGGCGAAGTACGGCACGGATCGCGTCGCGAAGTTCGCGTTCCTCGCCTCGCTCGAGCCGTTCCTGCTACAGACCGACGACAACCCCACCGGCGTTCCGCAGTCGGTGTTCGACGGCATCGAGACCGCAGCGCGTGAGGATCGTTTCACCTGGTTCGAGAACTTCTACAAGGACTTCTACAACCTCGACGAAAACCTCGGCAGCCGCATCAGCGAGGCCACCGTGCGCGCCAGCTGGAACACCGCCACCACCAGCGCGCCCGTCGCGGCCTATGCCGTCGTGCCCACCTGGCTCGAAGACTTTCGCGGAGACGTCGCGAAGGTCCGCGAATCGGGCAAGCCGACGCTGATCCTGCACGGCACGGCCGACAACATCCTGCCGATCGACTCCACCGGCCGCCCGTTCCACGAGGCGTTCCCGGAGGCAACGTACGTCGAGGTCGACGGCGCACCCCACGGGCTGCTGTGGACACACTTCCAGGAAGTGAACGACGCGCTTCTCGCGTTCGTGAAGTAGCACCGACGTCGTACAAGACGCAACAGAAAGGGACGGCACCGCGGCCGTCCCTTTCGCGTCGGATCAGACTGCGACCACTCCGTCGTGATCGCTGTAGACGATCTCGCCGGGGGTGAAGGTGACGCCGCCGAAGGTCACCGGCACGTTCTTCTCGCCCGATCCCGTCTGCGTGCTCTTGCGTGGGTTCGTCCCCAGTGCCTTCACGCCGATGTCGAGGGTGCGCAGAATCGCCGAGTCCCGCACAGCGCCGTTGACGATGACGCCTGCCCAGCCGTTGTCGACACCCCGTCCGGCGATGATGTCGCCGACGAGCGCGGTGTGGATGCTGGCGTCCCCGTCGACCACGAGAACGCCGCCGTTGCCGGGCTCGCTCAACGTCTGCTTGACCAGCAAGTTGTCCTGGAAGCAGCGGATGGTGGTGATGGGTCCGGCGAACTCGGTGTGCTTACCGAACTGGATGAACTGGGTGTCGCAGCTGCGGATGTCGGGACCGATCTCGTCGGCCAGATCAGCGGTTGCTTTGAATTCCACAGGTGAAGTCATGCGCAGAAGACTAACGTCCGATCGTCAGCCGCGGCCGTGCCGTCGCTCGTAGTCGTCCCGGGTGCGGTCGACACGTGTCTGCGCCTTGGCGTTGATCAACTGGGGATCGAGGCCGTGAATCAGCAACCGGTGCCGCCGATAGACGTTCATCAGCGCTATCGCGAAGTACACCAGCGGAATGAACAGCAACGCCATCATCGCCAGCGACATCCACAGCGGGCCGGGAATCAGCAGGAACAGCAGCAGCAACGGGATGACGGGAACCGTGAATCGAGCCAGGTAGCGCACCTGGGCACCGTTGCCGACGAGGTCGTTTCGGACCCAATCCTGCATCGACGGGGGCAGCACCCGACCGAACGAGTACCCCAAAAATTGCGCAGGACTGGGCTTCGTACGTTCGGTCGTCATCGCGCCATGCTAGTCCTCCATCAGTTGGTACAAGTCACCGTTGACTGCGGATAATCTCATATGTGACGATAGCGTCAGTTCGAACCGGGTGGTGTCGACGACAAGGACGTAGACCGTGATCGACCGCAGAACCTTGCTCGGCGCGCTCGGTGCAGCCACGCTCTCGGGCGTCGCCCTGTCCGCAGCGACCGCGTCGGCGTCACCGAAGCCTGCCGCCGGGGGAGTAGTGGACGTGCACTCGCACATGGTCCCCGACTTCTACCTGCGGGAAGCGCTCGCGTCCGGCATCGTCTTTCCCGACGGCATGCCGAAGTGGCCGTCCTGGTCGGTGACCGAGCATCTGCAGATGATGGACCGGTGTGGGATCGACAGGGCGATCCTGTCCGTGTCGAGCCCTGGGGTGCACTTCGGCAACGACGGCCAGGCTTCCGATCTGGCCCGACGGGTCAATGACTTCGGAGTCGGAGTTGTCCAGGGTCAGCCACGCCTCGGATTCTTTGCGTCGCTGCCCCTTCCGAACGTCGTCGACTCGACGGTCGAGGCCATTCGGGCTCTCGATCAGCTCGGTGCCGACGGGGTCACCGTGATGTCGAACGCCGGCGGCATGTATCTGGGCAACGCGGTGCTGACGCCACTGCTCACCGCGCTCGATGCGCGTTCGGCGGTGGTCTTCGTGCATCCCACCTCGCCGCCGAATGCAGCTGCGGTAGAGCTCGGTAGGCCCGCTCCGATGGTCGAATTCCTTTTCGACACAGCACGAACCGTCGTCGACCTGATTTTGCTGGGCGTGGTCGATCGGTTCCCTCACATCCGTTGGGTGTTCACTCATGGCGGCGGAGTGCTGCCGCTGTTGGCGGATCGGGTCGACTTCTTCCGGACGCAGGTCGGTCTCGGTACCCCGTCGACGCCGAATGTACTGCAGCGCTTGTGGTTCGACCTCGCCGGTACGCCGGTTCCGCGGCAGCTGCCGGCATTGCTGTCGGCGGCCGGGCCCGATCGTCTGGTGTACGGCAGCGACTACTGCTTCACGCCGATCGCCGCTGTGCAAGAACAACTGCGATCGCTCGACGCCGGTGCCGCGGACGGTGGACTGGAGAACTGGCGCGCCGTCACATCCGACAATGCCCGCAGTCTGTTGAGTGTCTGATCCGTACGGGAGTTCGATGAAAGCGCAAGCACTACAACCGTTCTCAGGGCACTGGGATTGGCAGATGAATGCCGCCTGCCGCTCGCGTCAGCCCTGACGAGCAGCGTTCGCCCGGATATCTACGCCCCGGGTCGGAATCCGCACCCCCTGCAGGAGGCGCGGATTCCGAAAAGGGGTGCGGATCGAGACGAGTCAGCCCTGACGAGCGGCGTTCGCGACGATGACGTCACGGAGATACTGCGCCAAACCGTCGGCGATACCGTTGTAGTGCTTGGCAAATCGCTCGTCGGCGATGTACATCTCCGCCAGGTTCACCTGCATCTCGTAGCCGCAGTCGTAGTACCGCTCGATCGACGCCCGATGACGTTCGGCCAGTACCCCGGCTTCGGCGGAATCCGGCAACACGCCCCGCTGCATCGCGGCCGCGAGATCCGCTTCCAGCAGATCCGTTTCGGCCTTGACGGCCTTCCAATCGTCCTTGGTGAACGACGCCGTCCGCTGCTGCGACTGCTTCCACTCGTCGGTCTCGCCCCATCGCTGCTCGGCCTCCTCGGCGTATTCCTCGCCGGTCCAGTTGTCGCCGAAGATCTCTCGCTGCTCCTCGGGAGTCAATTGCATACCCATCTTCTTCGCCTCCATCATCTTGTCCACGGCCGCAGCCATTGCGTGCAAGTGATCGATCCGCTCGTTCAACAACTCTCGCTGCCGCCGCAGATGCGCCATGGCATCGACCGCCGGGTCGTCGAGCAACGCTGCAATGACGTCGAGTGGGAACCCGAGCTCGCGGTAGGTCAGTACCTGATGCAGCCGTTCGACATCGGCCGACGAATACGTTCGATAGCCCTTGGGGGTTCTGCCCGACGGCACCACCAGCGCGATCTCGTCGTAGTGATGCAGCGTTCTGACGCTGACACCCACCAACTTCGAGACCGCGCCGACCTGCATACCGACCTGGACGTCAACCGAACTGTTCGCGGACGAATCACTCACGAAGGACACTGTGCTGCCTCCCGTGACGTGAGGGTCAAGACGAAAAAACGATCCGTTACCGACCTCTAGCGAATCACACGTTCGCAACCCGAGGTCGGCACACCGGCCAGGCGTTGCGCCAACCAATCGTAGGCACCGGGACGGCCGTTGGTCTGGGCCTGTGAATGGTCGCCGGGCACCTCTTCCAGATGCACCGACGCTCCCGCTGCACACCACTGATCCTGCACGGCCTCGGCACCTTCTTTGGGAATGAGGAAGTCCTGCAGGCCCTGGTAGATGTACACCGGCGCGTCCGGCTTCGTCTGGCCCATGCGGTTTTCCTCGACGACGGCCGTGGTGATCGGATGCGCGAAGACGTCCGGGACGTTGGAGAGATTTCGCTGGTCCAACAGCAGGAGTCCGCTGTAGGACAACACATCCACGCATTGATCCTTCTGTGCCAGCGCCAGTCGCTTGCCGTTGTCGTTGGCGAGCTGCCGCATCTCCGGGTACTCCCGGGACAGTCCGATCGTCGCCGCAGTAAACAAGCCCGATCCGATCTGACCGTTGAGCGACGTCTGCAGAATCTTGTAATCGGTCGGCGGACCGCCGAACGCAACTCCGGCGATGTTCAGCTCGGGTGCGTACTCGGGTGCCAACTGCGCCGCCCAGCCCGACGCGATCGCACCGCCGGAATATCCGGTGATGCCGATGGGCGCATCCGCGCTCACGCCTGCAGTCCGGGAGGCACGCAGACCGTCGAGCACGGTGTGCCCCGACACGAGACCGGCCGAATAAGCCTGACGCGGCCCCTGATAATCCGTCATCACCACGGTGTAACCGCGGCCGAGCAGGATCCGGACCTGATCGATCTCTTTGTTGTTGCCCCGCGGGAGGGTGTACGACGGCGCGCACGTGTTGCCGAGTGAATCCGTCGCCTCGTTGTATGCGATGACAGGGCGATCTCCACCACCGGTCCACGGCGCAGTGGGAGTCAGCACCGTCGTCGCCGCTGCGATGGGACGATTCTTCGAATCGGTGGAGCGGAAAAGCAATTGGACGGACGAGGCCTCGGGCGTCACCGCGACATCGCGTCGAGCGAGGACAGTGCCGGGCACGAGATTCTCGTATCCCGCCGGCGGATCGAACCACGGATCGCCGAGTGACGTGGGGAGATACGCAGCCGGCTCGCTCGGCGGAGCAATGAAATCTTGGAGCGGATCTGCCTGCGCAGACCCCGCGAATGCCACCATCAGTGCTGCTGCTCCGGCCAGAACTAGTGCCTTGCGCATGGATTCCCCACCCTGTTGCTTCCGAACGCCCCGACGTCGGAGTAGACCACCGCCCATCGTGCCACAGGGCCAGGGAACATCGGCCCTGTGAACTGAGCCGAAGACCAGGTAGGTTGTCTGTTACTCCGAACACTACTCATCAGTAGGGATGCAAAAATGCCTGCTCCGTCCACTGCGACCTTTTCCCGGCTCGCTGATCTCATCGCCATTCCCGACGCGGACTCGCGTCCCACCAAGACGATCACCGAGGTGTTCACCGGTAAGGAGCTGGCGACCATTCCGGTCGGTACGGCTGCAGATGCCCTGGCTGCGATCGCGCGCGTCCGTACCGCTCAGGCGGCCTGGGCCAAGCGTCCGGTCTCCGAGCGCGCAGAGATCTTCCACCGCTACCGCGACCTGGTGCTCGCGCACCGCGACGAGCTCATGGACATGGCGCAGGCCGAGACTGGCAAGTCCCGCGCCGCCGCCCTCGAGGAAGTCCTCGACATCTCGATGACCTCGCGGCACTACGCACGCACGGCCGCCAAACTGCTGGCCCCGAAGAAGGTCACCGGCATGCTTCCCGTGCTGACCAAGACTCGCGTTCGGTACCAGCCCAAGGGCGTCGTCGGAATCATCTCGCCGTGGAACTACCCGATGACCCTCGCGGTGTCCGACGCCATTCCGGCGCTGCTGGCCGGTAACGGCGTCGTGCTCAAGCCCGACAGCCAGACGCCGTACTGCGCGTTGGCCTGCGTCGAGCTGCTCTACAAGGCCGGTCTGCCCCGCGACCTGTTCGCCGTGGTCCCCGGCCCCGGCTCGGTGGTGGGCACCGCAATCGTCGAGAACACCGAATACGTCATGTTCACCGGCTCCACGGCCACCGGTCAGCTCCTGGCCGAGCAGGCGGGGCGTCGACTCATCGGTTTCTCCGCCGAGCTCGGCGGCAAGAACGCCATGATCGTCGCGAAGGGCGCGAACCTGCGGGAAGTATCCGACGCGGCAGTGCGCGCCTGCTTCTCCAACTCCGGTCAGCTCTGCATCTCCATCGAGCGCATCTACGTCGAGAAGTCGATCGCCGCCGAGTTCACCGAGAAGTTCGGCCAGCGGGTACGCAACATGACCGTGGGTGCCGATTACGAGTTCGGCATCGAAATGGGCAGCCTCATCTCCGAGGACCAGATCAAGACGGTCTCGGCGCACGTCGACGACGCCAAAGTCAAGGGTGCGACCGTCGTCGCGGGCGGCAAGGCGCGTCCCGACATCGGCCCGCTGTTCTACGAGCCGACGTTGCTGACGAACGTCACCGAGGACATGGAGTGCGCGGCGACCGAGACCTTCGGGCCGCTGGTGTCGATCTACCCCGTCGTCGACGTCGACGAGGCCATCGCGAAGGCCAACGACACCGACTACGGATTGAACGCGAGCGTCTGGGCCAAGACGAAGGCGCAGGGCGAGGCCATTGCGGCACGTCTGCACGCGGGCACGGTCAACGTCGACGAGGGCTACGCGCCGACGTGGGGCACCACCGGTGCGCCGATGGGCGGAATGGGCGTCTCCGGAATGGGCCGCAGGCACGGAAACGAGGGACTGCTCAAGTACACCGAGCCGCAGACCATCGCGACGACCCGCCTGCTCAATCTCGGTGGCCCGCGCGGACTTCCGCCGAAGCTGTGGGCAAAGATCATGCCTCCCTTCGTCAAAGCGCTCAAGTACATACCCGGCCGGTAGTAGTCGGTAGTAGTAGCCGGTAGGCGAACGAGAAAGGCCCCGCACTCCCTTTCGGGTGTGCGGGGCCTTTCGCTGTTCCGAGTCGGATCAGTTGACGCTGTGGCCGTTCAGTCCGGCGTTGGCGTAGTGATTGTGGCTGTCGGGAATGTGGTTGTCTCCCAACACCCGAGCCACCTGCTGCTCGCTGAGTCCGAGTCGACGAAGTCGCTCGCACACTGCATCGAAGTCGAGCATCTTGGCGTCGAGTTCCTGCTGCAGCTCGATCACCTCGGCGCGAATGGCCTCGGCCTCGTCGAGAGCGGTCAACGTGTCCTCGGGCTGGGGCAGCAGCAGCGTGAGCAGTCGATCACGGGCATCGGTGCTCAGTCCATCGAAGGGACGCTGACCCGGCTGAGCCTCGTGGCGACCTTCGTTGCGACGCTCGAAGCGACGTTCGTTGCCGTACTGCGCTCCGACGTAATCCTGAGTCGCCCCGAAGGACGGGATCTCGGCGAGCTGCTCCCCACGCTCGGGCTGCTGGGCACTGCTCTCCAGATCGGTCTTGTCCAGATCGGCGACGGGTCCCTGCGCCGGTGCCGACGCGATGTCGATCGTCTTGCGCAGCGGGCGATTCGGGATGAAGACCACTGCGATGAGCGTGACGATCGCAACGAAGCCGGCGATCATGAAGATGCGTCCGGTCGCGTCGCCGTATGCGGTGCGGATGACGCTGACGATCGGAGCAGGCAGTGCCGTGAGGTCGAGCGATCCGCCGCCTCCGGCCGAACCGTCCACACCGAGCTGCGCCAGACCGGCTGCCGACTTCTCGGCGACCCGGGTTGCCAGCAGCGAACCGAGAACCGAGACGCCGATCGCTCCGCCGAAGGTACGGAAGAAGGCGACCGTCGACGATGCTGCACCGACGTTCTGCACACTGACCGTGTTCTGCACTGCGAGAACGAGATTCTGCATCAGCATGCCGGTACCGAGACCGACGATGGTGATGAAGATGCCGACCGTCACCGGGCTGGTGGCGTGGTCGATGGTGCCCAGCAGCAGGAATCCGATGACCAGCAGGATGGAGCCGGTGACGATGAACGGCTTCCACTGACCGAACTTGGTGATCAGCTGACCGGAGCCCACGGAGGCGACGAGCATGCCGAACACCAGTGGGATGGACAGCAATCCAGCCTCGGTGGGGGTGTAGCCGCGAGCAGTCTGGAAGTACTGGCCGAGGAACGTGGTGGCTCCGAAGAGGCCGACGCCGACGGCGATGGATGCGATGATGGCCAGGCCGGTGGTGCGCTCGGTGACGATCTTGAGCGGGATGATCGGCGACTTGTGTCGAGCCTCGACGATGATCGTCAGGACGAGCAGCGCAACTCCGCCGCCGACGAGGTACGCGGTCTCACGAGAGATCCAGGCGTAGTAGTCGGCCTTGCCTGCGAACGAAACCCACACGAGGAGAACGGACACGCCTGCGGTCAGCAGAAGTGCGCCGAGCCAGTCGATGGAGACGTTGTCCTTGCGGACGGTCTTGATGTGCAGCGTCTTCTGCAGCAGGCCGAGGGCGATGACAGCCAACGGGACGCAGACGAAGAAGCACCAGCGCCACCCGAGGGGGCTGTCGACGATGACGCCGCCGAGGATGGGGCCACCGGACATCGATACGGCCATGACGGCACCGGTGTAACCGGAATAGCGGCCACGATCACGCGGGGAGACGATGGTTCCGATGATGGCGATGACGAGTGCCGTCAGGCCACCCATGCCGATGCCCTGCACCACACGTGCGGCGAGCAGCACCGGAACGTTGTGCGCGAAGCCGGCGATGAGCGAGCCCGCGACGAAGATCAGAATCGAGCTCTGGACCAGGACCTTCTTGTTGAACAGGTCGGCGAGCTTGCCCCAGATGGGCGTCGACGCGGCGTTGGCCAACAGGGCGGTGGTGATGACCCAGGCGTACGCGGTCTGCGAACCCTTCAGGTCACCGATGATGGTCGGCAATGCGGTCGAGACGATGGTGGTGCTCAGCAGCGCGGTGAACAGCGCGGCCAGCAGACCGGTGAGGGCTTCGAGGATCTGGCGATGCGTCATCGCATCGGGATCGGCGACTGCCTGATTCGGCGGATTCTCCGCGGATGTTGTCATTGGTTATCTCGCAATCAATTCAATGCGGGCCACGTCCTGGTGCTGGGCGTGGGCGTCTTCGGTGAACGTGTCGTTGAGCTTGCGGATGGAATCGAGGGCATCGAGAGCCTCGGTTTCGCTCCACTCGCTCAACATCTCTGCCAGGCGACGAGCTCGCCTGTCCCAAATCTGTTTCAGTCGAGCTTGGCCTTCGTCCGACACGCAGACCCGGGACGCTCTTCTGTCGTCCGGATCGGGGTGCCGATCGATGTAGCCGAGTTCGACGAGGTCCGCGATCTGCCGGCTGAGGGCGGACTGGCTGACGCAGAGCCTGCTGGCGAGGTCGGTCTGTCTGCATTCACCCTCTGTCGCGAGGATGGCCAGAACTCCGGTCAGCGCCTGCGGCAACGGTGAATCCTCGACTCCGGTGGTCACGGCCCGCTTCAGCGTGCGCCCGAAGAGGAAAACCTCTTCGACGAGCGATTCCGCTGTCGTGGATTGAACTGCCATGAGTACTCCAACGCTGAGTTCGATTTACTTGCTGTCTGCAACCATATATATACATACATGCGCTAAGCAAACAATATTCCTGTCTGGTGGGTCACAGCGTCGATGTGGGGATGGCCAGATCCTTCGGGCCGGTGACGCTAGTGCGGATAGAAGAAGGAGCGCCGCACGGACAGGCCGACCGTCTCGCCCACCTCGGGCCGCGGCCCGCGCGTCGAGCAGCGGAAGTCGACGTCGTCGCAGTGCACCAGGACGTCGCTCGCATCGCGGCCGAACAATGACGACGTGACGGTGCCACTGACCTCACCAGTGTCGTCCGCAGATCCGGGCACGATGTCGATGTCGGTCGGCAGGATTGCGAGCGTCCCGGGTCCGGAGCCCTCCGCCTCGAGTGTGAGGGAGCCCGAAGTGAAGGTGCCGTCTGCGACAACGCCGTCGACGAGGGTGGCGTCGGACAGGAAACGCGCGACGAACGCCGATGTCGGAGCGCGCACCACGTCCTCGGGTGAGCCGATCTGCTCGATGCCTCGAAGATCCTCGGCATTGCGGGTCATCAGCCGCCTTCGCTCGCTTGTCGTACCCCTCGTCTACTCTCTCGACCACACACATCCGGGGGGACATCATGAGCAACCGCAGATCGCGTAGCAGAAAGACCAGTCGCGAGGCCCACAGTCAGGTTCAGCGTGAAAGGGAACCTCTATTTTGGCCGAGCGCGCTTCTTCACTTCTCCGATTGGCTGATCGAGAATGCTTGGGTCGCAGATCAGTTGACGGCTTTTGCGACAGCAATGACAGTCGATCGGTCGGTCCGCGAGCGGAACGTGAGCGTGTACGGCGCAGATTTTCCGATCGACATGTTCTGTCTCGATGATCACGAGTACTTGGACCTCGATGACTATGAGCGGTCGCCATGGGAGCGCGACGAGATACGTCGCGCCATCGATCTGTTCGGCACGTTCGTCGTCGCCGAACGGTTGTCGCCATCTCAGAACGAAGAGATCTCGAGAGAGATCGGGTTCCCGTCTGCATTCGCGTCGGTGCCCAGTTCTCCGATATCGCCGGGGCGCTCGAGCCCACTGAGTACACCGATAATGGTCTCACTCCTGCAACGGTTGGCATCGTGGGCTGCGACCGAGCGCCGCGCGCCATCGGCCCGAATCGACTACTGGGACGACTCGGCCGAGATCGTTGCCGCGCTCGGGATTCCGGGTTTCGACAGCATCCCTGAACAACCTGACTTCATGGCAATGGTGAACTATCGATCGGTGTTGGATACCGCCCGTAGGGTCGGGGTTCTCGAGCACGCGGGCCAGACTTACACCCGCGGACCCGAAGCCGGAGCTTGGGTGGTGTCTCCAAGTGCGGACCGAACTCGCGCCGCCGTGGTCGAGGCGTACGCATCCTGCTTGACGCCTGTGTACGACTCCGGCGATGATTCCGTGCAGTCCGAGCTCGTGGCAGGCTCGACGTTGGCGACCACCGTGCTCGTGCGCAGCCTCGTCGGTGATCCGGTAGGGGAATCCGACGGTGTCGTCCTGGGAACGATGTCCGACAGCAAGGTGATTCAGACCGTCGCGACACTCCGGTTCATGTCGATGTTCGACCTCGGATTGCTCGTCAAGGTGAACGACAAGTTCTGCGTACCTGACCTTCTGGCACCCCTGCTGCTCGAGGCGCTCGATCGAGATCGTCTGCGGCGCACAGGGCGCGCAGCATGACCTGACGAGCGGCCGGTAGCCCATTCTGGTTCACGAGCCGAGTGCATGTACGGCAAAAGTGCGTCCCCAATCCGGTACGGCCCCGTCGCGACCCAGAGTCGACGGCACAGCGCCGATCAGAGTGAGGAAGTCCAAGGTCGGTCGAGCGAGGTACTGGGCGTAGAGTCTTTCGCTTTCTGGGATTCGCCATCCGATGGTCTCGAGGCTTCGAAAGATCAGCGAATTGCGTTCGGTCGCAGAGCAACTCCCTGCAACCGACACCAGCAGCAGCAGACCTGCATCCTTCTCGTACTGCTCGCGGCCGAACGGCATCCGAGCCGCGGCGTGCGACCACAGGCGGACTGGGTCGGTGGCCAGGGTGTTGCCCAAACGGGTCCGAAGTAGCCGTCCCTTCAGCACGCGAACCAGCCCGAGTTGCGTCACAGCAGCCCGAAGCCAGTGCACCTGCTGATGGTCCACTTCGCGGTTGGAGCTTCCGAACCATTCGGCACCCCACTCGAGCTCTGCACGCATCGCAGCGACGTCTTTGGGCGGGAGATAGCCCGCAGCAGTCAGCGTGATTCCGTCTGCGCCCACCCGCGCCAGCATCCATGTCAGCTTTTCCATTGCCGATGACGCCGCTACGGGGTCCAGCTGTGCCACATCGAAATCGACGCGTGCGAGGACATCGGGCAGATCGGGGTGATACTCGAGGGGCCCGCGTTCGAGAAGCGAGCCGAGTTTGGGTAGCCGCTCCCGCACGCGGCCGGCCAACTCCGTCACCGCGCGCCGCAACGCGATTCTGTTGTTCGCGTCGGCCACCGCAAAGCGTTCCTCCAAGCTGCCCGCCCACTGCTTCATATGGTTGTGCTCAGGATGATCGGTATCAGCCAGAACCTTCAGCAGTTCGTCGTAGCCCGACGTGCCACCGCAGTCCTCAGGTGGGCAGGCGCGGTTGCCGTCGAGGCAGGTTGCAGTACCGGCAACGGTCGATACTTCTTCGACGACCAGGTGGTGTGTCCATCCGTCACCGAAGTCGTACTCGTACCCGAGACGATCCCCGACGGCACCGAGGACTTCGTCCACTCGAACGCCGTCCTCGAGCGTCCCGGCGCCGTCGTCCCACTCTTCGAGCGCGGACTTCATCTCGTAGCGTCGACTGGTTCGATAGGGATCGTCGCCGACGAAGAACATGTGCAGGTGTCGGTCTTCCCAGCCCATGACATCTTGGATGACGTCGTGTAGCTCGGGCAGTGTGGCGTCGGAATTGATGGTGAACCGCCGCCACACCGCTGGTTCGATGTCGGCCAGAGTTACCTTGATCGTCAGCATCGAAACATCGTCCCCCATGTGCGAGATGCCCGTCGAGAACGTCCCCGCGGGGACGCTTTCGGCGCGATACAGTCCGAACATGGACGTTGTGTGCGCGATGCCCCTGCTCACGGTCACCGATCTCGATGCGGCGCTGGACGCGTATGTACAGGTCACCGGCATGGAGGTGGTGATGAACCACGGTTGGATCGCCACACTTGCGTCACCGGGGGACAGCACCGCGCAATTGAGTCTGATCACCGTCGACCCCACCGGCCCGGTGAATCCGTCCGCGTCCCTCGAAGTGGACGACGTCGACGCGGCCTACCGCGCCGCGGTGGATGCGAATCTCGAAATCGTGTACGAGATCACCAACGAGGAGTGGGGCGTGCGCCGATTCTTCTTCCGCGACGCAGGCGGCAACGTGGTGAACGTGCTCGCGCACATGTGAGATCAGCTGGGCTGCAGCAGGTTTCCTCGCCACACGCCTCGGAGGGTTCGAGCAGCGACAGTGATCCAGGCCGTCACGAGTACGACGTACAGCAGTACGGCAAGGGCACGGACCGCGCCGAAATCGAGGGCATTGCCCAGTGCGGTCGCTCCGGTGACGCAGGTTCCGACCGGGAACGTGAACGACCACCATGTCAGTGAGAACCTCATCTTCCTCCGCGCCGCGTGCACGGTCAGTGCAGTGGCCAGTGCGAACATCAGCGCGCCGAATCCGCCCATGATCAAGCCGTAGCCGATCCCGACGACGTGCAGCCCGACGGCGATCGACGACTGCGCACCGGTGAACACCATCGCTGCATCGTTGCCCAGCAGATTGGCCGCCGTGACCGACTGGCCGATCAACCCCAGCGTGATCCAGACCGTCGGAGCCGCGTCGACGGACGACAGACCGCCGTGCAGCAGGCGTCCGTAGATCAACGTCATGGTGAGCATTCCGACGATCAGCGACAGCCCGAACATCGCGTAGCACGCGCACAGCAGCGCCAACCGCCACTGGCCGTCGGGCAGGTGAGGGAGCAGCAACGCTCCGGTCGACGCGGACACCATCGGCGGGACGACGGGCATCAGCCACGCGGGTAGTGCCGTGACCTGCTCCCGGTGAGCGGATGTGATCATTCGGAAGGGGACGGCGACGCTGGTGAGCAGGCCGGTGATCGTGCCGGCGACCCACAGGACTGCGAACAGTGACGTGGCCGCGGTGGATCCGAGGAAGTCTCCGCCGAGCAGGCCGGACCCGGCGCCGACGGTGAGCAGGGCCATGGGCGGTGCGCCGTAGAACTGCATCATCACCGGGTGCTGCGCGTAGTCGACTGCGCGTGCGCGGTAACCGATCCAGTGCCGCACGAACGCCGCGCCGATCACTACGAGTGCACCCGCAGCGAGCACCCAGACGACGGCGGCGAAGACGCGCAACGCAGGAAGGTCGACGGGCAGTGTGGCGGCCGCGGTGGCGACGATGCCGGTTCCCATAACGGCGGCGAACCAGTTGGGGGTGATGTGCTCGACGGTCCGCCTGCGCGACAGCCGGGGTGCATACGAGACGGACTCGAGGACGGTCATGACTTCACTGTGCGCGACGCGGCCCGCGTCCGGTAGGCAGTAATTCGCGATCCAGTCATAACTGGAGGTTATGGCTGGATGGACGTCGCTACCGTCAGAAGTTCTGCGGCCGGGCCGCTGGGCTCACGGCCCGATCGCCAGATGGCGCGCAAGTCTCTGTGCAGGGACAGATCGGGGAGCGGCACTCCGATCAGACTGCCCGCCGCCAGCTCCGTCGCGACGGCCAGTGAACTGAGGACGGCACCGCCGATCCCCGCCGCCACAGCGGACTTGATGGCCGTCGTCGACGACACTTCCAGTAGAGGAGTCGTGGGCGGGCCGAAACCTGCTGCAGCAACCGCACTCTCGTACACCGACCTGGTTCCCGACCCGGCCTCGCGGGTGACCAGCGCCGTCTCGACTACCTGCGCGGTCGACGGTGCAGTGTGTGCCCACGGATGTCCGGGTGCCACGACGAGAACCAGTTCGTCGGTTGCGACGGTGCGGTACGTGAGTTCGGCCTGGACACTGGGGTTTTCGATGAACCCCAGGTCTGCGTCTCCGGCGAGCACCGTCGCGGCGACCACCGCCGAATTGCCCGAGCTCAGCGTGGGCACGATCTGGGGCAGCGTCGTGTGCAGTGTGACCAGCCATCTCGGCAGAAGATATTCGGCGACAGTCTGACTGGCCGCGATCTGCAGGTGGCCGATGCGCTCGGCGTGCAGCGTGGCGATCGCCGTCGCCAAGTCCTCGGCCGACCGGACGACCGGCGCTGCCCAACTCGCGACCAGCTCGCCGAACTCGGTCAGCACCGTTCCGCGTGCGCCCCGCTTCAACAACGGCGCTCCGACGCGACGCTCCAGCGCGCGAATGCGAGAACTTGCCGCGGGCTGCGACATGCCGTGGGCGTGTCCGGCACGGCCGATGCTGCCGAGCTCTGCCACCGACAGCAACAGATCGATGCTGGTGAGATCGGCAACGTGAGGGGGAAGCGGCACAGGTCGAGCCTACGGCGACGGGAGTCAGTAGTCGCTGAACAGGTCCAGCTCGGCGTCGGGCTCGGGTAGGTCCTCTGGGTCTCCGGGGTCGTCTGGATCCTCGGGATCGCTACGTTCGTGCAGCACCGAACCCACCAGGGCGGTGACGTCGATGGCCGCGGGATCGGGAATGGGGTGACCCTCGACGAAGGCGAGTCGCTCCGCAGACAAATACGCCAGACGCACCGCCTGCACCACCAGGACGCGTCGCAGACCCTCGGACACCTCACCGCGCTCGCGAGTGACCGCAGCCAATCGGGAGATGGTCTCCGCGCGTCGCGCGATCCGAATGTCGGGGTGCCCGCGCTCTATTCGGGTCTGCTCGGAGATCAGCGACCGCCGCAGTGACGCAGGCAGAGTGACGGGCTCGGAGACTGGCGGGATCTTCTCGTTCAGAATTGCCTTGTGACGCGACCTGTCGATGGCCTCGAGGTACGCCGTGTACTCGTGGGCGTTCAAATCGCGTTCGGCTGCGCGGAATTGTTCTGCGCCGTCGGACTTCTTGAGCTCCTCGTACTGCCAGAGCGGCCAGATCTCGATCTCTGCGACCTCGAACACGTCCAGCACTCGCATCGCGACGGCGTCGGTCCGCTGATTGGTCAGATGCCGCTGCACCCGAACGCTGAGCTTCTCCTTGGTCTGCCCCACGTAGATCGGCTCGCCGTCGTAGTCGTAGAACGCATACACGCCCCACTTGGCCGCCGACCAGACGCGCCCTCGATCGTCCTTCTCGCTCAGCACTTCTCGCAGTGCAGCTCGAAATGACTGCACATCGTCCGCAGGCAGACTGCTCTTGCGCGGCGCGACCGCCGACGCCCGCAGCGAGGACTTACCGTGACTGGACATGCGCAGCAGTCGCATTCGGCGCGATGGAACCGAGTGTCCCGTTCACCAGGGGCATCAGGTAGTGCTCCGCCAGCCACGCGACCACCGGAACGCACACCGCATCACCGAAACCGAAGAGCGCCTGGTTGTTTCGCAGACCGCTGAGCGTGTAGTCGCCGGCGCCCATCAAGCGGGCGTACTCGAGAGGCGTCATCCAGCGCACCTGCAACCGGCCGTGGCCGATCTTGACCACCGCCTGCTTCGACGACCCACCGCGCGCAGTACGCAGGCAGCCGGAGATGTCGTCGGGGCGGGCCTCCCACACCGCGACGCCGTTGCGGGTACGACGGTAGGCGGTACGGTAACTGACCTTGCGCGCCTTCTTCAAAATCTCGATGCGCTGCAACTGAATCGGCGACAACGAGCGTACGAATGCCTCGGTGCGGTCTGCATCCCACCAGCGCTCGTCGCGGTAATCCATCCGCTCGACCTGATCGCCGAGACCACTGGTCAACGGGATCGGCGGGCTGGGCAGCGGAGCCCGATGCGTCGACAGCGTCGAATCGCCGTAGACCGCCTGCAACCAATCCGGACGCAGTTCACTGTTGGGATCGCGGGCATCCTCCGGCGGATGTTGCGCACCGATCAGGAACAGACGAGGACGGGACTGCGGGACGAACCGTCGAGCATCGATGGTGAGGACGTCCACCGAATAACCGAGTTCGTTGAGCTCACGGACCGCAGCCGCCAGATCGTCGCCCCCATGACTGGTGGCCAGGCCGACGACGTTCTCCAGCGCTACTACCTCGGGACGGCCGTCACCCATTTCGTCCAGCACCCGAGTGAAGTGCCGAAATGTCGAGGAGTTCTTACCGGCGAGACCGGCCCGGCCCCCGGCCAGAGACAAATCCGTGCACGGAAACGACGCCCATGCCAACGACAGACCGTCCGGCAGATCGTCGCCGCGCGTGCCGGCAACATCCCCGAGCTGAAAATGGGCCGCGTCGTCACCGAAGTGTTGGCGATACATGTGGTGCTTGTCGCGCTCGATGTCGTTGGCCCAGCACACCTCGAAACCGGCCTGCTCCAAGCCCATTCGCACCAAACCGATACCGGCGAAGAACTCGGCGACCGTGGGAATCCGATCGCGCGCGGACATCGAGGAACCACCCGGCACCACAGTCAACTTCGGCATGCACTCAGGCTAGTACAGAGCCCCGACAGACTGGCTTTCCTGGTCATTCCGCAGGCTGCACTCCGGCCTTACGCCGTGGTTGCCAACGCTGCCGCCAGTCCGAACGCCACCGTCAGCAGACAGACATGAGCGGCAGCTCGTCCCACTGAGTAGTCCGCCGTGGAGCGGTGCGCAGTGGCGGTCGGCAACCACGTGCGGCGGATCCGAGTTGCCACGGCCACCAGGATCACGGTCATCACGACTTTGGCGAGAACGATTCGGCCGTAACCGGTCTCGATCGCAGCGGCCGGGCTATCCAACTTCAGGACCGCGTCGAATACGCCGGTCACGGCCACCCCGACGACGCACCACAGCGCGATCCGGGAATAGGCCGGCAAAAGCGTCGCCCACGCTGTCTTGGTCCGCAGACTCAGCGCCATCGCGCCGAGCACACCGAGCCACACCGAGGCGCACACCACATGCACGGCAACGGCAATGGACCCGAATGCGAATTGCGACATGTGTCCGGTGATCGGTCGCGCGACCAGGGCCAGCGCCGCCAGCGTGACCACGGGAACCGGGGACCAGGATGCGTCTCGTCGATATCCGAGTACGCCCATGGCGCACAGAACGAGCGCGAGGAGCACCGTCGTCGCGCCGAGTCGACCGACGGAGATCGACGCGACGAAGGCCGCAAATGCACTCGGCGACAGCGCCGTCACTGCTCGGCCCTCGGCCTCGGCTGCGGCCGCTGCCAACAGGACGAACTCGGCCACCGCCCACAGACCCGACAGGAACCCGATCGACCGCCACATCACCAGCGAGTCGAGGGCGGGGCGTCGAGATGCGGAATTACCGTCCAGGACAGCGAGAATTCCGAACCCCAACACCACCGAACCCGACGCGACAGCGATGACGCGGAGCCACGACGACCCGCTGGGAAAGGTGGGGTACGCCAGCGCGAACGCTGCCGCGACCCCCACCACCGCCGAGGCTGCGGCGGCGAGCACGAGCCGAACGCTCCTCTCGCTCACCGCAGCCACGTCGGATCTACTTCTCGCTCTTCGGCTTACGCTGGTCTTTCGGCTTACGCAGTGCGAATGCCAATGCTCCGCCGAAGGCGAGGACCGCAACCACGACCAGCACGATGGGACCGTAGCCGCCGAGGAACCCGTCCTCGGACTCTTCCGAGGTGCCCGACGCATCGGCCGGTGCCCCGGGTGTTCCGGACCCTTCCTGCGTCAGCGTGAACGCGGCCGTGCCGCTCACCGGATGACCGTCTGCCGAGGTGATGCGGTAGGCGAGGGTGTACTCGCCGGCAGGGCCCAGATCACCGACATCGACGACCACGCTCTGGCCCTCGATGCGAGCATCGCCCTTCGACCAGATGTTGCCGTCGGGGCCGACGACGTTGAGCGTTGCGAACTGCGACTGCGGCACCTCGTTGAAGGTCACCGATGCCGTCGCCGGAGATGCGTCGAGCGAGGAGCCGTCGGCCGGGCTGTACCCGGTGACCTGCGAATGAGCCGAGGCAATCGGAGCCGCGATCAGCAGTGCCAGCAAGGCCACCGCCGATACGACCACCGCTTTGGCGGACACGGTCAGCGCCCTCACGAGCGTCGGCTCCGTACGGTTGCACCGATTCCGAGGCCGGCGCCGACGGCACCGAGAACGAGCCCGGCACCGGCAATCCAGCGGGCGGTGTCGTCCGAGGAGGACGTGGACGTCTGCTCGGCTGCGTCCGTCGTCTCGGCGTGGGCTCCGCCGTGCGCGTCACCGCTCGATGCTGCGAGGGTCAGTGTGGGAGCGGGCAATTCGGGCTCGCTGCCGTCCTCGGTCATCGGCTCGTTCCACTGCACGACCTCACCGTCGGTGTAGGTCTGGGTGGCCGGGAACGACACGGTTTCCTGCTCGGGCAGCGGCCCCGCGGAGAGCAGGAACTGCTGGAACTGGCCCGGACCGACCTCGGTACCGGGATTCGCCGTCCACGTCACCGACACGGCGAGATCGGCGGAGTCCTTCTCGACGGTGGACGTCCATCCCGGAATGGGCTGGGTGCGAGCGGAATTGAGGCCGGGCAAGGTGACCTTGACCGAGTTGGTCGATGCGGTGTCGGACTCGGTGGGGACGCGGAACGTCAGGACCGAGTAGCCGCCCTGCGCGGCGTCGGGCGCGGAGACGACCACATGGGCGGAGGCGGCGCCTGCGCCGATCAGCAGTGCGCCGACGGTGGCACCGGATACGAACAAGGCACGCGGAATGGAACTCTTCATGAGTGTTGGGTCATTTCTGTACGGAGGTGAAAGGGGATGTCGGATCGGAGCTACGAGCTGCTCGACATCGGAGGCCCACGACGAGAAATGGCCCAGTCCAGGGCAATACCGTGCACCGACGGCATCGCGACGGAGAACCGGACGCGACCGACAGCAGAACCGTCGGGCAGGGGAGTGAGGAGCGCGAGAACGGCACGAACGATCGATGTGATCGGGCCGTAGAGACGTTCGGCTGCGGCGATCAACAGCGCGGCGACCAGCGACGCGGCCGCGTGAAAGCCGATCATCGCGGCGCTGGGCAGCAGCGAATGGCTGTGTGACGAGCCCGACATGCCGGCCATGTCGCTCAGGCTCAGTGCGGTATGAGCGAGGAGTTGGCCACCCATCAGGGCGGGCAACAGAACAGTCGAGCGACGCGGAACGGCAGTCATGGCACCCACGCCGAGGCTGACCACGATCAGCAGAGCCAGGCCCGATCCGCTGAGATAGCCGCCGCCCGCCATTCCGTGCGCAGCCACCGCCAGCGCGGCGGTGACCGTACCGACAGCTCCGCCGCGAAGCGGTGCAGCAGAGCCGTCGGTCATCGGATGGTCGGTGAGATCAGCGCACGCCGAGGCGAGCGAGCACGTCCGCTTCGATGCCGTCGAGCTCAGCGGAAATGGCGGCGTGGGCAGTCTTGCGGCGCGCAGGCGGCATCTGCTCGGCGGCGCGCACAGCGGTGGTCAGATCGTCGAGACGCTCACTGATCGCGGCACCGAAACTCTTGGTCTCCGGATCCGAATGACGCGATCCAATGGTGCTCAGCGACTTCTCGGCACCGGCGATCCGGGCACTGAGCTTGCCGCCGTGGCCCGAGTACTCGCTCAGCTGATCGGGTGCGACACCCAGCTGCTGCGCCTTGCGGTTGTCGAGCTGCCCGCGAACGACGGTGGCAGCGCGGTAGGCAATCGGAGCCAGGACCGGCAGCAGAAGCCGAGCAATACCGAGATACTTACGAATCTGAGCCACGTTCAGCGTGCCGGCCGCAGCCGCCTTCTGCTGCGCCCGCAACGCCGAGACCTGCGCCTTCTCGACATTCTTCTGCGACTTCGCCTCCACCGCGCTGAGCTTGCGCTGCGCCTTGGCGATCGACTTCAGCTGCTTGCGCTCGTTCTTCGCGCCGAGCTTCGCCTCGAGAGTGGCCTTGTGCTTGAGGGCCTTCGCCTCCGCCTTGCGAGTGGCACGACCTTTGCGCTTACGGAACAGACCCATCGACAAGGCTCCTGACATGTGCTGCTAGGCGGTAACGGTGCGTTCCACACAGCCTAATGGGTCATTCCGCAGGCTCCACTCCCGCCTAATGGGTCGGTCCCCAGGCTCCACTCCCGCCTGATAGGCAGCTGTTCTTCTTCGGCTGTCGGAGGGCTCACCTAATGTCTAGCGGTGTGAACGGTCAACGAGATGCGGCAGCGTCGCACGCACCTGTGCTGCTCGACGCCGGATCGTTGACGCGATGTCGGCACCGGCTCTATCTCGACACCGCCTACGGGGCGCTCCTGCGCGGTGAACCCGAGAATCCCGGGGTGCGGCAACGCCGAGAGGCGGCCCAGGCGCATCGCGAGAACATTCGCGCGCAGTTGGCAGCGGCCGACCCCATGCAGTGGACCGAGATCGACGAGCCCACGGCCCGTGCTGCGGCTGATGCGACCGTCGCGGCCTGCCGCGCAGGCGTCGAACGTGTCTGGAATGCAGTTCTGCCACTCGAACGCGATACCGGCCGCCGCGGACGGAGCGAGCTTCTCGTGCGTGACGCGTCGGGCGGCTACATTCCGGTGATCGTCGTCAATCACAAGGTGACCGACCCCGGGCGCGGTGCGCGCACCACACCGCTCACGCACTGGGCTCCGGCCGTCGACGAGACCCGCAAGGTGCGCAGCCAGCTGCGCGATCAGCTCCGCCTCGCGCACCTGTACCGCATGCTCGCCCACGAGGGCTTGGCCACGGCTACCCCGGTCGGGGGCGCAGTGGGTTATCGCGGAGAGTGCGTGTTGGTACACGACCTGACTGCCGCGCTCGACGAATACGACATTCGCTTCGCGGACCGGCTTGCTGTCGCGAGCGGTGACGCGGTGACCGTTCCCTCGCAGATCAGCGAATGCCGTTCGTGTGCTTGGTGGTTCGACTGCAAGCCGCAGTTGGTGGCGGCCCGCGACGTCTCACTCGTCGCATCGGGATCTCGAGCGGACGTGCTGCGCAGCGCTGGAGTGCGGACGATCGACGAACTGGCGCAATGGACCGGTCCGGCTCCCGAGGAGTGGCCCTTCGGCAACTTCGACGACGCGGTGTCCGCGGCGCTGGCTTGGCGTGCCGACGTGCCGCTGCTGCGTCGATCGGAGACCGTGACGGTCCACCGCGCCGACGTGGAGGTGGACGTCGACATGGAGAGCTATCAGGAGCACGGCGCGTACCTGTGGGGCACGCTCCTCACCGAGGCAGGCGGACCGCCGCCGGAGTATCGCGGCTTCGTCACGTGGGATCCGCTGCCCACCGTCGACGAGGGTCGCTCGTTCGCGGTGTTCTGGAACTGGTTGATGGACACGCGAGCCGATGCCGCGGCGCGCGGCAAAACATTTGCAGCGTATTGCTATTCGAGACAAGCCGAGGACAAATGGTTACTCGACTCGGCCAGACGCTTCGCCGACGTCCCCGGAGTGCCCACCGAGGCGCAGATACGCGAATTCATCGACAGCGAGCAGTGGGTGGACATCTATCAGGCCGTCAGTGACCAGTTCATCTGCCCGAACGGCAAGGGGCTGAAGAAGATTGCCCCGGTGGCCGGATTCTCCTGGCGCGACGAGGAAGCCGGCGGCGAGGCTTCGATGGGCTGGTACCGCGAGGCCGTCGGATACGACGCCCATCCCGATCACACCCAGCGAGAACGGCTACTCGTCTACAACGAGGACGATGTGCTCGCCACCAAAGTGTTGCGCGAGTGGATGTCCGACCGCGCCGAGCACGAGATCCCGACCGTGGCGGACCTGCGCGCTCGCGTGTGACCCCGCGCCCGAAAAGTCGGGGCCACACGCGAAAGGACTTCTAGCGCGGTGCCATCCGGATCGCGCCGTCCATGCGGATCGTCTCGCCGTTCAGGTAGTCGTGCTCGGCGATCATCTGCACCAGCTGGGCGTACTCGCTGGGCTGCGCGAGACGCGACGGGAAGGGCACGGACGCCTCGAGGCCCTGACGGTATTCCTCGGTGACACCGGCGAGCATCGGGGTGTCGACGATGCCGGGGGCGATGGTGTTCACGCGAATGCCGACCTGGGCCAGGTCGCGGGCCGCAGTGATGGTCATCGCGTGCACGCCGCCCTTTGAGGCGGTGTAGGCGATCTGGCCGATCTGACCCTCGAATGCGGCGACCGATGCGGTGTTGATGACAACGCCGCGCTGGCCGGCGTCGTCGACGGTGGACTGCGACTGAATGCGGTTGGCGGTCAGCCGCATCACGTTGAACGTGCCGAGCAGGTTGATGGTGATGACCGTCCGGAACAACTCGAGATCGTGCGGTCCCTTCTTGGACAGGATGCGACCCGCCCAGCCCACGCCTGCACAGTTGACGACGATGCGCAGTGGCACACCGGACTCGACGATGGTGTCCAGTGCGGCCTCGACCTCGGCCTCACTGGTGACGTCGGCGGGAATGAGGGTCACGCCGTCCGGGACACTGTCTCCGGCGCGCTCGATGGACTGCGGCAGATCGAGACCGAACACCGTGACGCCCGCGCCTGCCAGACGTGCTGCGGTTGCTGCTCCGAGGCCCGACGCGCCACCGGTGACGAGTGCTGCTGTTCCTGAAATCTCCACGTCGTACGATCCCCTTCGTTAGCGGTGTCGGGTCGCGGCACAGGCAGCGACCACGCTGTGTTCTGCACCATAACCGGCGGGGGACCTCACCCCACTCCCAGGCACCCGCCGGTCAGGGCAGAATGCGGCCGGAGTCGTCGTACTCGACTCGCTGGGCACCGTCACCGAAGTCGTCGAGCAGAATCGTCGCCGCGGCCGGTCGGCCCGGAGGCAGCAGGCGAACCGTCACCGATCCCGTCACGGCACCGTCCAGACTGCTCGACGCCCCCGCCGCGATGTCGTTGCGGACCTTCTCGCTCAGTGCCGTGGGGCTTCGGTCGTCGAGCATCGTGACCTCGACGCCACGGGCGCGAGCCGAGCGTGCCGCTCTGGCCAACTCGGGCAGTACGAGCCCGCGGGCCCGCAGGGTGTCGCGGAGCTCGGCTTCGAGGAGTCGGCACGCCAGGACTTCCTCGTCGGTGAGATCGGGGCCGTCCGCGATGCGCTGCAGCAGTGGGCGGGCGAGCGTATCGAGACTGGCCAGGCGGGCGTCACGTTCTTCGAGTACCGCCGCAGCGGCGGCCTGGGCGGCGATGCGGATGGTGGATTGTTCACGGAGCTCGAAGATCGCTGCACCGAGGGGTCGGATGGTGAAGGCGAAGAACGTCGCCATCAACAACGGAGCAATATTGATGGCGCTGAACGACAACCCGAACAGTGCGCCTTGACCCGTCCAGGCTGCCCAACCGACGACGACAGACATCGTGAGCGCGAGTCCGAACCACGCGGCCGGCGTGCGGCCACGGACACACATGAACGTGTAGATCACAATGGACATACCCAGAGGCCAGGACTGCAGACTGCCGGTCAGCGGCACCGGCGCCACGGCGAAGACGAACGACGCGGCCACCGGCCCGGATACGGTGAGCAGCGCCGTCGACCGTGGGCTCAGCGGATCCCCCGGAGCGCTGAGCAGCAGGATGACCGCGGCCGAGAACACCAACACCGAGACGAACGGCGGCCACACCGCGGACATACCCTTCAGCGTCGCCGACGCACACACGGCGCACGCGAGGATGTAGAAGCCAGCGACGGCGTACGCGGCCCCCGACTTCATCGACAGCAGGTCGCGAACATCCTCGCCGTTCATCGCGCCCAGCTCAGTCGCACAGTGGTTCCGCGGCGGGAGGTGTCGATCTCGGCCGAACCACCGTCGAGCTGACGCATCCGCCCCTCGATGCTGACGGCGACGCCGAGTCGGTGCGGAGGCACCGAGCGTCGATCGAAGCCGATACCGTTGTCTCGCACGATGACTCGCAGTGCCGACGGGGCCAGCTCGACCGTCACCGATCTGGTCGACGCCTGAGCGTGAACGACGCTGTTGCGCAGTGCTTCTGCTAGTGCGCCCGCGATCGACCGGACCGCATCGGCAGGGTAGTTCGCCGAGGAATCGGCGGGGTCCTCGCGGACCCTGAAATCGATCGACTCGTCGACCGTCGATGCGGAGGCCCGCATCAGAGCGATCGTGTCGTCGACGGTGAAATCGTGTGTCGCAGTGTCGGTGTGCAGTCCGTCCAGATGGGCCAATGCCGAACGTGCTTGACGGGCCAGGCTGGCAGTGCGGCCCTGGCGAGCGACCGCCAGCAGTGACGACATGACCTCGTCGTGGATGAGGGCGTCGAACCGTTCCCGTTCGACTTCGCGTGCATTCGCCGCAGCCGCCCGTGCGGCATCGCCGTGGGTGGCGCTGATGGTGGCATCGAGAATGCGACCGGTACGCAGTGCGGCCAGAGTCGCCGCGACGAACACCGTGCAGAACATCAGCCCGAAGAATATTTCGGCGATGATGTTGCTGCGAGGAAACGGCTCTCGCACAGCTTGATTGATCAGCTGCACGATCACCACCGAGACGGCCGTGTGCACGAATGCCGGGATGGGTCGCCACACGGTCGCGGCCGCGAGTGAGGCCAGGCCGGGGAATGCGGACAGGAACATTCCGCTCCGATCGAAGGTGGTCCCGTCCCAGGCCACCCACCACAGCAGGGCCATGACCGGGAATGCCAACGCTGCGATCGAACCCGCAACCTGGCTGACCCTGATGCTCGGGTGAAAGGTGAAGGCTCCGAACGCGAGACCGGTACCGAACACGACGATCACGGCGGCCGGGGTCCACCACCCGGGGACCGTGACGCTGCTGCGCGCGATGTCGGGAACGAGCAGCAGTAGATATGCCGCGTAGCCGGTACCGACGAACCGGCCGAAGATCCTGATGAGCCGATCGGTCGAACGGTGTGCCGCGTCGCTACCCGTCGCCTGCAGGTTGTCGTTCATTCACCCCTCCGCGAGGAGTGTAAACCAAGGTCAGACGTCTTCGGTGGTGCTGCGCTTCTCCACTTCCTGCGGAGCGTCGCTGCGGGAGCGTCGGACGAACGCAGCGGCGACGACGAGGGCCGAGATCGCCACCACGACTGCGGCCGCCACGTACGGAGCCGACGTACCCGGCATCAGTCCCTCGAAGAACAGGACCGCGCCGAAGACGAAGAACAGAATGGCCGCACCGTACTGAATCAGCCGTTCCGGCAAGTGCTTTCCGAGAACGGCACCCAGCACGATAGCGAGGGCGTCGGCGGCGACCATGCCTACCGTCGAGCCGATCCACACTCCGACCCAATCGTTGTCGGCGGCCAGAGTGACGGTGGCCAGCATCGTCTTGTCGCCCAGTTCGGCGAGGAAGAACGCGGACGCGATGGCCAGGAAGGCCGACTTGGTGACTCGCGACGCCTTGGCACCCTCGTCGTCGGACAGCGAATCTCCGCGCAGGGTCCACAGACCGAACACGACGAACGCGAGCCCGCCGACGATCGAGATGGCTTCGGTGGGGATGGACACACCGAGGAAATGGCCGACGGCGACCGAGACCAGATGCACGACGGTCGTGGCCACCGTGATGCCGCCGATGACGACGTACCACTTGTAGCGCAAGGCGAACGTCATGGCCATCAGCTGGGATTTGTCACCCAGCTCGGCCACGAAAATGACAGCGAAACTCAACAGTAGAGCGGACAGCACAGCAGACTCCTCGGTCGTCGAACGGACCGAAGGTCTCGCCCACCGGAAGTACCGGTTCAGGTGCCGGGTCGTGGAAAACGACCAGTATGTCGACACGTTGATTGGGGGCTACTCCCCTTCGCTGCAGACGACTTTAAGTGCCGTTTCTCCAATTGTCCAATGCGCCAATAAGTTTGGGGACCCGAAAAATCGTGTACGGGGAGCGGTCAGGATGCGAGGAGCATCGCCAAAACTGCGGTGTCGGGATCGCTGATCGGATCGAGGCCGACCCGACTGATCATCGACGTCACGGTGCCGTCGGATTCTGCCTCCACCCACGCGGCCCGGTGATCGAGGCCCAGATGCGGAAGACCGGGCAGCAGAACACAACCCGAGGCCGCGCCCGCACATTCCGGCAGAGAAGGCGTCGTCTCCGACGGTGGATGCAGCATCAGCAACGCGGCCGGCTGATGGTCCGAGAACCGCCCGGGAGCCAACGCGAAATCGCCGATCACCGGTCCCTCGGCCAACACCAGGCCGACCGTCCCCGGCTCCGGATCCTCGGGCAGCTCCTCCCGCACCCCGAACACCGTCGACGTCGCCAACAGACCCGGCATCGACGCGACCCGGACGGCCAGCGCCAGGAATTGAGCCCACTCCTTGGTGGTGTCCGGCCAACGACCGGAGATCACGAACCCGCGCAGTAGACCGGCGGCGTGAAAAGGCGAGACACCGATGAGATCTCGATCGTCCATTGCGCATCCCTCCCAGACAGGTACGAGGCAGAAGCCGGGTACACGACGTTGGGTAAGGAGAAGAATGACCCGAAAACGGCTGGCACACAAGATGGGGAGAGTGCCAGCCGAAAACGTAGCCGGCCCACTGCGGCTCGGCAGCCGATACGCTGCTGCGGTGAAAAACAGAGGATCCGCCCGGCGAACCGTCGTCTCGTTGCTGTCCGTTGCGCTACTGCTGAGTGTCGCCGCATGCAGTCGGGAAGAATCGACCCCGGGCGAGACCGGCGGCGAGGTTCGCACCGTGCAGCATGCATTCGGTGAGACGAGCGTTCCCGTCGATCCACAGCGCGTGGCCGTGCTCGACGGCGACCGCACGTTGGAAGCCGTCGTCGCGTTGGGCATCCAGCCCGTCGCAGCGGTGAAGCCGCCGCTCACCGGTGACTACGCACCCGTCGTCCGGGATCGGCTCACCACCGAACCGATCGACATCGGATCCGTCGACGCCGACGTCGACATCGAGGCTCTGACGGCCGCCGCACCGGACCTGATCGTCATGCGAACGACGGGTGAGGACAACCGAGCGCTGTACGACCGGGTCGCCCCGATCGCGCCGACCGTCGTCGTGGAATACACCCCGGCCTCGTGGCAGAACACCTTGCAGCAGCTGGCGGGAATCTTCGATCGGCAGGAGATCGCCGACGGTTTGCTGGCGGACTATCGACAGGCGGTCGACGAATCCGAGTCACGCTCACCTCGGGAAAACAGCACGTTGACCGTCGCGCGAGTGCGCACCGACTCGTTGCGGTACATGACGCAGGACGGATCATTTCCTTACGCAGTTCTGGCAGATCTGGGCTACCGCGCGCCCGCACAGCAGGATCGCGGATCCGACGCGGTGCAGACGGTCGACGTCAGCCCGGAACTGATCGACGTGCTGGCGGCCGACGACATCCTTCTGCTCACCGATGCCGGGACGGAGGACGCCGTGGCGCAACTGCGACAGAACCCGCTCTTCACCGGTCTCGGAGCTCGGGTGACCGAGCTGCCCTCCAAGGATTTTCTCTTCGGCAACGTGCTGACCGCCCAGGCCCTGGTCGAGACCGCGACCGAAATCGGGGGCTGACGTGCCGGCATCCGAACGCTGGGTCGGCTGCGCTGCAGTGGCGCGTGAGAACGACGAATCGCTGCGCGGGACAGCTGCACGGGCACACGGCTGGGTGTTGATCGAGCATCGAGGCCCGTGGGGGCGCGAACCGTGGGGGCCGGGCGGTCCGCTCGGTCGAATCGGCACCGAACTCTCGCGTCGCTGCAAGGCCGTCGGGGTACGCCCGCAACTGGTGCGAGAAACGCACGGCAGGCGTGAACCCACCGAGACGCGACAGGTGTTTCTCGCGCACTCGGGTCGCCGCGGCCCGTGGCTGGAGAAATGCTCGGTCGATACCGTCGAGCAGATACTCGAACTACCGCTCGAAGCCGCCGCGGCGGGCACCCCACCTGGTATCGGGACTCGCGTCGACCAGCGGCTCTACCTCGTCTGCACGCACGGAAAGAAGGATCCGTGCTGCGCGGTGCTCGGTCGGCCGGTAGCGGCGGCCCTCGCCGGATCCAGCGGGCGGGTATGGGAATCGACGCACCTGGGCGGGGATCGATACGCAGCGGGCATGGTGGCCCTGCCCGACGGCAGCTACTACGGCAACCTCGAACCGACCAACGCGCAGGCCGTCGTGGACGACCACGACCGCGGGCATCTCACGCTGCGCCACTACCGAGGCCGCTGCACCGACGACACCGTCGCCCAGATCGCCGAACACGCAGTACGAACCGAATACGGGCTCACCGGAATCGACGACGTCCACCCGTCCGATGTCACGTCGTCCGGCGCCGCGTCGGATGTTGTGGTGGTGACGACGTCGGGAAGCGTGCAGGTACACGTGACACCCGATCCCGAGCCCCCGCGCCGAACGACCTGCCGTTCCGAGGACGTCGCGAGACCGGACCACGGCGTCACGACCATCGGGTCGGTGCCCGCCGCCGGGAGGGCGTGACCTTCGAAATGCGACAGGGCCACCGCGTCGAACGCGGTGGCCCTGTCTGCGATTGCGCGTCGTGCGGCAATCTCGAAACCTACGGGAAGATCAGGCCCGGGGTCTTCGACGTGGCGGCCTCGAAACGAGCCTGGACGTCGGCCCAGTTGACGACGTTCCAGAACGCCTTCACGTAATCGGCCTTGACGTTCTTGTACTGCAGGTAGAAGGCGTGCTCCCACATGTCGACCTGCAGCAGCGGAATGATGCCCAGCGGCACGTTGGCCTGCTGATCGTAGAGCTGGAAGGTGAGGAGCTTCTTGCCCAGCGAGTCGTAGCCGAGCACTGCCCAGCCGGAGCCCTGCAGGCCGTTGGCAGCAGCGGTGAACTGTGCGCGGAACTTGTCGAACGAACCGAACTGGTCGTCGATCGCGGCACCGAGTTCGCCTTCGGGCTTGTCGCCACCGTTGGGCGAGAGGTTCTTCCACCAGATGGAGTGGTTGACGTGGCCACCGAGGTGGAACGCGAGGTTCTTCTCCAGCAGGAAGATGCTGCCGTGATCCTCGGCCTCGCGGGCTGCAGCCAGCTTCTCGAGCGCGGTGTTGGCACCGGCGACGTAGGTGGCGTGATGCTTGGAGTGGTGGAGCTCGTTGATCTCGCCCGAGATGTGCGGCTCGAGGGCGGAGTAATCGAAATCAAGGTCGGGCAAGGTGTACTCGGACACGTGGTTCCCTTCTCTAACGACGCCGTGCCCATCGCGTGATGCGGGCACGTTCGTCCTACTGCGGATCTTTCGTAGGGTTCAACCCAATCTCATTCCTACCCCTTGTGCAACCGTTGTAACCGAGATGCTTTTCTCGGAATAAATCCACGTGAACAAGACAGTCGAATTCCTGGGCTGCGAAAACCTGCGATTGTCACGAAATAGTTGCGTAACAGCGCCGAATTGGTCCACACCATGAACGGAACCTAAACTCGAGGGTGTGAAAGGGGACCGTCCGAACCGAAATTCGGTCGACGAGTCCGCCGCCGCACCGGCCGTGACCGCGCCCCGCGTCCAGATGAACGGTGCCGATCTCCTGCGCGTCATCGCCGTCTGCGCCGTCCTCTACTCGCACATCTCGTTCTACCTACTCGACGACGTCGGCGGCGACTGGTGGATGCTCGACATCGTCAACCTCGTCCTCATCGACGACGTAGGCCTCAACCTCCACCTCTCCTTCGTGGGCGTGAGCATGTTCATGCTGCTCACCGGGCTGCTCATCACCCGATCCGCCATGCGGCAATCGCGTCGGGACTTCATGGTCGCGCGCCTCGCCCGACTCGTGCCCGCCCTCTGGTTCGCCATCGCCCTGGCCGTCGTACTCGTCAAACTCGGCGTCAACGGCATGTTCAGCGGACAACCCGGAATCAGCAACGGAGAGGCCGTACTCAGCTTCTTCCTCGGCGGCTTCTTCCTCCGACCCGAGGTCGCCGTACTGGGCGTCACCTGGACACTCGTCGTGCAAATCGTGTTCTACCTCTACTGCGTCGCAATGCGCTCGGCGCTACGAGCAAGCCCGATCACCGTGCCCCTCATCGGAGCCGCACTCTGCACACTGGTGATCCTCTGGAACCTTTACCTGCCCCAGCCGTACACCATCCCGTTCCTCACCAAAGTCGCCGGAGTACTGCCCACCCTGTTCCTCGGCCAGATCTTCTACCTCGGCTGGGCGAAACTTGTCACCTGGCGCTGGATCGTCATCGGCGTCGTCGCACAAATCGAAGTGATCCGCCTCGCCATCGACGTCCACACCTTCTGGATGGGCGAGACCTACCTGTGGTCACTGCTCGTCGTCACCGGCACCGTGCTGATCCTCGCCCGATACGACGGACCCATCACCCGCTGGCCCATCATCGGCTGGATCGGCACCCGCAGCTACGCCATCTACCTGATCCACACACTCGTGCTCTACCGCATCTACGCAGCCGTGGAACCGCACTTCGGACCCACCGCAGCCGTCCTGGCCTTCCTGACCGGCACCGCCGCACTCGCCGAAATCATCTACCGCGGGATCGAACTGCCCGCAGCACGACACATCAGTACGCGATACCGACAACTACGTACCCGATCTGCCCCCTGACCCAGCCCGCCGGGTAGTCACCCCCGCTGGTTAGTTCACCCCCGCTGGGTAGTCACCCCCGCTGGGTAGTCACCCCCGCTGGGTAGTCAATGTGACATTTGGTGGCCTTTTCGGGGGTGAATGTCACGTTGAGTGGACTGGGGTGGCACGACTGCGCTCGATCTCCCGCCGACCCGACTTCTGCGGTCGACCGACATCACCCGGGTGTCGGCATCGCCGGCTACTCGCCCCTGCTGGGTAGTCAATGTGACGTTCGGTGGCCTTTTCGGGGGTCAATGTCACGTTGAGTGGACAGGGGCGGATGGGAGGCGGGGGAGATCAGAGCTGCGGGATGACCTCGGAGGCGACCAGTTCGAGGTGATCGAGATCGGTGAGGTCGAGGGTCTGCAGGTACACGCGAGTCGCGCCGATGGCCCCGAAGCGGCCGATTTTGTCGACCAGTTCGGCGGGACTTCCCGCGGCCCCGTTCTCGCGGAGTTCGGAGACGTCGCGGCCGATGGCGGCGGCGCGTCGGGCGATGTCCTCCTCGGTGCGGCCGCAGCACAGGACGAGTGCGTTGGAGTAGACGAGGGAATCGGGGTCACGGTCGGCGGCAGTGCAGGCGGCGCGGACGCGTCCGAACTGCGTTTCGGTGTCGGCCAGCGAGGCGAAGGGGATGTTGAATTCATCCGCGTATTTCGCGGCCAGGGCCGGGGTGCGCTTCTTGCCTCCGCCGCCGATGAGGATGGGGGGACGCGGCGATTGGACGGGCTTGGGGAGGGCGGGGGAATTGGTGACGGGGTAGTGGGTTCCCGCGTGCGAGAACGTCTCGCCGGTCGGTGTTTCCCACAGCCCGGTGATGACGGCGAGGGACTCTTCCAGTCGGTCGAAGCGTTCACCGAGCGCCGGGAACGGCAGGCCGTATGCCTTGTGCTCGTCCTCGAACCAGCCGGCACCCAACCCCAGGTCGACGCGGCCACCGCTCATGGCGTCGACCTGCGCGACGCTGATGGCGAGAGGGCCGGGGTAGCGGAATGTGGCGGAGGTGACGAGCGTGCCGAGCCGGATGGTCGACGTCTCACGAGCCAGGCCGGCCAGGGTGATCCACGCGTCGGTGGGGCCGGGCAACCCGTCGCCGCTCATAGCGAGGTAATGGTCGGATCGGAAGAAGGCACCGTAGCCGAATTCCTCCGCGGCTGTGGCGACCCGGAGGAGGTCGTCGTAGGTGGCACCCTGTTGCGGTTCGGTGAAGACGCGTAGCTCGACCGAGGAGTGAGAAGTCATGTTTGCCAGGGTAATCAGCTTGGATAAACGACCGCAGACAACAGCTGTGTCAAATCACGATCGATCCACAGCCTTCGTTGGTACTCGATACACCGGCAATCAGTTGTGAGGCCGTGACCTGTGGATAGAAACCGGCATGGGCCCCGATTCTGTGCATCAACCTGTGGATATTGTGGATAACTTTGTTGAGCCAAAGTGACGTAGGTCATAGCTGGGGCCATCCATCGTCAGGCGGGCACGAGTGGCAGTCGCGATCGCACCCGTGACAAGATCGAGAGGTGTCTCACCCCGAGCAGTCACCCGCCGTCACCGTAGACCGCCTTCCGGTGCCGTTCCCGGAAGCGGCAGTGCTGCTCGACGTCCGAGAAGACGACGAGTGGCAGGCCGGACATGCACCCGGTGCCGTGCACATCCCGATGGGCGACATTCCGTCCAGAGCAGGCGAAATCGACAACCAGTCCGAGATCTACGTCGTCTGCAAAGCCGGCGGGCGCTCGGCTCGGGTCGTCGAATACCTCAATCGCGTGGGCTACGAGGCCATCAACGTCGAGGGCGGGATGCTCGACTGGCATGCCGCCGGTAGGCCGATCCAGCGCGACGACGATTCGGACGAAGCGAGAATCATCTAGATGTCGGCACCGCAGGGGCGCGCACAGGCGTTCCAGGTCTGCGCCCGCTGCAGCACTCGCTGGGCGGTCGGCGCACGGCCGGGTACGTGGTGCCCCCGCTGCCACGGCGTGCTGCTCTCGCCGGTGTCCGCTCGGGCACCGGCACAGGGCCGCCGCAATTTTCGTTGGGTTGCGCGGCCTGCGTCGTCGAAGGGCAAGGCCGTCGGTCCCGCCCGGGTCGCGGCACCGACCCCCACTCCGCGTTACGACTCGACGCCCACGTGGGGGCTGCGCGACACCCCACGCGACCCCGCAGCACACACGCCCGCCGGCCGCGTCGAGCAGTACGCAGCCAACGCGCAGACGTTCGTCTGGATCACGGCGCTGCTGCTCGGGCTGGCGGCGTTCGCCGAGCTGTTTCGCTACGGAATCCTGCTGTACAACCGCACCCGATTGCTGTCACCGATCACGCTGGCAATTTCCGATGCGCTGGTCTATTTCGCACAGGTCGGCGCTCTCATCGTCGGTCTGCTCGCGCTGATCACGACGTCCTGCTGGCTGATTCGGCAACGCCGGCTGGCCTACGCATCGGTCGGGGCGACCGAGCCGCGGTCGGTGCGATGGATGCTGCTGCTCTCGATGCTGCCTGTGGTTCGGATCGTCATGCCCGGGGTGTACCTGACGGAGATCGTGCGCCTCCGAGCCGAATCCGACGGCGACGTGTACCGCGAGCTCACCTTGATCCGGATCTGGTGGGCCGTCTGGGCGACGAGCAACGCGCTGGTCGTCGTGCAGGTGCTGTGGAGTCTGCGCAACACACTGCAAGCCCGCGCCGACGGCGTTCTGCTCGCCGCAGTCGTGGCGCTCGTGGCCGCAGTTTCCGCGGTGCTGACCCTGGCCGTCATGCGCCGACTCGAGGGCCGCACCCTGCGCGGTTCGGCGCTGTCTCGTCCCACCCGCTGGGTCATCGCACCCAGCGTCGAGCGAAAGACCACGCAGTCCGAGGCCACGCAGTCCGAGACCGAGCAGGCCGAGACCGAGATTGAGCCGGCCGACGCAGCTCGTGCGGACTCCGGGGCCGAGAAGGACGACCGGGCGGTGACGGTCTCGTGAGCCCGGACCGACGCGGCCCTTTGGTCGTCGCGCACCGAGGAGCATCTGCGGCGAAGAAGGAACACACGCTCGCCGCCTACGATCTCGCGTTGCGGGAGGGAGCGGACGGCGTCGAATGCGATGTCCGGCTCACGAAGGACGGCCGCATCGTGTGCGTGCACGACCGCCGCGTCGACCGAACCTCGAACGGCACCGGAATCGTCAGCGAGATGACCTTCGACGAGCTCGCCCGGTTGAACTACGGCGATGCTGACGAACCCGCCGAACTTCTGACGCTGCACGACCTGATCGCGCTGATTCTGGATTGGACCAGCAAGCCGGTCAAGCTCTTCATCGAAACCAAGCATCCGGTGCGCTACGGCTCGCGGATCGAGGCCTCGGTGCTGGCCGAGCTGCACCACTTCGGCATCGGCGCGCCTGCCTCGGCGGATCATTCACGGGCGGTCATCATGTCTTTCGCGCCCTCGGCCGTGTGGCGAGTGCGCCGCTCGGCACCGATGCTTCCGACGGTCCTCCTCGGTGACAGCTCGCACTATCTGGGCGGCGGAGCAGCGACGACCGTCGGTGCCACCGCGGTCGGTCCGTCGATCCGGGCGTTGCGTGAGCACCCGACGCTCGTCGATCGAGCAGCCGCGTCGGGCCGTGCCAGTTACGTGTGGACGGTCGACGAGAAGGAGGACGTGGACCTGTGCCGCGAACTCGGTGTCGGGTGGATCGCGACCAACCATCCCGGACGAACGCGCGCCTGGCTGGAATCGAAGAACGTGTAGGTTTTCTGGCGTGGGTAAGAGCAAAAGAAACAGCGGACCGAAGCAGGACAGCAACCGGGCGGCCAAGCTCGCACAGCGTGAGGCCGAGCGCGCCAGCCTCGAGTCGGGGACGACGCGGCCGTTCGAGGGCCTGGCCGCAGAATGCGACTTGGTAGCGCTGCGCGAATTCGTGCCGTCGGCCACCGCCACCGCGCCGATCACCTCCGGCGGCCGCACCGTCACTCTGGCAACGGTATTGCCGGGAGCCGTCGCCGCTCTGGTACGTGAAGAGGCGGGCACTGTAGAAGGATTCGTCGGCCTGCAGGTTCAGACGCAGTCGAAAGACGTTGCAGCAGATATCAGTAGCGCGTTGGGCTGGGTCGCCGCCGCCCCCGCAGGTGAGTCGCTCGAAGCCTCGAAGGTGGACGAGAACACCCCCGCATTGACCGATGTCCTCGACCCGTCCGCACTCCTCGAGATCACCGTGCATCAGGATTTCAATTGGTGGATCCCGGAAAGTGCCACTCCCGCAGCCGATGTGGCCGCAACCGTGGAGCGCGCGAATCAGGCGATCATGCCCTCGGCGCGGATCGAGGCGGACGGCGTCGTTGCAGCATGGTGGGTCGATGCCGGCGACAAGGCGCACATCCGGTGGGTTCGCCCGGAGAGCGAGGACGACGTCATGCTCGCCCTCGCACGGTTGCACGCTGCCGGAGACTTGAATCTCGGTGAGGGCTCGCGGTATGCAGGCTCGTTCCGTACGCACGGGTTGCTGGTGCCGGTGTTCGATCTCGATCCGGAGATGCATCCCACCGAATGGGCTGCTCCGACAAAGGAATTCGGGGAGAAGCTGAACGAGGCTCTTGCCGTCGACGCCCCGCTGACGGGAGCGCAGCTGCGCTCGCGGGACGGCCTTCGTGGCCGTCAGGTCACCCTGCGCTGAGCAGTCGAGCTCAACCGAGAGGTGCGGCGGCCCGAAAGTCGGTGCACCGAAACGCACGTCGGGTGGCCGTCGGACAAGGGGCTGCTTGTCTGACGACCACCCGTATGAGCGCGAGATCTCTCGCGTTACTCGTCGATGCGTGTCGCGTGAAGCGAAATTACAGCGATCCGCCGGCGACGGTGGGTGCGCCTGCATCGGCGACGACGCTGGTGTTCATCTCGCGGGCAACGAACTGCTCGAGGTCGAACAGGTTGTGGCCGGCGCGGTCTGCGATGTTGAGCAAGGTCTTCATGCTGGCAACTTCCTCGACCTGCTCCTTGAGGAACCACTGCATGAACTGCTCGCCGAGGTAGTCGCCCTCTTCGCGGGCGGTGCTCGCCAGAGCGATGATCTGCTCGGTGACCGTCTCTTCCTGTGCCAGTGCGAGGGCGATGGCCTCACGCGGGTCCGTGAACACGGACTTCGACGCGTCGACACCGGTCAGTTCGACGGTGATGTCGCGATCGAGGAAGTACTGGACGATCATCATCGCGTGGTTACGCTCTTCGACCGACTGCGCGTAGAAGTGCTTGGCCAGCTGCGGCAGGTCGACATTGGCGAAGTAGACGGCGGTGGCGATGTACTGCTGCGAGGCGTTGAACTCGTTGCGGATCTGGTCGCGAAGAAGTGCGTGGAACTTGGTGTGGTTCGTTTCTTTGATGTCTGCGCTCATGGTGAGGACAATATGCCTGGTCAGAGGGCATTGTCATCCAAGTCGAGCCTTATTGAGGCGAACGTAGCCTAATACAGTCAATCCTAAATGTCGGCTCTGAGCAGGGCGTAAGTTACGCGCTTCCGGCCTCTTTGGGTGCATTGGTGGCGCGGGTCACCGAGCCGAGCTCGCGTGCCACGTACTGCTCGATGTCGAACAGATCCGAACCTGCTCGCCGCACGATGTTGAGCAGGCTCTGCATCGCAGCTACTTCCTCGACCTGTTCGGTGAGGAACCAGTGCATGAATTGCCCCCGATGTAATCGCCCTCGGCTCTGGCCGCCTGTGCGAGCGCGGTGATCCGATCGGTGACCGCCACCTCCTGCGCCAACGCCAACTCCACCGGTTCGGCGACCGAATCGAACGCGGTCACCACGTCGTCGATACCCGACGCGTCCACCTCGAGTCGGTTGTCGATGAGGAATCGGATCATCATCATGGCGTGCCGACGCTCTTCGGCCGACTGGGCGTAGAAGCGGTGCGCCAACTGCGGAAGATCGTTGCGGTCGAACCAGATCGCGATGGCGAGGTACTGCTGCGAGGCGGTGAACTCGTACCGAACCTGGGCGCGCAGTAGATCGTGAAACGAAGTGGCGGGCTCATGCGACGGCAATGTCATGATCCACAACGTACCGGCCGCACGCCCCCGTCAGGGGCCGCCGGTCAGCAGATCTGCCGGAATTTCCCGATCCTGAGCGATGGCGTCGAAGAATGCCGGTGCCCTGGTGTCGTCCCACACGAGGACGTTGCCGACATCGGAGTCCTGGAAGCCGCCGACCGGCACGGTCGTCGTCACCGGCCCACCGCGCATTGCCCAGGCCAACCCGGCCAGGTTCCAGATGTGGTCTCCGTCGTCGACACTCAACGACGACGCGGTATCGGACACCAACGGCCACAGTTTCAAAGGATTGAGGAAAGTGGAAGCGCTGGTTGCCTTGTCGAGCAGAGCGGACATGAAGGCCCGCTGGTTGTTCATCCGGTCGAGGTCGGCCAATGCGGTCGCGCGGGATCGCACGAAGCCGAGTGCCTCGGAACCGTCGAGATCCTGACAGCCCGCGGGAATGTTGATGCCCGCCAACGGATCGTCGATCGCGTTCTGCACACACACGTTGACTCCGCCGACAGCGTCGACGATTCCGGCGAACCCACCGAAGCCGATCTCGGCGTAGTGATCGATGTGCACTCCCGTCGCGCCTTCGACCGTTTGCACCAGCAGGGACGGCCCGCCGAATGCGAACGCCGCGTTGAGCTTGTCCTCGCCGTTACCCGGAATCGGCACGTACGAATCGCGGGGCAGGCTGACCATCGTCGTCGCCCCGCCGCCCTCGGGGATGTGGATCATGATGATGGTGTCGGTCCGGCTGGGGCCCACCTCGCCGCCGGTCGCGAGAGTTGCTTCCTGCTCCGGCGTCAGGCCGGCTCGTGAATCCGATCCGACGAGAAGCCAATTGGTGCCCGGGGTGTCGCCGATCCTGCCGGGGTACGAGGTCAGGGCGTCGACTCGCGTGAGCGAACTGTCGACGTAGTAGACGATGCCGCCGATGCCCAGAACGAGGACGAGCAGGACGATCAGGACGCGACGGCCCCAGCGCCGACGCTTGCGCGGCTTCGCAACCTTGGGGGGACGTGAATCACGTTGTGGCCGAGCTGGTTCCGGTCGGCGTAAGGCGCGCTGCGGAGAAGCCGGTGGCTGCCTGCGCTCGTCGACGTACGGTTCCGGCTGTTGGCGCGGTGCGTACCCGGTGCGCCCGGCCTCGTCCTCGGCAGCGCGGGAGTACTGGCGCGTCGAGTTCGGTGGAACGGAACCGGCAGGGCCGGGTTCGGGTGCCTGCGACCACGCCTGTTGCGGTGGGGCAGGGGCACCGTGGCGGGGAGCGGCCGGGCGGCCGTCGCGTCTGATGAATTCGGTGCCCTCGGGTGCAGGCCCCGGACGGCGAGGGGTCCCTCGCTCCGCGGGAGGTTCCGGGTTGTACCGACGGGGGTTCGGAACCGGCGGCGGACCGGGTCGGTACTGGCGTGGCGGCGGTGGCTGTCCAGGGGCTCCACCGGCGCGCCGAGGCGGGGGAGGGGGCTGCTGGCCGGGTGGTCGACGCGGTGGCGGCGGCTGGCTCGGCGGCGGGGTACGCCGATTCGGCGCGCCGTGCCGTCCGTAGCGATCGTCGTCGTTCACGAATCGACTGTACCCATCACGGCAACCACGCCAGGTGTTCGCGCAGCAGGGCGTAACCGACGAACGCGACGATGTCGATGAGTGCGTGCGCGATCAGCAGTGGCCACAGCCTCCCGGTGCGCTGCCAGTATCGGCCGAACACCAGGCCCATCAGAAAGTTGCCGAATCCTCCGCCCACCCCCTGATAGAAGTGATAGCTCCCGCGCAGCAGCGAGGAGCACAGCAAGGACTTGTTCTCGCTCAGGCCGAGTCGGCGGAGTCGAGAGATCAGGTAGGCGACGACGATGATCTCTTCGGCACCGGAGTTGGCCAGTGCATACAGAATCAGGGCTGGCACTCGCCACCAGTGGTCGTCGAGCCCGCTGGGGACGACGTTCAGATTGAATCCCAGGGCGTTGCCGACCAGGTAGAGCGCGAGACCCGGCAGCCCGATGAGTGCCGCCAGCCCGACGCCGTGGCCGAGATCGATCTTCAGGCGCGGTTTCGCCAGTCCGATCGCACGCGGTGCCAGATCTGCTCGCCACAGCAGGTACAGCCCCAATGCTCCCCATGCGCACAGGCGCAGGATGCTCAGCAGCTGGAACAGCAGGTCGATGACGCTGAAGCTCGATCGCGAGGAGTTCAGGGCGACCGTCTGATCGGACAGCGCTGCGGTCTGCAGGGCATCCTCGACCAGCGAGAGAATGCTGCTCATGCCACTGAGGCCGAACGTCACCAGCAGCACGATCGCGATCTCGACCTTGATGGTCGTGCGTTCGCGAGCATCGGGCGGTGGAGCGGCGCTCTCCCGCGGCGGTGGCGTCAACCAGTTCCTGAAGTCGATCACGGCACGAGTGTGCCCTGTTGAGCCCCGCGGCGGCGTCAGCCCCGGGCGCGCAGGCCGTTGAGGAACGGGCAACCGGCGAGGACCCGGAGGGCCCGGCTCAGGGAGATCGTGTCGTCGACGGGCGCGGCGAAGCCCAACCGGACGTCGTTGTCGCCGCACTCGCCCTCGATACGCAGACGAATGCCGTAGCGGTCGATGCCCAGCGGACGCACGCGTCCCTGCCGCAGCGACGGTGGGAGGCGTCGGGACAGTTGCGCGAGGAGGTCGGGATGATCGGAGTCGAGGTGCTCGAGCCAGCTCGTTTCCATCTCCCAGAACGGATCGGGCTCGGCTGCCAGCAGCGAGTCGACGTCGACCGGCTCGGCTCCGGTGCTGTCCGCCACCACTGCGGAGCCGACGATCAGACGTACCAGGGAGGTGGTGTGGCCGACGTCGAGCAGGGCCGCGTGGGGATGCTCGGCGGCCACCGCGCCGGCCATCGGGCGCATCAGCGATTCCGGCACCGGACGCAGTTCTCCGCGCAGCCACACCAGTGACCGCACCGGTTCGCGCAGTGCCAGAGGTGCGTGATCGGTGAGCTCGACGACGGCGGGAACGCCGGCGCGGGAGGACTGCCAGGTGATCGCGTCGTCGATGGAATCGGTGGGGACGGCAAGAATCATCTCGCCGTTGGGTCGCAGGTGGTGCAGGGACGTCACGACGGGGTCGCTGCCGTCGATCACGAGAGCTGCGCCCTCGGCACGCATGCAGGCGCTGCGCACGCGTTCGGCGGTGGTCGGTCCGGTGGTGGTGGTTGCGCCGAGCATGGGCTCCTCCGATGCGATCGGTACAGTTGAATGGCCAGTAGGTGAGGCATACCTAAGTAACGTGGCCCCTAAGTTAGCCGGATGTGGCGGGTATCGCAAGGGCAAGCTGGGACTACCGTGAAGACGTGCCGATTCCGTTAACCCTCGGTGTGCCGCACCGACCAGATCCGAACGCGCTCGTCGCCGGACTGCTGCAGCCGTTCTGCGCCGATGCCCCGGCCGTGCAGGCCGCTCCACGCGCCGCCGAGTACGGCCCGCCCGTCGTGCTGGCCTCGACCCTGCTGACGCTGCCGCCCACCGCGAACCTCGGGCGCATCGTCGTGCGACTCGACATCGACCCGGACGAGCTCCGCGCCTCGAGCGCAGGCAACTACGAGACCGTCAGATTCGAGGTCGACGCAGTCTCCGAGCATCTTGCCGACGCGCTCGGGTTGCGACTGCCCTCGCCCCTCGTTGTCTTCCCGGTGTTCGACGCGATCGACGTGGCCGAGACCGCGGAGACCATCGTTGCCGCTCATCGGACCCCCGGCATCGGTGTCGGCGACACGGCGAGGCGTATCGCCGACGTGCTCGCCGTCGTCTCGCATGCCGATGTCGGTCTGGTCGCCCGCGCCGACACCGGAGACGACGTGATCGCGATCCTCGCGGCGACGGTGGCGTCGCTGCGCGGAGACGACATCGCGTCGGCTCTGGCCGCGCCGAATGTCGACGCTCTGCGCAAGCTCATACCCGAGGCCGCCGAGGCCGTGCGGGAGGTACTGCTGGGGGTCGAGATCGCCGACGCCGTCGCCGCCCGCGCCCGGCTGGTCGACGTCGGTTTGATCGCTTCGGGGACGTCGACAACGTAACCTCGAGACGTGCCTCGCATCGCTTACTTCGGCCCATCGGGAACGTTCACGGAGATGGCGCTGGCGCAGTTCGAAACGCTCGGCGCATTCGATGGGGTCGGCCTGGTCGGGGACGTCCAGAGAGTGTCGGCCGCGAGCCCGCCCGCGGCGCTCGAGGCCGTCCGATCCGGTGCCGCCGACGCCGCAGTGGTTCCCATCGAGAGCTCCATCGAGGGGGCCGTGCCGCCGACGCTCGACGCATTGTCCGAAGGACGGCGATTGCAGATCGTCGCCGAGACGGAGATCGAGGTCGCGTTCACCATCGTCGGCGGGCCCGGTGTCACTCTCGACTCGGCCCGCACGATCAGCGCGTACCCCATCGCCCTCAGCCAGGTCCGGCAGTGGTTGCAGGCCACGATGCCCGACGCCGTCGTGCAGTCTGCGACCTCGAATGCCGGTGCAGCAGAAGATGTTGCCGCCGGCGTGGTCGACGCCGCTGTCTCGACACGGTTGGCCGGGGAGCGATTGTCTCTGCCGACGCTGGCCGACGGCATCATCGACGTCGAGGGTGCGCGCACCCGCTTCGTGCTGGTGACTCCGCCGCAGCCGGTGCCCGCCCGCACCGGTGCCGACCGCACCTCGGTGGTGCTGAAGCCGCCGAACGACCCGGGTACGCTGCCGGCAGCGTTGGCGGAGTTCGGAATTCGCAACATCGATCTGACGTTCATCGAATCACGCCCTACCCGTTCGCAATTGGGCACCTACATGTTCTTCGTCGATTGCGCCGGGCATGTGGACGATCCCCTCGTCGCCGAGGCGCTGACCGCGTTCCACCGGAAGATGCCGCTACGTTTCCTCGGATCATGGCCCACGGCAACGACATCGGGAGGTTCGGTGCCGCAACCGATCGACGAGCACGTGCAGTGGTTGTCCGAAATTCGTTCCGGTCGGGGTGATCTGTGATGGGCAAGCTCATTCTCGTTCGGCACGGGCAGACCGTCTCCAACGTCGCGAAGAAGCTGGACACAGCGCCGCCGGGAGCCGAACTCACCGAGCTCGGGCACCGGCAAGCCGAGGCGTACGCGCAGACACGGCTGGGTAATCCTCCCGCCGTGTTGGTCTCGTCGATTGCTCTGCGCGCCAAGCAGACTGCGGGCTACGTCGAGCGCGGCACCGGAGTGCCCCTCGTCGTGACCGACGGTATCCAGGAGACGTCCGCCGGAGAACTGGAAGATCGAGACGATCCCGAGGCGCACCGACTGTTCACCGAAATCTTCTACCGGTGGCATACCGGAGATCTGGATGCAGCCGCGCCGGGCGGCGAGAGCGGGCGCGCAGTGTTGGCGCGCTACGTCCCGGTGCTCGACGAGCTGCGTGGACAGTACCTGGGTGACGACACCGCCGGAGACGTCATCGTCGTGAGCCACGGGGCCGCAATTCGACTGGTCGCGGCGGCCCTCACCGGTGTCGACGGCACCTTCGCCGCCGACAACCATCTCGACAACACCCAGACAATCGAGCTGTTGCCGCTACCCGACGGTGGCTGGGCATGCGCCAAGTGGGGCACGTTCCTGCCGCCGTTCGAGGGCAAGGGCAGCGACAAGGCAGACAACCCGATCAGCTGATCGCGGGATTGCCGATCGCTGGGTTCGTGGTCGCTGGGTTCGTGGTCGCTGGGTCCTTGGCCGACGAGATCAGCTCTGTCAGAGCCGCTGTCACCCGGTGATCCGACGCGCCGGTCAACGAGCTCCACGAACGACCGTCCGCGGCGACAGCGGAGGTGGCGACGATCCGTCCGACGCGGGTGTCGAACAGGGCCACCGGACGCCCGGCCCCGCGCCGAGTCCCATGCCTGCGGGTCACGGCCGTGATCTCGGTCCTGCCCGCGCACGTGGCCATCGCCGAGGCCAGAGTGAGGGCCCGGTCATCGGCGATTCCGATGCTGCGCAGACGGGAAGCGGTGCCGCCCACGTCGGACGGTGCCGCGTCCAGTGCCTCGGCCAGCAGGTCGGTGGGCGCGTTGACGCTGCCGGGATCGAACGGCGGTGCCGATCCCAGCGACGAGACGAGATCGCGAGCCGGATCCCCGGCGACGACGCGCAGGGTGACGATGTTCTCTCGCCGTACCGCCGACACCGCGATGGTGTCGTCGGATGCGATGCAGATCCGAGTCACAGGAACGGTGTCGCCCTCGAATTGTCGCGCCGAGACGTACCAGCGGGGTTGTTCCATGACCCGCAGCCAGTGGCGAACGTCCTCGTGGACCGCGGAGCCATCCCACAGCCCTGCCGCCGCGAGGGCGTGACGGCCGCGGTCGACAGCACGGTCGCGGGCTGTCGCGTCGTCGAAGCGTGGAAAGACGTCGAGCACGACGGGTAGTTCGGCAATCGAGAGTTCGTCGACCAGGAAATCCATCTCGTCGACACCGAGTGCGGCACTCGGCAGTGTGTGGCCCACCGGCACGGTTCCCAAGTCGATCACCGGCCGTTCTCACTGATGTTGTCGAGGGCTGGGTCTGCTCCGATGACCGACGGTGCCACCGTGCGGCCGTCGGCGAAATGCTCGAACTGTTTGAGGTATTCCGGGGTGTCGTGTTCGTCGTCGTCCTGCGCCCGTGTGCCCGATGCGGGCGCAGCACCGGCACCGGTTCCGCGCTGAGCGAGACCACCCTCGGCTGCGGTCGGTGCGCCGACCGTAGTGGCAGGACTGCTCTGGACTGCACCCGTGAGTGCCGATCCCCCGAGGGGACTCGACGCCGAACCGGGCATTCCCAGCCCGCCGCCGATGCTGCCGCTGCTTCCGCCCAGTCCGCCGTATGCCACCGGACGGGTGGACGCCGGCCCGACGGCGAGAGATGCCGAACCACCGGGTGCGAAGGAGTGGCCGATGCCGGATCCGGGTCCACTCGGCGGCGGCGTCGAGACCAGGTTCGATGCCGCGGTGGCCACCGTGGACACGCCTGTTCCGGCGATCGAGGTGGCGGCACTGCCGAGCTGCCCGGCTGCGGCTGCGACGCCTGGGTTCTGCGTCGCGGCCATCAGACCGCCGACCGCAGCCTGAACGGGGGACGTCATCAGCGCACCGTTGGCGAATTTGCCGAGACCACTGCCGGACTCGGACACGATGGCGGGCGCATGATCGAACGTCGTCTTCGCGATCAGGTGCGAGGAGACCAGCTCGAATCCCTCCATGACCATGGCTGCGCGGATGTCGAGCAATCGATCTGCGACCTCGGCTGCCTCGTAACTTCCGTTCAGTGCACCGCCGGTCGACGCAGCCGTCACCTTGGCAGCTTGCACGGCACCGATCTCGACGAGCGACGGCATGGTGGCCAGTGCGACGCCGTACGAGGTTCCCGCGGCGGGGGCTTCGATCGACAGTGCCGCCGCCTTCAGTGCGGTGGCACCGGTCCACGTGGCGAACCGGGCGAGGGCGGCCTGCGCGAGGAGAGCCGACTCACCCTCCCAGCCTGCAGTCAGAGCTGTCGTGATGGCGGCGATGCTCACCGAGGCCTCGGTGAAGGCCGCGGCCACCGAACCCCAGGCCCCGCCTGCGACATGTAGAGGCACCGGCCCGGGCCCCAACAGTCGTGTCGAATTTCCTGTCGCAGTTCGTGGTAGCCACACCACACCTGTCACACCGAGCGTCATTGTCCAGCCCCCGTCATGTTCGAGCCCCCGTGTCGTTTTCGAAACCGCTGCCGGTCGATGAGTGCGTCAGATGCCGGCGAGCCCCGGCAGGCCCCCGGCGGTGTCGTCGTCGGTCGCCAAGTAGTCCGCGGCTTGCTTGCGCAGTTCCTCGGCGGCCCGGTGTAGCTCCGAGATACCCTGTGCTGCAGCAGGTCCGAAGGTATCGGCCGCGGTGGCGAAGAAGCGATCGGTCAAGAGCGAAACCTCGTCGGTGCCCGGCGGTAGCGGCCGAACAGGAAGCGCCGTCGCAGTGACGGCGGCCTGCAATCGGGCAGCGACCGCATCGAGTTCCGAGGCAGCCAGCTGCAGAGCCACCGGATCGACTTTGATGACGGTCATGAGCACGCTCCCTGCGATCGACGAACTGGGCTGTCGGTAGGTAGGACGCCGCCGTGCCCGGATCGGTTCCATCGATGCCGGAAAGAATTCAGAGAGACTTCTGTGCCACCGAATCCATCGTCCACAGCGAGCCTCGGCGATGGATCGAGGTGCGCGTCAACGGTGCGACGTCGACCCGCCAGAACGAATTGACCGGTGCCGCCAGCACCAGCACGACCGCGGCCCTGATAACCGCGGGTGCGGTCACGGCCAGCGTGCGGCACGGCGTCGAACCGACCTCGTCGAGCCACGCCTCGACGCGAGCGAACAACGCCTCCAGAGATTCACCGCCCGGCGGTGTGAATGCCGGGTCGCCGAGCCAGGCCATCGCGTCGGCGTCGGGCAGATCGGTCATCTCGAGACCGGACCACCGGCCGTACGCGACGTCGGCCAACGCGAGTTCGACAGCGACGTCGCTGCCGAAGATCTCGGCAGTGGATCGGGACCGCAGCTCCGGGCCGGACATCACTCGGTCGGCACGCGGAAAATCGGTCACCTCGGCCAGTGCACGCACACCAGCCTCGTCGAGTGGCTCGTCGGCAGGAAAGCGGCCTGAGCGCATCGCATCGGTCCTGGCGTGGCTCACCAACGTCAGGCGGGTCGCAGGCGCAGTCACCGCGTCATTGTGGCATCGGACGGTGTTCTTCGAGGACAGTGATTGACACAGAGTCGAACGCGGTGCCACAGTGCGCAGGTAAGACGCGATGTACGCAGGTAATCCGGTGAAAATCCGGAACGGTTGCGCCACTGTGATCGACGTCGGGCAGATGTCCGAATTCGAGAGCCAGAAAACTCGTACATCGCATGGCCGTCCCTTCATCTCCGAAGGGACTACGGGACGCACAATCCCAGGAGGACACCCCCATGGCAATACTTCATGCACCCAGCAACACGACGGAATCGGCGGCCCTCGCCGTCATCGTCGCTGCGACGATACTGCTCGCATTCGTTGTGCTCTACCTCGTCGGATTCGACCAGGGCGCGATCTCGCGCAGTGGCATGTACATGCACGAACTCATGCACGACGGCCGCCACCTGCTGGGCCTGCCATGCCACTGACCGGGACATTCGTTCAGTTGCTGGTGCGAGGTCTGCTCGCCGGTCTCGTCGCGGGACTGCTCGCCGGCGGAGTTGCCTTCGTCATCGGTGAGCCGCACGTCGATTCGGCCATCTCCATCGAAGAAGCAGCAGGCGAGGCACACCACGCCGACTCCGATGCGACTGCTGCGCACTCGCACGGAGACGAGGACGCCCTCGTCAGTCGCGACGGGCAACGCGTCGGACTGTTCCTCGCCACCGGACTCGCCGGACTCGCACTCGGCGCGATCTTCGCATCGGTACTGCACTATGCCCGACGGTTCAGCTCGCTTCCGGGCTCGATCCTCGCGCTCCTCGGAGCCGGGGCCGGATGGCTGGCAATCGAAGCGGTGCCGTTCTTCAAGTATCCGGCAAACCCACCGGCCGTCGGGGACCCGGAGACGATCACCCAGCGCACCTGGCTGTGGTTGGCCTCGGTGATTCTCGGTCTGCTGGCCGTGGGCGTCGCGATCTACGTGGCGAAGGCGGTGGCGTCGCAGTCGTCGGTGGCGGTTCGCGTCGGTGCTCCGACGGTGGCGTTCCTCGTGATCGTCGCTGTGGGCTACGCATTGCTGCCGGGTGTGAACGAAGTGGGTTCGGACTTTCCGGCAACCCTGCTGTGGGAATTCCGACTCTCGTCACTGGCCACGCAGGCAACCCTGTGGCTGGCCCTGGGACTGGGGTTCGCATTCCTCACCGACCGCGCAGTGCGGCCGGTTGGTCGAGAGGCTGTCTCGGCTTAACCCTGTTTTGCCCGCCCCCCAGGTTGGGATCAATGCGCCTTTGTTGCAGTCTGACCGACTGAAACCCACATTGATCCCAACCGGGGGTGGCATTACGGGGGTGGGGGTGGCGATCGGGGGCGAGCGCGATCAGCCGAATCCCAGTTGATGCAGGCGTTCGTCGTCGATGCCGAAGTGATGGCCGATTTCGTGCGCGACGGTGATGGCGATTTCGCGTCGAGCCTCGTGTTCGTCGTCGACCATGTCGAGGATCGGTTTGCGGTAGATCGTGATGACGTCGGGCAAGTGGCCGCTGTATTCGTAGCGTTCGGTCAACGCGATTCCCTCGTACAACCCGAGGATGTCCTCGGTGGGGTGTTCTTCCTCGACGAGGACGACCACGTTGTTCATGAAGTCGGTGAGCTCTCGCGGCAGGGTGTCGAGAGCGTCGGACACCGCTTCCTCGAAGTCGACGCGGGTCATGTGCGTGGGGATGTCAGCCTCCGGTGGTGATCGGAGCAGCACCGGGCAGTGGGGTCGGGAGGGCGCGGCCGTCGGGGGCTGCGGGCGGCGGCACGGGCGCGGCACCGTTGATGAGGATGTCGCCCTTCGCGCTGCCGACGATGGTCGCGAATCCACCGGAGTCGAGTTCCTTGCCCACCGAGCAGGTCACCTGACGGCTACCGGCGAGCCAGCTCGAGACGTCGATCGTGTCCCAGAACAGCGTCAGCGTCTTGTCCCGCAGCGCGTTCTCCGAGCCGAGGTATCCGTTGACGGCGTCGGTGCAGGTCTTCTCCAGATATGCGTCCTGGTCGCCTTCCGACGGGTGCCCGCCGGGGAACTGCTGCGTGAGGTTGATCACCGACGCCACCTCGAACGCGTGGGGAGTCGAGCATTCCACCGGGTCGGCAGGCACGTTCTGGTTGATTCCGATGCACGTGCCCGTCGGCCACACCTTGGACTGGTCCTGGTCGAGGATCGAGCCGGTCATCTCGAGCAGCGCACCGGTGTTCGACGGCATCTGCACCCCGCACCGCAGCGTGCGCTCGCCCTTGGCCCATCCGGCCTGGCTGGGGAACATCAGGCCGACGCCGTAGCGGCCGTTCGGGTCGAACTTGGCACCGACGTAGCCGTCGACGGCGGCGGTGCAGTGCTCGTCGCGCAGTTCGCCGAAGCGCAGCGCTCCCGGGTACGGCGCGCCGGGGCCGAATTCGATACCGGGGTAGACGCTCATGTCGATGTCGCGGGCCACCTCGAAGCGGTGGGCGTCGGAGCACGGCACTTCGCTGAGGTCCTGACGATCGGTTTCGGGATCGTCGGTGGGCGTCCACTGCAGGCATACGCCCGGGTCGGCGGCACCGAAGGACTTCGCGGACACCGGTCCTGCGGTGGCGGGGCCACTGGCCGTCGAATGCGTGGTGATCTTCTCGGGAGTCGAGAATCCGCCGGACAGGAACACTGTTGCCCCCGCGGCCAGGACTGCACCGACGGCCACCATGGCGAGGCCGCGTCGAGCAGTGGTGGCCGAGAGAGTTCTCCGACTCTCGCTCGTCGTGGGGTCTGGTTCTGTAGCGGACATCGCCCTCCATCATGCCCGAGTATGTTCGGTCGACATGAGCGACCCAACGGGTGACGACGACCTCAGTGAGCTGGCCGGTCGACTGTTCGCAATGGCACGTACCGGTGACGCCGTCGGTCTGGCGAGTTACGTCGACGCCGGAGTTCCGGTGAATCTGCACAACGAGTCGGGGGACACCCTGCTCATGTTGGCCGCCTATCACGGTCACGCCGATGCGGTACGGGTGCTGGTCGAACGCGGTGCCGATGTGAACAAGGCCAACGACAAGGGCCAGAGCCCACTCGCGGGCGCTGTGTTCAAAGGCGAGGACGAGGTGGTGCGGCTGCTCGTCGACGGCGGAGCCGACCCACACGGCGGCCACCCGTCGGCGATCGACGCAGCCACGATGTTCGGACGCGAGGACTACCTGGGCTTGCTCGGCAAGTAAGGTTTGCTCTCGTGATCGACCTGAAAATGCTTCGCGAGAACCCCGACGCAGTGCGCGCCTCGCAGCGCACCCGAGGCGAGGACCCCGCTCTCGTCGACGCTCTTCTGGACGCCGACGCCTCCCGCCGCGCCGCTGTGTTGGCCGGGGATCAGCTGCGTGCCGAGCAGAAGGCGCTGGGCAAGAAGGTCGGCAAGGCTTCGGCCGAGGACCGTCCCGCGCTGCTGGCCGGGGCATCGGAACTGGCCGCGAAGGTCAAGGCGGCCCAGGCAGCCGAGGCCGAGGCCGACGCAGCTCTCGACACGGCTCACCGGGCGATATCCAACATCGTCGAGGAGGGAACGCCCGCGGGCGGCGAGGACGACTTCGTGCTGCTCGAGACCGTCGGCGACGTCCCCGAGTTCGACTTCGAGCCCAAGGATCACCTGGAACTCGGCGAGTCGCTGAACCTGATCGACATGGAACGCGGAGCCAAGGTGTCGGGCTCACGCTTCTACTTCATGACCGGCTACGGCGCGTTGCTGCAGCAGGGGCTGCTTCAGCTCGCCGCGCAGAAGGCCGTCAAGAACGGGTTCACCATGATGATCCCGCCGGTTCTCGTGCGGCCGGAGATCATGTCGGGAACCGGCTTCCTCGGCGCACACGCAGACGAGATCTACCACCTCGAAGCCGACGACCTCTACCTCGTCGGAACCTCCGAAGTTGCTCTCGCGGGCTACCACTCGGGCGAGATCATCGACCTCGCCGACGGCCCGAAGCGCTACGCCGGTTGGTCGTCGTGCTTCCGTCGTGAAGCGGGCAGCTACGGCAAGGACACCCGCGGCATCATCCGCGTCCATCAGTTCGACAAGATCGAGATGTTCTCGTACATCAAGCCCGAGGACGCGGCGGCCGAGCACCGGAAGCTGCTGCAGTACGAGAAGGAAATGCTCGCCGCAGTCGAATTGCCCTACCGCGTCATCGACACAGCAGGCGGAGACCTCGGGTCCTCGGCCGCGCGCAAGTTCGACTGCGAAGCATGGGTCCCCACGCAGAAGGCATACCGCGAGCTCACCTCGACCTCGAACTGCACGACCTTCCAGGCCCGACGCCTCGGCGTGCGATACCGCGACGAGAACGGCAAGCCTCAGACCGCCGCCACCCTGAACGGCACCCTCGCCACCACGCGGTGGATCGTGGCGATCCTCGAAAACCACCAGCAGGCCGACGGCACCGTCCGAGTTCCCGAGGCCCTCGTGCCCTTCGTCGGGACCGATGTCCTGAAGTAATTCAGGATCAGGCGATGTCGCCGATGCAGTAGCCCTCGCCGCCGACCGCCAGCAGGAACGTGCGGTTCTGGTACACCCCCGAGGCGTCGATGATGTCGGCATTGACCTGCGTGTAGACGCCGTTCTGGGCCGTCACGAACACACTGTCGGGATCGAACGAGGTGATGCTCGGCAGAATTGCCGGATTCTCGGCCAGAGGTGGGGCAGTAGGAGACCCGGTGCCGTTCGGATCCCACGTGCCGCGGCTGTCGCACACCAGCGGGTAGCTCTCTTCGACGTCGCCCCGATTGACGGGGATACCGGCGATGCGTCCCAGATAGCGGTCGACGGTATAGACCGCGTCCGTCGCGTCGAACACCGGCGTCGTGCCGGTGGGATAGACGGTAGGGCAGGCGTAGCCTGACGCGATCTCGCTGCGTTTGATGGCGACCGTTGCCGTGGGTCCGGTCCACGTCACCGCGTACTGACCGTCGATCGCGGGAGCCGCCACCGCAGCGAGGATGGCGCCGGTGTCGAAGTACATCGTCGGAATGTCGGTCGGCGGCACAGTCCAGCACCTCGCGGTGACGACACCTATTCCGCCGCCGGTGAGATCGTTGACGAACGGCCGTAGTGCCGCGGCGGCCGCAGGATTTCCGGGGGCTTCGCCGACGGGCGGACCCGGTGGGATGGGCGGCGGTGCCGGGGTGGTGGTGGGCTCTGGGGTGCTCGACCCGGCGGCATTCGCGGACTCGGCGGTGGACCCTGCACTGCCGCTGGACGGGGCTGCGGCCTGATCGGATGGGATCCCGACCGCGGAATCGCAGGCACCGACCAGCGCAATCAATGCGATCAGCGGCAGCGCGGTTCGGCAGACTCGGCTGCGCCGTGGTGAAGCCGCTCTGTTCTTCACGTGAATTCTCTCCCCCGTAGCTTCTCGAACTGCGCACGACCCAACCGCGCTCCTGGCCGGACCTTTCTCCGACCCCGTCCACCGACTACGCTAACCGACTGTGGAACCCGTCTACCGATCAGTCATCGGCATCGCTCGCACAGTGTTCGCGTTCGAGGGCCTGAAGTTCGAGGTCGAGGGCGAGGACCACATCCCTGCTACCGGTGGAGCGGTCATCGCCGTCAACCACACCGGATACATGGATTTCACCTACGCCGGGTTGCCGCCGCGGCGAGTGAAGCGCTACATCCGCTTCATGGCCAAGAAGGAAGTCTTCGACAACAAGATCTCCGGCCCCATCATGCGCGCACTCAAGCACATCCCCGTCGACCGCGGTGCCGGTGCGCAGTCGTACAAGGCGGCCGTCGACAGTCTGCGTAAGGGCGAACTCGTCGGCGTGTATCCCGAAGCCACCATCAGCCGGAGCTTCGAGATCAAGGAATTCAAGTCCGGTGCAGCGCGGATGGCCATCGAGGCCGGCGTCCCCATCATCCCGACGGTCATTTGGGGTGCGCAGCGAGTGTGGACCAAGGGCTACCCGAAGCGACTGGGCCGCACCAACACTCCGATCTCCATTGCCGTCGGTGAACCGATCGCGCCGGTCGGGCCGCCGAACGAACTGACCGACAAGCTGCGGTCGGTCATGCAGAAGATGCTGCTCGAGCTTCAGGAGGGCTACCACCACGAGCCCGGCGCGTACTGGGTTCCGGCCCGACTCGGTGGCAGTGCCCCGACCCTGGAGGAAGCCGACAAGCTCGACGCCCAGGATCTGGCGGCGCGCGCAGCCAAGCGCGTCGAGTAGTCGGCGGGCATGAACCTCCGCGGTGAACGGGTCGTGTTGCGGCCGATCAACGCTGAGGACGTGCCGGAGCTACGCCGAATACTGCACACCCCCGAGGTGCATGCGCGGTGGGGTGACGAGGACATCGACGAGAACTGGCCATTCGACAACCCTGAAGAGACCCGCCTGGTTGTCGAATTGGACTCCGCGACAGTAGGTTTGATCCAGTACGGCGAAGAGACCGACCCGATGTACCGGCACGCGTCGATCGACATCTTCCTCGATCCGGCGGTACACGGCCGCGGCGTCGGAAAGGACGCGGTAGGCACACTGGTGCGCTACCTGACAGTCGATCTCGGTCATCACCGCCTGGTGATCGATCCCGCCGCCGACAACGCAATGGCGAAAGCCTGTTACAGCGCAGTCGGTTTCGAGGCGGTCGGAATCATGCGCAAGTACGAGAAGGGGCCGGACGGCTGGCACGACAGCCTGCTGATGGACTTGATCGTCGAATAGCTGACATGTTCGCGATTTCAGGTGCTCACGCGTTCAGGGGGAGAGTCAGCCGGAATCGCGCGCCCGAAGGCCCTGCGAGGCAGACGAGTTCGCCGCCATGGGCGCGTGCCAGTGTTCGAGCGATCGACAGCCCCAGTCCGACGCCGCCGGACGCTCGGTCACGGGCGGAGTTCAGCCTGACGAGCCGTTCGAAGATGCGCTCACGGTCTGCCTCTGCGACACCCGGTCCTTCGTCGTCCACGGTGACGAATGCGTGGGTGTCCCTGCCGACCGCTACCCGAATCGTGCCGCCGGACGGGGTGAAACGACCGGCATTGTCGAGTACGTTCGACAGGATCTGTTCGATGCGTCCGACGTCGATGTGAACCGGAATCGGTTGCGCAGCATCGACATCGAACCGAATATCCGGCATCAGCAGCGCAGCTCGCTCCACGGTGCGGCGGGTGGTGTCGACGAGATCGATATCGGTTGCGTCGAGATCCGACGTGTTCTCCGCACGAACGGAATCGAGCATGTCGCCCACCAATCGTGACGCCCTGCTCGATTCCCCGACCAGCAGCTCGCTCCAGCGTGCGACTCGATCGGGGCGATGCTCGGCGTCGCGCTGCAGCGACTGCGCCAACGCCGAGATCCCGGCGACGGGAGTGCGCAGCTCGTGTGCGGCGTCGGCCAGAAAGCGCCGCATGTCCTCCTCGGCGAGGCGGGCTGTGCGCGCCGCTGCTGCCTCGCGGCGCTCGGCGTCCTCGAGGGCGTCGAGCATCTCGTCCACGGCCGAGGCAGTACGGCCGAGGTCGGTGTTCGGTTTGGTGGGAAGCAGACGTCTACCCCTGTCGCCGTTGGTTATTCGGCGTGCGACCGATGTCATCGAGTCCAGCGGGGACAGTGCTCGCCGCACGGCAAAGGTCAGCGCAGCGGCGGCCAGTAGCAGCGTCACAGCACCCGCTCCCAGCATGAGGATGCGCAGTTGTCGCCGAACATCGGCGATGGCGGTGGTATCGCCGAGGAGAGACAGCGTCGAACCGTCGGGCAACGGTTCGGTGATCTCTAACGAATCGGACGGGGGCGCAGGAGGATCCGGCGGACCAGGGGGACTGGGAGTTCGCGACTGGCCCGCAGGCGGAGCCGGGGTGGCAGGCCGGATGTCCGGGCCAGGCGGTCCGCTGCCGGGAGCGCCGTACACCGTGCCGTCCGCAGCCGTGACCCGAACTCGGATGGCGTCGCCCTGCAGGGCCTGCACCAGATCCCCGGGCCCGACGCCGCTCTCCACGAGCTCGACAGCCCGAGTGGCCCGGTCCGACAACCGCGCCTCCAGATCACGCCGAAGCTGTTGACCCAGAACGACATCCACCGACGAGCCGACAATCACCAGCAGTGCCGCGAACAACACGACGACGGTGGCGACCACCCGCATCCGAAGCGACGGGGTCGGCGTCCGCTTCACTGCGGAGCCCGCAATGCATAACCCAAGCCGCGGACGGTATGGATCAACCGCGGCCCATGCGCTTCCATCTTGCGACGCAACGCACTGATGTGAACTTCCACCAGGTTCCCGTCGTACGCGCCGTAGCCCCAGACCGATTCCAGGATAGAGGTTTTGGAGACAGTACGTCCGCGCTGTGCGACGAGGAACGTGGCCAAACGGAGCTCCGTCGCCGTCAGATCGAGAACCTGACCTGCCCGAGTGACCACTCCGGCGGGCTCGTCGACCAGTAGATCACCGACCTGGACCGCGTCGGACGAACGACCGCGACGCCGCAGCACGGATTTTGCGCGGGCGACCACCTCGTCGAGTTGGAAGGGCTTGACCACGTAGTCGTCAGCGCCGTCGCCCAGGCCCCGCAACCGGTCGGCCAGCTGATCTTTCGCGGTGACCATGATGATGCCTGCGTCGCTGCTCTGCCGGACGACGTCGATGAGATCGAACCCGTCCCGTGCACCGGGCAGCATGACGTCGAGGATCACGACATCGGGACGGAAGCCTGCCATCGTGGTCTCGAAGTCGTCGCCGTCGGGTAGGGACACGGCGGTGAAACCCGCGTCCTCGAACGCGGCCACGAGCGCTTCCCTGATGGGTAACGAATCCTCTACCACCAAAACCCGGGGAGCGGAACTGTATGTCATGCCTCGATTGTCACCCACCAGCTGAAGTGATCCTGAAGATGCGCTCGGCTTCAGGGTGACTTCAGCTAGCGGCGGCAGTGTCGGTGACAGACCGAAACGAACGACGCAGTCCGAACAAGGAGTGAACGTGAACGATCAGACCCAACCGATTCCCGCCGCATCGAACCCCGAGCCCGGCACCGCTCGGGAGAACAAGCCCAAGCGGTGGAAGGGACGTGTGCCGCTGGCCGCGACCGCAGCAGCGGGACTTGCCATCGGAGCCCTGGTGACGGCGGCTGTGTTCGCAGCCACCGGACCCGCCGCCTCGCCTGGCGTGTCGACCGTGGCGTCGTCGTCTGCCCTCGGACAGCGAACCGATGGCGGCGGCGGGTCCGATGTGCCTGCTGTACCGACAAGCCCCGAGGCGACGGATTCCGGCGACGGATCTACGGTCCCCGCGGTTCCGACGCCACCGGGACCCGCGGACGGAACAACTCCGGCCGTGCCGGATAACGGCGCAACTCCGCCTGCCCCGCCCGCGGGTGGTCCGGGCAAGGGCGGACCGGGCGGGCCACTGTGCGCTCCGGCCGGTGCGACGCCCCCGGCTCCGGCTGATGGTGCGACGCCTCCCGCACCGCCGACTCCGGGTGCCGAGGGTGACGGTGCCACGCCGCCTGCACCGCCCGCTCCGGCTGACGGTGCGACGCCTCCCGCACCGCCAGCAGCTCCCTCGGGTTCCTGAGCCCAATCTCTTCCAACCCCGCACCGTGTTCTCGGTGCGGGGCTGGTGTGTTTGTGTGGGGCTGGTGCGTTTGCGCGGGCCTAGGCGATGTGAGGGCCTGCTCGGGCGTGGGATTGTCTCGGTTGTCGGTAAGGGTCGACGGATGCCGGGGGTACGAACCAGGGGTGCTGATCGGTGCCGATGAACACTTCCCAGTCGGAGTGGTGAACGAGGCGGTGATGAAACCCGCACAGGAGGACGAGGTTGTCCATGTCGGTGGGTCCACCGTCGGCCCAGTGCCAGATGTGGTGACTTTCGGTCCAGGCGGCGGGTTTTCCGCAGCCGGGGAACGCGCACCCGTGATCGCGGGCAGTCAAGGCGCGTTTCTGTTTCGCGGTGACGGTGCGCGCGGTGCGGGCGAGGTTGAGTGGGTTGCCGTTCTCGTCCATGACGATGGCGGTGAGGAGGCAATCGCAGGCCAGTTGGCGGGAGGTCTCGCGGGAGAGGGGCCCCATCCAGGGCAGCCACCCGACCGAAGTGCCGTCACCGAACAGGTCACGATACGCACCACGATTCGCGCCAGGGTCACGATCTACACCCTCACCGTCACTCCGGCTATCACCCTCGTTGTCGGATTGTTCTGCAGCGCGGGTGGTTTCGTCGTCGGTGATGTCGCTGTTGTTCTGGCCGCTCTGGCTTTGGAGGTCTCGTAGTCGGATGTGCAGGTTGACGTGTGGTTTTTCGCCGCCTTCGGTGGGGCGGTCACTGGAGGCGAGGTAGCGGTCGAGGATGTGCCCGAAGGCGTCGGCTCTGCGCTTGGCGGGGCTGCGGTCGTCTGGGGTGCCGTCTGCGGCGGGTCGGGGTTCGGTCAACGGCGAAAGCGCGGTGAGCAGTTTCTCGCCGGTGATCGCATCGAAATCACCTTTCAACACCAGCCGCCCGTTCAAGGTCTTCGAGGCGAAGAGTTCGTTGCGGTCGGTGTCTTCGGCGGGCGGCTTCTTACCGGCGAAGGTGTCCTGCAACTTGGTGATGGCTGCGCGGATGCGGTGGGTACGGGCTTCGGGCCCGGTGGCGGCGGCGATCAGAGCTTTACGAGCGAGATCGCGGCCCTCTTGGGGGAGGTTCTTCGGGGGTGTTTCGGCGAAGGTGAGGATCAGGGCGGCGTGGTCGACGGACATGACGCCGGTGTTCACGGCGTCGGCGATGTCGGGGAAGTTCTTCAACCCGCGAGCGAGGGCCACGATCTTGTTCGCTTTGCTCGGGGTGAGGAGGGTGGTGGAGGTGAGCCACCCTGCGGGTCCGGGGAAGCCGAGCTTCTCGCGGCTCACGCGGGTGTCGATGTCGGCGACGAGAGCGATGCGCCGTGCTTCGAGCAGTTGGATCTTGTGGGAGACATCAGCAGCGTCGGCGAGGAGTTCGCTTTCGCTCAGTTGCCAGGTCTCCGTGGTCATGGAGATAAGTGTATCGAACGTGTGTTCGATGCGCAATGATGGTGCAATCGAAAACTATTGCTGTGCATAAGTATTCGGGAATCAGAACCTGTCGATGCTCTGTGGTAAGCGCGCCACGCAATTGTGTACATGCACTTCATTGACGAAGCCCGCGCCGTCGGACGGTCTGGTTCGGATCTCGGAACCTGCTGCACCACAGACCACTCGCCGCCCGTAGCAGGAGTCATCGGCGGACGATGTCCGCATCGATTGTGGTATGACTGGAATTTGTGGGTGCCTCTTCGTCGAACGGAAGGGCAGGTCAATCCGTCAGGTCGTCGGCGAATTCCGATCAGCTTCTTGCGCAACGGTTTCCAGCTCGGATCGGTATTGATCCCACCAGGCTGCGTCGCCGTCGGCCATGTTCTCGTTGCCATGACGCATTCCGACGGTCTGGTCGATGAGTTCGCGGACGATGTCTGCGTGCCCCGCGTGCCGGTTGGTCTCGGCGATCATCTGGACCAGGACTCGGTGCAGCGTCACTTCTTGTTTGTCCGCAGGCCAGTGCAGGACGCGTCCCGCTGCATCCAGGTCGAGTGAATCGATGGTCTTGTCGGCATACGTCCACGCCTCGCGGTACAGGGCGACAATGGATTCCGACGATTCTTCGGCGGTGGCCCACATGTCGGAATTCAGCCGGGCCATGCCCTCTGCTTCCAATTCCGCGAAACGAGCTGGAAACTCACGACCGAACGTGAGGCCGAAGTAGCCGTATTCGACGATGGCGAGGTGTTTGACCAACCCCAAGAGGTTGGTTCCCGTCGGCGTCATCGGTCGTCGCTTCTGGTATTCGGTGAGGCCGTCGAGCTTCCACAGCATGTTCTGGCGAGCGATCCGAAGGTATTGGTGCAGCTCGTTTTTCATGTCGTTCAGCTCGTGGATGCGTGCCACACGAGTGCTGCGGCCAGTGCGCCGAGTCCGTTCAACGACCAGTGCAGGGCGATGGGTGCGATGAGACTCCCGCTTCGACTGCGCAGCCAGGTAAAGACGACCCCGGCGGCGGCGGTCGCGACGACTGCGAGCGCGATCCCGACGATCTGCCCGAACAGTCCGCCGCCGAGAAATCCGCTGAGACCCACGTTCCCGGCGGTCAGGCCGAGCGAGGACGCGATGTGCCACAGACCGAAGAGCAGGGACCCTGCCGCGAAGACTCCGCGTGCACCGTAGATGCGGCCCAACGTGCCGTGCAGCACTCCACGGAACGCAAGTTCTTCCGGGATGACCGTTTGCAGCGGGATGACGATCATCGAGGCGACCAGCGCCGCGGAGATGGTGGCATAGCGATCGGCCATGAAGAAGGGCCGCGTCATCGGCAGCAATGCACCGATGGCGATGACGGTCAGGACGATGCCGACGGCACCGAGTGCGTAGAGCGAACCCGTCTTCCATTGCTTGGGTGACAGTCCCAGCTCGGCCCATCCGAGTCCGCGACGGTTCGACAGGATCACCAGGAGAACGGCGGCGATCGGAACCGTCGCGATACTCGCCCACACCGTGGTGAAGTGTGCGATGAGGTTGGTGCCCACGAGCACGAGAACGACGATGGCGACGTCGAGGTAAGCGCGGACGGCCCGTCGAGGTGCGACGCTCCCGGCTGGGTTGACAGCAAGCATTGGATCGAGTGTACCGGCGTCAGCTGATGACACCCGGAGAATCGAGGCTTCTGTCGAGGCCCTTACGGTCGTAGAGAAGGGTGAACACCAGGCCGAACACGAGCCCGATGAGCAGCCCGAGGGACGTCATACCCACCGAATGCAGCAGGCCGGCGTCGGGCGAGGCGTTGAAGTACAGGATCGATCGGGTGCCGAGGAAGATCTGATGCATCGGCTCGAACTGGGCCAGCCACGTGAAAATCGGCGGGCTCGCCTCGAGAGGAATCGTGCCACCCGAGGACGGCAGGGCCAGGATGATGAAGACGACCAAGTTGACCAGCAACCCTGCTGTGCCGAATGCGGACATCACCGCCAGCGCCGTGAATCCGACGGCGGTGATCGCGAACGCGCCGTACATCCACAGGGTCCACGCATGGGTGATGGGCATGCTCAGCAAGTGGCTGATCAGTAGGTACAGGGCGGATACGAGCATGGCCAGAACGAACATCACCAGCCACTTGACCAGCAGCGTCTGGAACCGGCTGATCCGGGTGGGTCCGCGGTGGATGTACTTCGGGCCGATTTCGGTTGGAGTGAACCCCAATAAGCCGTCGACGAGGGTGCTGACGATGGTCGCACCGGTGAATCCCGCCAAGACGAGCAGTAGCGCGTAGTAGAACGCAGACAGGCCACCGCCGGTGCCGTCGGGAAGTGGATCGTGCTGGGCAACAATCACATCGATCGGCTGCGCCAACGTCAGAGCGCTCGCGCCGGCCAGGGGAGTGTCGCCGAGCTGCTGGCGAACCTGATCGGTGATCTGTTGGCCCACGGTCTGATTCACCGATTCGAATGCCGGAGTGGCCACTCCGGTCACGAGCGACATTCCGAAGCTACCCGCCCGTGGATTGGTGTAGACGGTGATGATCGGCTTCTCGATATCACCGGGAATGATGCTGCCCTCGGCCAGGATTCCCATTCTCTTGGTGAAATCACTGGGGATGACGATGGAGCCGTAGACCTCGGCCGTGGACAGCAACGATTCGGCCTGCGCAGGGCCGACCTCGCGGAACGCGACCTTCTCGGAATCGACGTTCTGAATCAATCCGTCGACGATGTCGTTGCCGATATTGCGTTGCTCACCCGCAAGGGTGTCGCCCTCGTCCTGGTTGACGATCGCAATGGGCAGATCGTGCAAGTTACCCCGTGGATCGAGAACGCCGCCCAGATACAGTGCCGCGAGAAACGACATGAGGGTCGAGACGACAAGGATCGGAGCGAGCCAGAAGCGCGGCGAACGAAGGACGTCGGCCATCGACCGAGGGGTTCTGTCGGGTGTCACCGGATCAGTGTCGCAAGTTCGGCTGCTACGTGCGCGGTAGTTCTACCTGTGGACCGTCGACCGTCCGGAATGGGCGTTACGACCACCCATGTGAGTGGAACTTCGTAGCAGGCTACGAAGTTCCACTCACATGCGGCGCAGCCGCTCCTAGGCGGTTGCCCGACGCGGCAGTTTCCAGTCCGGGCGAACCCAGTGGCAGGTGTAGCCCTCGGGGTACTTCTGCAGGTAGTCCTGGTGCTCGGGCTCGGCTTCCCAGAAATCTCCTGCCGGCGTCACCTCGGTGACGACCTTGCCCGGCCACAGCCCCGACGCGTCGACATCGGCGATCGTGTCCTCGGCCACGCGCTTCTGCTCGTCGTTCAGGTAGAAGATGGCTGAGCGGTAGCTGGCTCCGATGTCGTTGCCCTGACGATTCTTCGTGGTGGGGTCGTGGATCTGGAAGAAGAACTCCAGCAGATTCCGGTACGACGTCTGGGTGGGGTCGTAGATCACTTCGAGGCCCTCGGCGTGGTTGCCGTGGTTGCGGTACGTCGCGTTGGGGACTTCGCCGCCGGTGTAGCCGACGCGAGTGGAGACCACCCCGGGCAGCTTGCGGACGAGCTCTTCGGCTCCCCAGAAGCATCCTCCGGCGAGAATGGCGGTTTCGGTGGCTGCAGACATGTGCTCTCCTAGTTCTCTATCGAGCGATACGTGGGGTTCAACGAACGAGTCGTCCTCATAATTCCGAATCGTGGGTGCGTTCGCCGACCTCGAGGACGAGTTTGCCGGTATTGGCACCGTCGAACAACAGGTTGAGCGTCGATCCGAACGCCGTGATTCCGCCGATCTCGATCTGCTCGCGCGCGGTCATCTTGCCGCTGGTGAGCAACTCCGACAGAGCGTCGACGCCTTCCTGGTAGCGGTCGAGATAGTCGAAGATGATGAACCCGGTCATCGACGCACGGTTGATCAGCAGGGACAGGTAATGCGCGGGTCCGGGCTGCGGTTCGGTGGCGTTGTAGCCGGAGATGGCCCCGCACAACACCACTCGCGCACCCCTACGCAGGCGCGAGAGCGCCGCATCGAGAATCTCGCCGCCGACGTTGTCGAAATAGACGTCGATGCCCTTCGGTGCGGCGGCCTTCAGGGCCTTGTACACCGACTCGTTCTTGTAGTCGATCGCCGCGTCGAAGCCCAGCTCCTCGGTGAGCCAGGCGCACTTCTCGGGTCCGCCGGCAATCCCGATCACGGTGGCTCCCTTGGCTTTCGCGATCTGACCCGCGATGCTGCCGACGGCGCCAGCCGCCCCGGAGATGACGACGGTGTCGCCCTCGGCCAGCTTGCCGACGTCCATCAACCCGAAGTAGGCCGTCAATCCTGGGAAGCCGAGGGCACCGAGCCAGGTGGGTGCCGGTGCGATCGATTCGTCGACCTTCTGCACTCCCGATCCGTCCGAGATCGCATGCTCGGTGACGCCGAACGACCCCGAAACAACCTCGCCCACAGCGTAATCCGGATGCCGGGACTCGAGGACGCGGCCGACGGCATGAGCACGCATCACCTCACCGATGCCGACGGGAGGCACATACGAGCGCGCATCGTTGAGCCAACCGCGCATGGCGGGATCGAGGGAAACGTAGTCGACGGTGACGACGAATTCGCCGTCGCCCGGGGTGGGGATGGGTTCCTCGGTGAGATCCCACGTCGACTCGTCGGGACGCCCCACGGGCCGCTGAGCCAAGCGGATCTGACGGTTCACGGATGTCATCTACCGTTCCTTCCACATCGAAGACGTGCATGTCGAAAACAAGGTCCTTCGACACTAGGGCAGAATGACGTCACGATGACCAACGCGCCGAACACCACCCGCCTCGCCCCTCGCCTCGTCGCCAGCGATGTCGACGGGACCCTGCTCGACCAGCACGAACGTGTCAGCGAACGCACCAAGCGAGCTGTCGCAGCCGTCGTAGCGGACGGAGTGCCGTTCGTGCTGTCCACCGGCAGGCCGCCGCGGTGGATCCACCCCGTCGTCGACGGTCTCGGATACGCGCCGATGTCGGTGTGCGCCAACGGTGCGGTCATCTACGACGCGGCCACCGATCGCGTTCTCAGTGCGGAGACCCTCGATGTCGAGACGTTGCAGTGGCTGGCCGACGTCGCGTACCGCGCGCTACCCGGCTGCGGTCTCGCGGCCGAGCGCGTCGGCCGATCGGCGCACGACGCGGCGACGCCGCAGTTCGTCAGCTCGCCCGGCTACGAGCACGCGTGGCTCAACCCCGACAACGTCGAGATGTCCGAGGACGACGTCGTCGACGTCCCCGCGGTGAAGCTGCTGATACGACTGTCGGGATCGACCAGCGGCCACATGGCAAACATTCTCTCGCCGCTGATCTCCGGCCGCGCCGACCTGACCTTCTCCACCGACAACGGCCTCATCGAACTGTCGGCCCCGGGCGTCACGAAGGCGTCGGGCCTGGCGAAGGTCGCCGAGACCCTGTCCGTGGACGTCGCCGACATCGTCGCCTTCGGGGACATGCCCAACGACGTCCCGATGCTGTCGATGGTCGGCCTGGGCGTCGCCATGGGCAACGCGCATCCGGCCGCCGTCGCCGCCGCGGACGAAGTGACCGTCACCAACGCAGACGACGGAGTGGCGCAGGTACTCGAACGCTGGTGGTGATTCGTTGGTAGAGCGGCGCATCGAACACGACAAGGGCCGAGTCACCACGGTGACTCGGCCCTTGTCGACTGTCTGAACTCAGCCCGCGGGTGCGGGCTCCGGTGCCGGAGCGGGCTCGGCAACAGGTGCCGGCTCCACCGGCGCGGCGACCGGCTTCTGCATTTCTGCGTTGTACGTGTCGTTGTACGTCTTGATCACCGTGGTGACGATTCCGGTGAGCTCGTTGAAGATCAACGAACCGTTCTCGAAGTCCGTGCGGAAGCCCTCCGGCACCTTGAACTCGTCGGTGATCGGCAGACCGAGGACGCCGTCGACGCCACCCTGCTGCAGGTACTGCTGGAAGATCTTGCCGATGACGGCCACAGCCTGTCCGGCCATGTTGGTGATGATCTCGCCGTTCTGGAACTGCGCCTTCTCACGGCCGCCGCTCACCTGCACCAGGCCGCTCACCGGCACACCGAGTGAGCCGGTCTCGCCGCCCGAGGCCAACCACTTCTGCGCGACGGGGCTCGTCGACGCCAGGCGCTGCAATTCTGCGACCAGGGCCGGGATGTTCTCGCCCAGAGTCGAACTGACGTCCGTGCCCGGGCGTGACGGTGCCGGGTCGGTCACCGCGGTATCCGGTGCGGTGGCATCGGGCGCGGTCTCGGGTGCTGCCGGTGTGACATCGCCGCCACCGCCGAGGTTCGCGGCCGCGATGTCGCGGATCTCCCCGAGCCTGGCGTATCCGGCATCACCGGGGCATTCGGTGTTGCCGACGTCGCGGTGACCGAAGATCACCGGCAGGTCGACGCTCTTGCCTTTACCGATGAACGTGAAATCCGTTCCCTCGGAGGTCATCGTCGTGGTCCCCTTGGGATCCAGACCTGCCTTGCCGAGTCGCCACCCGAGGAACTTGCCGACCGAATCGACGGTCTCCTGCGACGGATCCTGAGTGGAGTAGTCGCCCATCATGGCCACTCCGACGGTGTTCTCGTTGAATCCACCGGCGTGCGCACCCTGGACCGGCTTGTCCAAGCCGCCGGCGCGACCCTCGAAGATCTGGCCGTACTTGTCGACCAGTGCGTTGTAGCCGATGTCGCACCAGCCCAGAGTCTGTGCGTGGTACGCGTAGATGGCGCGGACGATCTCGGCCGACTCGGACTTCGAGTAGTCGTTGCTGCCTGCGGTGTGGTGCACGGTGGCACCGCCGATGAAATCGTCGATTGTCGGGTTGGCGCAACGGATCGACTCGTCGGCACCCCACTGGGCGCGGGTGATGACGTTGGGACCTGCATCGCCCGCCACCGGAGTAGCGAGGTCGCTCAACGCCGAATCGGCGGGGGACGTGCCGGGGGTGATGAGCACGGCGCTGATGTCGCTCACTGCCGACGCCAACTGCTCGGCCGACACCTCAGGAGCGGCGTCGGGCGCAGCAGGCTCTATCGGTGCCGGATCCTGTTGGCGCAGCGGCTTGCTCGACGACGCGGGTGTGTAGCCCAAAGGCTGCTCCGCAACGGCGGGAGCAGGCGCAGGTGCGGAGGCATCGGAAGGCAGCGGAACAACCGGGACCTCCGGAACCGGCCGCGTCGCAAAGCTTTCGGGAGCAGCGCTGCTCGTCAGCGGAGTCAACAGCACCTGCACGGCCTTGGTGAGTCCCACGAAGATCGGTTCGGTGCCGTGCTTTTCCGCAGCGGGAACGGCGTCGCTCGCAGTGGTATCCACCGGTGCGGTCTGCAGCCACGGGCCCCAGGATCCGTCCTCGAGCTGACGTCGAACCTGCGCGCTCGCGCCGTTCAGCTGCTCGGAGGTCAACGCCACCATGCTGAACGGGGTGTCCTGCGAGATTTCCTTGACTGCGGCTCCGAGCGGCGGCCCGGTGGGGTCGGCAGCTTCAGGATTGACCGGTGCCGAGGCGTCCACCCTGGGGATCGGGGCCTGCGCGGTTGCGCCACCCGGAGCCGGCGTCGTGAGACCCGGGATGTCGGGAATCTCGATCGGCGGGATCACGATGGAGTCCGGCAGCGGCAGGTATTTCAGATCGGAGAGCCGCAGATCGGGCAGCGGCAGGCCGGTGAGCTCCTGCAGCGGAATGACGATGTCCGGCGCAGCGCTCAGCGCGGTCTCGACGATCTTCGTCGGCACGGTGACCGGGGTTGTCTCGTTGGCCGGTCGAACTCCGGTGGTCGTGCTGTCTGTCAGCCCTGCGACCGCAAACGGGGTCGCGACGGCGAGTAGTGCGACAGCACCGAGAACGATCGACGGCTTCGTTCGACGGTTCGGCAAGGCGGTACTCCCTGGTTGGTGGTAGGTACGCGTCGTAGGATCTCCATTGCTGAACAACATGAATCACATCAGCAACATGAGTCCCATCAGACACAAGGCTAAACCTTAGCTTGACAGTTAGCCACAGCCGGGAAGTTCCAGTGGCGCGGCGCGTCGTACACGTCACCTACGCTTTCCACCTGTGACTGTGCACTTCATCGGAGCCGGACCCGGAGCGGCAGACCTGCTCACGCTGCGGGCCGTCGAGTTCCTGCGATCCAGTCCGGTGTGTGTCTACGCCGGTACCTACATCGACGACGCGATCCTCGAACATTGCTCCGCAGGCACCCGGCTGGTCGACACCGCGAAACTCGACCTGGATGCCATCACGGAAGAGCTGGTCGCCGCCCACGAGCGTGGGGAGGACGTCGCGCGCCTATGTTCGGGGGACCCGTCCCTCTACTCCGCTCTGGCGGAGATGTCCGCTCGACTCGACACCGCAGGCGTGCCCTGGGACGTCACCCCTGGCGTTCCGGCCTACGCGGCCGCAGCCGCCGCACTGGGTGTCGAGCTGACCGTTCCCGAGGTGACGCAATCGGTGGTCCTCACTCGCGCGCAGGCCCGCTCGACGGCGATGCCGGACACCGAGGCGCTGGCCAACTTCGCGGCTACTCGCGCGACGTTGGCTTTGCATCTGGCCATCACCCGCACCCGCATCATCGCCGACGAGTTGGCGCAGTTCTACGGCTCGGACTGCCCCGCCGCGGTCGTCTTCCATGCCAGCAAGCCCGACGAGATCGTTCTGCGCGGCACTCTGGCCGACATCGCCGACCAGGTCGAGGCCGCCGGCCTTCGTCAGGCCGCAGTGATCCTCGTCGGTCCTGCTCTGGCTCGTCGCGTCGTCGCCGAATCCCACCTGTACGACGCCTGCCGGGACCGCTCGTGAAAATCCATCTGATCGGCATCGGCGGTGGACATCCGGACCAGGTGACCGTCCAGGCCGTCGAGAAGCTGCGGGCCGTGGACGTGTTCATCGTGGCCGACAAGGGCGCGTCCGTCGGGGATCTGGCAGCAGCCAGGCAGGAGATCCTCGAGCGCCACCACGGTGGCAGCTACCGGGTCATCGAGGTGCCCGACCCCCCACGCGACCGGTCACCTCGGCAGTACGAGACCGCCGTCCTCGATTGGCACGACGCCCGCGCCCGGGCGTACGCCGACGTGCTCGACGGTCTCGCCGACGGCACCGTCGTCGGGTTTCTCGTCTGGGGCGACCCGGCGCTCTACGACAGCACCATCCGCGTCGTCGAGCGGTTGGCTGCACTGCGCGGCGACATCGAGTTCGATGTCACACCCGGCATCTCCAGCGTGTCCATGCTGGCGGCGAGTCATCGACTCGTGCTCAATCGCATCGGGGGCCCGATCGTCATCACCACCGGCAGGAACCTGGCCGGCGACGTCGCAGCCGGGCTGGACAACCTCGTCGTCATGCTCGACGGCAACCTTGCCTGCAGTGCGTTGACCGGCGCAGGGTGGGGCATCCACTGGGGAGCCAACCTGGGTACGACCGACGAGAAGCTGGTGGCCGGGCCGCTCGACGACGTGCTCGACGACATTCGCCGCGCCCGCGCCGAGGTCAAAGAGGCGCACGGCTGGGTGATGGATACCTACCTGCTCCGACGCCTGCCAGGTTGACACCGGACCGGCCGGGCGGTGCCTGGCGGGGTGGAGCCGTCACGATCGTCGGATACCCTGGTTGCCCGTGACTGCTGTAAGCCCCGAGACCACCTCTTCCGACGCCACCGCGACCGGCCGCTACGACCTCATCGTCGTCGGATCCGGGTTCTTCGGTCTGACCGTGGCAGAACGCGCGGCGTCCCAGCTGGGCAAGCGTGTTCTCGTTCTCGACCGACGGCACCACCTGGGCGGCAACGCGTACTCGGAGGCCGAGCCCGAGACGGGTATCGAGATCCACAAGTACGGTGCGCACCTGTTCCACACGTCCAACAAGCGCGTGTGGGACTACGTCAACCAGTTCACCGACTTCACCGGCTACCAGCACCGCGTCTTCGCGCTGCACAACGGTCAGTCGTACCAGTTCCCGATGGGCCTGGGGCTGATCTCGCAGTTCTTCGGAAAGTTCTTCTCCCCGGCCGAGGCGCGGGCCCTGATCGAGGATCAGTCCAGTGAGTTCGACTCCAAGGACGCGCAGAACTTCGAGGAGAAGGCGATCTCGCTGATCGGGCGTCCGCTCTACGAGGCGTTCATCCGGGACTACACGGCCAAGCAGTGGCAGACCGATCCGAAGGAACTGCCCGCGGGCAACATCACCCGGTTGCCGGTGCGCTACACCTTCGACAACCGCTACTTCAACGACACCTACGAGGGGCTGCCGGTCGACGGCTACACCGCGTGGCTCGAGAACATGACACGCGACGAGAAGATCGACGTTCGCCTGAACACCGACTGGTTCGATGTACGCGACGAGTTGGTCGCGGAGAGCCCGAACGCCCCGATCGTCTACACCGGGCCGCTGGACCGCTACTTCGACTACTCCGAGGGCGAACTGGGCTGGCGCACCATCGATTTCGAGACCGAGGTGCTCCCGGTCGGCGATTTCCAGGGAACGCCGGTGATGAACTACAACGACGGCGACGTGCCGTTCATTCGGATCCACGAGTTCCGCCACTTCCATCCCGAGCGTGAGTACCCGACCGACAAGACGGTCATCATGCGCGAGTTCTCGCGTTTCGCCGAGAGCGGCGACGAGCCGTACTACCCCATCAACACCCCCGACGATCGGCAGAAGCTCGAGGCGTACCGCAACCGCGCGAAGGCCGAGACGGCCTCCAACGGTGTGCTGTTCGGTGGTCGACTCGGCACGTACCAGTACCTCGACATGCACATGGCCATCGCGAGCGCACTGAACATGTACGACAACACCCTGGCCCCGCACTTCGAGACCGGCACCGCCCTGGCGGGGGACAAATGACCGCCAAGCACCTGCTCGAGGACGGGGTTGCAGACGTCGCGCCGGTCCTCGGAAAATCGCTGTTGCAGCGTGTACTGCTGCCCCGTTCGGGTGAGCCGCTCGACGTGCGCACGCTGTACCTCGAAGAAGCGACCACCAATGCCAAACGCGCGCACTCGCTCTCGCGTACCTCGCTCACCATCGGCGGCGAGTCCGAGGTGTCGTTCTGCACCTACTTCAACGCATTCCCGGCGAGCTACTGGCGTCGCTACAGCGTCCTGAAGTCCGTGGTGCTGCGCGTCGAGGTGTCCGGCCACTGCCGAATCGACGTCTACCGGTCCAAGGCCGATGCGTCGCGCATCCACGTCGAGGGCCGCGAGGCCGTGGACGGCGATGCGGCGCAAGAGTTTCTGATCGACCTCGGACCGTTCGAGGACGGCGGGTGGATCTGGTTCGACATCACCTCCGATTCCGAGGTGGTCCTCGAGAGTGCCGGTTGGTACGCGCCGATCGACGCTCCCGGTGAGGCGACCGTCGCCGTGGGTATCCCCACATTCAACCGACCGACCGACGCCGTCAAAGCGCTTGTCGCCCTTGGCTCGGACCCGTTGGTGCTCGATGTGATCCAGGCCGTGATCATGCCGGATCAGGGCACCCGCAAGGCGAAGGACGAACCCGGCTTCGACGAGGCCGCAGCTGCGCTCGGTGGCCGTCTCGCGATCCACGATCAGGCGAACCTCGGTGGGTCCGGCGGCTACAGCCGCATCATGTACGAGGCGCTGAACAACACTGCCTGCCAACACATTCTGTTCATGGACGACGACATCGAGATCGAGCCCGACTCGATTCTGCGGGCGTTGGCGATGTCGCGATTCGCAAAGGTGCCCACGCTCGTCGGCGGCCAGATGCTGAATCTGCAGGCGCGTAGTCACCTGCACGTCATGGGTGAAGTGATCGACCGCGGGAACTTCATGTGGGCCGGCGCGCAGAACGTCGAATACGACCACGACTTCTCCGAGGATCCGCTGCGCACCAGCAAGCTGCTGCACCGCCGCATCGACGTCGATTACAACGGCTGGTGGATGTGCATGATCCCGCGCGTCGTCGCCGAGGAACTCGGGCAGCCACTGCCCCTGTTCATCAAGTGGGACGACGCCGAATACGGCTTGCGTGCACGCGAAGCCGGCTACCCGACGGTGACGCTGCCGGGTGCCGCGATCTGGCACATGGCGTGGAGCGACAAGGACGACGCCATCGACTGGCAGGCGTACTTCCACCTGCGTAACCGTCTCGTTGTTGCGTCGCTGCACATGCCCGGCGACGGCAAGGGCCTGGTTCTCGACACCATCAAGGCCACCGTCAAGCACCTGCTGTGCCTCGAGTACTCGACGGTCGCCATCCAGAACCTCGCGATCCGTGACTTCCTGGCCGGTCCCGAGCACATCCTGGAGATCCTGCCCACCGCATTGCCGACGGTGCACGCACTGCGCAAGGAATTCCCCGACGCCGTCGTTGTCGGCAGTTCCACGGAGTTGCCGCTCGCATCGGGTGAGGAAGTCGGAGCCGTCGGCCTGCCGACCAACCCGATCTCCAAGGTCCGTCGTCTGGCCAAGGGCTTGCTGCACAACGTCAAGCCTGCGCACGAGCAGCACCACGAGCGTCCGCAGCTCAACGTGCCGACTCTCGACGCACGCTGGTTCCTGCTGTCCCAGGTCGACGGCGTCACCGTCACGACGGCGGACGGCCGAGGCGTCGTCTACCGCAAGCGCGACCGCGCGCAGGCGGCGGCATTGCTGAAGGAAGCGCTGTCGTTGCGCAAGCAGTTGGCAGCCGAATTCCCTGCGCTCAAGGCTCGCTACCGTGATGCCGTGCCGCACCTGACCAGTAAGGAAACGTGGGAACGTGTCTTTCGTTACCAGGCGTAAAGGCCAGACCGAGGTGCCGACCGAAGTGCGCATTCTCGAGAAGGTGCAGGCCACGGTCGGCAGCGCCTCCGGTGCGATCACCGTCGCGCGCGGGATGTCGCACTTCGGCGAACATGCCCTCGGCTGGGTGGCGATCGCAGGTATCGGCGCTGCTCTGGACGCGCCTCGGCGACGCCAGTGGGCGTCGGTGGCCGTCGGTGCCGTCGGATCGCATGCTGCGTCCATCGTCATCAAGCGCATCGTGCGCAGGCCGCGTCCCCACGATCCGGCCGTCCGGATCAATGTCTCGACGCCGAGCAAGCTGAGTTTCCCGTCGTCGCATGCGACATCCACCACAGCGGCTGCGGTTCTCCTCGGCCGCGTGACCGGGCTACCGTTACCGGCGGTCCTCGTCCCACCCATGTTGCTCTCGCGCTTGGTGCTCGGAGTCCATTACCCCACCGACGTGCTGGCCGGATCTGCACTCGGCGCGTTGACGGCTGCTGCCGTCGTGAAGTTCGAAGGAGACAAATGAGCGAGGATGCCGCACCCGTAGGCGCACCGCCGAAGAATCTGGCGGACGGCATCGTCAAGGCGCTTCGCCCGCGTCAGTGGGTCAAGAACGTGCTGGTCCTGGCCGCGCCGTTGGCGGCAGGCTCGGTCACCGATCGCGACGTGCTGCTGTCCGTCGCGCTCGCGTTCATCGTGTTCTGCTTCGCCGCCTCCGGTGTCTACCTGGTCAACGACGCCATGGACGTCGAAGCCGACCGCGCGCACCCCACCAAGCGGTTCCGGCCGATCGCTGCAGGAGTCCTGCCCGTCACGATCGCCTATGCGATGGCCGTGGTGTCGCTCGGACTCGCCGTCGGCCTGTCGTTCTTCGCGAACTGGAAGCTCGCGCTGGTCATCGGCGTCTACATCGTCATCCAGCTGGCGTACTGCTTCGGCCTCAAGCACCAGGCCGTGCTCGACATCTGCATCGTCTCGTCCGGCTTCCTGCTCCGCGCGATCGCCGGTGGCGTCGCTGCCTCGATCCCGCTCTCGCAGTGGTTCCTGCTGATCATGGCGTTCGGCTCGCTGTTCATGGCGGCAGGCAAGCGCTACGCCGAGCTGCAACTGGCCGAACGCACCGGGGCGAAGATCCGTAAGTCGCTCGAGAACTACACCACGACATATCTGCGCTTCGTGTGGACGCTGTCCGCGACGGCCGTTGTCATCTGCTACGGCCTGTGGGCTTTTCAACAGGACGCCGAAACGGACTCCAACTGGTTCGCCATCTCGATGATTCCGTTTACTATCGCAATCCTGCGATACGCAGTGGATGTAGACGGCGGCGAGGCAGGCGAACCCGAAGAGATCGCGTTGGGAGACAGGGTTCTCCAGCTACTCGCCATAGCGTGGATCGGAGTGGTTGGTGTCGCTGTCTACCTCGCCTGACCAGCGAGACACGCTAGAAGGCACCCCGGCACCGGCGGTCTCGACCAGGGCGGTCTTCTGGGTCGGGACCGTCGTCAGCGGTGCCCTGTTTCTGTGGGGTGCCTGGGAACGTCGCTGGATCGCCGACGACGGCCTGATCGTCCTGCGCACCGTCCGCAACCTGCTGGCGGGCAACGGCCCGGTGTTCAATGCGGGCGAGCGGGTCGAGACCAACACCAGCACCATCTGGACGTACCTCGTTTACGCGGGCAGCTGGCTCAGCGACGGCCGGCTCGAGTACGTGGTGCTGACGATCGCGCTCGTGCTGTCCACAGCAGCCGTCGTCATCGCGATGATCGGCACGTTCGCCCTGCGTGGGCGCACCGCGTCACGCACTCTCTTCCTCCCCGCCGGTGTACTCGTGTACATCGCGGTACCGCCGGCCCGTGACTTCGCGACGTCCGGGCTGGAGACCTGCCTGGTCATCTTCTGGCTGGCGGTTTTGTGGCTGCTGATGGTGCGGTGGGGGCAGCGCCGCGGAGGTGGCGTCGAGCTGCTGCTGCTGGCCTTCTTCGCGGGCCTGGGCCCGCTGGTGCGCCCCGAGCTGTCCATCGTGTCGGTTCTGGCACTGGCGATGATCTTCCTCGCCCCACAGACGTGGTTGTCGAGGCTGCGCGTGTTCGCATTCGCGGGCGCGGTTCCCGTGCTGTACCAAATTTGGCGTATGGGCTACTACGGCCTTCCGTACCCCAACACCGCAGTGTCCAAGGACGCCGGCGGTGCCAAGTGGTCGCAAGGGTGGGCGTATCTGACCAACCTGATGGGACCGTACCTACTGTGGCTCCCGCTGGTGCTGCTCCTGCTCGGTGCCGCCCTGTCGGTGACACGAGTGCGCCCGACGCTGCCCAGATCAGTGGGCGGCCTGCTCGCCGCGTTGCGCACGCCGACCGCTGTCGTCGTATTCGTGCTCGTCAGTGGATTGTTGCTCGCGGTCTACGCAATTCGAGTCGGTGGCGATTTCATGCACGGGCGAACATTGTTGCCCGCCCTGTTCACGCTGCTGTTGCCCATTTCGATATTGCCCGTCGCGCTCCCGCAACGATGGTCCGGTAATCGTGCGACTGCTGTTTTCGTCGCAGATGTATTCGTCTGGGGTGGGATCGTCGTCTGGGCTGTGATTGCGGCGAACACGACGGGAATGCCCCAGGGCTCGATCGTCGGACGAAGCGGAATCGTCGACGAACGAGCGTTCTATTCGCTCAACACCGGGCACGCTCATCCGATCCTGGCGTCGGACTATCTCGACTATCCGCGGATGCGGGCGATGGTTCAGGCGATCGACGACACCCCGGACGGCGGATTGCTGCTGCCGTCCGCGCAATTCACCTACTGGGATGTCGTCCCGCCGCCCCTCCCGATCCCCGAGGGTGGATTCGGTCACACCGTCTACTTCCTCAACCTGGGGATGACGAGCATGAACGTCGGCCTCGACGTGCGGGTCATCGATCAGATGGGGCTGGCGTACCCGTTGGCATCGCACACCGAACGCCTCGAGAACGGCCGCATCGGTCACGACAAGAACCTCTACCCGGACTGGGTCGTCGCCGATCTGGGGCTGGTCGGCATCCATCCGTACCTGCCCTGGTACATGGACGAGGACTGGGTGACCGAAGCTCAGGTGGCGTTGACCTGCCCGGACACCCAAGAAATGCTGACGTCCTACCGAGCACCGTTGACGAAGGATCTGTTCGTCCGGAATGTGAAACGTTCGTTGTTCTATGCCGGTTATCGATTCGACCGGGTGCCGAAATACGAAATACAGCGATGTGATCTTCCGGCACCTGTATTGAAGGCCGATAATTAGCCGACAGAACACGAGAAGATCACCGGGTTGCGCCGATTCGGTCTCGACGCGAAGATGAGCTGTCTCGATCCTGTAACGGACGACGTACTTCGTGCGATAAGTGCGGAGGATATGTATGCGCCAGACCCTGGGTCGGGCGCGTACATGATGAACTTGCGAGATCAATCGTTGATTGCGTAACCGATGTGACGAAGCTGCTGAGAGGTCGAGTGCATGCTGGGTAGATGGAAGAGCCGGTCCGGGGACAAGCGAGCGGGCTCCTGGGGACGCCGCGCCGCAACATCCATGCTGATGGCAGTGGTGCTACCACTGGGCTTGGCCGTGGCGGGCGGTGGCGCAACTGCCAACGCAGCGTTCGACGGCAACGCCATCGACGTCTGGACGGACTCGAGCATGGGCCCGATCAAGAGCCGGGTGTGGCGGGCAGCGGACGGTAACACCAACCGCGTCGTCTACCTGCTCGACGGCCTGCGCGCCACGACGGACATCTCGGGCTGGGAGCACGAGACCGACGCCGGAGCAGTTCTCGCCTCGTGGAACATCAACGTCGTCGAGCCGGTCGGTGGACAGTCGAGCTTCTACTCCGACTGGTACGCACCGTCCAACTTCAACGGTCAGAAGACCACCTACAAGTGGGAAACCTTCCTGACGCAGAACCTCCGCGAGAACCTGCGCGCGAACTACGGCTTCAACCCGAACCGCAACGGTGTCATCGGCATCTCGATGGGCGGCTCCGCAGCCCTCACGCTGGCTGCGTACCACCCGGACCAGTTCAGCTATGCCGGTTCGCTGTCGGGCTACCTGAACATCTCCGCACCCGGCATGCGCGAGGCGATGCGCCTGGCCCTGCTGGACTCCGGCCGCTACAACATCGACGCGATGTGGGGCCCGCCGTGGGATCCGGCGTGGCTGCGCAACGACCCGTTCGTCTTCGCGCCGCGCTTGCGTGACAACGGCACGCGCGTGTGGGTCTTCGCAGGCAGCGGTCTGCCCGGCGGTCTCGATCGCCCACAGAGCTTCATCGATTACTACAACACCGCGAACGGTATGGGCCTCGAGGCCATCGCCCTGGCGAACAGCCGTGCCTTCCAGATCCGCATGGCGAGCATCGGTGCCAACAACGTCACGTATGCGTTCCCGGCCGTCGGTACCCACCAGTGGGGCTACTGGGGCGAGCAGATCCGCGTCATGGCACCGGACCTGAGCGCCAACATCGGTAACTGATCCACCCGGCAGCGTTTGCTGTCGCAGTCCCCGCTTTCGGCCTTGTAGTGATATTTCACGACTTTTCAGGGCTGTTCAGCGGGGACCGCGCAGGATAGTCTCCTGTTTCAGAAACTCGCAGAGGCGAAACTGGGACGCTGATCACAGTTTTGCCTTGGAACCGCTCGATGGAATAACCTCCATCGAGCGGTTCGCCTGTTATGCAGCAGAACCTCGACGTTTCGACACACCACAGCTTCACCCCGGCCTCATGGGCCGTCAGTCAGCCCTGTTCGATTGCCGGGGGCCGCTACGACAGCGGAGACCGCGTAGATGAGAGAGAGCACGATTCATGCGATTTGCCGGCCTCAGCAGTAACCCGAAGGCGTCATCACGCTGGCGTCAGCGCCTGCTCGGCGTGGGTGCTGCCGCACTCGTTCTGCCGATCGCAGCCGGTGTCGTCGGCGGCGCAGTCGCAGTCGCTGCCCCCACTGCCGTCGTCCACCAGACCCCGGCCGGTGGCCGCGAGGATCTGATCGTCCCGTCCGAGATGGGTCCGATCAAGGTCCAGGTCCAGTGGGCGGCACGCGGCGGAAACGCTGCTCTCTACCTGCTCGACGGCCTGCGTGCCCGCGACGATCGCAACGCCTGGACCTTCGAGACCAACGCGCAGGATCAGTTCGCCAACGACGACGTGACGCTGGTCATGCCCGTCGGCGGACAGTCCAGCTTCTACAGCGACTGGTACACCTCGTCGAACTTCAACGGCCAGGAAGTCACCTACAAGTGGGAGACGTTCCTGACGCAGGAGCTCCCGGCGTTCCTGGAGAACTACGGCGTCTCGCGCAACAACAACGGTGTTCTCGGACTGTCGATGGGTGGTTCGGCTGCCCTGACGCTCGCCGCGTACCACCGCGACCAGTTCAAGTTCGCCGGCTCGCTCTCGGGTTACCTGAACATCTCGGCCCCGGGCATGCGTGAGGCGATTCGTATCGCGATGCTCGATGCCGGCCGCTTCAACGTCGACTCCATGTGGGGACCGCCCTGGAACCCGGCGTGGCTGCGCAACGACCCGTTCGTCTTCGCACCCAGGTTGCAGGGTCTGTCGCTGTACATCTCCGCAGCCAGTGGCCTGCCCGGCCAGTTCGACCGCCCGGCCGCGCCGATCGATTTCTACAACACCGCCAACGGCATGGCGCTCGAGGCACTCTCGCTGGCCAACACCCGTGCATTCCAGATCCGCATGGGCACCCTCGGCATCCCGGCGACCTACAGCTTCCCGGCCAACGGAATCCACGCCTGGCCGTACTGGGGTGCCGAGCTGTGGAAGGCACGCACCCAGATCCTGGACGCGCTGAACGCCTGATTCGGTTCCGTAACGTGCTCTTCGACAATGCCGCCCCACGCTCTCGCGTCGGGCGGCATTGTCGGTTCGAGCGCCGGCTCTCCGAGCCTCCCCAATTCACATTCGCACCACCAGTCACAGCGAGTCTGCTGTTCGTGGCCATCGGGCACGTGTAGAAAGACATACGAAGCATGTCTCGAGACGAGACCTTCGGTCGTCACAGGAAAGAGAGTCACCATCATGCGCACTGGGCTTGTTCGGTTCGGTCGTACCCCATCGGCCGGCACACGGGCTCGGCGAGCGGCAGCAGCAGTGACTGTCGCCTCCGCGCTGATGATTCCCTTCGCGACGACGACGCTGGCCACTGCAGCCCCGGTTGCTCATGCCGCCCCGATGGCGCAGACCGGCCCCGCCTACACCCAGACCGGTGGAGCAACCGTCACCTCGGTGGACTGGCTCTCCGATCGCCGCGTCGCGCTGTGGATCCAGTCGCCCTCGATGGGAACGCCCATCCAGGTGCAGCTGCTGCTCGCGCGTGACTGGAACATCAACCCGCAGGCCACGTTCCCGCAGGTGTACATGTTGGACGGACTCCGGGCGACCGACCAGGAGAACGGCTGGACGGCCGAGACCGACGCCGAGGCCTACTTCGCCGACAAGAACGTCAACGTCGTGCTTCCGATCGGCGGACAGTCCAGCTTCTACTCCGACTGGGTCGATCAGGACAACGGCAAGAACTACCAGTGGGAGACGTTCCTGACCAAGGAGCTGCCGCCCATCCTGGCCAAGGACTGGCGCAGCACCGACAACCGCGGTGTCGTCGGGTTGTCGATGGGTGGCACGTCGGCGATGTTCCTCGCGGCCCGCAACCCCGGCTTCTTCAAGTTCGCCGGTTCGCTGTCGGGCATCCTGACCACCACCTCGCTCGGCATGCCGCAGGCCATCCAGTACGCGATGACCGACGCCGGCGGCTACAACTCCAAGGCCATGTGGGGCGCACCGTCCAACTCGCTGTGGGCTCAGCACGATCCGTACCTGCTGGCCGACAAGCTGAAGGGCGTCAGCCTCTACATCTCGAGTGGCAACGGCTCGACCGGCCCGTACGATCAGCCGTCGCCGATTCCGGGCGTCAGCACCAACTACGCGGGTATGGGGCTCGAGATCCTCTCGCGACTCACTTCCCAGACCTTCGCCACCAAGCTCAACCAGCTCGGAATCCCCGCGCAGGTCAACTACCGCCCCTCGGGAACGCACTCGTGGCCGTACTGGCAGTTCGAGTTGCACCAGCTGTGGCCGCAGCTCGCCACGGCACTCGGCGTCGAGGTCGACAAGCCCGCCTGCAGTGTCGCGGGCATGATCGGCAATGCGAGCGGCGCGAATTCGTGGCTGGGTCCCTGCCTCACCGCGGAGTACAACGTCGCAGGCGGACGAGCTCAGGACTTCACGTTCGGTCGGGTCTTCTTCACGCCTGACACCGGGGCGCAGGTGGTTGCCGGCGCTATCGGCGGTATCTACCAGGGCAACAAGGGCCCCGAGGGTGCGCTCGGCTTCCCGAAGACCGGCGAGATCGCCACTCCCGACGGCCGTGGCCGCTTCAACGCCTTCCAGAACGGCATGGTCTACTTCACGCCGCAGACCGGCGCCCATGTGGTCAAGGGTGCCGTGCTCGACGAGTGGGCAGCCCAGGGGTACGAGGGCGGTCCTCTGGGATACCCGGTGCTCGACGAGGTGGCAACACCCAACAAGCCTGGCTCGGTGCAGGGCTTCGAGATCGGCGCGATCTACACCTCTCCCGACGCGGGCGTGCATTCTGTGCAGGGCATGATTCTCGGTAAGTACGGTGAATTGGGTTGGGAGAGTGGACCTCTCGGGTTCCCCAAGTCCAACGAGATCGGCCCCATCCGGGACGGCGGACGGTTCAATCAGTTCGAGACCGGCAACATCTACTGGAGCCCGGTCAGCGGAGCCTGGTCCATGCCTTACGGCCCGATCTTCGACGCCTGGGGATCGGTGGGCTACGAAGGTGGCCGCCTCGGCTACCCCACCAGCGATCAGTTCGACATCGACGGTGGCGGTAAGCAACAGAACTTCCAGTTCGGCATCATCACCGTCAAGGACGGCAAGGCCACGATCGCTCCGTGACCGGAGGCAGTCACGGCTTCAGAGTTCTCTCAGAGCGTGGCTGTACTCTCGCCTGCGACCCGACGACCGAAGGATTTCGATCGATGACGCGTAACTCTCTGGCCAGAACTCTGTCACTCGGCGTGCTCGCCGTGGCGGCGAGCTCGATGCTGGTGGCGTGTGGAAGTGACGACTCGACGGCCACCGGCGCGCCGACGAGCACCACCACGGCAGCTGCGACGACGACCGAGGCGAGTACGTCGACGTCGGCGGCCGAGAGCACCACCACTACTGTCGCTCCGACCACCAGTCCGGGCGAGGCTGCGACGGCACCGCCGGAGCAACCCCAGGCCGTGCCGGACGACTTCCCGGGGCCGACGGAGAGCCAGATCGACAACCGTGGCCAGCGTTTCCTCGACGAGCTGAAGAGCAAGGGCGTCACCCCGGCGGGCAACGGCGACATCGCGGTGTCGACGGCCAATTACATCTGTGCCGCGCAGGCGCAGGGCGTCGCAGCCGACGAAATCACGACCTACGTCACCGCGAACGTCGGCGTCGAGGCGAGTGCTGCCGGAACGCAGATGAACGAGACGCAGGCCCAGCAGGCAGCCCAGACCTACATCGCCGCTGCGCAGGCGACGTACTGCACGCCGTAGTTCGCGCTGATGGCCAAACGTAAACGCAGAGTTCTGCCGGTGATCGCCTTCGCGGTGATCATCGGGCTCGTCATCGTGGCCCTGTGGTACCTCCTTGCCGGGCGTCTCGGACCCGGACCGGGGCCGGTACCGCCGCCGGGACCCGAGCAGCCGACCTCACAACCGGCGGACTGCCCGGACGTCCAGGTCATTGCCATCCCGGGTACGTGGGAGTCCTCGTCGACCGATGACCCGTACAACCCGACCGCCAATCCGGTGTCGCTGATGCTCAACGTCACCCGGCCGCTGCAGGAGCAGTTCCCCGGATCTCGCGCGGACGTCTACACGGTGCCCTACGTCGCGCAGTTCTCGAACCCCATCGCGCTGCCGCCGGACGGCCAACAGTCGTACAACAACAGCCGTACCGAGGGCAAAAACGTTGCGGTGCAGAAGATGTCGGACGTCGCAGCGCGGTGCCCACTGACCAACTTCGTCATGGCCGGCTTCTCTCAGGGAGCAGTCATATCCGGCGACATCGCGGCCGACATCGGCGCGGGTAACGGACCCATCTCCGCCGATCGTGTCCTCGGCGTCACCCTCATCGCCGACGGCCGCCGCGACGGAGTGTCGGGTACCGACGTGCCGGGACCGCTCGACGGCGTCGGAGCCGAGGTCGCCCTCGGGGGACTCGACCTCCCCGGCATCACCATGACGGGGCGTCGGGACGGCGGATTCGGCGCGCTCGACGACCGGACCAATCAGATCTGTGCACCCGGCGACCTGATCTGTGCGTCCCCGTCGGATGGACTGTCGCTGCGCAACATCCCGCAGAGCATCCAAATTCTGATCGGGGCGGCGGGCAATCCGGTGCACGCGTCGTACAACAGTTTCGTTGTCGACGGTTCCGGCACGACGGCCACCCAGTGGACGGCGGCATGGGCGGCCGATCTGATCGAGAATGCGCCGACGCCTCCGCACTCGTGATCGGGTCGTGTGGACGACGGCGTGATCGGGGTCGTGGGTAGCGCAGTGACCGGTGTCATCGATAACGGACAGGTCACAACGCGGCGTGTCGCCAACTGGTGCAGGGCACAAACCTGTGGTCTGCGACCCCCAGTCGGTGGGATCCGCTCCCGCGAGCGGCTAGAGTGACGCCTTGGACCTGCGCGGATCGGCCCCGGCCGACTCCCTCGCACGGTGTGCCCAGACCCCCGGTACCGACCACCTCAGACCCCAGGTGCCGGCCGCTCCAGACCCCAGAGGAGAGCAATAGATGAGTTCCGCCGAGGCCGCGACCCCCGGGCCGCGCAAATTCCGCTTCGCTGCAGGCGGAGAGGGAAACGCGGAGGAGGGCGGGGCTCGGAAGTTCATCAAGCTGGCTCAGCAGGCCGAGGAACTGGGTTACGACAGCTTCATGATTCCCGATCATCTCGGTAATCAGGTCGGGCCGATCGCGGCGCTCGGAGCTCTCGCCGTCGCCACCGACAAGATTCGGCTCGGCACGGCGGTGCTCGCCAACGGCTTCCGCCATCCCGCGGTGCTCGCCAAGGACGCGGCAACCATCGATGTGCTCTCCGGCGGACGGCTCGAACTCGGACTCGGCGCGGGCTGGATGCGCGAGGAATACGACAAGGCCGGCATCACCTACGACCGTCCCGGCGTCCGCATCGAGAAGCTCGCGGAGACCCTCGACATTCTCGACGTGTTGCTGCGCGGCCAGGAATGCAATTACGAGGGCAAGCACTACACGATCACCGGTCTCAAGGGCAGCCCTCGTCCGCGTCAGGGACCGCGTCCGCCGATCTGCATCGGCGGCGGCGGCCCCAAGATGCTCGCGCTGGCCGCCAAGCACGCCGACATCATCTCCGTGGTGCCGAGCACCTCGAAGGAAGGCAAGTTGCTGCTGTCGGGCATGACCATCGAGAAGACTCTCGAGCGCGTCGAGCTCATCCGGGCTGCCGCAGGGGACCGGTTCGACGACATCGAGCTGAACTGGGCGATCACCACCATCGTGGTCACCGACGATCGCGAGCAGATGGCCGAGATGGCGTTGGCCGCGCTGGACAACGGTTATCCGCCCAACGTGGACGTCGACGTCAAGCTCACGGTCGAAGACATTCTGTCGTCGCCGTACCTCGCCTTCGGAACGTACGAGGAAATCGCCGATCAGATCCGTAACGTTCGCGCGCGGACGACGATGTCCTATGTCGGGGTTTTCCCCACACAAATGGAAGCATTCGCTCCGGTTGTCGACTTGCTGAAAGGCGAGTGACGCAGGCGCGTGTCGGTAGCATGGAGTCGGCCTCGAGGTCGACCGAAACCGCCACCGCTGGAGTTACCACTTAGTAACATAAAACGCTGTTCGGGGTCTGCATCGATGAACGTCGTCAATGCAAGGCCAGGTCACGCACGATGTGTGGCAGCGATTCGTGTCGGAGGAGATTGAAGCAAATGAGCCACACGTTCGATGATTTCATCGATGAGAACGGCCACATCACCATCGGTGAAGGGCAGACACTCGTCCGCCACGTCGAGGCGAATGTCGAAGAGAACGCCGACACGCTCGCGTACCGGTTCATGGACTACTCCCGGGAACGGGACGGTGAAGCGCACGAGTTGACCTGGTCACAGTTCGGCAAGCGGCTGCGCGCTGTCGCCGCCCGTCTGCAGCAGGTCACCGAGCCCGGTGACCGCGTGGCGATCCTCGCTCCCCAGGGCCTCGAGTACGTCATCGCGTTCTTCGGCGCGATCTACGCGGGCACCATCGCGGTGCCGCTGTTCGATCCCGACGAGCCCGGCCACACCGACCGGCTGCATGCCGTCCTCGGCGACTGCAAGCCCAGCGCGATCCTCACCGCCAGCAACTCCGCGGCGGGCGTTCGCGCGTTCTTCCGCGCGCTCCCCGCTGCCGAGCGGCCCCGCATCATCGCCGTCGACGCCGTTCCCGACAGCGTCGGCGAGACGTGGGTCGAGCCCAAGGCAGGGTTGGACGACATCGCCTACCTGCAGTACACGTCCGGTTCGACGCGAACCCCGGCCGGCGTCGAGATCACGCACCGCGCGGTCGGCGTCAACGCGCTGCAGATGGTCGACAGCATGGAGATCAACTACGACTCGCGCGGCGTCACCTGGCTGCCGATGTTCCACGACATGGGTCTGCTCACCGTCATCCTCCCGGCCCTCGGTGGCAAATACATCACGATCATGAGCCCGCGCGCGTTCGTGCAGCGGCCGTGGCGCTGGATCAAGGAACTCGCCGCTGTCTCCGACGGAGCAGGCACGTTCGCCGCGGCACCGAACTTCGCGTTCGAGCACGCCGCCCAGCGCGGACTGCCCAAGAACGGTGAAAGTCTCGACCTGTCGAACGTCATCGGCCTGATCAACGGCAGCGAGCCCGTCACCACGTCGTCGATGAAGAAGTTCAACGAGGCCTTCGGCCCGTACGGTCTGCCGAAGTCCGCGATCAAGCCGTCGTACGGCATGGCCGAGGCCACGCTGTTCGTCTCGACGAGCAAGCACGCCGATGAGGCCAAGGTCGTCTACGTCGACCGTGTCGAGCTGAACGCAGGCAACTTCGTCGTCGTCGCACCCGACGCTCCCGGAGCCATCCCGCAGGTATCGACCGGAACCGTCGCCCGGAGTCAGTGGGCCGCGATCGTCGACTCCGAAACCGCCACCGAGGTGCCCGACGAACACGTCGGCGAGATCTGGCTGCACGGCGAGAACATCGGCAAGGGCTACTGGGGTCGCGAGACCGAGACCAGCGAGACCTTCCACAACAAGCTCGTCCACCGCGTCGCCGACGGTTCGCACGCCACGGGTGCCCCCGAGGGCGCCAACTGGATGCGCACCGGAGACTTCGGCGTCTATCACGACGGCGAGCTCTACATCACCGGCCGCGTGAAGGACCTCGTCATCGTCGACGGCCGCAATCACTACCCCCAGGACATCGAGTTCTCGGCGCAGGAAGCAAGCAAGGCTCTGCGGCCGGGCTTCGTGGCGGCGTTCGCGGTGCCGCTCAACCAGCTGCCCGACGTCGTGTTCGAGTTCAGTGGTGCCGCGTTGACCAAGGATTCGGACGACAGCTCCGAACAGCTCGTCATCGTTGCCGAGCGCGCTCCCGGCTCGGGCAAGGCAGACCCGGCTCCGATCGCCGACGAGGTGCGCACCGCAGTCTCGGCGCGGCACGGCGTCACGGTCCGCGACGTCCTGCTCGTCCCGGCCGGTTCCATCCCGCGTACGTCGAGCGGCAAGATCGCCCGACGCGCGTGCAAGGCCGCCTACATCGAGGGCACCCTGCGCGGCGGTTACCAGCAGACGGCATTCCCGGACGCCGAACTACCCGACTGATCTCTGGGCCTCCCGTTCCTTCGATACATAGCTTGGTGAGTAATGGCTGAACAAGAGACAGACAAGATTCAGAGTGCCGACGGGACGGACCTCACGGTCGCCCAACTGCGGGATTGGCTACGCAACTGGGTTGCAGACGCGACGGGTCAACCCGCGTCGGCCATCTCCGACGACCGTCCGATGGAGGAATTCGGTCTGTCCTCTCGCGATGCCGTCGCACTGAGCGGTGAGATCGAGGAGCTGGTGGGGGTCACGCTGACCGCGACCGTCGTCTACCAGCACCCCACCATCGCGTCTCTGGCCAAGATCATCATCGAGGGCGAACCCGACGAGCCGGTGGGTACCGTCGACGACGCGTTCTACACCAGCGGAGTGCAGGCCGGCGACGCCCACGACATCGCGATCGTCGGACTGTCGTCACGCTTCCCCGGCACCGGTCACACCCCTGAGGAGATGTGGTCGCTGCTCATCGAGGGCCGCGACGGCATTACCGACCTGCCCGAGGGCCGGTGGAAGGAATTCACCTCCGATCCCGTCATCGCCGCAGCCGTCGACGCGACGGTCACCAAGGGTGGCTACCTCGACGACGTCAAGACTTTCGACGCCGAGTTCTTCGCGATGTCGCCCAACGAGGTCGTCAACGTCGACCCGCAGCAGCGCCTCGCGCTGGAACTGACCTGGGAAGCGCTCGAGCACGCGCACATCCCGGCCAGCTCTGTGAAGGGCAGTCAGGTCGGCGTCTTCATCGGCAGCTCGTCCAACGACTACCAGCTCATCGCCGTTAGTGATCCGGCCGTCCACCCCTACGCACTGACCGGCACCTCCACCGCCATCGTCGCCAACCGCGTGTCGTACTTCTACGACTTCCGCGGGCCGTCGATCGCCGTCGACACTGCCTGCTCGTCGTCCCTCGTGGCCGTCCACCAGGCAGTGCGCAGCCTGCGCACCGGCGAATCCGATCTCGCCGTCGCAGGCGGGGTCAACATGCTGCTCGCCCCGCCGATCACCGTTGGCTTCGGTCAGACCGGCGTCCTCGCTCCCGACGGCCGGATCAAGGCCTTCTCCTCCGACGCGAACGGCATGATTCGCTCCGAGGGCGGCGGACTCGTCGTGCTCAAGCGACTCGAGGACGCCGAGCGAGACGGCGATCAGGTGCTCGCTGTCATCGCCGGATCCGCCATCAACCAGGACGGCCGCTCCAACGGACTCCTCGCGCCGAACCCCGACGCACAGGCCGACGCACTCCGATTCGCATACCGCGACGCCGGCATCAACCCGTCGGGCGTGGACTACATCGAAGCGCACGGCACCGGAACCATCCTGGGCGATCCCATCGAGGCCGACGCGCTCGGCCGCGTGGTCGGCCGTGGCCGCGACGCGGACAAGCCGGCACTGCTCGGCTCGGCGAAGACCAACTTCGGACACCTCGAATCTGCAGCAGGCGCAGCAGGTTTGATCAAAGTCGTGTTGGCGATGCAGGAGAACAAGCTCCCGGCGTCACTGAACTACGTGGGCCCCAACCCGTACATCGACTTCGACAAAGCACACCTGAAGGTCATCCCGGAGGCCACCGACTGGCCGCGGTACACCGGCAAGGCCGTTGCCGGCATCTCCGGTTTCGGCTTCGGCGGCACCAACGCCCACGTCGTCGTGCGCGAGTACGTACCGGGTGAGACCTCGGCCGAATTCGACCCCGCTGCCGTGGATCCCGAGGCCGCGGTGGTGGAGGGCGTCTACGAGGAGCAGCTCGACGCCGAGACGACCAGCCCGGTCGCCGAGGCCGAGACCATCCTGGCGGAGTCCGACAGTGCTCCGGAGACAGTGATTCTCGCGGTGTCGGCCGCGTTGCCGTCGCGTCGTAAGCGCGCGGCGTCGGAACTGGCCGACTGGCTCGAGACCGAAGAGGGCAGCACGACGCCTCTCGTCGATGTCGGCCGTACATTGGCTCGGCGTAACCACGGACGTTCGCGCGCAGTGGTTCTCGCGTCCACCACAGCCGAGGCCATCGCCGGATTGCGCGCCATCGCGGCAGGCAAGCCCGGACCGGGCGTGTTCTCCGCGGACTCGCCTGCGTCCAACGGCGCAGTGTGGGTGTTCTCCGGATTCGGCTCGCAGCACCGCAAGATGGCATCGCGGCTGTACCGAACCAACGCCGTGTTCGCCGCCGAGGTGGACAAGGTGGACGAGCTGCTCGTCGACGAAGCCGGCTACTCCATCCGCGAGATCATCCTCGACGACTCGCAGACCTACGAGTTCGAGAACTCCCAGGTCGCTATCTTCGTCATCCAGATCGCCTTGGCCGCAACGCTTCGCGCACACGGTGCGGAGCCGTCGGCCGTCATCGGCCACTCGATGGGTGAGGTCGCCGCCGCGTACGTTGCCGGAGGCCTGAACCTCGAAGACGCCGTCCGCATCATCTACGCCCGCTCGCGGCTGCTGGCCGAGGGCCAGGACGGCCTCGGTGCCGCCTCGCAGGGTGCCATGGCACTCGTCGAGTACACCCCCGACGAGGTCAAGACCCTCACCGATCAGTTCCCGAACGTGGAGCCCTGCGTGTACGCCGCGCCGACGCACACCACGGTCGGTGGACCCCGCGCCGAGGTCGAAGCCCTTGTCGAAAAGGCCGAGGCCGCAGGCAAAATGGCCCGTCTGCTCGACGTCAAGGGAGCAGGACACACCGCGGCAGTCGACGTACTGCTCGGTGAGCTCGCAGCCGAGCTCGCCGGAATCGAACCGAGCAAGCTCACCGCCGGGGTCTACTCCTCGGTCGATCGTGAGGCGCACTACCGCGTCGGACATGCGGCGATTCACGGCGTCGACTACTGGACCAAGGGAATGCGTCACCCGGTCTGGTTCACCCAGGCCGTCAATGTTGCTGTGGGAGACGGGCACACGACGTTCGTGGAGCTCGCCCCGAACCCCGTCGCGCTGATGTCGGTTGCCGCCACCGCGTGGGCTGCCGGCCTGGCCGACGCCACGTTGATTCCGACGCTCAAGCGCAAGGAAGACGAGGCAGACACGTTCCTCGCCGCGCTGGCGCAGCTGTACGTGCACGGTCACGCGCTGGAACTGGCGACGCTGTTCGAGTCGGGTCCGTACGCTGCAATTCCGCGAACGGCGTACTTGCGCAAGGAGTTCTGGCTCAACTCGCAGGTCAGCTCCAGCGGTAACTCTCGCGTTCCCGGTGCCCGGGTGGCGTTGCCCGACGGCCGCCACGTCTGGGAAGTTCAGGCCTCGGCCGTCTCGGGATTCGATGCGTTGGTCACCGCCGCTGCCTCGCAGGTGTTCTCCGATGTGGCTCTGGGTGCTTCGGTCTCGCATGCATCGGTGCCCGCGGGCGGCACGGTCGTCACCACATTGACCTCGCACCTCGGTGGGGCGTCGGTCCAGGTCCATGCACACGAGGGCTCGGCGTTCACCCTGCTGCACGAGGCTGTCGTCACCTCGGGCGATGTGCGGCCGGAACCCGTTGTGGCGGTGGAAGAGCGATCCTCGTCTCCGATGGAAGAGTTGCCCGAGGTCGTCGAGACGTTCGGTGACCGCTGGGATCCCAACGGCAATCAGAAGCTCGAAGATCGGTTGGCGATCATTGTCGCCGAGTCGATGGGCTACGCACCCGAGGACCTGCCTCCCGAGGTGCCGCTGATCGAACTGGGGCTGGATTCGCTCAGCGCCGTTCGGATCAAGAACCGCGTCGAGTACGAATTCGACATCCCCACAGTGCAATTGCAGGCCGTGCGTGATGCGAACCTGCGTGAGGTGGAGAAGTACCTGCGCTACGCGATCGAGAACCGCGACGAGGTGCAGGCGCTGGCAGACAAGCAGGCCGCCGAAAAGGCTGCCGAGCAGGCTGCCGAGAGTGGCGCGACTGCACGCGACGAAGCGTTGGAGACGGCCGTCGCCGCACCGGAGACCGCGGTGCCGAGTGCGGAATACCAACCCGCACCGGTGGTCGCAGCGCAGACCGACCTGGGCGGCAAGGAAGCGTTCGCCGAGGCCGCCGGATCCGATGTGCCCCCACGTGACAACGCCGAGCGGATGACGTTCGCGACGTGGGCAGTGGTGACGAAGGAATCGGCCAAGGGCATCTTCAACACCCTGCCGATCCTCGACGACGAGACGGCTGAGAAGTTGGCCGCGCGCCTGACCGAGCGGGCCGGCGGCGAGATCACCTTCGACGACGTACTGGACTCGGAGACCATCGAGCAGCTCGCCGACAAGGTACGCCCGCATCTCGAGGACGGCGAGATCGACGGTGTCGTGCGCAATCTTCGGGCCCGTCCCGAGGGCTCCACGGCCACACCGGTATTCGCGTTCCACTCGGCCGGTAGCTCCACCGTCGCCTACGAGCCGTTGCTGCGGAAGCTGCCGGCAGGCACGCCCATGTACGGCCTCGAGCGCGTCGAAGGACCCATTGCCAAGCGCGCCGCGGAGTACGTGCCGTTGATCAAGGCGATCCAGCCCGAGGGACCGTACGTGTTCGTCGGATGGTCGCTCGGCGGCATCCTCGCCTACGAGGTGGCGCGTCAGATGGAAGAGGAAGGCATCGAGGTCGCCTACGTGGGGCTGCTCGATACCGTCATGCCCGGCACCAAGATCCCCGACACCAAGGACGAAGTCCGCAAGCGTTGGGAGCGGTACGCCGCGTTCGCCAAGAAGACGTACAACGTCGACTACCCGATCCCGTACGACAAGTTGGTCGACTCCGACGACGAGGGTCAGATTCGGATCATCACCGATCTGGTCAAGCTCAGTGGAGCAAAGATCCCCGGCGGCATCATCGAGCATCAGCGGACGTCGTGGCTCGACAATCGGGCTATCCAGACGGCCGAGCTCAAGGAGTACGGCGGGCACGTCACGCTGTACCTCGCGGACAAGTACCACGACGACGCGATCGCCCTCGAGCCCGCATACGCCACCCGCGAAGAGCACGGTGGTTGGGGACCGGTGGTGAAGGACCTCGAGATCGTCTACGTCGGAGGCGACCACCTCGCGGTCGTCGACGAGCCGTACATTGGAAAAATTGCGGCCCATCTGTCGAAGACGCTCGAGAACATCGAGTCTGCAAGAACCGGAGCGTAGATTTTGAGTGGCACCACTGCGGAGAAGCTGGCCGAGCTACGGGCGAGGCTGGAACTGGCCAAGGAACCGGCCGGCGAGATCGGCATCGCCAAGCGCGCAAAGAAGGGCATACCCAGCGCCCGAGATCGCGTGAACTCGCTGCTCGACCCCGGCAGTTTCGTCGAGATCGGCGCGCTGGTGAAGGCCCCGAACGATCCGGGTGCCCTCTACAGCGACGGCGTCGTCACCGGGCACGGAACCGTCGACGGCCGTCCGATCGCAGTGTTCTCGCACGATCAGACCGTGTTCGGCGGAACCGTCGGCGAGATGTTCGGCCGCAAGGTCGCCGGCATCATGGACTTCGCGATCAAGATGGGCTGCCCGGTCGTCGGCATCAACGACTCCGGTGGAGCTCGCGTGCAGGACGCCGTCACCTCCCTCGCGTGGTACGCCGAACTGGGTCGACGCCATGAGGCGCTCTCCGGCCTGTGCCCGCAGATCTCGCTGATCCTCGGCAAATGCGCCGGTGGCGCGGTGTACGCGCCGATCAACACCGACATCGTCGTCGCCACCGAAGAGGCGTACATGTTCGTCACCGGACCGGACGTCATCAAGTCCGTCACCGGCGAGGACGTCAGCCTCGACGAACTCGGCAGTGCCCGCGTCCAGGCCATCAACGGCAACGTGCACCACGTCGCGGCCGACGAGAAGGCCGCATTCGACTGGATTCGGAACTACCTGAGCTACCTGCCGTCGAGCTGCCAGGAAGAGGCACCGGTCATCAACCCGGGACTCGAGCCGGAGATCACCGAATCCGATCGCACGCTCGACTCGTTCATGCCCGACGCCGACAACGCCGGTTACGACATGCACGACATCATCCTGCGCATCTTCGACGACGGCGAGTTCCACGAGATCGCCGCCCAGACTGCACAGAACGTCATCACCGGCTTCGCCCGCGTCGACGGTCGGCCGGTGGGAATCGTCGCCAATCAGCCGATGCACCTGTCCGGGGCACTCGACGCGAAGGCAGCGGACAAATGTGCGCGGTTCATCCGCCTCAGCGACGCCTACAACATTCCGATCATCTTCCTCGTCGACACACCCGGCTTCCTGCCCGGCGTCGACCAGGAAACCCTCGGCGTCATCCATCGCGGTGGCCGCTTCATCTTCTCGTTCGTCGAAGCGACGGTGCCGAAACTGACTGTCGTGATCCGTAAGTCGTACGGCGGCGGATACGCGGTGATGGGCTCGAAGCAGCTCGGATCCGACATCAACCTCGCCTGGCCCACTGCCCGCATCGCCGTCATGGGTGCCGAAGGTGCCATCAACATCATGAGTCGCAAGCAACTCGCCGAGGCAGGCGAAAATGCTCCGGCACTGCGCAAGCAACTGATCAACTTCTACAACGAGCATGTCGCAACGCCGTGGATCGCCGCCGAACGTGGCTACATCGACGCCGTCATCGAGCCCTCGCAGACGCGCCTCGAAATTCGCAAGGCCTTGCACATCCTCAAGGACAAGGAAGTACACAAGAGTCCGCGTAAGCACTCTTTGCTCCCGATCTAGCCAAGCGCGCCGGTCCTGCGTCGGGGTCGCTTCGCTCCCTTTTGGGATCAATGTGGGTTTCAGTCGCTCTGACTGCAACAAAGCCGCATTCATTCGTCGGTCTCCCCGAGCCAGAAGCGAATGAATGCGGCTTTGTTGCAGTTGAAGTGCTTGCAAGAGACATTCATCCGGTCGACGTCGCGCTCCGTCGAAGAACGAGGTTCGGACGGGGCCGCGCCAGAGCCTGTTGATAGCCGGCCCGAAGATCCGCGAGCACGCGCTGGGGGTCGTCCCGGATGTCCTGCGGCAGATGTGACACCACGATCGCGCCGTGGCGTTGCAGGAGAGCTCGGCGAGCCATCGTGTTCGCATGATCGATCGGCGAGAGGTGATGAGCGAGGGAGTCGATCTCCCACCCGAAGCAGACTGTGTCGAGGAAGCCGTCGGGGCTACCGAGGAATGTACCGTCCGAGGTGAACAGCCGGGCATTGTGAATCATTGGTGGGAGTCCGCTCGATCGGTAGAGCCGTTGAGCGTCCGCCTCGGCGACGGAGTGAGCGTTTCCTTCCAGATCCCTGATCGCCAACCGTGTCGATGCGCTGTAGCGTCTCGGCCCCTCCGCCAATTCGATTGCCAGCTCTTCGAGTGATGCCGCACCCCGTCTGATGATCTCCGCAATCAAAGCCGTGCACTGAGATCGTCCGCGTAGTGCGCGGGTCGCGTCGACGACACTCCGGGATACCGGAGCGCAGCGCGGACCGTGGTCGAACACCGTTTCGGGCATGCGCCAGGTGCGTTCGGATCGGACGAATTTGACGGATGCTCGCTGCATCTCGTTCGGGACGAGAATGTGAACTTCATTCGACGGTGGATTCGGCCCCAAGCCATGCACACTCAATGCCGCGTTCCCAGTGAGGATGCTGTGTGGACCGCCGTACGCCAGGGCAGCAGCCATTCGCTGTCGGTGAGATGGGAAGCCGTTGTGCAGCAGCACCACCCCTGGGAGCAAGTGCTGCCAAGGTCCGCCGGCTGCGCATCGGCCGGCTACCGTCCCATCCGCGACACCGGCCGAGCGAAGCTGTGCCCTTGTCACGACGCCGTGATCGGCGACGTCCTCCAGCATCGATAGGTCTGTGGCCCAAACTCCCCGTTTCATGCCTCGACTGTCGAACGCGACACTGACACTTCGACGTCGAAAACGGCCGTTCAGGGAATCCCTGTGGATGGTCGACGAGGTTGTGCACAAATGTCTCGAGGGCGTGTCTTGTCCACCGAAAACTGTCGGGGGTCGGTGGTAAGCCCCCGCTCCATCGATCGTGTGCCGAACCCCGCTCCATCGGCCGTACGCCAACCCCGTCCGAATGAATGCGGGATTCAGTCAGTCAGAGTGCAACAAAGGGACATTGATCCCAAAAAGGAGCGGGCGACACCACGCGGAGGGCGGATGGGCGGGGCGGGCGAGGCTGGGTGGACTATTTCTCGAAGACTCGTAGCTTTCCGTCTTCGTAAAATCCCGATCGCGTGGCTTCTCCGGTTTGCAGGTCCGCGGGTACGGCGTTGGGGTAGTACTGCTCGTAGCGTTCCAGTGAGCCCCAGTCCCTGGCCCAGTCGTTTTTGAGGTAGGTGGGGACGGCGACTGGTTTGGCGAGTAGTTCGGACCATCCCAGCGGTCCGCCGTTCTCGCCGGATTGCCAGGTGTCGGTGGAGCTGACGGCCAGTGGGCGGTCGGGGAGGATGCGGTAGCCGGGTACCTCGGCGACGCCGTAGCGGTGGTCGAACGGCCGTTGGCACGGGAACTGGAGTCCGACAGCCCAGTCGAGCAGAACGGGCTGCTCACTGCCGATCATGGTGTTCAGATTCTCCATTACCGGTACTCGCGGCGGGGTGAATGCGAGCCACTGGTCGCCGGTGAGGTTGGGGTCGTTGGCGACGATGCGGACGGCGTCGGCGTCGGGTGCGATGTCTGCCAACGGAACTCGCAGGTTGCGCCACGAGGGTGCGGGTCCGATGTCCCGAGGCAGGTAGGTGCCCTGCGCCTGGACGCTTCCGTCGGGCTGACGCTTGCCGTATTCGAGCAGCAGCGACTGGCCGTAGGTGAGGGCACCGGTGTCGTCGTAGGACCAGATACGTCCGGCTGCGGAGAACACGACGAGTGGTGCGTCGTCGCTGCGGGCGGGTAGTTGGTACCAGCTCGAGGTGGCCTCGGCCGGTTCCTGGATTCCTTCTTGGTAGGAGCCGAGGACGGGTGTGGTGGCGGGGTCGAGTCCGAAGGGCAGGGCGGCGGTGGAGCCGTTGACGCCCAGTGCGCCGGTGCCTCCTGCTGTGCCCGAGCTCTGGCCTTCCTCGAAGGCGGGTCCGACGGCTTGTTGGTCGGTATTGCCTTGTCCTGGTTTGACTTCCACGGCGTCGGCGCTGAGGTCGCTGGGGATTCCGTTGGCGGTGAAGTTGCGCAGGGTGTCGCTGGCTCCGCCGAGGGGGCCTGCGACGGGATCGAATTCACCTGGGAGGGGGCTCAGTACGTCAGCGTTGGGATCGGCTTCGACGAGCACGTCGTTGGCGAGTCCGCACGAATTGCCCAGTACCGATTGCACATTGGAGCGTGCGAGCGAGTAGGCGGGATATTGGGAGACGGCACCCTTGACGAGGGAGAGGACCTCGAACAGCACCATGATTCCGGCGATGACGGTCAGTGGTGCGGCAGCGAACTTGCGAATGCGTCTACCGCGGGCCGACGTCGGTTTCGGTTGTGGCGGTGCGTATCCCTCACGTAGGTATTGGAATGCCGCGACGGCGAGAACCAGTCCGAAGAGGACGAGGAACAGCGAGCCGGATTCGTTGCCGCCGAGCGAGACCGTCTTGTCGAACCACGGCACGCCGTAACTCGAGACGTACCAGTAGCCGTTGATGCCCGAGAACGACAGTGCCAGAACGAACATCAGGCCGGCAGTGAACAGGGATCGATTCCGGCGTGAGCGCAGTGCACTGGCCGACACGGCTACTGCGGTCAGTGCGGCGAGCCCACCGGCGATTCCGGCGTAGGAACCGAAGTGGTGAGTCCACTTGGTGGGGTTGAACATCATGAAGAAGATGGTTCCGAGGACGACGCCGAGCAGTCGCCAGGCAGGCCCGTTCGCGATGCCGGGAATGCGCCGGCGGCGCAGGAGCACGAACAGCGTGGTGAACAGGCACAGGAGCATCGCGAGGAACGCGAAGCGGCGGGCCACGGAACCGTCGACGGTCTGGACGAAGAGGTAGTAGTACCGCAGGAAGTCTTGGTACCACGCCTCGTTGGGGCCGATGATGGTGCGCACTCGGGTGGATTCGATGACCGTCGCGAAGGTCTGGTCGGCGAACACGACGACGAGGACGAGGACTCCGGCAGCGGCCAACGGTGCCAGCATGGCGAGGGTGCCGACCTGCCGGTGGCGTCGGACCACGATGCGAGCGATGGGCCGGGCTCCGGCGAGAAGCGCTGCCACACACATCAATCCGGTGGGTGCGGCGGCCAGGGTGAAGGCACCGATGAGGCAGGCGGCTGCGGCGGGGAGCAGTCTGCCGGTGGCGATGGAGCGTTCGATCGAGCACCAGGTCAGCAATGCGCCGAGGGCGACGATCGGCTCGGGACGCAGTCCGTTGTTGTACGGGAGCCAGAAGGCGAGGAACACCAATCCGCCGGTCCACAACGCCACGTTCGATTTGCGCACCGCGCGTCCGAGTCGCGGCACCACCTCGCGGCTGATCACCATCCAGCACAGGACTCCGGCGATCAGGGCGGGCAGGCGCATCCACGGGCTTGCGGTCGAGATCTTGGCGAAGACGGCCAGGACGTCGTAGTACCAGCCGAACGGTGCCTCGGGGACGCCGAACCAGCGGAAGTAGTTGGCCATGTAGCCGGAATGTTCGGCCGCGCGGGCCATGGTGAGCAGGTAGCCGTCGTCGGAGGTGTTGGCGCCGACGAAGTGCCAGCCGACGAGGACTCCGAGAACCGTGACGTCGACGCCCGTGAACTTCCACCAGTGCGACGGGAAGAAGCGGCGGTGCGCGCGGCGATCGGTGCCGTCGAGCCGTGCGAGCGCGCCCATGGCCAGCAACGTGCAGGCGATCGCCAGCACCATGATCAACGACTTCAGGATGGTCGGAGTCGACGAGAAGCGGGAGTCGACGTCGACGGTGACCGACATGTCGGCCGGGGCCGCGCCACTGAGATCACTGAAGATGCCGACGACCTGCGGACGGAGGTCGCCGTCGAGCCGACCCTGCACGGGTTGGCCGCTCTCGTCGGTCAGCCCGGTGAAGGCTGCGGAGGTGTACTGGTCGTTCGAGGTGATCTCGATGGCGGCGCAGCGTGTGCTCTGGACGTCGGCGCGCGGTGCCGTCGCGACGACGACGTTGCGGTCGAGGACATCGACGTTCGACTCGCCGACGCGAACGAACAGGCTGTTGAGGGCGGCACCCTCACCTTGCGGGGGTGCGGTCGCCAGCAACAGCCCGCCCGACGCGGGTAGTGCGGCCACAGCAGAGCACGGGAGGGTTGCGGACAGTCGCAGGGGTGCCTGGGACACCAGCGGGGCGTCCACGTCCTGTAGGAGGCCGTTCTGCGGCCACTCGATACTCGCGGTGGTCTGCGTGACGGGTGCGAACGGAGTGATCAGTGCGAACAGCACGCCGAGTATGCCGGCCACCATCGCGATCAGCCGGGGAATCCGTACCTGAGCACGAAGTTCGTCCGAGGCTCCGAGCGGAGCGGGGACGGGGGGACCAGCTGATGAATCTGTCACGACGTCGGGCACGATTGTCGATGTTATGCGAGCGTGACTTCGAGGTCACACAGGCGCCGTCCCCGGATCCGATGGAGAAACAGGGAATCAGCCGGTCTTCATCGGTCCGTCGCTGGACAGTCCCGACCGAGACTGTTGCTCGACGGTGATCCGGGCGGTCGCGGCAGCCGGATCGAGTGGCGTGTATCTCTCGATCGACCCCCAATCGCGGGCGTAGTCGTCGGCCAGATACGACGGCAGAGTCTGGGCACCGAGCAGCAGTTCGGTCCACCCCAGCGGGCCGCCACCAAAAGAATCCTGCCAGGCGTTGGTGGATTCGGCTCCGGTTCGGTCGGGCAGGATGCGGTACTGCGGCACCTCGGCGACGCCGTCGCGATGATCGAACGGACGCTGGCACGGGAACGCCAGCCCGACCGCCCAGTCGAGCAGAACGGGGTCGGTGGACCCGACCAGAGAATTCAGCGTCTGAGTTTTCGGGACGCGTGGGGGAGTGACGGCGAGCCACTGATCTCCGGCCAGGTCGTTGTCCTCGGCGACGATGCGAACGGCGTTAGCGTCGGCGGGTAGGTCGCTCATCGGTACGCGCAGGTTGCGCCACGACGGGGCGGGGCCGATGTCGAGAGGCGTGACACGGCCGAGTGCCTGGACGTCGCCGCCGTCGCGGCGTCCGTATTCCAGTTCGACGCGTTGGCCCGGGGTGACGATGCCGTCCTTGTCCACCGAGCGGATTCGGCCTGCGGCGGCGATGGCGATCAGGTCGCCCTCTCCAGGCAGCGAATACCAACCGGAGGTCAGTGACGCGGGCTCGGTCGCTCCGAAGCTGCCGAGGACCGGGGTCGTTTCGGGGTTCAGTCCGAACGGCAGAGCGACTGTGCTGCCGTTGATTCCGACGTTCTCGTTGGTTCCGCCCGAGGTGCCTGCGGAGTTCGACGAGGTGGCCGACGCGCTCTCTTCGGAGTCCTCGGGGCGGATGGAGTTGGCACTGCCCTGGGCCGTGTCCTCGGAGTCAGCCGTCAGGTCTTCGGCGACGCCGTCCGGGGTGAATCCGGTGCTGCCACCTGCTCCCAGCGCGTCCGGGGCGGGGTCGATCGGCTGCAGGACGGATCCGTTGACGTCGGTCTCCACCTGCACGTCACCGGCGAGTCCGCACGAGTTGCCCGCGAGTGCGGAGAAGTTGGATCGCGCGATGGAGTACGCAGGGTATTGAGCCACAGCACCTTTGGCGAACGAAAGCACTTCGAATGCGACGACGCCGCCGGCGACGATGGTCAACGCCGAGGGTGCGAAGCGTCGACGCGTGGTGGTTTCTGCTGTGCGATAAGGCAATCGGACATGTTGGTACGCCGCATACAGCAGGGTCAGCACGGTCAGGCCGAGCAGGATGGTCGAGAAGCCCTTGCCGGCAATGGACGGCGGCTTGTCGAACCACGGAATGCCGTAGCTCGAGACGTACCACCAACCGTTCGAGCTGGTGAACGCCACGGCCGTCAGGAACAGCACCGCTGCCGTGAACAGCGTTCTGTTACGCGGGGATCGGACGGTGGCCGCCGTGACGGCCACCGCTGCCAGTGCGCCGAGGGACGCGGCGAGACCGGCGTACACGCCGAAGTGGTGGGTCCACTTGGTGGGGGTGAACATCATCAAAGCAAGTGCGCCCAAGACGATTCCGAGTATCCGACGCGATGGCCCGGTGGCGGTACCGGGGATGCGTCCGTTCTTGCGGAGCATCACCGCGATGCAGACGACGATGCACAGCAGCATCGCGAACATGCCGAATCGTCGGGCGAGCGAGCCGTCGGGGGAGATGGTCATCAACGCGTCCCAGCGCACTCGTTCCTCGAACCAGGGCACGTTGGGTCCGAGAGCCGAGCGCACCCGGGTCGCTTCGAGCACGGTGCTCAGAGTCTGGTCGGCGAAGATCGCGATCACCACGGCCAGTCCCGACGCGATCAGCGGCGCGAGGACCGCGAGCAACCCCACCTGCCGAGCTCGTTTGACGATGATCATCACGATCGGGCGGAGTCCGGCGAGCAGCGCGGCGACGGCGATCAGTCCGGTGGGTCCGGCGGCGAGCGAGAAGGCGGCGATCAGTGTGCCGACCGCGGCGGGCAACAGTCGTCCGGTGGCGATCGCACGCTCGATCGAGCACCACGTCAGCAGCGCGCCCAGGGCGATGACGGGTTCCGGGCGCAGTCCGTTGTCGTAGGGCAGCCAGAAGGCGAGGAACACCAGGCCTGCGGTCCACAGCGCGACGCGGTTGGTCAGTACCGCGCGCCCGAGGCGGGGGATGACCTCGCGGCTGATGACGAGCCAGCACAGCAGTGCGGCGATGGTGGCGGGTAGGCGCATCCAGATGCTGGCGGTGCTGACTTTGGCGAGGGCGGCCAGCATGTCGTAGTACGGCATGCCGAACGGTGCTTCGGGAACGCCGAACCAGCGGAAGTAGTTGGCCATGTATCCGGCGTGCTCGGAGACGCGTGCCATGTTGAGCAGGTAGCCGTCGTCCGAGGTGTTGGCACCGATGAAGTGCCACAACACCAGCACTCCGACGACGACGGCGTCGACGCCGGTCACCGACTTCCAGCGCGACGGCAGGAAGCGGCGGTGACGTCGACCGTCCACGCTGTCGAGGCGATGCAATGCGAACAGGGAGGCGACGACGCCCAGCGCGCCGACGATCATCGCCAGCAGCTTGAACGTCGTCGGGGTCGAGGAGTAGCGGGAGTCGATGTCCACGCGCACGTTCAGACCGTCGACCGGCGCGGTGAGGTCGGTGAAGATGCCGACGACCTGGGGCCGGACGTCGCCGTCGACAGTGGTGGCCGCGCCGCCGAGGTCGACCACCGTGCGGGCGGCGTTCGAGGAGATGGTCAGCGCGCAATCGGAGGCCAGGTCGGATACGGGAGCCTCGGCGAGAACGCGATCGCGGAGCAGCACCTGCAGTCGATCGTCGTCGACCCGCACGGTCAGTGCTCGCTGCTCGGTTTTCGCCGCCGCGATCGGAGCGGTGGACATCACCGTGCCGCCGCCCTCGAGCCGAGTGGCAGTACTGCACGGGATCGTCGCGTTCAATTCGAGCGGGGAGTAGCTCACCAGCGGAGCGTTGACGCTCCCGAACGAGTTCTGCGGCCACGACAGGGTGGAGACGTCCTGCTGCACCGGCAGCAGCGGAGTGGCGATGGCCAGAACGGCACCGATGATGCCGGTGACGATCGCTATCAGCCGGGCGGTCGTGATGTTCGGAGCGGTCGCAGGCACACCGGCGATGCTATTGGACGAGCGAGCGCACATCCCACACCCATACGCCGCCGGTGTATTGCGGCTGGACGTCGAGCAGCTCGGTGACCGTGCTGCGCAGGGCGACGGTGTTCTTGCTCGGCGGAAGTACCACGACGTCGGCTTCCCAGAAGCTCATGTCCTGCGCCGCCTGGCTGCGCTGATCGGCGGTAATTTCCGGAACGGTGCCGGAGTCGTAGACCGAGCCGAGCAGCAGCGCCGTCGGGCGGTCGACGGCGCCGTACTTGGCGACCTTCTCTTCCTGATCGCTCGGTCCGACGAAGTATCCGGCGGCCAGCGTGAAGCCCATGTCCGCGTCCGTCTGCCAACGCAGCGGCCGGGCGTCCTCGGGCCGTGGGAGAGGAACGGTGACGACGGAACCGTCGTCGACGTAGTTCTGCCAGTCGCCGTCGGCGAAGAACCGGGGTGTGGGGGATTTGTCGACGGTGACCAGCGGCGTCGGGATCAGCGGAACCAGGGCGAGGGCGAGTCCGGCGATCCAGAATGCAGGCAACGGCCGTAGTCCGTTGCGGAACGTCCGGTCGGTGGCCAGGACGAGCAACAGAGCCAGTGCGGGGACCGCACCGAGGGCGAAGCGGGTCTCGAGGACGGATTCGACGAGTGGGTATTCGGCGAGTTTCGTCCACGGCAGGGTGATGCCGGTGTCGTTCTTGCCGATCGTCAGCGTTGCGCCGAGCGAGAGCACGCTCATGACGATGGCCGTGGCAGCCGCGGCTCTGGCGCAGGCAACACGCCACATCCACACTGCCGCCACGAGGCACAGCACGAGCAGCGGCCAGCCGAAGTAGGCGTTCTCCTCGGTGGCGTTGATCCGTACGTTCTGTCCCGGGGTGGCGACGCCACCGATGGATTGCGTCGGGAACTGGAACAGGGCTTTGGCGTCGTTGCCCATCGGGCCGTGTTCGAGGAAGGAGTACGACTGCGGTCCGAAGAACTGCCACCACAGCGGCAACGCGACGATGGCCAGCGCGATGCTCGCCGATACCGCGAGTCGGGGTACGGCATTGCGGACGGCCGGCCACAGCGATCGCGGCCGGGACAGGTAGTAGACGACGGCGAAGATGGCGAACGACATCGCGAAGATCAGCAGCGGTTCTTCGCCGAGCAGGATCTGCAGCGCGACGATCAGGCCGAGCCCGACGGTGTTCTTGGTGGTTCCGCCGCCGTGTGCGATGCGGGTGACCAGCATCGCGATGACCGGGAGCAGGAACAGCACCACGAAGTTGGGGTGGCCGTTGGCATGGGAGATGGCACCGGGCGCGAAGCCGCACAGCGCGCCGCCCATCGCGGCGGCACCCTTGGACGCGTTCAGCTGACGCGAGAACAGCCAGTACCAGGCGAACGACGTGCCGGCGAGGCCGGCGGTGAGGGCGATCGCCCAGGTGACGGTGGGTCCGAACATCAGCGTGATCGGAGCGAGCGGGATGGAGATGCCGAACATCGCCGTGTTCGCCATCAGATTCACCCCGAGCGGGTAATTCTGCAGGTCACTGGACAGTGGATTGTCCAGATGCGCGACGGCGTGGGCGGCGACGGAGAAGAACCACTCCCACATCGTCTGGTCCTGGCCGCTGTTGTAGAGGTAGCCACCGTTGAGATTGCGCCACTGACCCTGCAGGACGTACACGGCGGCGATCAGAAACCCGACGGCCGCCACGAGGTCGCCACGCCCGACGCCGGAGTGTCGAGCCGGTGCCGTGGTCGGCTGCCGCTCGAGAACGCTCTGGTCGTGGGTGGTCATCGCGTCGAGGTTACAGAAAGATCACGGTGGGCGAAAACTCGAACGTGCTGGGTCACACCGGCTGGAGTGCGACGCCGCCCCACCCGTATGTACGGATCAGTCACCGATCCAGGTGGCCACGTTCGTCACGTCCGCCCGTTCGGTTCGGAACGAGTTGATCGGGTGCTCCAGGTCCGCGTATCCGAACGAGATTCCGAGCACGACGCGACGGTGCTCCGGTATGTCGAAGTAATCGTGCAGAAAATCGGAGTACGACGCGAGGGCGGCCTGTGGGGCGGTGGCGATGCCGAGGCTGTGTGCGCTGAGCAGAAAGGTGTTGACGTACAGACCGCAGTCGATCGCTCCGTACTCGCCGAGATCGGCCTCGGTGGTGATCACGGCGACGTGTGGCGCATCGAAGAAGTCGAAGTTGCGGAGCATCTGAGCAAGGGCGCGCGGATCCCCCTTCTCGATGCCGACACTGTCGTAGAGCTGCAGTCCGCACGCACGGCGACGGTCGCGATAGTCGCCGGCGTACTGGGTGGGGAAGGGGATGTCACTCTGCACGGGGCCGCCGCCGCGGACGTGGTCCTGGAGTGTCCGGCGGAAGCGGTCTGTCCCTTCCCCTTCCGTCACGATGACCTGCCACGGCTGGGTGTTGCACCACGACGGTGTGCGCTGGCTCAGCGCGAGCACACGCTCGATATCGCCGCGTGGCACTGCATCCGGCCGGAACTGTCGGCACGTCCAGCGTTCTTCGAGAATTCCGGCGAGTGCCGAGAATTGCTGCCCTCGATCGTCTGTCACAGCGTCCATGTACACCCCTGGTCTCATTTCGAGACTACAAAGTAGCAGCAATAGTCTCGTTTCGAGACTGCTGGGTAAGGTCGACGGTATGCGTCATGCGGAGCTGGCCGATGTGCCCTGCTCGATTTCGAGGTCTCTGTCCGTTCTGGGTGACCGGTGGACGCTGGTGATTCTGAAGTGGTCGTTCGCCGGGGTTCGCCGTTTCAACCACTTCCAGAGCGCCATGGGGATCTCACGAAGTCGGCTGCAGGATCGACTCGACCGCCTCGTCGAGCACGACATTCTCGCCAAGGTGCAGGCCGATTCCACCTACGCGGAATACCGGCTGACCCGCAAGGGCCACGACATCTATCCGATTCTGATGGCCTTCAAGGACTGGGGCGACGCGTACATGGCACCCGACGGTGTCCCCGTGCACTACACGCACCGCGACTGTGGGGGCAATGCACACGTGAGGCTCGAGTGTGACTCGTGCGGCGATGAGATCACGGCTCGTCAGGTGCTGCCGGCACCTGCCGCGGGTAACCCGCTAGCTCCGTGACCTACTCGGCCTGCGGCCGCGGTCTCGATTCGGCGCGCGGCGTTATGTAGTACGTACGACCAGTGCGAACGGCCCGATGTCGGTCACCGTGAAGCGTGGATCCTCGAACAGTGACTCGGGGAAGGTGACGGTGTAGCGCCGCACATTCGGATCGTTCGGGTAGACGTCCTCCGCCAGTCTCAAGGTGTAGCCGTCGGCGCCGCGGCGGAACAGGAAGGCGTCGGGGGCGCGCCACTGGCTGGTGTCGAGCGCCTCGATCATCTGGTCGGGAGTCTCGAGCTCGGTCCACCGCTCGATGGCGTCGGCCCGCTGATCGAACTGCGCCAGTGGATTGGCGTAGTGCGACGTCAGTCCTTGGAATCCGAAGTACGGGTAGTAGCTCAGGAACGAGGTGTCGGCGGTGAGCAGGACGGTTTCATCGCGTGGTCGACCGGTCTGTTCGGTCAGGGCGTCGTCGACCTCGCGGTAGTACGAGACGGCGCTCGGCGGACGCATATCGGCACGGTTGCCGTCACCGTCGGTGTCGGAGTAGGCGACGGTGATCTCGCTCTGCAGTACCTGGGGGATGTTCTGCGCGAAGGCCATTGCGCCGATGGTCGCGACGACGACGGCAGCGATGCGGAACTTCGGTGGCTCGTTGATGGCCTGGTAGATCGCGTGGCTGCCTTCGAGGAATCCGAAAACGCCTGCGCTGCCGAGCAATACGATGAGAACCGCTTCGAGTCGGAACGAGAGCAGTGTGGTGCCCGCAGCCGTGGCCGCCATGGACAGCAACGTCCACAGGTAGACCGCGACGACGCCGACTCCGAGTGCCTGTGCTCGACGCGACGACGAGAAACGTACTGCCACCCATACCGTTCCGAAGAGGCACAGAATGCCCATCATCGAGAACTCGAACATCGGGAACGGAAGCGTTGCACCGGCCTCGGGCAGGTAGTGCAGTGCGGTGCCCGATGTGGACGGTGCGCCGCGGAGGAAGTCGACGAGATACGGCAGCCATACCGTCGCCGCTATGAGGCCCGAGATGACGGCGATCGCAGCCACTTTGAGTGCGATAGGAATCAAGGCCCGCCAGGTTTTGCGCTCGCGATAGGCGAGAACGGCGGCGAACAAGGCCATCAGCACGACGGTGAACGCGGCCAGACCCAGGTACAGGGTGTAGAACGTCGCGGCCAGACCGAGGAACAGGCCGGTACCGATTACCGCTCCCCAGCCGCCTGCTGCGCGTCCCCCCGTGGGGATGAATGTCCCATTCTTGCCGTCTGACCGACTGGATGCCGCATTCATCCCGACGGGGCGATGCAACGCGCCCCAGGCCAGGAGCAATGCCGGGGCGAACAGCAGCACGATGACGGCGCTGTAGGCCTCGGGCGAGGCGTAGGCGACAACCAATGCAGTCGTGACAGCGCTGACGGCGACAGCCCAGTCGCTGCGGATCAGGGCCTTCCACAGTACGAAAGCGACCACCGACGTGACGGCAAGCAGTCCGATTGCGTACGGCTTGAACACTTCCCAGCCGTCCATACCCAGCAGGTTGCCGACCCGTCCACCGAGCCAGAACCAACCGGCGGGGTAGAAGGGTGGGATGTCGGCGTACGTCATGTCGCGCAACGACGCCGAATCCGTCAGACGCGTCAGGTATTCGGTGCGAAACTCCTGGTCGACGGAGATGCCGAACAGGTACAGCTTGGTTGCCGCCAAGGGCATTCCGAGGGTGACGGTGACGAAGCCGGACAGCCCGACCCACGCCGACAGTCGAGCGATCCACGGCCACTTGCGGATTCGGTACAGGTAGATCGACGACGCGAACAGAGCCGCGGCTACCACCTGGCCCAGAGTTGTCAGAGCGCGAGTGACGTTGGACGAGTTGAACGCCGGCCACTGAACCAGTGAGAAGGCGTACAGCCCGACCGTCGCCACCACGACTGCGACGAGCGCACCGAGAACGATCTCCCCGACGGCAGAGGCGGTTCTGCGAGCCGGTGCAACCCCGTCAGTCATCGAGATCAGATGGGCAGCTTGCGGAAGATCGGCCGCGGCACGTGTCGCAGCACCATCATCACCAGACGCCACGGTGCGGGAGTCCAGATGAGCGGGGTGCCCTTGCGCGAAGCGTTCACCGCGAGCTTCGCGATGACCTCCTTGTCGACGGTCATCGGCGCTTCCTTGACGTGGGCGCTGAACTTGGTGCGCACCATGCCCGGACGAACGACCGTGACCCGAGGGCCGAACTCGCGCAACGCTTCTCCGAGTCCGAGGTAGAAACCGTCGAGGCCGGCCTTGGTGGAGCCGTAGACGAAGTTGGAGCGACGGACCCGCTCGCCTGCCACCGAGGACATGACAATGATGCGGCCGTACGCCTGCGCCTTCATCTTCTCGCCCAGCAGTACGCCGACCGACACGGATGCGGTGTAGTTGATGTTCGCGGCCAGGACGGCCTTGCGCTGGTCCTGCCAGAGCTGCTCGGCATCGAAGTCGACGGCGAAGGCGACGATCGCGACGTCGACGTCACCCTTGGCCCAGGCCGCGTCGATGACCTTCGGATGCGACGCGGTGTCGAGTGCGTCGAAGTCGATGACGTCCACGGACTTCGCGCCCTTGGCGGTGAGCTGTGCAACGGCACTCTCGCGCAGCGGATCGTTGGGCAGCGCAGCGAGAACGACGCGTGCCGGAGACTTCGAGAGGTACTCCTCGGTGATCGCGAGACCGATCTCGCTGGTGCCACCCAGAACGAGAATCGTCTGTGGGTTACCTACGGCGTCTATCGTCACAGCAGTTCCAGCCTTCTAGCCATATCGGAGGCGAAAACGCCTGTGGGGTCTACAGATCGACGAACCTTGATCCATTCGTCGATCCGCGGGTACATCGAGTGGAACGTCTCGGCGTCGGTGCGCGAATCCTTCGCGGTGTACAGACGACCGCCGAACTCGAGCACACGCTTGTCGAGTTCGCGGACGAACTCGTTCAGGCCCGGCTTGATCGGGAAGTCCACGCAGATGTTCCAGCCTGGAATCGGAAAGCTCAGCGGCGCTTTGTTTCCCGGCCCGAACAGCTTGAACACGTTGAGGAACGAGTAATGCCCCGACTTCTGGATGTCGACGATGATCTTCTTGAACTCGTCGACGGCCTCCGGCGGCACCACGAACTGGTACTGCAGAAATCCCTTGGAGCCGTAGGCGCGGTTCCACTCACTGAACATGTCGAGTGGGTGGTAGAACGCTGTAAGGGACTGAACCTTGTTCCGATAATTGCCGGCCTTGCGGTACCAGGCCTCGCCGACGGCGGAGAACGTGTACTTGTTGGCGAGCCCGTTCGGAAAGATATCGGGGAACTTCACGAGCGGCTTGGCGTTGAAGCGCAGCGGATCCTTCTGCAGCTTCTCGGGAAGCTGGTCGAGGCGCGCCAACGATCCACGTGAGAGAGCTGCGCGGCCGAGCTTGGGGGGCGGAGCCACGGCGTCGAACCAGGCGCTCGAGTAGTCGTAGTTGTTCTCACTGCCGTCGCTGTGAAGGGCAATGGTCTCGTCGAGGGTGCTGGTGACGTCGCCGTCGGCGATGAAGTAGGCCGTTTCCGTGGGCGTCATCTCGATCGTCGCGCGCAGGATGATGCCGGTCAGGCCGTTGCCGCCGACCGTCGCCCAGAAGAGCTTGGCGTTCTTGCCCGTCGGCGTCAGGTGGCGGATCTGACCGTCCGCGGTGAGCAGTTCCATCGAGCGGACGTGGTTGCCGAAGCTGCCCGCGCTGTGGTGGTTCTTTCCGTGGATGTCCGTGCCGATTGCTCCGCCGATGGTGACCTGACGGGTACCCGGAAGCACTGGAACCCACAGACCGAACGGCAGTGCAGCACGCATCAGCTGGTCGAGGTTGACGCCACCGTCGACGTCGACGATGCGCGTCGACGCGTCGATGCTGTGAATGCCGTTGAGGGCATTCATGTCGATGACGAGTCCGCCGGAGTTCTGCGCGTTGTCGCCGTAGGAGCGGCCGAGGCCGCGGGCGATGACGCCGCGTCGGAGGTAAGCCGGCTTGGAGTCGTTCTGCTCGGCGACCTGCTTGACCGCGTTCGCGATGAGCTCGGGGTCGGAGGTCGAGAGCACCTCGCCGGTGGAGGGCGCAGTGCGGCCCCAACCAGTGAGTGTGCGGGTCTGCGTGGGTAGCGGCGCAGTGTTCCCGGCCTGTGGTTCCAGGGGGAAGAGTGCGTCGTCGGCTGTCGTGGACATCGCTCAAGAGGGTACCCGCATTGCGATAGCAGCTACTGTCAGTCCTCGTGTCCACCCCTGATCGCTCCATCGAAGACGGCTCCGGGAACGACGACTGGTCGCCCGAGGACGACGAGCTGCAGCATCACGTCCCGCTGCCCGTCGAGCTGCCACTGACCGAGAACATCGCCGACGCGGCCCTCGATCTCAAGACGCAGGTAGTGCGGTTCTTGGCGACGGGTGTGTTGTCGGCGATCGTCGATCAGGGCGTCAATCTGATCCTGCATTTCGTGTTCGGCGTCGGGGTGACCCTGGCCAAGGCGATCGGGTTCGTGCTCGGCACCACCACGGCGTACCTGATCAATCGTCGGTGGACGTTCAACGCGGCACCGTCGCGGGCCCGGTTCCTCGCTGTCGTCGCGCTGTACGGAGTCACCTTCGCCGTCCAGGTCGGCATCTATACCTGGCTCTACCAGGTTCTTCCCGACGGCTTCTGGTACGCCAACGTGGCATTCGTCGTCGCGCAGGGAACGGCGACGGTCATCAACTTCCTCGTTCAGCGGTTCGTGATCTTCAAAATTCGGTAACAGCCGTCGTGCGCGTTTTGCGTACCTCCAGGGGCGCAAAACGCGCACGAGGGGGGTGGCCGGTTCGGTCAGTTCCGCAAACGCGAGCGCGTTTGCCACACGCTCGCGGATTGGTCAGCGATTCCACGCGCGCTTGACGAATGCGCTCGCGTTTGCGCCGGATGCCCAGTCATCCAGCTGACCCACGGACGAAGGATCACACCTCGAATGTGGGCAGGGTCCCTGTTTCGAGGGCTTCGGTGAGGGTGGGGGCGGCTTTGTCTTTGGCGGAGAGCTCGTAGGTCAGGGGCGATCCGTCGCGGCCGGTGGTGGGCCAGTCGATGCCCAGGGCGGGGTCGAGGGGGTTGATGTCGCGGTCCAGGGCCGGGGTGTACTCCAACGAACACAGGTACATGACGGTGGAGTTGTCTTCCAACGACAAGATGGCGTGCCCGAGGCCTTCGGAGAGGAACACTGCTCGCCGGTCGATGTCGTCGATCAGCACGCTGTCCCATTGCCCGAACGTCGGGGATCCGACGCGCAGGTCGACGATGACGTCGAGGAACGCTCCGCGGGCGCAGGTGACGTATTTCGCTTGCCCGGGTGGGTTGGTGGTGAAGTGGATCCCGCGC